>JAYPZA010000001.1:0-103544 GCA_038136095.1 Flavobacterium sp.
GTGAGTTTTTTTCTTTTGCTAATTTATAGTGATAGTCAGTTATTCGTAATGTAGAGTCAGGAGTGGCATGAGTGTATTTGTAGTAATATTTATGTATTGCATCAAATCTTAGGGAATCATTAATTGTAGTGTTTTCCCATATAGATTGAAGAGAGTCAATTTCAGTCTGAGAATGAATCTCTTCATTTGTTAAAAATAAAAACAAAAAAGCCTTTAAAATTAAATTGATTTTAAATCTTAAAGGCTTTTTCATTTGGACTAAATTATAAGTTTCTCACATTATTCACAACCAGAATTTAATCTGTACAAGTGATGAGGGTTAGGTCCATCAAGATATACTTTTCCTCCATCACACTCAAATATAAGCGGCGCAACTAATTCATTTCCAAAATGTAACTCAACTCTTAATGTGTCATTTTCAAATGTATATGGATTTACGCCAGGAATATGGTTCCCGTCGTTTGCTTGAAAAGATTCAAACAAAGATTGACAATCATCAAAAATCTCAGAAGTGCAATAATAGGTATATCTTATCCCATCTTCAAATAGGTACATTGTATTAGAATCTGAACTACTTGCTGTTGGAGACCATAACCATTTACCCTCAATTGTGTAAGCTGGTAATGGATTGTTTTCAGAATCATCATCACTTGAACAAGCGAAAATCAATAAAGCGGAAAGCAAGAATAGTTTTTTCATAATTTTTAATTTTCGCTAAAATGATTAATTTTTTTAAATATTAATTCACGTTTAGGGGTGAATTAGTATAAAACTTAAAATGTTTAATTTTTTTATTGAGTTAAAAGTAATTAATTCTTGAAAAAGATTAGAGTAAGAAGATATATAAAAAAACGGTTAACTATATAATAGTATAACCGTTTTATTGTTTTAGTAGCGGGAGCTGGATTCATTCCTCCACGTTGTTCCAGAATGGGCCAATAGTGAGAACAGCCCAAAGAAACTCCGATTGCTTTGCCCTCTGATTTTTTATTTTGTTCTCAAGACGATGCAAGCATCACTTGACCTCAAAATAAAAACTCCTTGATTTCTCAAGGAGTTTCTTTGTAGATAACCCAATCGAAATATCGAACATCAGTTTAACTCCGAGAGACTTAATCGACACCCATCATATAATGACCCTTATCATGAACGAATAACCCTGGTTACAATTTAAATTTATTTTCAATATCCTTTGCAAAAAGAGCACCCTCCTCTTTTAGATGTCTCTTTAGGGAATATGAAAGCACTGGGCCTGAAATAAAACTTAATATTTTAGATGGAATTAAAACTCCTACTTCACAAATAAACTTACTTTTTTGATTAGAAATGCCAACTACGCTTAGTGACCAACTTACTTCAACTTTTATTGGTATTATCCCCATTAAATAAGCTCTTGATTGATCGGAATATGAATTTACATGACTTTTTGATTTATCTTTAATTGAGTAGTGTTGGACTAATAAAAGCCCTCCTACAATTTCTACATTTATCATTCCACCAAATTCGCCTTCGTTTAAGTGTCCCATAGCTTGATGACCTTTTGAAAATGATTGATATTCAATATCCGTCAACTCTCTTAGCCATTTGTACATATCTATGCTGTCAACAGGTGCATTTATTTCTTGTTCGTAATAGAAGTTTTTCATTCGTTTATTATTTTACAGATATTCATTTATTATTATTTTTTAAGTCTCATGTGCATATGCCGCCCACATCACAATTCTATTTGAATTTTTTTATAGGTATCGATAATAAATGATGCGGCTTTGAAATTTAAAAATCGACCATTATTTGAGATTCCATATTGCTCCTTAGGTATCCCTAAGAAATTTGTATCGAGCTTTCCGTTTTCATTTTCGTCAATGTGTAATTTAACCGCGTAAGTTCCTGGAGGAATTTTGAAGGAGTGTTGATATGATCCTCCGCTAACTTTTTCTTGAATCCTTGCCGCTACTCCAGCGTCATCTTCATCTGATTCGAAAGCTTCCTTGGTGCTGGAGATTTCTAAATTAAGTATGCCTCCTTTTTCGATGCCTTGGACTTCAATGTCCAAGGTGGCTGTACTGTTTACCCCTGTTTGTGCAGATATAGGTGTTACCATTATCAAAAAAATTACAATCAACAATAACTTTTGAATTTTCATATGAGTAAATTTTTCAATTCAAATTTACATTGAATTTTCACTATCAAAATTGACGAAGGGTAATAAATTATTTTATTTTTCGGAAAGTCTTTTTCTCAATCTACTTAATGATTCAGGAGTGATACCGATATATGAAGCTAGTATGTTCAAGGGTATTTTTTGGATGAGATGTTTTTTTCTTTCTATAAGTTTTAAATATCTTTCATTTGGAGTATCAGTGATGAAAGACCGTAACCTTTCAGTTTTATCAATAACAATCTTATTTACAATATAACGCTCAATGACAGCAAATTTTGGATTAATAGAAACTAAATTTTGTATACTATCTCTATGAATACTGTAGACCTTCATATTAGTCACAGCTTGTATATATTCATCTGAAGGTATATTATTGGTAAATGATTTGTAAGAAGAAATCCAATCGTCCTCTAATCCAATTTCATAGTTATATTCAATTCCATTTTTTATATAGAAGGCTCGACATGTACCTTCAACGATAAAATTAATATAGTTTTCTATTTTCCCTTCTGAAATTAAATATTCTCCTTTTTTAAAACTACGTTCTTTAAATAGGTTTTGTGCAATGTTCCACTCATTGTCCTCAAGATTTACTATGTTATAAAAAAAATCCTTCAGTTTCATTTTGAAAACCTTTAAAAAATTTCATTCTTTGGATTTGACTAAATTAAAAATAAAAAAACGGTTAACTATATAATAGTATAACCGTTTTATTGTTTTAGTAGCGGGAGCTGGACTCGAACCAGCGACCTTCGGGTTATGAGCCCGACGAGCTGCCTACTGCTCTATCCCGCGATTTGGGCCACAAAGATACACCAAAAAAAAGTCTTCTTCCAAATATCCTTGTGTTTTCTTTTTAAAAAAGAGGATTAATAGACGAAGAACTTCGAAATATTTTAACCAATCGTTAAAAAACAATTTATCTTTGTCCCATGGCTCACAAAGCAGGTTTTGTAAATATCATCGGAAATCCAAATGTTGGAAAATCAACACTAATGAATGTTTTGGTTGGTGAAAAGCTTTCCATCATTACCCCAAAAGCGCAGACAACCAGGCATCGGATACTTGGAATTGTCAATGGAGAAGATTATCAAATCGTTTTTTCAGACACTCCTGGAATTTTAAACCCAGCCTATCAATTGCAAGAGTCAATGATGGATTTTGTAAAAACTGCCTTTGATGATGCAGATATTTTGATTTATATGGTGGAAGTTGAAGAAAAAGAACTGAAAAATGAGGCTTTTTTCAAAAAAATCACCAATAGTAAAATCCCAGTACTTCTTTTACTCAACAAAATTGATCTATCGAATTCAGAAAGAGTCGAGGAAAAAATCAACTACTGGAAAAACAAAGTCCCCAATTCTTTTGTGTATGTGATCTCAGCACTCGAAAAATTCAATATCGAATCTGTATTTCATAAAATCATCGAATTATTACCCGAATCACCTGCCTTTTATCCCAAAGATCAATTGACAGACAAACCTGAACGATTTTTTGTCAATGAAAAAATTCGGGAAAAAATTTTAATGCATTACAAAAAAGAAATTCCATATTCAGTTGAAGTTGAGACCGAAAGTTTTGTAGAAGAAAAAGAAATCATAAAAATTAGAGCTCTGATCATGGTTGAACGAAATACGCAAAAAGGAATTCTCATTGGTCATAAAGGAAAAGCAATCAAACGTATTGGAGAAGAAGCAAGAAAGGATTTAGAATCCTTTTTTGACAAAAAAATATTCATTGAACTCTATGTGAAGGTGAATAAAAATTGGAGATCCAATGAAAAGGAATTGAAACGTTTTGGCTATCAGCAAAAATAATGCATTACCACACTGAAACTCTTAACCCGTCTATTGTAAAATAGTATCTTTGCAAAAAATTTACGTTCATGAGTAACATCGTAGCCATTGTAGGAAGACCTAACGTTGGAAAATCAACACTCTTCAATCGACTCGTTCAACGAAGAGAAGCTATCGTTGATTCTGTCAGCGGAGTTACCAGAGACAGACATTATGGAAAATCTGACTGGAATGGTAAAGAATTCTCAGTCATTGATACAGGTGGATATGTTGTGGGTTCTGATGATATTTTTGAGGGCGAAATACGAAAGCAAGTCCAACTCGCAATCGATGAGGCAGATATCATTGTTTTTGTGGTTGATGTTGAAGAAGGTATAACCCCCATGGATTCTGAAGTGGCAAAACTTTTGCGAAAAGTATCAAAGCCTATTTTCATTGCGGTCAATAAGGTAGACAATGCCATGAGACAAAATGATGCGGTTGAGTTTTACAATTTAGGCTTAGGAGATTATCATACAATTTCCTCCATAAACGGGAGCGGAACTGGAGATATTTTGGACGCCATTGTTGCGATAATGCCCGAGCCAGAGGCTGTAGACTTAAAAAAGGAAGAACTCCCTCGTTTTGCAGTGGTCGGAAGGCCCAATGCTGGAAAATCATCTTTTATCAATGCCCTAATTGGGGAAGATCGAAATATTGTCACCAATATTGCTGGAACTACCAGAGATTCGATAGACACAAAATACAATCGGTTTGGTTTTGATTTTAATTTGGTAGACACCGCCGGAATCAGAAAAAAATCAAAAGTAAAAGAAGATTTAGAGTTTTACTCTGTTATGAGAGCAGTTCGTACCATAGAATATTCGGATGTGGTCATCTTAATTGTGGATGCCACTCGTGGTTTTGAGAGTCAGGATCAAAATATTTTTTGGCTGGCAGAAAAAAATAGAAAAGGAGTCGTCATTTTAATCAACAAGTGGGATTTGATTGAAAAATCAACCAATACCATGCGAGATTATGAAGCTCGAATTCGAAAACAAATTGCTCCTTTTTCTGACGTGCCCATCATTTTTACATCCGTCCTTACAAAACAACGTCTTTTAAAGGCGATCGAGACAGCAGTGGAGGTATTTGACAATAGAAAAAGAAGAATTTCTACAAGCAAATTGAACGATACGATTTTAGAAATTGTAAAACAAAACCCTCCTCCAGCCATCAAAGGGAAGTATGTGAAAATCAAATATTGCATGCAATTGCCCACGCAAACCCCTCAATTTGCGTTCTTTTCTAACCTCCCTCAGTATGTAAAAGAGCCTTACAAACGATATATAGAAAATCAATTGAGAGAACAATACAATTTCTCGGGGGTCCCTATTACTATTTATTTTAGGCAGAAGTAGATCTGTAGTGAAAATCATAGTATTTCATTAAATTTATATAAAATTAGCAGTTATGATTCAATGGAAAGATATCATTCATTTTTCAATTAATGGAAATCCAATTCCTGACAAAAGGGTAGAAAAAACAGCAGAGGAATGGAAAGATCTTTTAACTCATGAACAATTTCAAATTACCCGTTTAAAGGGAACTGAAAGACCCTATTCAGGGGAGCTATGTTCAATTTTCGAACAAGGGATTTATCAATGTGTTTGTTGTGGGACCAAGTTGTTTGATTCTACCATCAAATTTGATTCAAGTTCTGGATGGCCTAGTTTTACTCAACCCATCAAAGAAAATGCAATCCAATACAAAAAGGATGTCTCTTTCGGAATGGTTCGAGTAGAAGTAATGTGTAATACCTGTGATGGTCACCTTGGGCATGTTTTCCCTGATGGACCAAAACCAAGCAGACTCCGTTATTGTATCAATTCGGCAGCCATTAAATTAAAAAAAGAAAGAACCCATGAGTAATATAAAATTAGCCACTTTTGGAGGCGGTTGTTTTTGGTGTACCGAAGCCCTTTTTTGGGAAGTAAAAGGAGTAAAAAATGTGGTTTCCGGATATTCTGGAGGGAATGCCCCCGGAAAACCAACCTACCGAGAGGTATGTTCTGGATTGACGGGGCATGCGGAAGTAATTCAAGTTACTTATGATGAAAATATCATATCATATAAGGATCTATTGATCATCTTCATGACAACTCATGACCCAACTCAGCTCAATCGCCAAGGAGCAGATATCGGGACTCAATATCGATCCGTTATTCATGTTCATGACGAAACTCAAAGAGAAGTTGCTGATATCATTGTGAAAGAATTGGCTCCTTTTTTTGAAGATGAAATTGTGACAGAAGTCTGTCCACTGGATATTTTTTACGAGGCAGAAAAAGAACATCAAGATTATTACAGAAATAATCAAAATGCTGGATATTGTAACTATGTCATCACACCCAAATTATTAAAACTGAGAAAATTATATGCAGACAAGCTAGCATAGTATTTCTCATCAAAATTTTAGACGCTGAAACCAACCATCACAAACCAATTCACTGATCAACTACCTGGAGACCCTAGCTCTGAAAGAACTAGCCGTCAGGTAGAGGAATCTGTATTTTCTTTTGTTGCACCCATCAAAACCTCTGAGCCAAAACTACTTCACGTTTCTAATGAAATGCAAAAAATATTGGGGTTTTCTGATGAGGACATTCAATCAAGAGAGTTTTTGGAGGTCGTTACTGGCAACGCTCTCTTTAAAAATTCAAAACCTTATGCCATGTGTTATGCAGGGCATCAATTTGGAAATTGGGCAGGTCAATTGGGAGATGGTAGAGCAATCAATTTGGGTGAAATCAATGATTGGACACTTCAACTCAAAGGAGCTGGCCCTACCCCGTATTCAAGATCTGCTGATGGGTTGGCCGTATTACGATCCTCAATCAGAGAATATTTATGTAGTGAAGCAATGCACCATCTAGGAGTCCCCACAACAAGAGCAATGACGCTAAGTTTAACAGGAGATCAAGTACAAAGAGATGTCATGTATGATGGCAATCCAGCCCTTGAAAAGGGAGCCATAGTCACCAGAGTCGCTAAGTCATTTTTACGCTTTGGAAATTTTGAAATTTTTACCGCTAGAAATGATCTTAAAAATTTAAAAATATTGACTGATTATACCATCAATACTCATTTTCCTTCTCTTGGAAAACCTAGTAAAAAAACATACATACAATTTTTCCAAGAAGTGAGTTCAAAAACTCTTGATCTAATAATTCATTGGCAACGAGTCGGTTTTGTTCATGGGGTCATGAATACGGATAACATGTCCATTCTTGGATTGACAATTGATTATGGTCCTTATGGTTGGTTAGAGGGCTTTGATCCCGAATGGACCCCCAATACCACTGATCGGCAACACAAAAGATATCGATTTGGAAACCAAGCTTCCATTGGATTGTGGAATCTATATCAATTGGCAAATGCTTTGTACCCTCTAATTCAAGAAGCTTCACCATTGGAAGCGATTCTAACGAATTATAAACAAGAGTTTGAAAAGAAATACTCAAATATGATGAGGGCAAAATTAGGATTGACAACACAACAAGATCAAGACATTGAACTGATTGAGTCTTTGGAGAAAAATTTACAAGCCATAGAAACTGACATGACCATTTTCTTTAGAAAACTCAGTGCTTTTGACAAAGAACATCCCGAAAATGGCATTGGAATTATTCGAGAGGCTTTTTACCAGTCAACAGACCTAAATGATGAGATTCTAGAAACGATTTGGGAATCATGGTTTATCAACTATGCCAAAAGATTGAAGGACGAAACTACTCCCTCTGATGAGCGGAAGAAATTAATGAACAACACCAATCCAAAATATGTACTTCGAAATTACATGGCTCAATTGGCAATAGAAAAAGCCAATCAACAAGACTTCTCTTTGATTGAAGAGCTGCACGAACTCCTTAAAAATCCATATTCAGAGCAACCTAATTTTGAGCATTGGTTTGTAAAACGTCCTGAATGGGCACGCCATAAAATTGGTTGTTCTATGCTATCTTGTAGTTCTTAAAAATTACAAAGAGGTACCGCCATCCAAGGTAATGGTTTGACCTGTCATAAATTTTGTTTGATCAGAAGCTAGCCAAACAATCGCATCTGCTATTTCAACAGCTTCCCCATATCGATTCATAGGAATTACACTTTTTAAAATGGCGTCCATTTCGGGTTTTGCTTGAATCAATTGATCTAATAAGGCCGATTCTGTATACCCAGGACAAACAGCATTGATTCTTATATTTTTTGTTGCATATTCCATGGCGGCAGATTTTGTCATTCCAACCACTGCAAACTTACTGGCACTGTAACTAATATTATTTGGAGAGGCCTTTAATCCTGCTAAAGAGGCAATATTGACAATATTTCCATGACCTTGCTCTAAAAATTGCCCCAATGCAACTTTCATGCAATAAAAAACACCCGTTTGATTGACATCGATTACACGGTGCCAATCTTTTATTTTTGATTGGTGTGTTCTCAATAAATTTGGACCTATTCCGGCGTTGTTAACCATCACATCCAATCGCCCAAAAGCTTCAAGTGTTTGCTGAACTAGAAGTTCTACTTCATCAAACTTGGTAACGTCAGTTTTGATGGGTAAAGAGGTTCCACCATTTGAAGTGATTTCATCTGATACTTTTTTTGCACTTTCCAAATTGATATCAGACACAACTACTTTCGCCTCGTATTTTGCAAAATGCAATGCCGCTGCTTTTCCAATACCCGATCCAGCACCTGTTACAATCACTATTTTATTTTTTACTTCCATATAACTTGTAAAATTTGATTTCTTATTTTATGACTAATCAATAGATTTTGTTTGAATTGATTTTAACGCCAAATTACAACACAATTCTGCTGCTTTATTGAGGTTGGCAAATCGAGGATCTGTCGTCAAACCTTTCTTGTATCGATAATAAATTTGTTGCGCAATTACCGCAATTTTGAACAGTCCAAAGACATAGTAAAATACAACGTTCTGAACATCAGACTGTGTTTTTTGAGCATAGGATGCAACAATCTCACTACGAATCGGATTGCCTTCAAAAATAGTTGGTGAAGGAATTCCTTGCTTCACAAAATCGTGGTCTGTAGCAATGGTCCAATATCCTAGGGAAGTTCCCAGATCCATCAGAGGGTCTCCTAGGGTAGCCATTTCCCAATCCAATACAGCACTGATTTTTCTCCAAGAATCATCAGAAAAGACAACATTGTCATATTTGTAATCGTTGTGAATCAAACAATGCTGATATGTGCTGGGTTGATGAATTTTCATCCAATTGATTACTTTCTCTGCAGCTGGAACGTCGTCGGTGGCAGCTTTCATATATTGCTTTGCCCAATTATTCACTTGTCGTTCTACATATCCAATAGGTTTTCCCAAATCTGATAACCCAGCGGCATGGTAATCCAATTGATGTAATTCTACAAACGTATCTAGCCAAGAATTGGCAATTGTTTTATAGGAATCGGCTGGAATTTTTCTTTGGTGGGCTTCTTTATAATTGAGGATGATTCCATCTACTTTTTCCATAAGGTAGAAATCACTGCCCAATACGCCCTGATCATTTGAGTAAGCATACATCTTTGGAACTTTTGAAAACACCTTCTGAACACCAGATTGCACCTTAAACTCACGTCCCATGTCATGCCCTCTTTTGATGGCTCCTTTGGGTGGTTTTCTCAGAACAAATTCTTTGTTTTCAATGGTCAGTAAATACGTTAAATTGGAATAACCGTGAGTAAATTGTTTGACAAGAAGTTCGCTTTTGTTCGAATGGATCAATTCATGACTCACTAAAAATTCTTTGAGAGATTTCTCTGGCAATTCCTCACCTTTTCGCACTTGCTGGTTTGACATATTTACGCTTTTCCGAGTTTACGAATGATGCTTTTTCCTAGTTGATATAAATGAACTTCGTCAGGTCCATCAGCCAATCGTAGCATTCTAGCAATGGCAAAATAATGTGCCAATTGTGTATCTGGCCCCACTCCTTTACCTCCTAAAATTTGGATGGCTCTGTCAATAATTTTAAAGGTCATGTTGGGAGCTACGATCTTAATCATAGCAATCAAGTCTTTGGCTTCTTTATTTCCAAACTTGTCCATTTTATCGGCAGCCGAAAGCGTGAGCAAGCGAGCTTGTTCTAGCTCACATTGAGAATTTGCTATTTCTTGACGAATGCTACTAAAATCTGAAAATTTCTTTCCAAAAGCGGTACGTTCTAAAGTTCTTTTTGCCATTACTTCGAGCGCATATTGTGCCATTCCTACCAATCGCATACAATGATGTATTCTTCCAGGACCAAGTCTGCCCTGGGCTATTTCAAAGCCTCTTCCTTCTCCCAAAATTAAATTTTCTTTGGGAACACGCACATTGTTTAATACAATTTCTGCATGTCCTTCTGGAGAGTCATAAAACCCTAATACTGACAGGGGTCGTATGATTTCTATACCCGGAGTTCCCATCGGAACCAATACCATACTTTGTTGTTGGTGTCTGTCTGCTGTTGGGTCCGTTTTCCCCATCACAATAGCAATTTTACAATGAGGATCCATCCCACCACTTGACCACCATTTTCTTCCATTGATCACATATTCATCACCTTCTAGTACAATCGAAGTCTCAATATTGGTAGCATCTGAAGAAGCAACTTGAGGTTCTGTCATTAAAAAAGCAGAACGAATTTCACCATTCATTAAGGGTTGCAACCATTGCTCTTTTTGTGCTTCAGTTCCATATTTTGCCAATACTTCCATATTTCCTGTATCGGGTGCACTGCAATTAAAGATCTCAGAAATCCAAATCCGTTTCCCCATAATTTCAGCTAGAGGAGCGTACTCCAAGTTGGTCAATCCAGGACTCAAATCACCATAATCTTTGGGTAAAAATAAGTTCCATAGTCCTGCTTTTTTTGCTTGTTCTTTAAGCGCTTCTGTTTTCGGCCAGCGTTTCCAAAGATTCGCTGGATCTCGATGAAAAGCATGAAAATCGGATTCAACAGGAACAATGTATTGCTCAATAAATGCATTGAGTTTTTCTTGAATGTCTTTTGATTTTTGTGAATATTCAAAGTTCATAAATAGCTCTTATTTTAACCCGCAATCATATAACCACCATCGGCAGTGTAAACGCCTCCTGTCATGTAGGCCCCTGCATCAGAAGCTAATAAACAAGCAAGCCCCATCATTTCTTCTGGTTGCCCCATACGTCCACTTGGAATGGTTTTTTCTACTTTGTTCAATAATTTTTCATTGGTCCATAGTGCAGCACTAAATTTCGTTTGGATCAACCCCGGACAAATTACATTGGCACGAATCCCATGGGGTCCCCATTCTTTAGCTTGATTCTTTGTCAACATTAAAATGGCTGCTTTGCTTGTACTATACAAGCCCAACCCAAGACCTGGTGTGAGTGCTTCAACTGAAGCAATGTTAATGATACTCCCACTTTTATTTTGTTGCATATAAGGCAAAACTAAATTGGATAAGGCCCAAGGTGCTTTGACATTTACATCCATTATTTTATCAAATATTGCTGGATCTACATCTTCAATCCGTCCAAAAACTGGATTGATTGCCGCATTGTTAACCAAAATATCTACCCGTCCAAATTGATCGACTGTTTTGTCTACCAAATTTTTTCGTTGATCTTCCTCTCCAATATGACACGCAATTCCAATGGCTTTTAAACCTTCTTCAGAAAATTCTCTCACCACGTCATCACAGGCCTCTTGTTTTCTACTACTAATGACCACTTGTGCGCCTTTTTGCGCCAAACCGAGTGCAATGGATTTACCGATTCCTTTACTAGAACCAGTAACTATCGCTACTTTGCCCTCTAAATTAAATTGTTCGTTGATGCTCATTAGATAATGGGTTCTGTTTCTTTTTTGATGGTAATCGATTCTGTATTGAATAGTATTTCTGCCAAGCCTGATGTTTTTGGCAATTCATACGTAAAATAATACTTCATTGTATGAATTTTACTTTCGTAAAAATCTTTTGAATAGTTGCCTCCATCAAGCATTGCTTTAGACGCATTTACACCAATGTCTAACCAGGTCCAACTAACCAAGACCAGACTTAAAAACTCCATAAAAACGGAAGCATCTGATAAATATCGTTCGTAGTCTCCTTTGAGAGCATGGGGCATTAAATGACCGATTACTTTTTGAGTTAATTGCAATTTCGCCTCCAAAGATTTGGCATAAGGTTGTAATGCTTCTAATGAGGAAGCCTCTCGAATTGTTTTGATTATTTCTGCTGAAAGCAACTCCAAACCTTTTCCATTACTCATTGGAACTTTTCTCCCTAGTAAATCTTGAGATTGGATTCCTGTAGTTCCCTCATAGATAGAAGAGATTCGTATATCTCTATAATATTGTTGTAAGATGAAGTCTGCACAAAATCCATATCCTCCAAGAACTTGCAACCCATTGTTCACAGCAACGATCCCTGCTTCAGATGGATACGTTTTTACAATTGGGATGATCATTTCCAATAACAAATTGTACTTCTCCTTTTCTTCAGGAGAGGTTGCTGTAGCGATGATGTCATAATATTTGGATGCCAAAAAAACCAAACTCATAGATCCTTCTACCACAGATTTTTGCAATAGTAACATTCTACGAACATCAGGATGCTCGATGATCAATGATTGTTTTTCTGCAGGGTTTTTCTTCCCATCACTAGACAACTTTCTTCCTTGAGGGCGTTCATTTGCATATTGAAGCGATGCTTGATAAGCTGCAGAGGCAATTGCAGAAGCACCTCTTCCTACAGCAATTCTCGCAGAATTCATCATTAAAAACATGTATTTCAATCCCTGATTGGGTTCACCAACGATCCATCCTCTACAATCATCAGCATCTCCAAAACCTAAGTGAGTAGTACAATAACCTCGTTGACCCATCTTCTGGAAATCTGCTACTGTTGTTACATCGTTGGACTCTAAATCACCGTTTCCATTCAAACGGTTCTTCGGAACAACAAACAAAGAAATTCCTTTAGTTCCTTGAGGAGCTCCCTCAATTCTAGCAAGTACTAAGTGAACAACATTATCAGTAAAATTGTTATCTCCTCCTGAAATGAAAATCTTTTGTCCAGAAATTTTATAAAAACCATCATCAGTTGGTGTTGCTTTGGTCACGATATCTGACAGAGAACTTCCTGCTTGAGGCTCAGTCAAACACATGGTTCCTCCCCATTGTCCAGACAACATATTAGGAACATAGGTTTGATTCAGTTCCTCATTCGCAAAGTGAATGATCAGTTCTGCGGCTCCTTGAGTTAATCCGGCATACCCAGGCAAATGATTGTTGGCGGCATCTAGAATATAAGTTGCTGCAGTAAGGGTTGAAAATGGAATCTGCATGCCTCCGTCTTCATAATCAAATGGAGCTGCAATAATTCCCATCTCACCTCCTTGATACATCATTGTTTTTACTTGCTCGTGAACGATTACTTTTCCATCTTTATGATATGCGGGGTTCTCATCCATTTCTTTAACATATGGAAACAATTCTCTATCTGCGAATTCCTTTACAGAATCTAAAAACATGTTTAAAGATTCTTTGTCATGATCTGAAAAACGTTCTCTTGAAAGTAATTGCTCCTGATTATGCACATCATAAAGCATGTATTTTAAAGTATCAATGTCTACATACTTATCTGCCATTCTTTTAGGGTTTTATAATTGATTTTTAATTTTGATTAATTCTAATTTGATTGCTTCCAATCTACTGATTATTTGATGATTTTTCATAACGCTATCAGGATTTTCCTTGAGTTTTTGCTTGGCTCCCTCAAGTGTATACCCCTGTTCTTTGACAAGTCTAAAAATGAGCTTAAAATTTTCGATGTCACTGGGGGTAAATAAACGGTTTCCTTTGGCGTTTTTTTTCGGCTTAATGATCTCAAATTCTTTTTCCCAAAACCGAATTAATGAGGTATTGACTGAGAAGGCTTTTGCCACTTCTCCAATCTTGTAATATCTTTTTTCGGGTAAATCTATATGCATCCTTTCATTTTAATCATATGATTTACCTTCTTCCTCAGAAGTAATTTGCATGGCCAAGAATTCTTCTGGAGTCAAATCTCCATAGTAATAATTGATTGGATTTACGGCTCTTCCATTTTTATGAACTTCATAATGCAAGTGGGCTCCTACTGACCTTCCAGTATTTCCTACATAGCCAATGATATCCCCTCGCTTCACTTTTCTTCCTTTTCTAGTTTTAATTTTACTCATATGAGCGTAAATGGTTCGATATCCAAATCCATGGTCTATGTAAACCACTTTTCCAAAAGTTGCACTTCGTCTTGCCAAAACTACTTTCCCATTTCCGGATGCGTAAATTGGAGTTCCTGTGGGAGCTTTGAAATCCATCCCCTTGTGAAATTTTCGAATTTTTAAAATTGGATGCATTCTATATTTAAAGCCAGAAGCAACATAGGATAGGTCTTCTTTTTTGATTGGCATGATTGCTGGAATAGAGGCGAGCATGGTTTCTTTTTCTTTCGCTAAAGAAACGATTTCATCTAAAGATTTGGATTGAACAACAATTTTTTTGGATAAAATATCTAATTTTTTAGTGGTATTCTTAACCAATTCTGAATTTTCATAGCCCTCCAGGTAATTGTATCTATTGACTCCTCCAAAACCCGCTTCTCGTTGTTCGTCAGGAATAGGATTTGCTTCAAAATAAGCTCTGTAGATATTGTTATCTCTTTGTTGTAATTGTGCTAAAATAGAAGAACTTTCGTCAAGTCGTTTGTTTAGCAATTCGTAATTGAATTTTAGATTTTCAAGTTCTCTCTCTTGCGTCAATTGGTCTGGAGTTTTCAAAAATTGACTCAACACAAAAAACCCTAAAAACATGGTTATTAAAATACTAATAGTCACCAAAAGAATGATCATAGAAATATTCCCTTTGGTTTGCTCAATTCTTCGATAACTAAGGGTATCCGAATCGTAATAATATTTTACTTTTGCCATATAACTAAATATACTACTTTTGTTAGGAATGTTCTCATGGAGGATAGTCTCTCGATGAAAAACAAAAAAAACAAATTTACAAAAATGTTTTTTTACGATACGTTTCAAACATTTTTAAAGAAAAGTTCCCGCTTTTAGTGGTAATGAAACACAACTTTTGATTTATGAACTCTGAAGAAATTCGTTCAAAATTTTTAGATTTTTTTAAAACAAAATCACACCTAATAGTACCCTCTTCTCCGATGGTTCTTAAGGATGATCCTACTTTGATGTTTACAAATTCTGGGATGGCTCCTTTCAAAGAGTTCTTTTTAGGAAACAGCGTTCCTAAAAACAATCGAATTTCAGACACACAAAAGTGTTTGCGTGTTTCAGGAAAACACAACGATCTAGAAGAAGTAGGTTACGATACTTATCATCATACAATGTTTGAGATGTTAGGGAATTGGAGCTTTGGTGATTATTTTAAAAAAGAAACCATTTCTTGGGCTTGGGAATTATTAACGGAGGTGTACGGAATTCCCAAAGAGAATTTATATGTGACCGTTTTTGAAGGTAGCAACGATCAAGACAAGTTACCTATTGATCAAGAAGCCTATGATTTATGGAAACAAATCGTTCCTGAAGATCGAATCTTGATGGGTAACAAAAAGGACAATTTCTGGGAAATGGGAGATCAAGGTCCTTGTGGTCCATGTTCAGAAATTCATGTAGATATTCGTCCAGAAGAAGAAAAAAAGAAAATTGACGGAAAGAGTTTGGTGAACAAGGATCATCCGCAAGTCATCGAAATCTGGAACTTGGTTTTTATGCAATACAATAGAAAAGCGAATGGCCATCTCGAGGAATTACCGTCAAAACATATTGACACAGGAATGGGATTTGAGCGCTTATGCATGGTTTTACAACATGTAACATCAAATTACGACACGGACATTTTTACCCCAATGATTCGTGAAATCGAAGCCATTTCAAATGTAAAATATGGGCATGATGAAAAAGTTGACATTGCCATTCGTGTGATTGTTGATCATGTTCGTGCTGTTGCTTTCTCAATTGCAGATGGACAGCTTCCTAGCAATACAGGGGCAGGTTATGTAATCAGAAGGATTTTACGAAGAGCGGTTCGTTATGGCTTTACATTTTTAGATAAAAAAGAAGCCTTTATTTATCGATTGGTTGATGTTCTTTCTGAAAAAATGGGAAAAGCATTTCCAGAGTTAAAAGAACAAAAGCAGTTGATTGAAAATGTGATCAAGGAAGAAGAAGCCTCTTTTTTAAGAACACTGGATCAGGGATTGGTCTTGTTGAATAGAATTATAGAAACGACAAGTTCTGATGTAATTTCGGGGAAAAAAGCTTTTGAACTATATGACACTTATGGATTCCCTGTAGATTTAACCTCATTAATTCTTCGTGAAAAAGGCCTGACATTGAATGAGGCTGAGTTTGAATCTGAAATGACAAAGCAAAAAGAACGTTCTCGATCTGCTAGTGAATCGTCAACTGATGATTGGATCAACCTATTGGATGATGATGAACAAGAATTTGTAGGTTATGACATTTTAGAAACCAAGGTGAAAATCACTCGCTATCGAAAAATATTTTCTAAAAAAGAAGGTGATCAATATCAGCTGGTTTTCAATTTAACCCCTTTCTATCCTGAAGGTGGGGGTCAAGTTGGTGACAAAGGATATTTAGAGGATAGTAATGGTGATGTTGTATACATTCTTGATACCAAAAAGGAAAATAATGTCATCATCCATTTTACCAAAAATTTACCAAAAAATCTGAACGAATCTTTCAAAGCAACTGTTGATGAAAAGCAACGTCAAAGAACAGCTGCAAACCATACGGCTACCCACTTGTTGCATCAAGCACTAAGAGAAGTTTTAGGAACTCATGTAACACAAAAAGGGAGTGCGGTTCACTCGAAATACCTACGTTTTGACTTTTCTCACTTTTCAAAATTGACCGATGAAGAGTTAAAGGATGTAGAAAATTTTGTGAATGCTAGAATTGAAGGAAAACTCCCATTAGAGGAGAAAAGAAATATTCCAAAAGAAGAAGCCATTGCTGAAGGAGCAATGAGCTTGTTTGGAGAAAAATATGGTGATACAGTTCGATCCATACGCTTTGGCCAATCCATTGAATTGTGTGGAGGGACTCATGTTCAAAACACGGGTGACATTTGGCACTTTAAGATAAAATCTGAAGGAGCCGTTGCCTCAGGAATTCGACGTATTGAAGCGATTACCATGGATGCAACCAAAAACTATTATTCAGAGAATAATCGAGTATTTCTTGAAATGAAAAGAATGCTCAATAATGCACCAGATCCTGTAAAGACACTTCAATCAATCCAATCAGAAAACACAAGCCTAAAAAAGCAGCTAGAACAACTATTGAAAGACAAAGCTAAAAATTTGAAAAGTGATTTGAAAAATCAACTTGAACAAATCAATGGCATTCAATTTTTAGCAACCCAAGTAGAACTGGATGCCAACGGTATTAAAAATTTAGCTTTTGAATTAGGAGGTGAATTCAACAATTTATTTTTGTTGTTTGGAGCAAGCGTCAATGGAAAAGCAATTCTTACATGTTATATCTCCAAAGAGCTTGTTTCTGAGAAACTGAATGCAGGAACGATTGTAAGAGAACTTGGAAAATATATCCAAGGTGGCGGAGGTGGACAAGCCTTTTTTGCGACTGCTGGAGGGAAAAATCCAGAGGGAATTAGCGAAGCGCTTTCAAAAGCCAAAAAATATTTGACTTAGATTCTCTTTTTTATCGTTTAGATCAATGGATTGAAGCAATAAAAATCATGGCCAGAAAGTAAAGATTTATTAGGAGGACTTAAACAAAAACGATTGAATTTTCAAACCCGCATACCTATTTTTCAACAATCAAGTTGTCCAATTGATTACGATTCCAAAATATTCTTGCTAGGTTCTTGTTTTTCCGAAAATATTGGCAACAAATTATCCTATTGTAAATTTCAATCAGCCCAAAATCCATTTGGCATATTATTTCATCCAAAGGCAATTGAAACCTTGATTTACAGAGCAATCAATGAAAAGCAATTTACCGAAAATGAGGTGTTTTTTTTCAATGAGCGTTGGCATTGTTTTGATGTGCATTCTCACTTAAGTTCAATTTCAAAGGAGTCAATATTAGACACAATAAATGCAGAGTTAACAGCAACACTCAAGCACTTAAAAAAAAGCTCGCATCTTGTCATTACTTTAGGTACCTCATGGGTTTATCGTTTGAAAGAATCAAATGCAATAGTTGCCAACTGTCATAAAATTCCTCAACATCAATTTGTAAAAGAACTACTTACTGTCAATCAAATTACCACAAGTTTAAAGTCAATGGTGTCTTTGATTAAAAAAATAAATCCATCAATCAATTTTATTTTTACAATTTCTCCCGTTCGACATTTAAAAGACGGATTTATTGAAAACCAGTTGAGTAAATCGAATTTGATATCGGCTGTACATGATGTCAAAGGAAAAGAAGAAAAAATATTTTATTTTCCTAGTTATGAAATTATGATGGATGAATTACGAGACTATCGTTTTTACAAGGAAGATATGATTCACCCTAACTCTATAGCCATTGATTACATTTGGGAAAAATTTTCTGAAGGCTGGATTTCAAATGAAGCGATGGTTGTTGTACAACAAATCATGAAGATTCAAAAAAGCTTGGAACACAAACCTTTCAATCCAGCATCTAAAGAACACCTCAAGTTTCTAGAATCTGTTCAAAAACAAATTAAAAAAGTTCAAGAAAAATATCCAAGAATTTCTTTTTAGGAAAAAATATGTAGCGAAGATTACTCAATAAATTGCGCGACATTTTCCCATGGACCTCCATTGATTATGTCCAATCCATTTTGAGACAAGTAGTCTGTTGCACTTTGACTTCTTCCCCCACTTTTACAAACAGCAATAATGGGTTTTTGAAATCCTTTGATCTTATCAATATGATCGGGAATGGTATTTAAAACGATATGCTCTGCTCCTTCAATATGCCCTTCGTCCCATTCTTCTTTTGTTCTTACATCCAAAATTACAGCATCTTTGTTTAAATATTTCTGTATTTCATCGATTGTTTCTTGTTGACTAAAAAACCCAAATATTCCCATGATAACTCTTCTATATATTTTTGCGAATCAATTCCAATCCGTCACTTATTAATTTGGTAAACATATCATTCTCTTTTAAGATTTGCAAATGTTTCAAAAATACTTTTTGAGTTAAAAAATCTTTTTGAAAAGCCAATTCATACAATTCCAATGCAAGCAACCAATCATTTTTATACTTTTTTTGTAAGACCTCAAAAATCTCTTTCAGTTGATCCTCATTAATCAAATCATCTTCTCGTAAATCTCTAACTTTTTCATAGAGTTGATACAATTCTTTTTCAGATTTGGAATATCTAATTTTTTGTGTTTTAGTTTCAGAAATTTTTCCCAAATCCTCAAATGAGTTGATATCGGCTGGACCTGCATAGGCCGAAACAACTTCTTTCCCTACTGCCATATCATAAATCCCCCATGAGGGTTCAAATAAAACCTGATCTTTATACGTAACTGTACAATTTTTAAAGGAAATTAAGAGAATTCTTCCTCTCAAATCTCTTGTTCCTGTAATTACTTCTCCACTTACAATAACCCCGCCTGTAAATTCCAAAGTTATTTGTTTTCCTTCATAAATCTGATAGGCTTCCAAATCTCTTGGACTCATATTTTCAATTGGAATGTTGATTCCTTTTAGGGCTCCAATTGGGCTACCAAAACCATCGGCATGATAATGAGTCCCATGTCCAATCAACTCTTTATCTCTTGTAGCTAAAATTGTTGGACCATTGGTTTGTACATAGATTGGATTTCCTTCATCTGAAATCACATTCGTAAAAATTCCAGAGACCTGGAGACCTGTACTCAATTCTATGGTTCCTAAATTTTTAGAATCAATCAGTTTATGAATTCCTGAAAGCCCTCCCTTTCTAAGTCCCATCGTATTGGCAAACTGTTCTAAAACCAAGCTAAGATGAGCAAAATCAGGGGTTACAAATAGTTGCGGTTGGGGTTTAGTAATGTCGAAATTCTTTTGGGCTGCTTCAATAGTATAGGGTATTTTTTTAACCTCAGGCTTAAGACAACTCTTACTTTCTCCAATGGATGATAACAATCCTGCTCCATAAATTTCTGGTGTCTTTAAATCTCCAATGAGCCCATATTCAACTGTCCACCAATGAAGATTTCTAATTTGAGCCATTTCCGAAAGTACCCCCATATTGTTTTGTAGAAATTCTACTTTGTTTTGAGCTTGTATAATTTCATTTTGAGAAGAATTTGGATCCTCTTTTAAAATGGAAAGCAACCTTACTGCTTCATACATTTCATGATCTTTTGAAGAAGAAATTGCTTTACTTCCAATTTCACCAAACCTTCTTAAATATTCTGCATATTCTGGATTTGCAATGATTGGTGCATGACCAGCAGCCTCATGAATAATATCTGGAGCAGGGGTATATGTAATATGATCTATGGTTCTAATCTCAGAGGCAATGACCAAAACATTGTAGGCTTGAAATTCCATAAAAGCGTTCGGGGGGATAAAACCATCAACTGATACTGCTGCCCAACCAATGTCTTTAAGAATACGATTCATTCCCTCCATCCTTGGAATACCCTCAATTGAAATTCCTGCTTTTTTTAAACCCTCTACATATGAAGAATGTGCAACTTTGCTTAAGTAATTCACATTGATTCTCATTACGTATCTCCACACAGCTTGATTCTGAGCTGTATACTCCTCGTAAGATTGATTTACAATATACTTGTGTAAATGCTTGGGAAGCTTTTGAGTTACTTCATTAAGTTCAAAATGAGAATTCATTAAAAAAATAGCTTTTTTACATCATAAAATTACGAATTTCATACGAGAAGTTTATTTTTATTACAACATATTTTGATTTAGCCCTATAAATTTAAATTAACTCAATTCAAATCAATATGAAATGTTGAAGGTTTACGCTATCGGTTTCGCAATAATTTCATAAAGACCTAAAAATCTTTCTTATTTTTACGGCATCAATATTTTCATATGAACAAGAAAGTAATCTTAATGATTTTAGATGGCTGGGGAATTACTCAAAATCCATCAGTTTCTGCAATTTTCAAAGCAAAAACTCCTTTTATAAATTCTTTGTATAACGAATATCCATCAGCTGAGTTACGAACCGATGGTGAGCATGTTGGTTTGCCCGAAGGTCAGATGGGAAATTCTGAAGTAGGTCATATGAATCTTGGAGCTGGAAGAATCGTCTATCAAAATCTAGCAAAAATTAATCTCGCTCTTGAAAATGGAGAATTTTCTCTTGAAAAAGAATTGATCAACGCTTTTGAATATGCCAAAGAAAATAACAAAAACATTCACTTACTTGGCTTGGTTTCAGATGGAGGTATTCATTCCCACATCAATCACCTAAAAGGACTTCTAGACATTGCTGCTGAACAGCATTTAAAGAATGTTTTCTTACATGCTTTTACCGATGGTAGAGATTGTGATCCAAGATCTGGAAAATCTTTTATCAATGAGATTCAAGAACATATGAAAAATACGACTGGAGAATTGGCGACAGTCACCGGTAGATATTATGCCATGGATAGAGACAATCGATGGGAAAGAGTAAAAATGGCATATGATGCATTGGTTCACGGAACAGGTGAAAAGTCTACCAATGCGATCACTAGTATTGAAAGAAGTTATCAAAATTCTGTAACAGACGAATTCATCAAACCCCTTATCATGGTTGATGAAAATGAAAACCCAAAAACAACCATTAAAGAGGAGGATGTTGTCATTTTCTTCAATTTTAGAACAGACAGGGGAAGACAATTGACAGAGGTATTGAGTCAAAACAGCAAACAGGAATTTGGAATGCAAAAACTACCGTTGTATTTTGTTACGTTGACAAATTATGATGAAAAATTTAAAAATATTCATGTAGTTTATAACAATGATCATCTAAAAAACACTTTAGGAGAAGTTTTAGAAAAAGAAAATAAAAAGCAAATAAGAATTGCTGAAACTGAAAAATATCCCCACGTAACTTTCTTTTTTTCAGGTGGGAAAGAAGATGAATTTGTCGGAGAAAAAAGACTATTATGTCCTTCCCCAAAAGTAGCTACCTATGATTTAAAACCTGAAATGAGTGCTTTTGAAATAAGAGATGCAATCATTCCCGAACTCCAAAAGGGAGAAGCGGATTTTGTCTGTTTAAATTTTGCCAATGGAGACATGGTAGGACATACTGGAGTTTTTGAAGCGGCTGTGAAAGCTTGTGAAACAGTTGACACATGCTCAAAAGACATCATTACTGCTGCTTTAGAGAATCATTATACAACTATTTTAATTGCAGATCATGGAAATTGTGAAACGATGATCAACCCCGATGGAAGTCCTCATACGGCGCATACCACCAATCCTGTCCCGATGATCCTTATTGATAAAGAAATACAATCAATAAACAATGGTATATTGGGTGATATTGCCCCTACGATTTTAGAACTAATGGGAATAGACAAACCTCAGGAGATGAATAGAAAATCACTTCTGTAGTATGAAAAAAATGCTATTGTTGTTTTTTATGTGTTCAATTTTTACCACCTATGCTCAGGTGAAAGAGGATATGAACGGAAATTTGATTGGACCCCTACAAAAAAACGATTTTCTGAAAGGAAAGTACAAGAGTTGGTTTACACAGAATTACGAAGACTACAAGCCCAATGAAAAGATTCTAAAAAAAATTAAAAAGAAAATAAAAAATATCACTGTAAAATCCTTTATTGGAACCTGGTGTCATGACAGTGAAAGAGAACTTCCAAGATTTTTTAAAATAATGGAATCTGTTGATTTTGATTTAACCAAAAATTTTCAAATGATTGGAATCACTAGAGGAAAAAAAACACCCGATAATCTACAAAAAGGATACCATATCAAACAGACACCAACCTTTATTTTTTATAAAAACAATAAAGAAATTGGTCGCTACATTGAACACTCAAAAAAATCAATGGAAAAGGATATTTTAAAGATTCTAATGAAGTAAGTTCCATGAAAATTAAAGTATATTTGTGCTTTAATATGGACCATGATTAAAGTAAAAACTAAAGAAGAAATTGAATTGATGCGAGAGAGTGCATTGATTGTTTCAAGAACCTTAGGAATACTTGCCAAAGAAGTAAAACCGGGTGTTTCTACCTTGTTTTTGGATAAAATAGCAGAAGAATACATTCGATCTCAAGGAGCTACTCCAGGATTTTTAGGATTGTATGATTTTCCAAATACTTTATGCATGAGTCCCAATGCCCAAGTTGTTCATGGAATCCCTAATGAAAAACCTTTAGAGGAAGGAGATATCATTTCGATTGATTGTGGTGCTTTAAAAAATGGTTTTTATGGAGATCACGCCTATACTTTTGCTGTTGGAGAAATTGCAGAGGAAACCAAAAAATTATTACAGGTTACCAAAGAAAGTTTATACGAAGGAATTCGAGAACTTAAAGTTGGAAATAGAGTGGGTGATGTCGGTTATGCGATTCAAAAATATTGTGAAGACAGAGGGTATGGTGTTGTTAGAGAATTGGTAGGCCATGGACTGGGAAAAAAAATGCATGAAGATCCTGAAATGCCAAATTATGGTCGGCGCGGTAGAGGAAAGAAATTGATCAATGGAATGGTCGTAGCCATTGAACCAATGATTAATTTAGGAACTCATCGAATCAATCAATTGAGTGATGGATGGACCATTCTAACAAAAGATGGAAAACCGAGTGCCCATTTTGAACACAATATTGCTATTGTAAATGGCAAACCAGAGCTATTGTCTACTTTTCAATATATTTATGAAGCCTTAGGAATTGAAAGTAATGAAGAAAATGAATTTCGTCATGCTCCTTTGTTAAGCTAATGCATTGAAATTATTCAAAATCATATTAAACGCGTTTCCTCGTCCATTACTTATTAAATTAAGTTATGTAGCCAAGCCTTTTATTGCATTTTACTTAAAAGGAAATCAATACACTGACCCGATTGATGGAAAAAGTTTTCGAAAATTTCTACCCTACGGTTACAGAAACCAAAGAGCAAATGTATTATCACCAAGTACCCTATCATTGGAAAGACATCGATTGCTTTGGTTGTATTTAAAAAATGAGACCGATTTTCTCAATCCAACTCAAAATTCAAAGCTAAACGTTTTACACATGGCTCCAGAGCAATGTTTTTTAAAACCTTTTCAGAAACTAAAACATCAATATATTACAGCGGACCTAAATTCTCCTATTGCTGATGTCAAAGCAGATATTACCAATCTTCCATTTAAAGACAATTCTTTTGATGTAATTTTTTGCAATCATGTATTTGAACACATCCCAGATGATGCTAAGGCAATGCAAGAATTATATCGTGTGATGAAAAAAGGTGGAATGGGTATTTTTCAAATTCCTTTAGATCCAAATAGAGCTAAGACTTTTGAAGATGATTCTATTACTGATCCTGATGAAAGAACCCAAATATTTGGCCAATATGACCATGTTAGAGTTTATGGTCTTGATTATTTTGAAAAGCTACGATTGAATGGCTTTAAGGTTGAAGAAATCAATTATTCTAAAAAATTATCTCCAGAACTCATTGATCGATACAGATTGATGAAAGATGAGATTATCCCTGTAGTATATAAAGACTAATTTCTATATTCATCCAACTCCCCTTCGGAATTCACATAAATAAGAATGACTTTAAGTCCTGCTTTATCCTTTAAAAAATCTATGGTTTTTTCTAATCCCATCGCCATAAAAGCTGTCGCATAGGCATCAACATCTGCACAATCCAAATCAGCAATTACTGTTGCTGACAACAAATTACTTTCAGTTGCAAATCCTGTTTTTGGATTGATTGTATGAACATATTTTTCACCATCAGGTCCTATTCTAAATTTCCTGTAATTTCCTGAACTTGCCATCGCTTTGTTCGTTAATTGCAGATAGGTATAGGCAGATCTTGTTCCATCTGTATTTGGATTGTCCAATTGAACTGTCCATAATTTTCCTGTTGGTTTTGTCCCTTTTACTTTGACCTCACCACCAATTTCAATCAAATAATTCTCAACACCTTTTGAATCTAAGAATCTAGACACAAGATCTAAACCATATCCTTTTGCAATGGAATTAAAATCAAAATATATTTCTGGATACTTTTTTAAAACCAGGTCTCCTTCAATAGAAACCTTATCAAAACCAATATATTGAATCATCTCTTTTACCTTTGAACTATCCATTTCAAAAGAGGGTTTTTGAGGGCCAAATCCCCAAGCATTTACTAAACTTCCTATGGTCGGATCAAAATATCCATTGGTTTCTTCGTATATCTTTTCAGATTTGTAGAATACTTCTTTAAAGTACACATCAATTTTAACTTCTTTTTCTCCTCTATTAATTCTAGAAATATCCGAAGAGGATATGTATGTAGAGGTTGCCTTATTTAAGTCGTCAAACAATTGGTTGATCTGATCATCATAATTGACTCGAATATCATAATAAATGATGCTATAGGTTGTTCCAAATATCGATCCACTTAGTTGAATAGGATCTGTTGCAGATGTTTGCTTTTTACAAGAAATGAATTGAAGGAAAAAAAAGAAGGAAATAAATAAATAACTCTTACGCATATAATAATTCTTGGTTTTGCAAAGATAGCGCTTAAATCGTTTATTAAAAGAAACATAAATTATGATGAATCTCTTTATTATTCTATCTTTATTTTTAACTTTGTGACTCGTAATAATCTAATTCCTAGCACCTATGAAAAAAAATATATTTCCACTGTTCGTATTTATTATATTAAGTTCTTGTATTTCTAAAAAAGAACATGCTGCCCTTCAGGCACAGCACGATAAGGTAAAAGATGAGTTATTAGCTGTTAAAACTAGCTTAACAAAATGTATGATTGACAAAGAAAAGTGTGAATCTGATGTTTCGAATCTAAATAGAACAATTGTTGATTTAAAAAATGACAAAAAGAAAACTTTAGAATACGTAGACAACCTAACAGTTTTAACTCAAGGAGCAAATGATAACATCAAAGAAACCTTAGCTCAATTAAGCAAAAAAGATAAGTACATCAATAGAATCAGGGCTGCAGCTTCAAAAAAAGACTCTTTGAATCTTGTTGTAGCGTTCAATTTAAAAAAGGAATTAAAAGATGGAATTGATGATGAAGATATAGAAATCAATGTAGAAAAAACAGTTGTTTTTATTTCAATTTCTGATAAATTATTATTTAAAAGCGGAAGTTACAATGTTACTGAAAAAGCATATGCTGTCTTAGAAAAAGTAGCGACTGTTGTAAATTCTCAGCCAGAAATGGATGTCATGATTGAAGGTCATACAGATGCGACACCCATCCAAAATGAAATCATTCAAGACAACTGGGATTTGTCTGCCAAAAGAGCCACTTCAATTACAAGAATATTACAATATAAATTTGGTGTAGAGCCGAGTAGATTAATCGCTGCAGGTAGAAGTAGTTATGTTCCTCTAGCACCGAATGATACCCCAGCAAACAAATCAAAGAATAGAAGAACCAAAATCATCATCCTGCCTAAAATTGGTCAGTTCTTTGATATGTTAGAAACAAAAGCTGAATAATTTCTCACATTCTCATAAAAAAAGCATCACATATGTGATGCTTTTTTTATTATAAAATGTGAATGAAGTCATCAAAAGCAACATAATATGGCTGATCTTTAAATACAGGATTTTCAATACTTTCGGCATTCGCAATTCCTACTCCAGCAAACCAAACCTTCGCATCCTGCTTTTTTGCATGTTCTTTAAAGGTTTCCATCCAAATAACATCATATTCTTTAGGATTTTGGATGTTATTGGTTGCTTTAACCAACACAAAAATGGTTGGTTCTCCTTTTTTAAATAATACAAATTGAGGATGTTTTTTTAGTTGACTATTGATTGCTTGAAATTCATAGCCCATTTTTTGTAATTTTTTGCCAACAATATTCATGGCTAGATTGTGAAGTTCCTGCTCAGTTAATACTTGCATAATTTTATTATATTGAACTTTAGAATTTTAAATCGATGTTACAAACTGCTTTAAAATACATCTTTCCCCTTGTCTTTCTTTCATCAATCTTGGCATGCAGTAGTTCAAAATTAAATTCAAAAAACTCACTGACTCATTCCCTAGAAAAAGGATATACTCTGGGTATTATAGAGCCCAAAGATAGTGGAAATTGCGGATGGATGATCTCTGTTTCAGAAAATATTATCTATGATCCAATAAATATCGAAGAAGAAAATTTCATTGCTTTTTCTTTAAAAAAAGAGACCATATTATTTAAATATTTACCTCTGAGAATGAAAAATCGTTGTGAAAATAGAGTTCCTATTCAACTAGTAGAAATTATTGAGTATATAGGGAACTAAAAACAGAGCATCAAACTGACACTCTGTTCTTGTGATATTTTGAAAAAAATTAAATTTACTCTACAACAATTCTTCTCACTGTTGAACTTTTTTGATCTCCTAAACGAACTAAATAAATTCCTTTAGCAGCATAGGACATATCCAAAGTATAAGAGTAAAAACCTGAAGTGTTTTTCAATGTCTTCCAAAGGAGTGTTTGTCCTACCATATTGTATACATTTAAATCTAAGTCTTCAAAAGAAGTCGGATTTGCCAAAGAAACTTCAAATTGATTATTCCCTTTGTTAAAAATTTTAAATTCCCCATCCAACTCATTCTCAGAGATCGATAAGCTAGCTTCTGCACAAATCTTAATCGACCAATTTAAGAGTGTCCCTCCAAAATCATCATTAGAATCTGATGGAGAATCATAATCATCAGTGATGGAAAGAGTCCACTCCCCTTGTGATAACATTCCATTGAAATCACTTAAACTACCTTCAGGACTGTAAGTCCCAGTAAATGGTGCTGAACCAGATTGAATGCTTGAGGTTGCATCATCATCTAAGATAGTGCTTGTAAAATCATCTTCAGACCCACCAACATCCGTAAATAAAATCACCTCTGTCCCATCTGGGCCAATCAATTTGACATCTAAATCTGAATTCCATGTGTGTGCAATGTTTACAGTAACATTAATATCATCAATTACGATATTTTCATCCATCGTAATAACTGAGGTAGTCACCGTATCTTCATAAGGACCTATCTCCATTTGTGTATCGTTTGTTCTTGTGTAGCAAGATGAATTTAAAATTTCAACTTCAGAAGAATCATTAGAAGCATCTGAATCAGATTCTAGTCCTGTGTTGGCAACCACCGTATAAAACCCATCCATGGAAAAATTTCCAAGAGTAGAAAAGGTATACGACATCGTTTCTCCAGCATCTAGAGGTACATTGACACTCTCCGTTACTGGAGGAGCTCCATTAATTGTGTATGAAACTTGAAAATTAGACTGAGAGGCTGTACCAAAATTCTCGATTGTTACAACAATGGGCTCATTGGCCAATGCTTCTCCATCGGTAGGAGAGGTAATTGCAGTGACTCCAATGTCATTGGTATAGACATGTGTGATTTCCACAGAAGTTGAATCATTCGCGGGATCTTCATCTCCAGTTAGCAACGTTGAAGAGGTAATTGTATATACCTGACCCTCATTTGATAAATCAGCAGGAGTTGTAAATGTATGTTGCTCTGTTGCGCCCGAAAAAATTGTTGCATCATAGGTTTCTGTAATCACATCTCCATTATCTACTTGGTAAGAAACTTGAAATCCTGAGGCATCGGCTTCACCAAGATTTTGAATGGTAACCGTAATATTTTCGTTATTTGTTAAGGCTCCTGAAACAGGATCATCAATACTAATCACCGCTAGATCGTCATTAAAATTCGACGCAATTTGAAAAACTCCTGCAACATTTTTTCTTCCACTAGACATCACCTCATTCACAAACCAGAATTTTTTATCATTGGCTGGATCTAAATCTATCTTGCTATAATCCCCATAACGTAGACCTGAGATATTAGCATCACCTTCCATAATGACCCCTTCATCTATTGTCATCACGTTGATAGGATCTTGAGCAAATCGTCCAGTATAATAAGACCCTACTCTAACATCAGAATTAGAACTATTAGCACTAGACATTCCAGAATATCCCATCCCAATATTTCCTCGAACATCCATAATCAAACTCGCATTCCATGCATGTCGATTATCGGGGGCAGTATAAGTTCCTTCTTGATATATTGTCCAGGGTTCTCCATCTGCTGTTTGTCGCAATTCATACCATCGGACTCCAGCTTGTTCTTCACTACTTCCATCAACATCTACTACAAAATTAAATAGTGCAGAATTATGCGTAGAAAATTTTCTGAATTGTGCTTGGTTCATGATAGTGGCTTGAAGCGCATCGATGGCAATCCCTCCATCAGGTTGGGTTAAATTAGAAAAACTCCCTCCATCAAATACACTAATAAACGGAGTTGTTGTCAATTCTGTGGCTGCAGACACTTCTGAATCCCCAGGAGTTTCCCAGTTTACATCTACATTCCATAATTTTACATGATCTTCTGAAACTCCACTCCAAGCATCATCTTGCATGTACATGACTGTGGCCCCTCCACTTGTAGGCCAATTCCCGTCACTGATATTTAATACCTGTGGGCTATGAAATCCACTGGTTACCAATCCAGGTAATGAAAATGATAATATCTGAGGATCTGTCCCTGCATTCGCATCATCAATCATGGCAGCTCTTTGAAAAACATGTAATTTATTAGAACTTCCCGTATTTTCTGTCATATAATACCCATCTCTCCAAACAGAAAGTTTTTGATAATCACTGACTGCAGAGTAACTGTAAACTGTCCAACTATCATTTACTGGATCTGGACCATCAGAGACAGCAACTTGAACACCTCCTCCAAGAAAACTAAGCACCCAGCGGTCTGCTGCATTATCATAACTAGCGGTTAAATCACAACATCCCCCTGATGGAAATATGGTAGGATTGGGAGACACCAATCCATCAGTTAAAGAATTTCCACTTTTATCAAAAATTTGAAAAGCAGTATTGATTACAGAAATATAATGATTTGGACCCACAGCTCCAGCAGGGTCTGTAGGACTTGAATTACTTGCCCCTGTTTCAAAAACCAACTCTGGAGTTCTAACAGGAGTTCTGTGTCTTAAATTGTCTGAATATTTTGCCAATGGATCGTCCCCTTGAGATCCTTTTCCAACAACGACATCGTATTTAGAAGATCTCCCATCCAACATTTCTTTTTGTTGGCTTAAGTCTGGCCTGACCAAATCATTCATTCTAGAAGCGATTGAAGGGACATATTCTACTTTAGAGGGCTTCCCAATCATATAAGGTTTTTGAGGCTGATTTTTGATCTCTTGCGAAAAACCTGATTGGACCGATAGTAGCGCTAATCCAACAACAAGAAGTAAAAATTTTGTTTTCATCTGTTAAAATTTTAAATGAGTAAGGGGGATAAAAAGGTATGTAAATATACGAATAAATCGGTATATAAAATTCCGATATAACATGCGTTTATTAGTCATTGAAAATTGAATTTTCAATGACCAATGATCTATCAAAAAAAACCAGCATTGTTAAATGCTGGTTTTAGATGTAGTATACTAGAGAAAAATTATCCTCCAAAATCGTCAAATCTTATATTCTCATCTGGAATTCCAAAATCTTCTCCCATTTTTTGAACTGCTTTGTTCATCAATGGAGGTCCACAGAAATACAATTCTATATCTTCAGGAGCATCGTGATGGTTTAAATAATTGTCAATAACACAATTATGGATAAATCCAATGAAGCCATCTCCGTCTCCGTCAATTCCATCTTTTACTTTCCAGTTATCTTCTTCCATGGGCTCAGACAATGCCATGTAAAACTTAAAGTTTGGGAAATCTTTTTCCAAAGATTTAAAATGATCTATATAAAACAATTCCCTTTTTGATCTTCCTCCATACCAATAGGTAACTTTACGACCTGTCTTTAAAGTTTTGAACAGGTGATACAAATGTGAGCGCATAGGAGCCATTCCTGCTCCACCACCCACATATAACATTTCTGCCTCTGACTCATTTATAAAAAATTCACCGTAGGGGCCAGAAATGGTTACTTTATCTCCTGGTTTTTGAGCAAAAATATACGAAGAAGCAACTCCTGGATTGACATCCATCCATCCATTTTTTGCACGATCCCATGGTGGAGTTGCAATACGAACATTTAACATGATCTCTCTTCCCTCTGCTGGATATGAGGCCATGGAGTATGCACGTTCAACAATATCATTGTTCTTCATCACTAATGGCCACAAATTGAATTTATCCCATTCGGTTTTAAATTTATCTGGTGTATCGTGTTCTTCTGGATGAGCAGTGATGTCTATATCTGAAAACTTCACCTCACATGAAGGAATTTCAATTTGAATATAACCTCCTGCTTTGTATCCCATTTCTTCCGGAATTTCAACGACAAACTCTTTGATAAAAGAGGCAACATTATAATTTCTAACAACAGTTGCCTGCCATTTCTTTATTCCAAAAACTTCTTCTGGAATGGAGATATCCATGTCTTGCTTAACTTTTACTTGACATGCCAATCGAATTCCATTTTTTAATTCTTTTCTTGTAAAATGAGGAGTCTCTGTAGGGAGAGCCTCACCTCCTCCAGAATTTACATGACATTCACATTGAACGCAGGATCCTCCACCTCCACAGGCAGATGGTAAAAATATTTTCTCATTCCCTAATGTGGTTAAAAGGGTACTTCCTGAAGCAACTTCAATTTTCTTTTCTCCATTAATCGTAATAGTTACAGGACCTGATGGAGATAGTTTTTGCTTTACAAATAATAATAGGGAAACTAATAGGAGTGTAATCAGTAAAAAGGCTGTTACGGTTGCTAAAATAGTTCCTGTGGTACTTGCTAATAATGTAATCATCTTACTTATCTGTTTCTTTAATGATTTCTGCTACTTTTTCTTGATCCTCTTGGGTTTCGATAGATTGAATTGTATTCTCCGTTGAACTCAAACTCACTTCTTCTATGGCTTCTTCTTTCTTCTCTTCATCTCCACCTGTTAACATTCCTCCAAAACTCATAAATCCAATTGCCATTAACCCAGTAATGATAAAAGTAATTCCCAAACCTCTTAAGGCAGGAGGAACACTAGAATAACGAATCTTTTCACGAATGGCTGCAATTGCTAAAATCGCTAAAAACCAACCAATTCCTGAACCGACACCATAAGTCAAGGCCAAGCCTAAGGTTGGAATTTCTCTGGATTGCATAAATAAAGAACCTCCTAAGATGGCACAGTTTACAGCAATCAACGGTAAGAAAATCCCTAAAGAATTGTACAATGAAGGAGAAAATTTCTCAACAACAATTTCAACTAACTGAACCATGGTTGCGATGGTTGCGATGAACATGATGAAAGATAGAAAACTTAAATCGATTGTTTCACTTCCATCAATTCCATATTTGGCATCTAACCACACCAAAGCTCCTTCTTTTAGGATATATTGATCAAGTAACCAGTTTAGTGGAACGGTGACTGCCAATACAAATATTACAGCAGCTCCTAAACCAACTGCAGTAGATACTTTTTTAGAAACCGCTAAATATGAGCACATTCCTAAGAATGTTGCAAATACCATATTGTCTATGAAAATTGATTTAAAAAATAACTCTAAATGCTCCATAATGTTTTAATGTTCTTCAATTAACGCTTCATTTTTACTACGTTGAACCCAGATAATGATTCCAACAACAATCAATGCCATTGGCGATAATAACATGAATCCATTATTCTCGTAACCAATAGAATACAATCCTGTTTTTTCAATAGGATCTCCTAAAACAGGAATTCCTAGTAAAGTTCCAGAACCTAATAATTCTCTAAAAAATCCAACAATGATGAGTATGACTGCATATCCTAATGAATTTCCTATCCCATCTAGAAACGATTTCCAAGGTCCATTACCAAGAGCAAAGGCCTCAAAACGTCCCATAATAATACAGTTTGTGATGATAAGACCAACAAAAACTGAAAGCGTTTTACTCAATTCATAAGCAAAAGCTTTTAAAACTAAATCAACAATAATTACCAATGTTGCTACAACAATCAGTTGTACAATGATTCTGATTTTTGAAGGGATGATATTTCTCATCAAAGAGATCACCACATTTCCTAATCCTAAAACAAATAATACCGATATTGACATGACAATTGATGCTTTCAATTCTGCTGTAATTGCCAAAGCCGAACAGATTCCTAATACCTGTATCGTAATTGGATTATTATCCGTCAGTGGATCTGATATTAATTTTGCGTCTTTTTTTGATAAAAGTGCCATAAATTATTGTTTTAATGTTTTGAAATAAGGTACATACAGTTTCAAATCAGATTGTATCATCGTTGAAACTCCATCACCTGTGATTGTAGCACCGGCAATGGCGTCTACTTCATAATCGGTCTTTTCTTCGTTCTTTGGATCGTTATTCCCCTTGGCAACTCTAATCCCTTTAAAGTTTCCTGCAGGATCTAATAAATGCTCTCCAATGAAATCATCCATGAAAAAACGTTGTTTGATATTGGCTCCTAGACCAGGAGTTTCTGCTTTGTGATCAAAGTAGGCTCCTTGAACAATCATATTTTCATCCATCGCTACATATCCCCAGATTGCATCCCAAAGTCCTTTCCCTCTGATAGGAGCTACATAAAATGTTTTTCCATCTTTATCACCAACAAACAAAGGAAGTTTTCTTATCCCACCGTCTTTGGCTTTGGATTTTTCTTTCTTGACGTCAATTAAATATGCATTTTCATCTTCAGAAATTTGATCTCCTTCAATAACCAATTGTTTTTTGATGTATTTTTTAAACTCAGCCCCCGCGACATCTGTTGAAACGAATATGGCACTAGACCCTTCATTTTGATTGATTCCCATCGCATATAGAATGTTTTGTTGTTTTTCGATACGTTTGTTTTCATTGATATTCGGCTTTAATGAGGAGGCTAAAAAAGCTAATAAAGCTCCCACAACAAGTACCATCCCAATGGCAAAGATTATCGTATACGAATTACTATCTGTTTTCTTAGACATAATTTAGGCGGTTTTGGCTTTTAAACGTTTCATTCTTTTCTTTACATTTCCTTGAACCACATAATGATCAATGGTTGGTGCAAATACATTCATCAATAAGATGGCTAGGAATACTCCCTCAGGATAGGCCGGATTGAAGACACGAATCATGATTGAGATGAACCCTATCAAAAATCCATAAATCCATTTTCCTTTATTTGTTTGTGAAGCAGTTACTGGATCTGTTGCCATGAATACTGCTCCAAAAGCCAATCCCCCAATCATCAAATGCTCCCACCAAGCGGTATTCATTAATCCATAAAATTTACTTGATTCTGTAATGATATCGGCAGCAACAACTTGATTGAATATAAGTCCCATGACTGCGGCACCTATGAAAGTGGACAAAATAATTCTCCAGCTTCCAATCTTTGTAAAAATTAAAAAAGCGGCTCCTAATAAAATTAAAAAGGTAGACGTCTCTCCAATGGATCCAGGAATAAAACCAAAGAATTTATCCCAATTGGAATAGATGATTTCTTGATTCTGTGCATAACTCCCCAAGATGGTTTCTCCAGATATTGCATCTGCAGTTCCTGTTCGATTGACAGCGTCGTACACCCATACCTTGTCTCCACTCATCCATGTTGGATAGGCAAAAAACAAAAAAGCTCTAATGGTCAATGCTGGGTTTAAAATATTCATCCCAGTTCCTCCAAAAACCTCTTTACCAATGACTACTCCAAAAATTACTGCAACTGCCAACATCCATAAGGGTGTATCGATAGGAACAATTAATGGAACCAACATTCCTGTAACTAGGTAACCTTCTTCAACCTCATGCCCTTTGATGACTGCAAAGACAAACTCAACGAACAATCCAGCACCATAAGAAACAACAACTAATGGTAAAACTTTAATAATTCCAATCCAAAAGTTGTCCCAAGTAATAAAACTTCCAAGTATGGAAAATTCTGAAGAAATTCCATTGGCTGCATCAATGGCTGCATAGTGTTGATATCCTGCATTGAACATTCCAAATAACAGACATGGGATCAGAGACATAATCACAATATTCATTGTTCGTTTCAAATCATCTGCTGCTTTGATATGGGTTCCGTTGTGGGTTACCTCATTGGGTAAGTATAAAAAAGTATGGATTGCATTAAAGGCAGGGGCCATTTTTGTTCCCTTATACTTTTCTTTTAAAGTGTGTAGTTTATTTTTTAAACTCATTTGACATTTAAATTTTAGCCTAATTCTTCTTTCATTAAATCTAGCCCTTCCCTAACAATCTTTTGGTGAGGCTGTTTAGAAACACATATAAATTCTGTCAGTGCAAAATCTTCTGGAGCTACTTCATACCCTCCTAAATTTTCCATTTCATCCAAGTCTTTATAAAGACACGCTTTTAAAAATTGTAAAGGGTAGAGATCAAGTGGAAATACATTTTCATATGAACCCGTCACAACAAATGCTCGATGTTCACCATTTGTATTTGTGTTTAAATCATATTTTTTGTTGGGTGTTAACCAAGAAAATGTAAGAGCTCTAGAAGGAGATATTTTATTAAAAACAGGCTTATTCCATCCGAAAAATTCATAATCATCTCCTTCAGGAATGGCTGTTATTTGATTGTCATAAAATCTTAAAAAACCATCCTCAGAAACTTGTGTCCCTGTTAAAACATTTCCACTAATGATTCTTGCATTGTTTTTATTTAAATTTTTATCAACGATTGTCGAAATTGATGCTCCTGCAACAACAGACAGATACGAAGGCTTCTTAAATTGAGACCCAGTTAAAGCAACAGTTCTAGAAAGATTGAATTTCCCTGTTAAGAATAACTCCCCAATCACCACTAGATCTTGTGGAGAAATTACCCAAATAACTTCTCCTTTGTTCAACGGATCAATGTGTGAAATTTGAGTACTTACGTTTCCAACAGGATGTGGACCAGAAACCTTGTGTAATTCTATATTTTGAATCTTGTCAAATGGCAATTTAGATTGAACCCCAACCGATACATGAACCTTCCCTTCTGTTAATTTTGAAATGGCTGTGAACGCTGTTTGAAGTTCCTCTTCTTTTCCTGCTAGAGTGTAATCGTAATCTGATGCTAGGGGGGAACTTGCGTATGCTGAAACAAAAATTGATTTTGGCAATTGATTTGGATTCGCAATGATATCATAAGGACGCTGCTTAATGAAAGGCCAACAACCCGTGTTGAGTAAATGGTCTTTAATTTCATCAGCAGACATGTTATCTACCTCTTTTTTACCATAATTTTTGAATTTTTGCTTGGCATCAGCAAGGATTTTAATGGTAAGTATTTTACGCTTAGCTCCACGAACAATTTCGGTAACTTTACCGCTTACAGGGCTTGAAAATAAAATACGTTCATCACTTTTTGAATAAAACAGTGAATCTCCGGCTTTGACATCAGTGCCTTCTTTTGCAATAAGTTTTGGAATGATTCCGTGAAAGTCTTCTGGTTTGAGGGCAAACAAACCTTCTGTTGGTATCTGAGTAGTAATTTGTTCTGCTTCACCAACTAGTTTGATATCTAGCCCTTTTTTAATACGAATGTCTTTTGACATGTGAACTTCGAAGTTTATTTATTAAAAAAATCATGCAAATTTAATTATTTTGCGAATGATGATCATATAATTAACAGTTTAAATTGACTGTTAAATCTTATTTATATTGATTCTAAATTGAATACTGTTACTCTAACTAATTATTGATTATTTTTATCGAAAAATAATTTCATTTTTTATGAAAAAAATATTTCTTTCTTCTTTTTTTCTGCTGTTTACAATTGGATTCAAGGCACAGAAAATGCCCCCTAATCATATCAAATCAATTCAATTAAAACCATTAGACAAAAACAATTTTAGCACCATCGTTCCTTTAGGAAAAATCTTAGAACTTAACTTTGATGATTTGGATGGAGATCAAAAAGATTACTATTACAAAATTGAATTAATGACCCATGATTGGAAAAAAAGCAATTTAATCGCCAATCAGTACATCAATGGATTTCAATCCAACATTATTTTTAATGTAGAAAATTCTTTCAATACATTTCAGAACTACACGCACTATTCTGTGAGGTTCCCAAATCAAAATACAAGAATTACGAAAAGCGGAAATTACTTATTGTCAATTTTAGATGCAGTAGGAGATCTTGTTTTTTCAAGAAGATTTACCTTATATGAAAATACTGCAGCGGTTGGAGTTGTTGCTAGTAGAAGTAGAAATACAAAACTCATGAACCAAGAGCAAACGGTTAATTTTATTGTCAATTATCCACAACTCAAAGTAAACAATCCAAGTCAAGAAATACACGTAGCTATTTTACAAAATGAAAATTGGAAAACAGCACTTACTGATATCAAACCTCAATTTTACAAACCTCATCAATTAATTTACAGATATCCTAATAAAACCAATTTTCTAGGAGGAAATGAATATTTGTTTTTTGACAACAAAATCATTCGAAATAGAACGGTCAATATTGCAAAAACAGAACGCAAAGAAATTTTTCACAATTATCTTTACCCCTACACAAACAGATCTTTAAAAAAATACATGTATAATCCAGATATCAACGGTCAGTTCATCATAAGAACGATTGAAGGATCTGATTCCAAAACAGAGGCTGACTATGCCATGATTCATTTTTCACTTGAAGTTCAAAATGAGATTTCAGACAAGGATGTTTATGTTTATGGTGGTTTCAATAATTTTAACTTTACTGAAGAAAATAAGATGATTTTCGATACGACCACTAATACTTATTATTCCACCCTGTTGCTCAAGCAAGGATTCTACAATTATACCTTCATTACAAAATCTATTGACAATCAAATTTCAAATACTGAAATTAGAGGTGATTTTTCTGCTACCGAAAATAACTACACTGTAATCGTCTACTATAAAGCTTTTGGGACGCTCTTTGACAGAGTCATTGGAGCTAGTTCAATATCATTTGAAGGGGAACAATAGCAGCATTTCTTCTTTGACAATAAATTTAACATCAAAACATTTATTGATCGATTTTTTAATCGTTATTTGTTGATGTTCAAAATCAAGAACTGACAAATAAATTGTAACTTTGTAAAACAAAATTATATCATTTAAAACTTAATACTTTATCATATGGGAAAAGGGTTTTTTCAAGTACCAGCAGCAATTAATGAGCCTGTAAAATCTTATGCTCCTGGATCTAAAGAAAGAAAAGAGGTAGCCAAACAATACGCTGCTTATTATAATGGATCATTGGACGTCCCGATGTATATAGGAAATGAAGAAATAAGGACAGGGAATACCAAAAATATGACGCCTCCCCATGATCATCAACATATTGTTGGTCAGTATCATGTAGCAAATAAATCTCACGTAGAAAAAGCAATTCATGAGGCACTAGAATCCAGAAAATTATGGTCTCAAATGCCCTGGGAACAAAGAGCTGCTATATTTTTAAGAGCTGCTGAGTTGGTGGCTGGACCTTACAGAGCCAAAATCAATGCAGCGACAATGATTGCACAATCAAAAACTGTTCATCAAGCTGAAATTGATGCGGCTTGTGAATACATCGATTTTTTACGATTCAATGTTGAGTTTATGTCTCAAATTTATGAGGAACAGCCTGATTCCTCTGAAGGAATTTGGAATCGAGTTGAATACCGCCCTTTGGAAGGTTTTGTCTATGCCATTACTCCTTTTAACTTTACTGCAATTGCTGGGAATTTACCAGCTAGTGCAGCATTGATGGGAAATACGGTTGTTTGGAAACCCTCTGATCATCAAATATTTTCGGCCAAAGTATTGATGGATATTTTTAAAGAGGCTGGTGTCCCTGATGGAGTCATCAATATGGTCTATGGAGATCCCGTAATGATTACCGATACTGTTTTATCGAGTCCTGATTTTGCTGGAATTCATTTCACTGGATCTACTTATGTTTTTAAAGAAATTTGGAAAAAGATTGGAGAAAATATCCATCAATACAAAACATATCCAAAAATTGTAGGAGAAACAGGTGGTAAAGATTTTATCATTGCACACCCTTCGGCAAATCCAAAACAGGTGGCTACAGGAATCGCTCGGGGAGCTTTTGAATTTCAAGGACAAAAATGTTCTGCTGCATCAAGAGTTTATCTGCCAAAATCATTGGCACAAGCAACTTTAAATTTCTTAAAGGAAGATCTCAATTCGTTTAAAATGGGATCCCCAGAAGATATGAGCAACTTCATCACCGCTGTGATTCATGAAGGTTCTTTTGACAAATTAGTTCACCATATCGAAGAAGCTAAAGAGAATTCCAACGTTGAAATTTTTGCTGGGGGTAATTATGACAAATCCAAAGGATATTTCATTGAACCAACGGTAATCTTGACCAAAGATCCAAATTATACAACCATGAGTACAGAATTATTTGGACCTGTAGTAACCATATATATATACGAAGATACGAACTGGAATGAAACTCTAAAACTGGTGGATTCTACTTCAGAATATGCATTAACTGGTGCTGTATTTTCAACCGATAGATACGCCATCACAGAAGCTACAAAAGCACTAGAAAACTGTGCGGGTAATTTTTATATCAATGACAAACCAACGGGCGCTGTTGTGGGACAACAACCTTTTGGTGGGGCAAGAGCTTCAGGAACCAATGACAAAGCTGGCTCCGCTCAAAATTTATTGCGTTGGGTATCTCCAAGATTGATTAAAGAAACCTTTGTATCTCCAAAAGACTACAGATATCCTTTTCTTTCTTAATGTGAAATTTTTAAATTGTTGACTCCTCATGAAAATATTTTTATTGAAGAATATATTTCTGTTAAGTTTCGTTCTTTGTTTTAACAATAGTTTTGGTCAAAAATCACTTCCTAAAAGTACCTTAACTGATTTAGATGGGAAAATTGTCAATGTCCAAAATGTAATTTCGAAAGATCAAATCACAATTCTTAGTTTTTGGGCTACTTGGTGTTACCCTTGCATTAAAGAACTAGATGCTATAAGCAGTCTCTATAAAGATTGGCAAGAGGAATCAAATGTTGAATTAATTGCCATTTCAGTTGATGATGCCAGAACTCAAAAAAGAATTAGACCAATCATTGAAAGAAAAAAATGGCCTTATAAATTTCTATTAGACGAAAATGAAAAATTTAAAACGAAATTAAACCTCCCATCGGTTCCACAAACAGTTGTTATTAAAAACCATAAAATTATTTATAGCCGCTCTGGTTATATTTCGGGAGATGAATATAAACTCTATGAAGTGATTAAAAAAAATAAGGATTGATTGTAACTTGTTTTACTTCCATGATTAAAAAAAGCCTTTTTTGTTAAAACCCTCAATGAAAAATTTAACGGTTTTTTATGAAAATAAAGCCAAAGAATCTCTGAACTAGCTGTTCGTATTAATTAATTTCTATTTAAATTGCTGATGAAAATTTAACATCCCAAGAATAAGAATGAAACACCTCTTCGTTTTATTTTTTTTTATCTGTTTTTGTACTTACTCTCAAAAACAAAACAAAACTACAATTGTAAAATACATTGATAAAGAAATAACCATAGACGGTATTTTAGATGAACCTAGTTGGTCAGAAGTAATCCCCGCTACCAATTTTTTTCAATATTTCCCAACAGACACAGCACAAGCAAAAAGACAAGCTCAAATAAAATTCATGTTCGATGAAAAGAATTTGTATGTGGGGATTAGAGTAGCAGCAAAAAGTAAAGATTTTGTAATTCCTTCTTTGAGGAGAGATTTTAGAGCTGGAGGTAATGATAACATAACCTTATTGTTTGATACTTTTAATGATGGGACCAATGCTTTTGTTTTTGGATCAAATCCTTATGGAGTTCGCAGAGAAATTTTACTCTCTGGAGGAGGAAATGAAATACGGAATTTTAATGGAGCTTGGGACACCAAGTGGTATGGAGAATCAAAAATTCATGATGATCATTATATTTTAGAGTGGAAAATTCCACTATCAGCTTTTAAATACAAAGAAGGAGAAACCAAATGGCGTTTTAATAGTTATCATTTTGACACCCAAGACAATGAACAAAACACTTGGGTTCAAATTCCTCAAAATCAGTATATTTTCAACCTTGCTTTCATGGGCGATATGATTTTTGAAAAGCCATTAGGGAAATCAAAGTCCCCTGTTTTTATCATCCCTTATATCAACACAATTACATCAAAAGATTATGTGAATGATGCTACCGATGACAATCTAAAAATTGGTGGTGATGCAAAACTCACCATCGCCAATAGCATGAACTTAGATCTCACCTTAAATCCTGATTTTTCTCAAGTTGAAGTTGATCGTCAGGTGACAAATCTGACACGTTTTGAGGTTGGGTTACCTGAAAGAAGACAGTTTTTTATTGAAAATAGTGATTTATTTGGGGATTTTGGTGATCAAAGAGACGCCAATCCTTTCTTTTCTAGACGAATCGGAATCGCTAGAGATACTAATAATAACAATATTGAAAATAAAATTATTGCAGGAGTGCGCTTGAGCGGGAAAGTAAACAATGATCTTCGACTTGGAATCTTAAGTATGCAAACTGATGAAGACATTGCTAATGAAATTCCGACAGTAAATAACTCTGTAATATCAATTCAACAAAAAGTATTTAGTAGGTCCAATATCAGCATGCTTTTTATCAATAAGCAAGCCACAAAAGACTATGATTTTTTGAATGAAGAAGATAAATACAATCGGGTCTTAGGAATCGACTACAGTTTGGCTTCTAGAGACAACACCTGGAGTGGTAAATATTTTTTTCATAAATCATTTTCTCCTGGAGTTAGCTCCAATGATTTTTCTGCTGGGATGAAGACTGAGTTCAACAATAGGTTGTTAAACATTCGACTTAGTGGTGTTTTTATTGCAGAAGATTTTAGATCTGATCTTGGTTTTGTTAGAAGGACCGATATTCTCAAAATAAATCCAAGATTTGAATTGAAATTTTGGCCAAAAAATAAAGCCATTCAAAGGCATCGTTTTTCAGTAACCCCAATTTCAATATGGAGACCTGAACTTAACTATGAAAACTCTGATTATACGATTATCAGCAGATGGGAAGCAAATTTCAATAACAATTCTGAGATTCGTTTTCAAATGTTCAATAGATTCACCAAACTATACAATGAATTTGATCCCACAGGAACCGAAAATGGAATTCCTCTACCTGCAAATGAAAATTATTATTACACAAGTTTTGGAGCAAGTTTCAGATCTGATCAACGTAAAAAAATATCCTACAGAATCAATCCTTCGATAGGCGAATTTTATAATGGTACTAAATATTCTTTAGAATCTTCATTAACACTCCGATTACAACCATACTTTTCAGGTTCTATTCAACTTAATTATGATAAAATAGATTTGCCAGATCCATATCCAGATGCTTCCATTTGGCTTATCGGACCAAGGTTAGATCTAACCTTTACTAAAAATATATTTTGGGCAACATTTTTACAATACAGTTCTCAACGAGACAACTTTAGTATCAACACAAGACTGCAATGGAGAGTAGCTCCTTTGTCAGACCTATTTTTGGTTTATAATGACAATTATGCCACAGATGTATTCAGCCCAAAGTACCGATCTTTGAACCTAAAATTCACCTATTGGCTGAATATCTAACCTTGGTCCGATTTAAAAATTTTAAGAAAACATCTATTGAAGTATTACCTCTTTACTAAAAAGGTAAGTCATCAGGTTCGTCGTTAGTAAGGTCTGGAGCAGGCTGAAATTGTTCTGCAGGTGGCATTTGAGGAGGTGCTGATTGTGATAAGTTTTCAATTCTCCATCCTTGAACTGAGTTAAAATACTTTGCTTCTCCCTGAGGATTGATCCACTCTCTTCCTCTTAAATTGATTGAAACTTTCACATCTTGACCTACTGAATAATTATTTAATAGTTCACATTTATCTTGAACAAACTCAATTAAAATCATTTGTGGATATTGCTCATCTGTAGTGACGACTAATTCTCTTTTTCTAAAACCATTACTTCCAAAAGTTTGAACGTCTCCAATTAACTTTATTTTCCCTATAACTTCCATAATATCTATTTTAATAAAAGTACTTTCCAAGCACTTTCAACATCATTTTTTTCTATATACTGTTGAGCAAATGTATGTTTTTTTACCATTTCTAAACCCATGAATTCTGGGTGTTCTTTTGCAAAGTTATCAACATCCTCGTCCGTTGGTAGTGAGACTACATTTGCCAATTGTCCTAAATCATTTCCTGTTAGCACAGTACTGTTTCTAATAGAATCAGGGAAAGCATCTACTCCAATTCCTAGAGTTGAAATCGGTTTTGGAATTTCAAAAAATCCATCTCTTGCTCTAGAATAAAAACTTCCTCCTGCTCTTGCAACCAAATCAATTTTATGTTGATCAATCATTCCATCTTTATCCAACACCGTTTCAAGAATATGAATTTTCAATACTTCACATACAATTAAATTTCCAGCCCCTCCTTCTTGTCCAGTATAAATGATATCTTTTACGATGCATTCAAATTGTACAGGAGATTCAGCAACTCTAAATGGTTTTATCTCATCAGAAGCCAACATCGTAAAACCCGCTTTTTCAAATTCATTGACCCCTTCAGGATATTCAGAACTACTCAAAGACATTTGTTGAACCATTTCAAAATTCACAACGTTAATTACTACCTCTTTAATATTCTCTATATTTTGTAGCGTGTGTTTGGTTGTGTTACCTCGTACCCTTCTTGCTGGAGAAAATACAAGTGTCGGTGGATTGGATCCAAAAACATTGAAAAAACTGAATGGTGATAAATTAGGAATTCCATTTTTGTTGATGGTGCTTGCAAAAGCAATAGGCCTTGGTGCGACAGCTCCTAACAAATAGGTATGAAGTTTAGTGGTAGAAATTTCTTTTGGGCTAATGGAAAGCATGTGAAAAATTTTGACATAAAGATACTATCAATTTTATAAATGAGTTATATGATTGATTCTAGTATATTTGTTTAATGAGTTTTATCAAAAACACACAATTTCTAAAGCGAATGATCATTTTGATTTCGTTCGTTATCGTTTCATTAATATTATGGAACACCTATACTTTTTTTAAGAAATTCAAAACAGAGGAACGCTTAAAAATGGAAATTGTCGCTACTGCAATAAAAGAATTTGCGACAAATCAAGATCTAAATGCTGATGTAAGTTTAGAGGATAAAATCATTAAGAGTAATATAAATATCCCAATGATTTTGGTAGATGAGGATGGGAATATTGGAAAAGACTCCTACAAAAATCTGGACTCCATAAAAGCAAAAGACCCCTTGTATTTACAGCAACAGCTAGAAATTATGAAAGGGCAAAATGATCCCATCGAAATTAATTTCTATAAAAATAAAAAACAATATGTTTATTATAGTAACTCAGATTTATTAAATAAACTCACCTACTATCCACTAGCTTTAATTTTAATTCTCATATTATTTTTATCCTTAATTTACATGATGTTTGCCTCCAATAAAATTGCTGAACAAAATAAATTATGGACAGGAATGGCAAAGGAAACAGCGCATCAAATAGGAACCCCTCTATCGTCACTTTTAGGATGGGTAGCAATCTTAAAGCAAGAAAAAGTTGATGATCGATACGTTGTTGAAATTGAAAAAGACATTCATCGTTTAAATATTATTGCAAATCGTTTTTCAAAAATTGGTTCCCTGCCAAAACTTTCAAAATCAAATATTGTTTTGGTTACCAAAAAAGCCTACCATTACCTTGAGTACCGGAGTTCTTCTCAAATTACATTTAACTTTATATCTCCAAAAAAAGAAATTTTTTGTCATCTTAATGAGGAATTGTATGGCTGGGTGATTGAAAACTTGATTAAAAACGCTTTGGATGCAATGCTCGGAAAAGGAGAATTGACCGTTTCTATCAATTCAGACTCTAGAAAAATAATCGTTGAAATTTCTGACACAGGCAAGGGAATACCAAAATCTCAATTTAAAAAAATATTCAATCCAGGATACACTTCAAAAAAACGTGGTTGGGGTCTAGGACTATCTCTTTCCAAAAGAATTATAAAGGATTATCATAATGGAAAAATATTTGTGAATAAATCAGAGATTGACAAAGGTACAAGCATTCAAATTTTGTTAGACAAAATTTCTTGAAATGTGATTTGCCAATGCTACAAATTCTTCATGATTCATTTTTTCTTTTTTGATAAATTGCATATCATTCATATGATGAATAGGAATTAAATGCACATGAACATGAGGAACTTCTAAACCAATGACACTCATTCCGATTCGTTTGCAAGGGATTGTTTTTTCAAGAGCTTTGGCAACTTTGAAAGAAAAACTCATCAACCCATCATAAGTGTCTTTATCCAAATCAAAAATCTTATCAACTTCTTTTTTGGGAACGACCAATGTATGTCCTTTCGAATTTGGATTGATGTCTAAAAAAGCAATATAATTCTCGTCCTCTGCAATTTTATAAGAAGGGATTTCTCCGGCAATGATTTTTGTAAAAATACTCACTGATCTATTTTTCCTTTTCTTGTTTTCTATCTAGATACTTCAACAACTTCAAAAGTCATTGTTCCATTCGGAACATTGATTTCCACGACATCTCCTTTTTCTTTTCCAAGAAGTCCTTTACCAATTGGAGAATTTACGGAGAGTTTTCCATTTTTGATGTCTGACTCAGAATCAGCAACTAGTGTGTAAGAAAAAACCATTCCGTTGGCTTTGTTTTTTATTTGTACATTAGAATGAATTAAGATTTTGCTCACGTCTAATTGAGATTCATCTATAATTCTTGCAGTCGCTACAACATTTTTGAGTTTGGCAATCTTCGTCTCTAATAAAGATTGTTCTTCTTTGGCAGCATGGTATTCTGCATTTTCACTTAAATCTCCCTTATCTCTTGCATCAGCAATTTCTTGAGAAACTCTTGGTCTTTCAACTTGTTCTAACTGTAACAATTCGTCTTTCAACTTTTTTAATCCTTCTGGCGTATAGTATGAAATGTTACTCATGATTTCTATTTTTTAACTTCAGCCCTTTTTTAAATTGAAAGGGAACACAAAACATAAAAATCTCATTGCCTTTTTACAGAATGAGATTTACTTTATCAAATGTACAAAATATTTGTAAATTGTGTTCGATTTGAAACAATCTCAAGAGATCTCTGACATGAGAAAAATTCTATTATTATCATTATTCGCAATATTTTATGGATGTTCTAACAATCCTATCGAAAATGTTTGTTTCGGTAATTTTACTGTCAGTGAAAGGATAGATCTCGATCTTCCTGAGTTTATAAACTTACAAGTTCCTGGAGGCTGGGCTTATGCGAATGGAGGAATTAAAGGCATCATTGTTTACAACCAAGGAAATCAATTCAAAGCTTTTGACAGGTTGTGTCCTGAACAAAATCCATCTTCTTCTTGCTCTCAAATGATCGTTGATAATAACCTTCGTATGGTATGTCCATGTGATGATAGTGAATTTAATATTTTAAATGGCGCACCCCTGACAGAAGGTATTGGTTGTTTTGCAAATGAATATCTAGTAGAGAATTTAGGTGGATCTATCTTGAGAATCTCCAATTTTTAATTGAATAGATGAAAATAGAATGTGTACTTTTGCTTTTGAATGTCAATATTGATTTATTTTGAAAAATTATTTTTCGTCAGATTTTAGATTGGGTGTGTTAGGCGGAGGTCAATTGGGCAGAATGCTTTTGACAGAAACTCAAAAACTAGATATTTTTACATGCATTCTAGACCCATCTCTTGAGGCACCATGTGCCGAGATTTGTAATGAATTTCATCAAGGTGATTTGTTAGATTTTGAAACTGTATACAATTTTGGAAAAAAAGTAAATCTTTTGACAATTGAAATTGAAAATGTGAATATTGATGCTTTGGATCAATTGGAAAAAGAGGGGCTCGAAATTTACCCAAAACCAAAAGATATTAGAATTATTCAAAACAAAGCACATCAAAAAAGCTTTTATAAAAATCACAGTATTCCTACAGCAGATTTTTATCATTACACCTATAAAGACGAATTGATACATGCATACAATCATGCGATTATAGATTTCCCTTTTGTATGGAAAGCTGCGCGTTTTGGATACGATGGCAATGGTGTGAAAATTGTACGGAATTATGCAGATTTAGAAAATCTGCCTGCCGTAGAATGTATTGTTGAAGAATTGATTACTTTCAAAAATGAATTGGCTGTAATCGTAGCACGAAATAAAAAAGGAGACCTCAAAACCTATCCTGTTGTTGAAATGGAATTCCATCCTGAAGCCAATCAAGTTGAGTATGTAATTTGTCCTGCAAGAATTTCAGAGGAGGTCGCTCTAAAAGCAAGAAAAATTGCGCTTAAAGTTGCTGATAAGTTTAATTTTATTGGACTACTGGCTGTGGAAATGTTTCAAACATCATATGACGAAATTTTAGTAAATGAAGTGGCCCCAAGAACTCACAATTCTGGTCATTACAGTATTGAAGCAAGTTACACAAACCAGTTTGAACAACATCTTAGAAGCATCTTAAATCTTCCTTTAGGAAACACCGATAGCAAAGTAGCTGGAGTCATGGTGAACTTAGTTGGTGCTGAGGGCTACACTGGAAATGTGGTTTATGAAAATCTGGAAGAACTTTTAAAAATTGATGGTGTAACACCTCATATATATGGAAAAAAAATAACAAAACCTTTCCGAAAAATGGGGCATGTAACCATTGTTGACAAAGACATAAAAAAGGCAAGAGAAATTGCAAAAAAAGTAAAACAAACAATAAAAGTCATCACAAATTAAGACATTTTAATTTGAAATCTTAGAATTGTGATTTAAGTAAAAATTGATTAGAAAAATGATAACACTATGGTAGGAATTATAATGGGAAGTGATTCAGATCTTCCAATCATGCAAGAAGCAATTGATATTTTAGAAAGTTTAGATATTCAAATTGAAGTGGACATCGTATCGGCACATAGAACTCCCGAAAAATTATTTGACTATTCTAAGAAGGCTCATGCTCGAGGAATTAAAGTAATCATTGCTGGTGCCGGTGGTGCTGCTCACCTCCCAGGAATGGTCGCCTCTTTAAGTCCTTTGCCCGTTATCGGGGTTCCTGTCAAAAGCAGAAACTCTATCGATGGTTGGGACTCCGTTTTATCAATTTTACAAATGCCAGGAGGTGTTCCAGTAGCAACGGTTGCCCTTAATGGAGCAAAAAATGCTGGAATATTGGCTGCTCAAATTATTGGAGCTTCAGATGCTTGCGTTTTAGACAAAATTATTGCTTACAAAGAGGGCTTAAAAATAAAAGTAGAGAAAGGCTCAAAAAACCTTAAAAAGTAACCCTTTTACTTTATTTTAAATTCAACAATGAATCCTTTACTAAAAGATTTTAATACCGCTCCTTTCTCAAAAATCACCCATAAAGATTTCAAACCTGCCATTAAAAAAGCAATTGATATTTCAAGAAAGGAAATTGAAAAAATCACATCAAATTCTGCTCCACCTAATTTTCAAAACACCATTGAGGCATTGGATTTCTCAGGACAAAAACTTGGAAGAATTACCCGTATTTTATTTAACTTAAATGCAGCCGAAACCTCAAAAGACATTCAAGATGTTGCAAAAGATATTTCTCCTTGGTTGAGTGAATTTAAAAATGACATCATGCTAAATTCAGATTTATTTGGTAGGGTAAAATCAGTTTTTGATCAAAGAGCTTCACTTTCACTTCGTCCTGAACAACGCACGCTATTGCAAAATCATTACAAAAACTTTGCAAGAAATGGCGCAAATCTAAACTCGAAAGAAAAGGAAAAACTACGTAAAATTGACGCTCAATTATCAAAACTATCTCTAGAATTTGGAGAACATGTCTTGGCAGATGGAAATGCTTTTGAAATGCATATCACCAATAAAAATGATCTATCCGGACTGCCTCAGAGCACTCGAGATGCAGCTCGTTTACTGGCAAAAAATAAAGAAAAAGACGGTTGGATATTTACCCTTGATTATCCAAGCTACATCCCTTTTATGACCTATGCAGACAATAGAGAACTTAGAAAAAAAATGGCCATTGCATTTGGCAAAAAGGGGTTTCAATCGAATGAAAATAACAATGAGAAAATCGTACTAGAAATTGTTGGCTTGAGACATCAAAGAGCCTGTTTATTGGGTTATGAAACTCATGCCCATTTTGTTTTGGAAGAACGAATGGCAGAAACTCCAAAAAACGTTCTTACATTTTCTAGAGATTTACTCAAAAAAGCAACACCAGCTGCTAAAAAGGAATTTTCTTCCTTACAAGAATATGCCAAGAAATTAGATGGGATTGATCAACTTCAAAAATGGGATAGTGCTTATTATTCTGAAAAACTTAAAAAAGAACTCTTTGATTTAGATCAAGAATTATTAAAACCCTATTTTCAGTTAGAAAATGTCATTGAAGGTGCATTCAAAATTGCAAATAAGTTGTATGGACTCACCTTTGATGAAGTTGACTCAATTGACACCTATCATGAAGAGGTAAAAACATATCTAGTTCAGAACAGTAACGGAGATGAAATTTCAACTTTGTATGCTGATTTTCATCCCAGAAAAGGGAAACGAAATGGTGCATGGATGACCTCCTACAGACCACAGCAAATTCAAAATGGCAAAAATCAAAGACCTCACATCTCTATAGTTTGTAACTTTACAAAACCTACTGAATCTCAACCTTCTTTATTAACCTTTAATGAAGTAACAACCCTATTTCATGAGTTTGGACATGCCCTTCATGGCATGTTGGCAAATACGACTTACAATAGCTTATCTGGAACTTCTGTTTCTTGGGATTTTGTAGAGTTACCTAGTCAAATTTTTGAAAATTGGTGTTATGAAAAAGAAGCCTTAGAATTGTTTGCGACACATTACAAAACAGGAGAATTAATTCCCATGGAATTGATCAATAAAATAAAAAAATCAGCAAGTTTTCATGAAGGAATGCAAACACTTCGTCAATTAAGTTTTGGATTATTAGATATGGCATGGCATTCAACAACTTCTCCAGAAAACATAGGTTCTGTTAAAGAATTTGAGACCGCTGTTTTTTCAGAAACCCAACTCTACCCATCGGTAGCTGAAAATTGTATGAGCACTTCATTTTCTCATATTTTTCAGGGAGGTTATTCTGCAGGTTACTACTCCTACAAATGGGCTGAAGTACTTGATGCTGATGCTTTTGAATATTTTAAGGAAAAAGGAATTTTTGACAATGAGGTTGCTTCAAAATTCGAAAAACATATTTTAAGCAAGGGAGGAACAGAAAAACCTATGGATTTATACAAGCGTTTTAGAGGAAAAGAACCAACAGTAGATGCTTTACTGAAAAGAGCAGGTCTATCTAACTAGTTTATTTTTCTCTTCAATCCATTTACTAAGATATTTTGAACTTTTTAATGAATGATGATCCATCATTTGCCCAATAAAATTTTGCGTTCTATGGTGCGATAAATTTTCAAAGATTTTTTTTAGAACCACTGCAAATTTTGATAGGATTTTTTCCTTGCAATAGAGCTGATTGATGATTTGAATTCCATTGAGTTGAGCTTCTTTCCATTTTTTTGGATTGGAATGCAATTCAATTGCTTTGTCCACAAAATCATCAATGTGATCCTCAATAAAACCACTCCATGACAAATCATCATGCATTCCTTCAGCTCCGATTGAAGAAGTTACCGATGGGGTTCCATTTCGCATAGCATTGGTTAGCTTCCCTTTAATTCCTGCTCCAAATCGTAAAGGAGCCAACATGACTTTTGCATTGCCTATGACTTTATTTCCTTGTTCAGTAAACCCGTGAACATAGAATCCTGATGAGGGATTATGAAGCTCCAAAACATGTTGAGTTGGATAGGCTCCATAGATATGTAATTCTGCTGAAGGTAATTTATGACGAATTCTTTTCCAAACCTCATGTTTTAAATAGTGAGTTGCATCTAGATTGGGTGCATGTAAAAAATTCCCTATGGAAACAAAATGACTACGTTCCTCGAAGCGCTTCCATGAATTTACTTCAACTTCAGATATTTGATCAAAAAAGAACGGTAAATGACACAATAAACTTGAATCCACTTTAAATACTTCTTTTAAAAGTTGCATCTCAAAAGAGGAAATAATTAAAGAAACATCACAACGATAGATAGAAGCAATTTCTCGTTTCGCAATGTCTGAATTTAACAGAAAACTAGTTGAAAATTCAATCCCTTTGAGAAAAGCTTCTTCTCGAGTTTTTCGGAGACAGTGTAAGTCTTCCGTATCCAAAACTTTCATTGATTTGGGAGAAAATTCTGAAATTCTCCACCCAAATTGTTCCTCGGTTATAAAACGATCGAACAATACAATAGAGGGATTCATTTTCTGAATTAATATGTCAAAGGAAGAATCGTTCAATGCTATCTTTACCTCCTCAACACCTAAAGAGGTAAGATCAATTGAATTTTTATTTTTAACAGCGGTAGTTCCAAACACGACGCGCCATCCTTGTGATAAAAAAAATTGAATCAACTGAAGCATTCTCAAACCAGCCGCTGTTGATTTTGGCTCTACCCAAACCGAACCTATTATAAATACTTGATCTTGAATGATGATTGATTGTTTTATTATTGATCGTTTGGTATCCTAAAAACCTCAAACGATATTTTTTAAAAATGACGAGTAAATCTAGTCAAATTTTAAGTTTTATCCACATTTATATGTACTTTTGTACCACTAAATTTTATTCATCATGAACTACGATGTTGTTGTTATTGGCTCAGGACCTGGAGGATACATATCTGCAGTTAGAGCCTCTCAATTGGGGCTTAAAGTTGCAATCATTGAAAAATATTCGACTTTAGGAGGAACTTGCTTAAATGTAGGATGCATTCCATCAAAATCATTACTAGATTCTTCTCATCATTATTACGATGCTATTAAACATTTTGAAGAACATGGGATTCTGGTTGATACCCCAAAAATTGATTTTCAAAAAATGATTGGCCGAAAAGCCACAGTGGTAGAACAAACTACGGGAGGAATCAATTATTTGATGGATAAAAATCAGATCAAAGTATATCAAGGAGTCGGTTCTTTTGTGGATAAAACTCATGTCAAGATCTCAAAAAATGATGGTTCTGATGAAACGATTGAAGGAAAAAATATCATCATTGCGACAGGATCAAAACCTGCCAATTTACCATTCATTACTTTAGACAAAGAAAGAATTATTACCTCTACTGAAGCGCTTAAACTTCCTGAAATTCCAAAACATTTATTAGTCATCGGTGGAGGAGTTATTGGTTTGGAATTAGGATCTGTATACAAACGATTAGGAGCTGAAGTTAGCGTAATTGAGTATATGAATTCAATCGTTCCAGGAATGGATGCTGACATCTCTAAAGAATTGCAAAAAGTTTTAAAGAAGCAGGGCTTAAAATTCTTTACCAATCACGAAGTCAGTTCCGTTGAAAGAAATGGAAATGAAATCACAGTCAAAGCAACAAATAAAAAAGGTGATGAGGTTGAATTTAAGGGAGATTATTGTTTAGTTTCTGTCGGTAGAAAAGCCTATACCGAAGGGCTAGGGTTAGAGAATATCGGAATCGAAGTTAACGAAAGAGGTCAAATTCAGACCAATGACCATTTACAAACAAATATTCCTAATATATATGCAATTGGGGATGTTGTAAAAGGAGCCATGCTCGCTCACAAAGCAGAAGAAGAAGCAGTGGTTGTCGCAGAGACGATTGCGGGTCAAAAACCACACATCAATTACAACTTAATTCCTGGGATTGTTTATACATGGCCAGAAGTAGCTGCTGTGGGAAAAACAGAACAAGAATTAAAAGCTGAAAATATCGAGTACAATTCTGGAAAATTTTCAATGAGAGCATTGGGACGTTCTCGTGCAAGTGGAGATATTGACGGTTTTGTAAAAGTACTCGCTGATAAAAATACAGATGAAGTTTTAGGAGTTCATATTGTAGGGGCTAGAGCAGCAGATTTAATCATGGAAGCAGCTGTCGCCATGGAATATAGAGCCTCTGCTGAAGACCTCGCTAGAATATGTCATGGGCATCCTACCTATTCTGAAGCCATGAAGGAAGCTGCTAAAGCTGCCTGGGATGGAAAACCTTTGAATGCATAGTAAGATCAAATAAAATTTTGAATAACTGATCATATTTTAAGCGTTATAAATGATTATTGCAGTTCATGTTAGCAAAGTTTAAAGAGCATATTGATCTACATTTCCCCTTTTTAAAAAAAGGAAAATCATTGATTGCTGTTTCTGGAGGAATTGACAGTGTTGTATTGACACATTTATGCCATCAATTAGGGTTTGATTTTTCACTGTGTCATTGTAATTTTAAATTACGTGGACAAGAAAGTGATGATGATGAAGCTTTTGTAAAAAATTTGGGGAAAGAGCTACAAGTCCCCACATACACTACTTTTTTTGAAACAGAAAAATTCGCCAAACAACACAAACTATCCATCCAAATTGCCGCAAGAGATCTACGTTATCAATGGTTTTATGAACTCCTTGAAAACAAATCATATGATTATGTTTTGACAGCACACAATACCAATGATAATTTAGAGACATTCCTTATCAATATGACAAGGGGTTCTGGATTGAAAGGATTTACAGGAATTCCAGCAATCAATCAACAATCTATTAGGCCTCTTTTAAGATTTTCTAGGGATGAAATTACACTTTATGCCATCAAAAATGAGATTGTTTGGAGAGAGGACAAATCAAATAGCTCAATTAAATATATCAGAAATAAAATCCGACACAAAATACTCCCTGTTTTAAAAGAAATAAATCCTCATTTGTTAGAAAACTTTCAAAAAACAATTGAGAATTTAAAAGAAAGTGAGTCAATTGTAGATGACTTTACCAAAAATATTTCTGATCAAATCATTACCCGAGAGGGAGAGCTCATTAAATTAAGCATTAAAGAACTGAAACAGTTACGTAATAAAAAGGCTTATTTGTATCAAATTTTGAGCGATTATGGTTTTTCTCAATGGAACGATATTCTCGATTTAATTTCTGCACAACCCGGAAAACAAATCTTTTCAAAAACACATCGTTTGATCAAAGACAGGTACTTCATCATACTTACAAAAATCAATAAAAATCAGTTAAAAAACCCTGTCATAATTGAAGAAAGTGACTTAGAAATCAAAACTCCTATTCACATTTGTTTTGAACAAACTTCAGAAGATGTTCCAATGAACCAATCTGAAATTATTGTAAATAAAGAATTGTTGAATTATCCTTTGAGGCTCAGAAAATGGCGTCATGGAGACGGGATGTATCCAATCGGAATGACCGGCAGCAAAAAAATAAGTCAATTATTTAAGGATAATAAGTTATCTTTAATAGACAAAGAAAAAATTTGGTTGCTTGTTGATGCTAAAAATACCATCATTTGGGTTGTGGGTCTTCGACAAGATCGTCGATTTGCAGTCAGTGAAACAGATAAAAACAGACTAAAAATATCCTTACGCTCATGAAGAAATTGTTTGTGTTTTTTGCTTTTCTTTTGGTGTTGAATACGCATGCTCAAAATGAGAAAATGCCTGTTGTTTTTATAACTTCCATTGAAAAAATATCAGAAACTGAGTACGATTTAATCTTAACTGCAAAAATATTAGAGCAATGGCATTTGTATTCTCAATACAATCCTGACAATGCTTCACTTCCTATGGAGATTAGTATTGCAAATGATTCTGATGGTTTTGAATTGTTGGGTAAAGCGAAAGAAAGTACCACTTTTAAAGAATATAGTGATGTTTGGGAAAAAGAGGAAATCTTTTTCAAAGACAAAGCAACGATTACACAGAGAATTAAACTCACCAATAAGGACCTTACCGTAGTCAAATTAAATTTTTTCGCACAAGTATGCAAAACAGTTTGTATTCAAATTGAGGAAGTCTTTACTTTTTCTCTCGATGGAAAAACGATCATTGATCAAGAATCTGAATTGGACAAGAATAGTATTCAACTTTCCAATCAATTAAAACTTAATTTAAAAAATACAGCACTTTTAAATGATGATACTGAAGGAAATCAAGAACAAAACAAAGGGCTTTTTACCATTTTTTTTCTAGGTTTTATTGGTGGTTTGCTTGCTTTATTAACTCCTTGTGTATTCCCACTAATCCCTCTCACTGTTTCTTTTTTCACAAAACAATCAGAACAAAAAGCAAAAGGGATCAGTAATGCTGTATTGTATGGCTTTTTTATCATTTTAATCTATACGCTCTTGAGTGTTCCTTTCCACTTCTTAGATAGTCTGAATCCAGAAATTTTAAACAACATTTCTACCAATGTTTGGCTAAATATTTTCTTTTTTATAATTCTGGTGTTCTTTGCATTTTCTTTTTTTGGATATTACGATATCACACTACCTAACTCATGGGGAAATCAAATGGATTCTGCCTCTCATGTCGGAGGATTTATTGGAATTTTCTTTATGGCATTGACCCTTGCAATTGTATCTTTTTCATGTACAGGACCTATTTTAGGCTCCTTATTGGCAGGTTCGTTGACCTCTGATGGTGGAGCAATGCAATTGAGTGCAGGGATGATTGGTTTTGGTTTGGCTCTTGCCTTTCCCTTTGCTTTATTTGCATCCTTCCCTCACTGGATAAAATCAATTCCTAAATCAGGCGGATGGCTTCAGACAACTAAAATTGTTCTCGGTTTCTTAGAATTGGCTTTCGCATTTAAGTTTCTTTCCAATGCTGATTTGGTTGCTCACTGGGGGGTACTAAAACGAGAGATCTTTATTGGAATTTGGATCGTTGTATTTTTAGGGATGTTATTATACATAATCAGAATAATAAAATTCCCACATGATAGTAAAGACAAAAAAATATCTTTTCAAAGAATCTCTTTTTCATTTTTAATCATCGCATTTGTCGTTTATTTAATTCCTGGAACAATGAAAACCCCTACTTGGAATTTATCGTTATTGAGTGGATTTCCTCCTCCACAATTTTACAGCATCTATGAGCAAGAAAATGACTGTCCTTTAGGGTTAAATTGTTATAAAGATTTTGATGAGGGATTATTGGCTGCAAAAAAAGTTGACAAACCTATTCTTCTGGACTTCACTGGTTGGGCTTGTGCTAATTGTAGAAAAGTTGAGGAGAACATTTGGAGTGATCCCAAAATTTACAAACTACTCAAAGATGATTTTGTCATCATTTCATTATATGTTGATGATCAAAAAGAGCTTCCAAAATCGGAACAATTTCAATACAAAAAAGAAAACGGACAGTTGAAAAATATCAAAACAATTGGTGATAAATGGTCCACATTTCAAACTGTTAATTTTCAAATAGCTTCCCAACCCTACTATGTTGTTATGACAGCAGACTTAGAAATTCTCAACAGAGCGGAACAATACACCGACAAAGAGCGTTATTTTTCATGGTTAAATGAGGGGAAATTACGCTTTAAAAACAAAAAAAGGAAGCTTCCATTATAAGAGTTAATTAGCTACTATTTAGAGATTGTTTGAAGAATTATCTTCGTGCTTTTTTATTTTGAATTTCTGAAACTTAAAAAAAACAAACTAATATTTTACAACGTTTTCGTAGAAAAATCAGTATTGAAAAGGTCTTAGAGGTGGTTTTTTGTAATTTTACAAATCAAAATTTTTGATATGTCTCCAGCTCTTAATGTCTCTAAATTCAATGAAAATGTAATGTCAAAATATCAAATATACAATAGTATATTCATGACCTTACCTTTTGATTCTATTAGCAATACAGGTGTTCTTCTTCCATTATTTCATGAGGTCTGTAAAAAAGGGTTTGCTTTAGGAGAAAATCCTACTGAAATCGTAGATTATTTCTTTAAAAAATATCAAGAAAATCCTTCGGAAGAAGACAAAGTCAATCTTTTATTCAGATTTATCCAATATATTGAGCGTCAAATTGTACTATTTGATGCCATTGAAGACGCAGAATTTGAGAACATCAACAACATGGATGGAATAGGAACTCTTCGAAGTTCAAAGGATGCAGCCTTCTCTCAAAATAAAAAAGAAAAACTACAGCAATACTTAAAAGAGTTTAAGGTTCGTATTGTTCTTACTGCCCACCCTACTCAATTTTACCCAGGAAATGTCTTAGGGATTATTACCGATCTAGATAAGGCCATACAAAATGACGATTTATTACTGATCAAAAACTTACTGGCTCAATTAGGGAAAACTCCTTTTTTCAAAAAACAAAAACCCACTCCCTATGATGAGGCTGTGAGCCTTATTTGGTATTTAGAAAATGTACTATATCACTCTGCTAGTAATATCTATAATTATGTTCAGAAACATATTTACGATGGTCAAGTTCTTGACAATGAAATTATAGATCTTGGTTTTTGGCCTGGAGGAGATAGAGACGGAAATCCTTTTGTAACCACAGAAATTACCTTAAAAGTTGCCGAAAGATTGCGTCAAACTATTTTAAAAAACTACCATAGAGACATCAGAAAACTAAGAAGAAGACTTACCTTCAAAGGAATAGAAGAAATATTAACTCGTGTTCAAAAAAGACTCTATAAGCATATTACAAAAAGCTACAAAGTTGTAAATTTTTCTCAAAAAATTCTTTTAGAAGAATTGAACAATGCACGTGAAATTTTGGTAAAGGAGCATAAATCATTATTCATTGAAGATTTAGATGATTTAATCCACAAGGTTTCTATTTTTGGATTTCATTTTGCGACTTTAGACATTAGACAAGACAGTAGAGTTCATCACAATGCATTTACCAAGATGGTAAAAGAACTATTGGATTCTAAAGATGGTATTTTTCCGGAGGACTACTTGGAATTCTCAGAAAAAAAACAAGTTAAAATTCTTTCAGAAATCAAGGGGGATATTGACCCTACAATGTTTTCTGATGAAATGTTAGTTAAAACATTGGCATCCATTCAAGCCATTAAAGAAATTCAATATAGAAACGGAAAGCGTGGTGCACATCGATATATTATCAGTAATAATCAAACTGCTTTGAATGTCATGCAGACTTTTGCCATGTTAAATCTCTCTGGTTTCGGTGATGAGCTTCCGGTTGATGTCATTCCTCTTTTTGAAACCATCGATGACTTAAAAAATGCTCCATCGGTAATGAAGACATTATATTCTAACAAAGCCTACAGAAAGCATTTAACTCTTCGAAAAGACAAACAAACGATCATGTTGGGCTTTTCAGATGGAACGAAAGATGGTGGTTATTTAATGGCAAACTGGTCTATTTTCAAGGCCAAAGAATCTCTGACTAAGATTTCAAGAGAATTTGGAATTGAAGTGATCTTTTTTGACGGTCGTGGAGGGCCTCCAGCTCGTGGAGGAGGGAAAACTCATCAGTTTTATGCTTCATTAGGACCTACTATTGAGGACAAAGAAATACAACTAACCATTCAAGGACAAACGATCAGTTCTAATTTTGGGACCATCAGTTCTTCACAATTTAATTTAGAACAATTGCTAAGTTCTGGAATTAAAAATGAAGTATTTAAAAAAGATCAAATTAGTGCCGAACACCGAGTGATTATGAATGATTTGGCAGAGACGAGTTATCAAACGTATATCGATTTTAAAAACCATCCCAAATTTTTGCCATACTTAGAGAAAATGAGTACGCTTCAATACTATGCAAAAACCAATATTGGTAGTAGACCAAGCAAACGATCTCAGTCCGATACTCTAGATTTTTCAGATCTTCGAGCCATTCCTTTTGTTGGAAGTTGGAGTCAATTAAAACAAAATGTTCCTGGTTTCTATGGAGTTGGAACTGCCTTAAAAAAGTATGAAGACAAAGGAAAATTTGAGTCAATTGTTGAGTTCTACAATAATTCTGATTTTCTAAAGACCTTGCTTGAAAATAGTGTCATGAGTTTAGCAAAATCATTTTTTGAGCTCACAGCTTACATGGCAGATGACAAGGAATTTGGTGAATTTTGGAAATTGATCTATGAAGAATATAAAACAACCAAAAGACTGTTATTAAAATTAGCAGATCATAAAGAATTGATGGAAAACTATCCCAATGGTAAAGCCTCTATTGAAGTCAGAGAAGATATTGTAATGCCGTTATTAACGATCCAACAATATGCTTTGAGAAAAATTCAGGAAATTTTAGCTACTGAAAATCCTTCAAATAAAGAACTGACTACGTATCAAAAAATGGTCACTCGTTCGTTGTTTGGGAACATCAATGCAAGTAGAAATTCTGCTTAATTCACTCTCACTATAAACAGTGAGATTTTACCCCATTTAAAGGGATTAGAACGTAAAATAATGTCAAAATTCATCGTTCTCATTTTTTTATTCTAGGATATTCTTTACATTTAAAAAAAAGTTATGCTAGAAAAAGTCTATGGGTCTGCTGTCTTTGGTATTGAGGCTACTACAATCACCGTTGAAGTAAATATTGATAAAGGAATTGGTTACCACTTGGTAGGGTTGCCAGACAACGCAGTTCGTGAAAGTTCTTATCGAATTTCTGCAGCCTTACATAATAATGGATTCAAGTGGCCAGGCAAACAAATAACCATCAACATGGCGCCTGCAGATTTACGCAAAGAAGGAGCTTCCTATGACTTGACTTTAGCGATTGGAATCCTTACCGCTTCAAAACAAATTCAATCAAAAAACATCGAAAAGTATATCATCATGGGAGAGCTTTCATTGGATGGAGGAGTTCAACCCATAAAAGGGGCGTTACCAATTGCGATCAAGGCACGAGAAGAAGGATTTACACATTGTATACTTCCAAAAGAAAATGCCAAAGAGGCAGCCATTGTAAATGATTTAAAAGTGTTGGGTGTTTCGAAAATTTCAGAAGTAATCGATCATTTTAACAATCAGACTTTGATCGAACCAACTCATGTTGATACTCGAGCAGAATTCTATAAAAATATCGAATTCCCAGAGTTTGATTTTTCAGAGGTTAAGGGACAAGAATCAATCAAACGATGTATGGAAATTGCAGCTGCTGGTGGACATAACATCATCTTAATTGGACCTCCAGGATCTGGTAAAACCATGTTGGCCAAACGACTCCCATCAATTTTGCCTCCTATGTCGCTTCATGAGGCTCTTGAGACAACAAAAATTCATTCAGTTGTTGGTAAAACAAAGAGTCATGGATTGATTTACGAACGTCCTTTTCGCTCTCCACATCATACCATTTCAGATGTTGCTTTGGTAGGTGGTGGTCAATATCCTCAACCAGGAGAAATTTCTTTGTCTCATAATGGGGTTTTATTTTTAGACGAATTGCCCGAATTTAAAAGATCTGTTTTGGAAGTGATGAGACAACCTCTCGAAGATCGAGAAGTCACGATTTCTAGAGCGCGTTTTACTGTGACCTATCCAAGTAGTTTTATGTTGGTCGCTAGTATGAATCCAAGCCCCTCCGGTTTCTTCAATAATGGAACTCAAGCTCTGGCTTCTTCACCACAAGAAATGCAGCGCTATTTAGGAAGAATTTCTGGTCCTTTATTGGATCGAATTGACATTCATATTGAAGTAACCCCTGTTCCTTTTGAAAAACTTTCTGAAGATCAAAAAGGAGAATCAAGTGTAATCATTAGGAAAAGAGTTACGGCTGCAAGAGAACTCCAAGCGATTCGATTTTCTGACCTTGAAAATATTCACTACAATGCACAAATGAATGTCAAACAAATCAGACAGTTTTGTAAACTATCTGATGCTGCCAAATCCTTACTAAAAAAAGCGATGGAAAAATTGAATCTTTCAGCAAGAGCTTATGACAGAATTTTAAAAGTAGCCCGAACCATTGCAGATTTGGCAAAAGAGCAAGATATTCAAACACAACATATTGCCGAAGCCATTCAATACAGAAGTTTGGATAGAGAGGGTTGGCTTAGATAAATTTATTATTTTTGACCCCTATGAAAAAGACCTTCTATTCATTTATTTATTTTCTCCTTTTTTCTCTTTCAGTCAATGCACAAATTACCCTCACACATAATGTAGGGACAACTCCAATAAATACCGGTTGGGAACCTTGTGAAGACCAAGAGTCTTGGGCAAGAATATTTACTTTGTCTGAATTTGGAGTCTCAACATCTGAACAACTTATTATTCGATCTGGGCAGGTAGCAATAAGTAATTCTTATGAAGGAGCTCGAATATATATGAATGTTTACAGCGTAAATTCAGAATATCCTAATTGGGATCTTCAGAAAGTTGGTGTTGGGGGCGGTGGTATCGCTCCTGAAATTGGAGAAACTCCTCAAATTGTTGAAATTGAATTTTTTCAACCCGTTGTGGTTCCTTCCGGTGTTGAAAAAATTTTAGTTACAGTAACTCAAGATGAAGATATCTATAATCCTGATTTTAATAGAGTTGTGATTGCAGGAACCGAAGAAGATAATGACACTTCATGGGTAACTAGATGTAACGGAGTTTATCAATGGACCCCAACTGAAGATTTAGGCAACCCTGTTCCAGATGCTAATTTTTACATCAATGTTACTGGTGAAAAATTGAGTATTATCAATTCTAGTGATCATTTATTTTTATCTCATAATGTAGGTGATGATGTAAAAAAAACTGGAATGTTTTCTTGCTCTAGTTGTTATCAATATTGGGCAAGGAAATTTGTATTGGAAGATTTTAATATTGGAGAAAACGAAGAATTGATCATCAATAAAGGACAAGTTGGTTTGAGTATGTCCGGTTGGTCTCCAACCATTCAATTCAATATTTACGAAATCGATGAAGATTTTCCTGCCTCATTTTCAGAAAGTGACTTAATTGGCAGTAGTCAAACAAAGCCGGTTCCTTATTTTTCTTATACAGATGACAATGCTCATATAGTCATGTTGGATTTTGAAACCCCTGTTGTGGTCCCCTCAGATGTGAAAATGATTTTGGTTGAAGTACATAAAGGAATTGATTATGGATCTGCGTTAGCTTTTGTGGCAGGAACAGAAGAGACTACCGATTTCTCTTGGTACAGAGGTAATGGTTCTAATGATTATGAAAGTACAGAACAACTGTTCAATTCAGGAACTCCTTATTGGACAGAAGCTTTTGATTTTTACATCACGGTTAATGGAGATATTGGATCCATCTTACCTTTTCAAATTGTAAATTCAAATAATTGTATTAATTTTTCAAATGACTTGAGTCTCACTAACCCATCAGAAATTGATACTGTAATTTGGAATTTTGATGATCCTGATTCTGGTGTAAATAACGCTTCAACAACCATCAATACCAATCATCAATTTACTGCCCCAGGGATATACCAAGTTTCAGCGAATGTGACACATATCAATGGGAGCAGCTATACAATAACCAAAGAGATCGAAATTTTTGAAACTCCAGTAATTAACGATGCTGTTTTTCTAAAACAATGTGATAATTCGGATATCAATGGGTTTAGCTTCTTCAATTTGGAGGAAGTAAAAACAAAAATAATTTCCAATCCAGAAAATTATACGATCACATTTTTTGAGGAAAAGGCTTTGGCAGAAAGCAACGATCTTAATCCTATTCAAAACACAACATCCTATACTAATCAAGTCGTAAGTAATGATGTTATTTGGGCAAGAGTAGAGGATACAAATGGTTGTTTTAGTGTAAGTAAAGTACATTTAATCGTATCAACAACAGAAATTCCTATAGGCTTTAAAAAATCCTTCTACCAATGTGATGATGGAATCATTTCAACAGATGGAATTGCAACATTTAATTTTAGTTCTGTAACCCAAGAAGTAATCGATTTATTTCCTGCCAATCAGCAACTCATCATCAATTATTATGAAAGTGAAGCAGATGCTTTAGCAGAAGAAAATGAAATTACCAATATTTCCAACTATCAAAATACCAATTCTCCATACCAACAAACCATTTACATACGTGTAGATAGTACTGTTGATAACGATTGTTTAGGTTTAGGCCCTCACATTAAATTGACCGTAGATAGGGCACCTACCGCAAATCCTGTGTTAATCAATCCTCGATGTGATGAGAATAGGGACGGAAAATTTGAATTTAACACTTCGTACATTCAAAATACGATTATAGGTTACCAAACCAATGTAATCGTAAGTTATACAGATGAAAACGGAATTGATTTACCAAGCCCATTACCAAACCCTTTTATCACAGAATCACAAACAGTCACTGCAAAAATTACCAATAGCAATTCTCAAGATCCTGATGGACAGTGTTTCGATGAAACTGAAATTGTATTTACGGTATACGATAAGCCTTTTACAAATCCCATTCCTGATCAAGAAGCCTGTGATGAAGATTTTGATGGAATTATAGGATTTGACACTTCCAACATAGAATCGACTCTTTTAGGCAGTCAAACTGGATTAAACATTCAATACTTCGATGAGAATAATGTTGAATTGTCAAGCCCTTTACCAAATCCATTTTACACATCATCTCAAACTGTTATGGTTCGATTAGAAAATCCAAATTATGATATTTGCTATGAAGAAGCTGCAATTGATTTTGTTGTTAGAGAAAAACCCACATTTGATCTGGTTGAAGAAGCAATTATATGCATGACTGAGTCCCCAGATTTAAATGTTCGTGTAGAAAATCCAAATGGTTATCATACCTATGTTTGGACCGATGAAAACAATGACATCATTAGTAATTCGTCCAGTGCAACCTTTACAAAAGGTGGGATTTATAAAGTGGAAGCAACTTCATATTATGGATGCAGCTCAACTGAAAAAGAAATCATTGTTAAAGAATCTTCTTTGGCTTCCATTGATATCAATGATATTGAGGTGATCGATGATACTGTCAATAATAGCATCTCAGTAAACACCTCTAATTTGGGACTAGGAGCATACGAATTTCAATTATTAGATCTCAATTCAACGATTGTGCGTGATTATCAAGACAGTCCATTTTTTGACAATTTAGAAAGTGGTGTTTATACGTTAAAAATCAATGATAAAAACGGATGCGGTTCTATTTCTTTTGAAGTTTCCTTATTGGGGTTTCCAAAATTTTTCACTCCAAATGCAGACGGAGTTAATGATTATTGGAAAATCAAAGGAATTAGCAGTAACTTCTACAAAAGTGGGAGTATTCGTATTCTTAATAGATTCGGAAAATTAATATATCAATTCTCCATTGATGATATTGGCTGGGATGGAACTTACAATGGAAATAAACTTTTTTCAAACGATTATTGGTTTATTGCAGAATTATTAGATAATAAAGGAATCGTAAGAAAAAGAACCGGTAATTTTAGTTTGTTGAGAAATTAAATCCTTCCCAAAATTTAAAAAATTACTGGAATCACAAATAAATAATATGCGATTAGCAATCCAACAGCTAAGAAATTTAAAAGAACTCCAGCTCGTACCATTTGATTCACTTTTACATACCCACTAGCAAAAACAATGGCATTTGGTGGTGTTGCCATTGGCAACATGAAGGCACAACTTGAAGCCATTGTAACTGGAATCAACACATTTAATAAGGGGATATTCAAACCAATCGCAATCCCTGCTACAACAGGAGCTAAGACAGCTACCAGAGCAACATTACTCATTAATTCTGTCATGAAAAGCATCAAAATAATGAGCAAACAAACAACAATTAATGGGCTAAAACCTCCTCCTCTAATAGCTTCAGTAATCATCGCTACCAGTCCACTTGAAGCCATTCCTTTCGCCAAAGCCAAACCTCCTCCAAAGAGAATTAAAATTCCCCAGGGTAATTTACTTGTGTCATTCCAGTGCAAGACAAAAGATTCTTTTTGAAAACTCAATGGGATCGTAAATAAAGAAATCGCACCCACCAAACTAATGATCGTATCCGACAATTTTAAGCCAGGAAAAAGATGGTTGATCAATGTTCTTGTAATCCATAAGAATACTGTAATTGCAAAAATGGTGAGGACTCTTTTCTCTTCAATGGATATGGTTCCCAGTTTTCTTAATTCATCAGAAATTACATTAGATGAAGTCGTAAACTTAATATCATTGCATGGAAACATTAACTTGACTAAAATCAAATAACATAACGTGACCATCATGATTGAAAATGGCAGACCCATAGTCATCCATTTTAAAAAAGATATTTCAATTTGAAATTCATTTTCAAGTATGCCTATCAATACCGAGTTTGGTGGGGTTCCGATCACTGTCGCGATTCCTCCTGCATTTGCAGAAAAGGCAATCCCCAACATGATACTCAGAGCAAAATTTCGGTCTCCTTTGGTAAAACCATCTTCGTCATCTATCAATAATTTAATCACTGAAATCGCGATGGGTAACATCACAACAGTACTTGCAGTGTTGCTGATCCACATACTCATAAAAGCAGTGGCAATCATGAATCCCAAAATCACCTTGTTGGGTGTGGTACCTGTCATTTTAATAATTGTCAGGGCAATTCGTTTGTGTAAATTGACTTTCTCCAAGGCGAGAGCCAATACAAATCCACCAAAAAATAAAAAGATAATAGGACTTCCATAATTGGCCCCTACATCAGCTGCTGACATCACTTTCAATAAAGGAAATAAAACAAGGGGCAGTAAGGATGTTACCGCAATATGAACGGCTTCTGTAATCCACCAAATCACCATCCAAAGAGCCACAGCAATTACTGCATCTCCAGTCTCAGACACAAGATAAAAAGGTAGATTGACAACTATAAAAAATAGCACAGGTGCCAATAGTAAACCGATTTTTTTGGAGAGTGTCATGAATATGATTTGTGTATAAAAATAAAAAAACCAATCGAAACGATTGGTTTTTTAATCTTCTATATTTTAGAAATATATTAATATCGATAATAGTCAGGCTTGAAAGGTCCTTCTTTTTTTACACCGATATAATCTGCTTGATCTGATCGTAATTCTGTCAACTCGACCCCTATTTTTTCCAAATGAAGTTTTGCAACTTTTTCATCCAAATGTTTTGGCAACATATATACTTCATTTTTATATTGATCGGCATGGTTCCACAGCTCAATCTGAGCCAAAGTTTGATTGGTAAATGAATTACTCATCACAAAACTTGGATGACCTGTGGCACATCCTAAGTTGACCAAGCGTCCTTCTGCCAATATGATGACATCTTTCCCATTGATTGTATATTTATCTACTTGAGGTTTGATTTCCACTTTGGTGTCTCCATAGTTTTTATTCAACCAAGCGATGTCTAATTCATTGTCAAAATGTCCAATATTACAAACAATGGTTTTGTCTTTTAATGCTGTAAAATGATCTCCCGTAACAATGTCTTTATTCCCAGTAGTCGTGATGATAATATCTGCGTTTGACATCACTGTTTCTAGACGCTTCACTTCAAATCCATCCATCGCTGCTTGCAATGCACAAATAGGATCAATTTCAGTAACTGTTACAATAGAACCTGCACCTTTAAAAGAAGCTGCGGTTCCTTTTCCTACATCACCATAACCACAAACTACCACTCTTTTACCGGCAAGCATTATATCAGTTGCTCTTCGAATGGCATCTACAGCAGACTCTTTACAACCATATTTATTATCAAATTTAGACTTGGTTACCGAATCATTGACATTGATTGCTGGCATTGGTAAGGTTCCCGCTTTCATTCTATCATACAATCTATGAACTCCAGTTGTTGTTTCTTCAGACAACCCATTGATTCCTTCTGCTAATTCTGGATAACGATCTAAAACCATATTGGTCAAATCTCCTCCATCATCTAAAATCATATTCAGCGGTTTTTTATCCTCTCCAAAAAATAAAGTCTGCTCAATACACCAATCAAATTCTTCTTCGTTCATTCCTTTCCAAGCATATACAGGAATTCCAGCTGCAGCAATTGCGGCAGCGGCTTGATCTTGTGTTGAAAAAATATTACAAGAACTCCAAGTAACCTCTGCTCCCAAAGCTGTTAAGGTTTCAATCAATACAGCCGTTTGAATCGTCATGTGCAAACATCCAGCAATCCTAGCACCTTTTAAAGGTTGTTCGTCTTTGTATTCCTCCCTCAATGAGATGAGTCCTGGCATTTCAGCTTCTGCTAATTCTATTTCTTTCCTTCCCCATGCTGCTAAAGAAATATCTTTAACTTTGTAGGGTATATATGTCGCTTTATTGCTACTCATTTTTTTTAATTTAAGACTGCAAAGTTACATAATAACTTTTAAAACATGCCACTTTACAAGACGATCCATGTCAATGAATTGATTCGAATTCTCATTTGGGATATTCAAGAAACTAAAGAAGATTTAAGTTTTCAGACAGCATTAACTCCATCTAGTAAGAATCGACTCAATTCTATGAAATCAGAGATTCATCAACGAGGTTTTTTGAGCATTCGTCATTTGTTAAAAGAAGTAGGGTATTCAGATCTTGACCTTTATTATGATGAATTTGGGAAACCTTTTTTAAACGATGGAAATCATATTTCAATTACACATTCTTTTCGTTTCAGTGCCATTGCAATCTCAAAAAAAGACCCTATTGGTATCGATATTGAAAAACAACGTGATAAGATTATAAAAATTGGACATAAATTTACTCCTATTGATGCTTATAAAAATATAGTTGATCAACATTCACTGGTTCGTAAATTAACCGTTGTTTGGGGAGCGAAAGAATCTTTGTATAAGATATATGGGAAAAAACAACTTCGTTTTTTAGAACATATTGATATCAAAGATTTTGAACTTACTACCAATAAAACAACAGGGATGATCAATGATGAAAACTTTACTTCCAATCACTCCATTGAGTTTTTAGAGTTTGAAGGGTTTACTTGTGTATATGCATTTTGACAATTACACTTCGAAAAATATTGAAGTAAATTTTGATGAAAGGACAAATTTCTATTCAGAACTTCTTATTTTCGCTCTTGTTAATTTTTACCAATGAAAATTTCTGCTGAATTGACCTTGACTCCTCTTCAAAATAATTTTGAAGAGCCTATCATTCGTTTTATAAAAAAACTCAGAGCCTCTCAATTTGTGGTCCTTGAAAATCCGCTCAGTACCCAAATCTTTGGAGAATATGATTTATTGATGCCTTATTTAACAAAAGAAATTAGAGCATCCTTTGAAGATCAAGAAAACGTTGTGATGAATTTAAAAATTGTCAAATCTGATCGAAGCGATTATGAACCCCATTTTTAATTTCTTTACAGAGGCATACCAACAAGTCTCAATATACATTATAACCCTAGAGTTACTAGTTTTTGTTTTTGGGATTGCCAGTGTAATTTTCGCCAAGAAAGAAAATATTTTAGTATATCCGACAGGCTTAGTTGCAACCATAATCACTGTATATTTACTCTATAAAGCAGGTTATTTTGGAGACATGATGTTGAATTTTTATTATTCTGTGATGAGTATTTATGGTTGGTGGAATTGGAGTCGTAAAAAACACGATGATTCTGTAATTCCTATCTCAAAAACAAATTTGAAAGAAAAAGGAATTGGATTTTTGATGTTTATCATCACAATGATCATTACCTATGGAGTCTATAAATACTTTGGTCAAGAAATCAAATCAGAAAACTATATCGATATTTTCACCTCAGGAATTTTCTTTACTGCCATGTGGTTCATGGCAAACAAAAAAATAGAAAATTGGACCTTATGGATTTTTGCTGATATCATCACAGTTCCTTTATATGCGTATAGAGGTTTAGGAATGCTATCTTTACAATATTTAATTTTTACAATCTTAGCAATTCAAGGATATTTTAAATGGAGAAAAACCTTAAACAAGCAGACGTCAACCTTGTAAAAATTGTGTTGTTTGGTCCTGAGAGCACAGGAAAAACAACCTTAGCAATTCAACTTGCCAAACATTATAATACCGTTTGGGTACAAGAATATGCCCGCCCTTACTTGCAAAGAGTTTGGAATCAAGAGAGAAGAACTTGTGAGCCAAAAGATATCATGCCCATCGCTTATGGTCAAATGGCCCTTGAAAATAGATTGACAAAACGAGCAGATAAAGTTCTCATTTGTGACACAGATTTATTAGAAACCAAAGTGTATTCTGAGGAATATTATGGGGGTTATGTTGATCCTCTTCTGGAAAAAGCCGCAACTGAGAATCGTTATGATTTATATTTTCTTACCTACATAGACACCCCTTGGGAAGCCGATGATTTAAGAGACAGACCCGAACAAAGAGAGGAAATGTTTCAGGCTTTTAAAAAAGCCCTAGAAGAAAATGACAGACCCTATATTTTATTGAAAGGGAATAAAGAAAAAAGATTGAAAACAGCCATACAAGCTATTGATAAAATAATCTCAAACAAGAAATATTTATATTCTTATTCTGATTTATTAGCCAATGAATAAAGAAGGTATTCATAAAGAAATTTTATTCAAAGCTGTCAGAAGTTCGGGAGCTGGGGGACAACATGTGAATAAAGTATCTTCAAAAGTTGAATTGACCTTCAATGTGAATACCTCTTCTTATTTTTCAGATTTTGAAAAAAAATTACTCTTTAAAAATCTTTCTTCACGTTTGACCAAAGAAGGGGTTTTAAAACTCTCCTGTGGAGAGAGTAGAAGTCAACATAGCAATAAAGAAACCGTTATCAAAAGACTCTTTAAATTGCTAGACACTGGACTCAAAGAACCAAAGAGCAGAAAACCAACTACGATCAGTAAATCTCAAAAAATAAAGCGATTGGAGGACAAGCAACATCTTTCGGTCAAGAAAAGTCTCAGAAAGAGACCTTTTTTAGAGTAAATATTCTTTCCCAATTCAAAAATCCATTTTATTTTTGCACTGTTCTCATAAAGGGGTGCTTTTTTAAAAAAAGGCTGAGATCATACCCATTGAACCTAGAACAGGTAATGCTGTTTAGGGAGCTCGTGTTAAAAGATTGTAAAATCTTTTTTCCAATGCAGAAGCAATTGCTTCAAAGTAATTAATTATTCAATCTTAATTCAAGAATAATTACCTCTTTTTATTCGTTTTAAATTTTTAAAATGAAAAAAAATCTTATTTTTTTATTCTTGTTTGTAAGTATGCTTACAAACGCCCAGAATTTTACGATTTCAGGAAAAATTGTTGACAACAATCAAGATGCTTTGAATGGAGCCTCTATTATGGTAGAAGAAACCAAACAAGGTATTTCTTCTGATAAGAATGGTGCATTTCAGTTTAATCTTACTAAAGGAGATTATACCTTATTGATCTCCTATATTGGATTTAAATCGGTCGAAAAAAAAATTACATTGACTGAAAATAAGGAGCTTACAATCGTTCTACTGCCTGAAGAATATGTTTTAGATGAAGTACTAGTTTCAGCTGTTCGTGCAAACTCCAATATTCCTGTTACTTATTCTAACTTCGACAAAAAAGAAATTGCCAAACGTAATTTAGGACAAGACATTCCCATACTATTGAACTACTTACCTTCTGTTATTTCATCTTCCGATGCAGGGGCTGGCGTTGGTTATACCTATTTGAATGTTAGGGGATCGAATAGTGAGAGAATCAATGTGACTATCAACGGAATTCCCTACAACGATGCAGAAAGTCATGGAACTTTTTGGGTGAATTTAGGTGATTTTGCATCTTCCACGGAAAATCTACAATTACAGCGAGGTGTTGGAACATCAACTAATGGTTCTGGAGCTTTTGGCGCGAGCTTAAACATCCTAACAGACGCCACATCTGAGAAAGCTGGCGGTGAAATTTCTAATTCTTTTGGATCATTCAATACAAGAAAACATACCGTCAAATTCACTACTGGTAAACTCAATGAACATTTTGAAATTTCAGGAAGAGTGTCAAACATTCATTCTGATGGATATGTAGATAGAGCTTTTGCAGATTTAAAATCTTATTTTTTACAAGCCTCCTATAAAGATGAAAATACTTTGATTAAAGCAATTACTTTTGGGGGAGCTGAAAGAACCTATCAATCTTGGTATGGATTGGATCCTGATCAATTGGCTGAAAACAGAAGACAAAATCCGTACACTTACGAAAATGAAGTGGATGATTATGAACAAAATCATTATCAATTCCATTGGAATGAAAAGTTGAATGAACATTGGTCTACCAACTTGGGATTAAATTATACCAAAGGAGCGGGTTTCTTTGAACAATATAAAAATGAAGAAAGTGCTTCAGATTTCAATAATATCATAGAAGAGGATAGTGATGTCATTGTAAGAAGATGGTTGGACAATGATTTTTATGTTGTCAATTTTAATGCTACGTATAAGAATGATAAGTTACATCTAATTTCGGGAGGTTCTTATAGTAATTATTCTGGAGACCATTTTGGAGAAGTCATTTGGGGAAGTGATTTGGCTACAGGAGCCTCCTTTGGAGACCGTTATTATTTTAGTGATGCCAGTAAAAAAGATGTTAGTATTTTTTCTAAAGCCACATACAAACTGAGTAATAAAATATCTGCTTATTTAGACTTACAAGGACGTTTTGTGAGCTATCAAACAGCAGGGCTTACCTCAGATAGAATTCCTATTGATGTGAACACAACCTTTAACTTTTTTAATCCAAAAGCTGGTTTTATTTACAGAATTGAAGACGAAAACAGTCTCTATCTTTCATATGCAAGAGCTCACAAAGAAGCGAACAGAAATGATTTTGAAAATGGCGTTTCTTCACCAGAAAAATTAGACGATTTTGAATTGGGTTGGAGATATAAGAATGATCATTTTCGCTTGAATACCAATCTTTATTATATGAATTATACCAACCAATTGGTATTGACTGGAGCTATTGATGACGTTGGTGCTCCAATCAGAGCTACGAGTGGAAGCAGCTATCGTTTAGGACTAGAAATTGATTCTGAATTGACCATAAGTGAGCAATTTACTTTAAAATCTAATGCTGCATTTAGTTCAAATAGAAACAGAGACTTTAAAGCACCAATCAAAGGAAATTTAGAAAATTTAGGAAACACCCCTTTGTCATTCTCTCCGAATATCATTGTTGGAAACATGTTTATTTACGAGCCCTCTGAAGACTTTCAAATTTCTTTCTTATCCAAGTATGTTGGGCAACAATTCATGAGTAATTTAAACAGTCGTGTTTCTAGTCTAGATGTTTTAAAAAGTTATTTTACAAGTGACATCAACTTTGTGTACACCATAGAACCTAAGAATATTTTTGATGCGATTGTCATTAGTGGATTGATCAATAATATTTTTGATACAGAATATGTAGATAGAGGCTACTACTATACCTATGACTATCCTGGGGAAGGCAATGAAATCATTACAGGTGACGGTGCCGGATATTACCCTCAAGCTACCGCCAACTTTTTGGTTGGAGTCAGCTTAAAATTCTAAATAAAAAAACCTGAAGGAGTACTTCAGGTTTTTTTATACTCATTTCTAAAAATTCTTTTGACATCCATCGTTAAAATAGTACTTGCTAGTACAAGTTTTAACAGGCAGTTATTTCATTTGAAATTATAAAGCTAAAACATTCATTGATATTGAATTCATCAATCATATCGTTCCAAATTTAACGATTTCTAATTATTTTTTTTGATATTTTGAATATCCTCCTTCAAGATCATAAACCTCTTGAAAGCCTTCAGTGACAAGTTTCAAACCAGCTTTATTACTTCTGCCTCCAACAGAACAATAAACATAGAGCGGTTTCTTTTTATCAAAAGTGGCTTGAACTTTAGCCACAAAATAAGGGTCATAAAAATCAATCAAAATTGCGTCTTTAATATACCCTTGTTGAAACTCTCTAGCTGTTCTAACATCCAATAACTGAATATCGCTAGTCAATAACTTTGAAAACGCTTCTTGAGAAACGAGGTTAAGTTTTTCTGATTTTTGAGCACAAGATGAAAGTGTGGTCAAGATCAAAAAAAATAACACCTTTGTTTTCATTTGTCTTATTTTGAATTTGAGCAAGTAACAATAGCTGTTCTTTTAATCCCAGTCTTTTTTATTGCACCATACCCTCCTGCAACATCAATAACTTTTCGGTATCCTCTGGCTTTTAAGATCGAGGCTGCAATGACAGAACGGTATCCTCCAGCGCAATGGAGATAGAAATCTTTCTGGCTAGGAAATTCAGCAATGTGGTTATTTAAAAAATCTAAGGGAGTATTTGGTACATTTTCTATGTGTTCAGCAGCATATTCTCCAGGTTTTCTAACATCAAAAACAAGTACGTTCTCAGCCATTTTTTCTTCTAATTCAACCGCAGAGACAGAAGGTAAGGTATCAATCTCTTTACCTGAAGATCTCCAAGCCTCAAAACCCCCTTCTAAATATCCTAAAACATGATCGAAACCAACACGCGATAATCTTGTAATTGCTTCTTCTTGTTTTCCTTCTGGAACCACCAATAAAATCGGTTGTTGAATGTCTTTAATTAAAGCGCCTACCCATGGGGCGAAAGTTCCTCCTAGACCAATAAAAATAGATTGAGGGATGAACCCTTTAACGAATTCAAATTGGTGACGAACATCTAAAATCAACGCAGCTTTCTCTTCAGCTAACAATTCAAAATCATTCACAGAGAGCGCCTTCGATCCAGTCTTAATCACTTTATCAATCGATGGGTAGCCCTCTTTATTTAACTGAACATTTAATGGAAAGTATTCTGGTGGTGGTAACAATCCGTTGGTCACTTCATTGATGAATTCTTCTTTAGTCATATCCTCTCTCAATGCATAATTGTGTTTCTTTTGATCTCCTAGGGTTCCTATCGTTTCTTTACTTAAGTTTTTACCACATGCAGACCCTGCACCATGTGCAGGATATACGGTAATGTCATCTGCCAAAGGCATGATTTTATTTCTAAGACTGTCAAATAATAAGGCTGCCAAATCACTTTGAGTCATTTCAGTATTTTGAGCCAAATCAGGCCTACCTACATCACCTAAAAACAGGGTGTCTCCAGTAAAAATAGCAATATCTTTTCCCGTTTGGTCTTTGAGTAAATAAGTGGTGCTTTCCATGGTATGCCCAGGTGTGTGAATTGCTGTGATGGAGATATCACCAATTTGAAAAATTTCTCCATCCTTTGCATTATAGACATCAAATTTTGTTTTTGCATTGGGGCCAAAAACGATTTGACCACCTGTTTTTTCTGCTAAAGTAAGGTGTCCACTTACAAAATCTGCATGAAAATGAGTTTCAAAAATATACTTGATTTTTGAACTATTGACAGATGCTCTATCGATATATTCTTGAACCTCACGCAATGGATCTATGATCGCAACTTCTCCATTACTTTCAATATAATAGGCTCCTTGAGCAAGACAACCGGTATAAATTTGTTCTATAATCATGTATCGTTATTTTCTACTATTCGTATGATTGATGTATATAATTTGCGTATTTATTTTCGTACTCTTTGATCCCATTTTTATAATAATTGACAGCCCCATTGACTCTCATATAAAAATGATCTAATGTAATTAAGTCTAATATTTTTCCTCTAAACAAGTGATCTCGAACAGGACCTTTCACTCCCGCGAAATAAAATAAAATATCTTTTTTTTGATAAAATCGAATTCGTTCTTTCAACATTTCTACTCCTGTACTATCAACTCTATTGATACTTTCTGCATCCAAAACAATCAATTTTAAATGCGCTCCTTTTTTTTCTACCATCATGTCTAAAATTTCAATAAAATAACTCGCATTGGCATAAAATAACTGAGAGTCAAATCTAAAGACTAATATTTCTTTATCAATAAGCACCTCAGAAAAACGATCCTTATTCCTATAAAAGTCAGAGTCAGGAACTTTTCCTAATTCAACCACATAAGGTCTTGAAGTTCTAAAAATTAAAACAATTAGAGACAATCCGACTCCAATGATGATTCCATATTCGATACCGAACAAAAGGGTCGAAAAAAATGTTGCAACCAATAACCAAAAATCTAGATTGTTGGCTTTCCATAAAAAAAGGGTCTCTTTTACATTGATCAATCCAAAAACTGCTACAATGATAATGGCTGCTAAAACTGTATTGGGTAAATAATAAAATAAAGGAGTCAAAAATAACAATGTAATGACAACCATCATTACAGAAATTAAGGATGCCATACCAGTGGTTGCTCCGGATTCCTGATTGATTGCGGATCTGGAAAAACTTGATGTTGATGGATATGCTTTGAACCAAGAACCAATTAAATTACTCAATCCAAGAGCAATCAGTTCTTGATTGGGTCTTATCTTATATTCATCTTGTTTGGATTCCAATGATTTTCCGATAGAAATGGTCTCCAAATACCCTACCATAACCAACGTTAGTGCAATAGGAAGTAATTCTCTAATCTGACTAATATCAAGCTCTGGAAAAGAAAAAGTTGGCAATCCAGATGGTATATTTTCTATGATACTAACATCATTAAATTCATTCCCAAAATAATGCATTACAAAAATTCCAAAGACAACAACAATCAAAGCACTAGGAATCTTCTTATTGATTTTTCTTAGCAGAATGATGGTAATTATGGAAACCAATCCAATCACCGTTGTATGGGCATTAAAGTCAACAATATTATACCAAATACTTTCTAACACATATTGAATTTGGTCACTTTGAACAATATTGACACCAAACAAATTTCTGAATTGATTGATTCCAATGGTAAGTGCTACTGCTGAGGTAAAACCAGTAATTACAGGTTTTGATAGAAAATTAACAATGAATCCTAGTCTAAAAACGCCTAATAAAAATTGAATTCCACCCACCATAAACGCAAGTAAAATTGCAATAGATATATAACTATCTGATCCCGTCAAGGCTAAGGTAGAAACTCCCGTAGCTACAATCAACGAATCCATGGCAACAGGTCCAATGGCCACTTGCCTAGAGGAACCAAAAACAGCATATACAAGTTGAGGAACTAATGCACAGTACAATCCATAAATGGGTGGCAAACCAGCAATCAATGCATAGGCAATTCCTTGAGGAATTAATATGATTGCGACGGTTATTCCAGCGATACAGTCACCTCTAAGACTAGAAATTTTATAGTTGGGTAACCATTCTAAAATTGGTATGAGTTTTTTTATTTTTTTCATTCTGTATCAAAAAACAAAAGATTGTTTTTTCAACTAAAAAAGTTCACCTTGATTTTTCCCCTTTATAAGGCCCAAATGCTTGTAGGCTAAATCAGTGGCTTCTCTCCCCCTTGGAGTTCGCATGATAAATCCTTCTTGAATTAAAAAAGGTTCATAAACTTCCTCAATGGTTTCTCCATTTTCACCTACCGCTGTTGAGAGTGTTCCAATCCCTACCGGACCCCCTTTAAATTTATCAATAATAGTTGTTAAAATTTTGTTATCCATTTCATCCAACCCATAGGCATCAACATTCAATGCCTTTAAAGCGTATTTCGCAATCTCTATGGTGATGTTTCCATCTCCTTTGATCTGAGCAAAATCACGTACTCTTCTTAACAGTGCATTTGCAATTCTTGGAGTACCTCTACTTCTCCCTGCTATCTCAATTGCTGCTTCCATAGAAATTGGAACTCTTAAAATTTGTGCACTTCTTTGTATGATTGTTGTGAGTAATTCTTTCTTATAATAATTCAATCGACTACTAATCCCAAAACGAGCTCTCATCGGAGCTGTTAATAATCCTGATCGTGTAGTGGCTCCTACTAAGGTAAAAGGCTCTAAATTAATTTGAACCGTTCTTGCATTCGGGCCAGATTCGATCATGATATCGATTTTGTAATCCTCCATTGCAGAATACAAATACTCTTCTATCACAGGGCTCAACCTGTGAATTTCATCAATAAATAAAACATCTCTAGCGTCTAGATTGGTCAATAAACCTGCTAGATCACCTGGTTTATCTAAAACTGGACCAGAAGTTACTTTGATACCAACATCCAATTCATTGGCTAAGATATGAGCAAGGGTTGTTTTTCCGAGTCCTGGAGGTCCATGAAAAAGGGTATGATCCAATGCTTCCTCTCGCTGGTTGGCTGCTTGAACAAAAATCTTTAAATTTTCAATCGCTTGTTCTTGACCCGTAAAGTCATCGAAAGAAAGAGGTCTTAATCTTTTTTCTACCTCAAGCTCTTCATTTGTATAATGCCCGTTTTCAGGATTTAGATGATCATTCATATTACAAATATACTAGAATTTGAAGATTGATGTATTTGTTCTCTAAAAACAAAAAACCTTTCCAAATTGGAAAGGTTTTCATCTGTTAATATTATGGCTATGAAGGTTCTTCTCCAGGAAGCAAGGGTGTGGTTTGAGATACCCAATCTTGTCCATGTAAATAATCACTTTGATCGTCATCAGGATCTACTTTTTTACTGTAATCATATGCCCATCTGTGAACCTCAGGAATTTTTCCTGGCCAATTTCCATGTATGTGTTCTACTGGAGTCGTCCATTCGATCGTATTAGAATTCCAAGGATTTTGACTTGCTTTTTGACCTCTGTATATTGAAATGAAAAAGTTTGCCAAGAAAATAATTTGAGCGATTCCTCCAACCAATGCAAATATGGTAATGACTACATTCGTATCGGCAACATCGTCAAACATTGGGAATGCGGTATTCGAATAATATCTTCTAGGTAAACCAGCCAATCCAATAAAATGCATCGGGAAAAATACTCCATAGGCACAAATAATGGTCACCCAAAAATGCCAGTAACCCATTGCTTTATTCATCATTCTTCCATACATCTTTGGAAACCAGTGATAAATTCCAGCATACATTCCGAAAATAGCAGAAACTCCCATCACTAAGTGGAAATGGGCTACCACAAAATAAGTATCATGAATGTTTATGTCTAAAGCAGAATCTCCCAGAACCAATCCTGTTAATCCTCCTGTTACAAATGTAGATACCAATCCAATAGAAAACAGCATGGCTGGATTCAGCTGAAGATTTCCTTTCCAAAGCGTAGTGATATAATTGAATGCCTTTACTGCAGATGGAATTGCAATTAGTACCGTTGTAAAGGTAAATACAGATCCTAAAAATGGATTCATTCCTGAAATAAACATATGGTGTCCCCATACAATGGTAGATAAAAATGCAATGGCCATGATGGATCCAATCATCGCACGATATCCAAAAATGGGTTTTCTAGAATTTGTTGAGATGATTTCTGAGGTGATCCCTAATGCTGGTAATAAAACAATGTATACTTCTGGATGTCCTAAGAACCAAAATAAGTGTTCAAACAATACAGGAGATCCTCCTTGATAATGTAATACTTCACCACTGATGAAGATATCTGAAAGGAAGAAAGAGGTTCCAAAACTTCTGTCAAAAATCAAAAGCAATGCAGCTGATAGAAGAACTGGGAAGGAAACAACACCAATGATGGCGGTGATAAAAAATGCCCACATCGTTAAAGGCAATCGAGTCATCTTCATCCCTTTGGTACGAAGATTTAAAATCGTCACTATGTAGTTCAATGATCCAATTAGAGAAGACGCGATGAAAATTGCCATGGATGCCAACCATAAAGTCATTCCTTTACCTGAACCTGGGATAGCTTGTGGAAGCGCACTTAAAGGTGGATAAATTGTCCAACCTGCTGAAGCCGGTCCAGCTTCTACAAATAAAGAGATTACCATTATGACACTTGAGATAAAAAACAGCCAATATGAGATCATGTTTAAGAAACCTGATGCCATATCACGGGCTCCAATCTGTAGAGGTATTAATAAATTAGAGAAGGTTCCACTCAGTCCCGCAGTCAAAACGAAAAATACCATAATGGTTCCGTGAATTGTCACAAGAGCCAAATAGATATCTGGACTCATAACACCATCCGTTTGATGAGGTCCTAAGAACGCTTCAATGATTGAAAATGATTTTTCTGGCCATGCTAATTGCAAACGGAATAGCATGGACATAAATATTCCAATGATTCCCATAATCATTCCTGTAATAAGGAATTGTTTCGAAATCATTTTATGATCTTGACTAAAAATATATTTTGTTACAAATGTTTCTTTATGATGGTGCTCTGACATAATCTAACTTTTTTGTGATCCATTTAATTTATAACTTCTCCATAGGTGGGTTGTTCGGCTAACCAATTTTCATAGTCTTCTTCTTCCTCTACAACAATTTTCATTTGCATACTGAAATGGGAAGCTCCACAAATTTTATTACATAACAATACATAATCAAACTCATATAAGTCTTCTCCCTTTTCTGAACGTATTTTATTAATTCGTTGAACTTTATCAACTACTTCAGATTGAAGTCTCATCTCTTCTGTCGTATATTTTGGTGTAAAAGCAAATTGAGTTACCATCCCAGGAACACAATTCATTTGAGCTCTAAAATGAGGCATATATGCAGAATGTAAAACATCTTGTGATCGGAACTTAAATAAAACTTTTTTCCCTTTAGGTAAATGTAATTCTGTTACGGGCTTATCATCCAAAGAGGCTGCATCCGACATATCTACACCAATTGGGTTATTAGACTCATCGATAAAATTCACATTCCCTAAGCCTAAAGTATTGTCAGCTCCTGCATAGCGTGCTTGCCAAGCAAATTGTTTTGCGTACACTTCAATAATAATTGGATCTTCGCTCTCGTCAACGTTCATTACTTCTGACCACTGGACAATTCCAAATCCAATAAGCACTACAATCACAATTCCTGGAATAACCGTCCAAATCAATTCTAGTTTATGGTTGTCTGCGTAAAATTTCGCTTTTTTACTTTTATTACCACGGTATTTATAGGTAAAAAAGGCAATAATGAATTGCATGATAAACTGTACAATCCCTATTAACCAAAATGAGACGTTGAATAGGATGTCATCATTTTCTCCTTCATAAGAAGCAGATTCTGGTAACATGATTACATTCATGGCAATCAAGCAGTAGATCATCAATACATATAAGAATATTCCAAAAAGCATGAAATATTTCCCCTGTGCGTCATTATCTTTATCAGTAGCAATAACGCTTCTTAAATTCAATATTCTTGTAATCTGCCAGAAACTTACTCCGATTGCAACACCTATAAAAATATAAAATAAAGCTAGCATAGTTTTTTATTTGTTATTGTATTGATTAATGTTTATTGTCTTCTTCTGAATGATGTTCAATATTGTAGTAGTGATAATGTTCACTTTCATGCAAGAAAGGATTTCCTGTCGCTAACGGATCTGCTTTTGAAAAAGCATTAAGGACCGTGTAAATAAATATCCCTATGAAAAAACAAGTAGCACTAATTTCTGGAATTCCAAAACTCCAACTTCCACCCACTGTTCCAGGCATAATCATGATGAATAAATCTACATAATGACCCGATAGGATTACCAATCCTCCAATGATTACAAACCAAGGTCTACTTTTGAAATCACTATTGATTAATAATAATATTGGGAAAACAAAGTTCATCACCAACATGGATAAAAACAAGGTTTTATATTCTGAAAATCTTAAAACAAAATACGTAGTTTCCTCAGGAATGTCTGCGTACCATATTAACATGAACTGGGCAAACCATAAATAAGTCCAAAACACAGAGAATCCAAACATAAATTTTGCCAAATCATGAATATGACTGTCGTTGACTTTTGGTAAATACCCTTTTGAACGTAAATAAATTGTTACAAATGCAATGACTGTAATTGCACTAACTAATAAAGACGCCAACACGTACCATGCAAATAACGTAGAGAACCAGTGAGGGTCTAATCCCATAATCCAATCCCATACCGCCATAGATTCTGTAAGCATGAATAAAAATAAGAATACCACAGACATATTGTAGTTATTCTTGTAGGTTTTATAGCCATCGTTCGCGGTATCTTCTTTGATTGAATTTCTTCTAATAAGCAATCTGTAAGCATTCCATACCAATAAATAGAATACACTTCTGATAACCCACCAAGGGACATTTAACCATGCTTTCTTGCTATAAACAATAGGGTCAAAATTCTCACTTGTTTTGTCAAAGACCCCTTCACCCATCCAAACAAATAAATGGTTCGAATGAAGCGCTGTTAAGATCACCAAGATCAACATGATGATTGATGTTGGTACAAGATTGGCGGTGATCGCTTCCATAACTCTGAACAAAACAATAGACCATCCGGCTTGAGCGACCCTTTGTGATGCGTAAAACGCTAGCACTAATAATGAAATTCCTAAGAAAAATAGCAGGGCAACATATACTGCAGACCAGGGTCTGTTTTGAAGTTGATGTAAAACATGTTCTCCATGAGCTGCATCATGATCTCCAGCATGAGAATCTGCTGTACTGTGTGTATTTTCATGATGTTTATCTTTAGCTTCATCGTGTTTTTCGGCATGACTGTCATGAGATTCATGAGACGTTTCAGCAGCATGTGATTCAGATGAATGATCTTCTTTTACAACAGCATCATGAGAGGATCCATGGTTGTCACCGTGGCCATCACCATGGTCATTACTTGAGACCATTTCCATAGCTTCCTCAACAGTTGATGGAGCGCTATAAAAACTAAAACCAACACCCAATACTCCTAAAATAATAAGGATTATTGAGAACATTTTTATTTTACCTGAGAATTGATACATATCTTTCGTATTCTTCTTTTTTTCTTATTTCAATAAATCATTACGTAATTTTCCAACGTACTGAACAATTTGCCATCGTTCTTTGCTTGTAAGCTGTGAGGAATGAGAACCCATTAAATTTTTACCATGCATAATAACATGATAGATACTTCCTTCCGTAATGTCTCTGTCTTTATAATTTGGAATTCCAAGAAATTTTTCAGCCTTAGATAAATAACCATTTCCATCCCCTTTTTTCCCGTGGCAAGAAACGCAATAAATCGTATACATTTTCTTACCATTTTCAAGGTTAATTTCATCTTGAGCTAATGGAGATTTTAAATCTTTCTTGGCTCTTTCATAGTCTTCATTTGTGTTTGCATACTCATAAGGAACATTTCCTCTAGCGATCGTTCCTTGAACTGGCTTAAGATTAGAGGAGTATCCTGTATTTCCTTTTTCTGCATCTGCCTCGTAAGGAACAGCAACATACATTCCTGGCATATATTGATATTGTCTTTCTCTCTTATCAGAGCAAGACATCATGGTTGCTAAAGCAATGAAGGCAATACTAAATTTTATATACTTTCTCATGAATTAGTGCTTATCTACTATATTAATTTCTACAGCTCCTGTTTTTTTCAATAATGATTTTAACTCCTTTTCATTATCATGAACTTCAATTTCCATTAAAAAATGATCATCAGTTGTTCTTGGATCTGGATTTTCTGCTTTTTTAAAAGGCCAAATTCTACTTCTCATATAGAAAGTAATTACCATTAAATGTGCGGCAAAAAATACAGTCAATTCAAACATTATTGGAACAAAAGCAGGCATATTTTCTCCCCAACTAAAACTTGGTTTTCCTCCGATGTCTTGAGGCCAATCAACAATCATTGTATAATAGGTTAACCAAATGGCGATGCTTAGACCAGTAATCCCAAACATAAAAGAGGCGATAGCCATCCTTGTAGGAGCAAGTCCCATAGCTTTGTCAAGCCCGTGAACAGGGAATGGACAAAAAACTTCTTCAATGTGATGATTGGCTGCTTTAACCTTTTTAACGGCTTCTAAAACAACTTCATCATCATTGTAAATTGCGTGAATAACTTTATTACTACTCATGATTATTGTCTCTCAATTTTTTATAACTCTCTCCTGAGGATTTCAATATGGTTTTTACTTCTGCCTGTGCGATTACAGGAAATGTTCTGGCATATAATAAAAACAGAACAAAGAAAAAACCAATGGTTCCTATAAATATTCCAACATCAACAAATGTTGGCTCAAAACGCCACCATGATGAAGGTAAATGTCCTTTACTCAATACAATAGCAATGATGTCAAAACGTTCAAACCACATTCCTATATTGATTGCAATTGAAATTAAAAATGACCAAACAAAACTTCTTCTAATCTTTTTAATCCACAACAATTGGGGAATGATGATATTGAACAATAACAATGAATAAAACGCCCACCAATAAGGACCTGTTGCGGCTCCTACTGATAAATACGTATAATCCTCATATTGAGATCCTGTATACCATGCAATAAAGAACTCTGTTGCGTAAGCTACGGCTACAATCCCTCCAGTTAGAATGATGACAACATTCATATACTCAATATGGAGTCGAGTAATGTATGCCTCTAGATTGGTTACTTTACGCATGATTCCTAATAAGGTTTGTACCATGGCAAAACCAGAGAAAATCGCTCCAGCCACAAAATAAGGCGGGAAGATTGTCGAGTGCCATCCTGGGTTGATTGAGGTTGCAAAGTCCATCGATACAATGGTATGTACTGAAAGTACTAAAGGAGTTGCAAGTCCTGCTAAAACTAGGGATACTTCCTCAAATCGCTGCCAGTCTTTTGCTCTACCTGACCATCCAAAAGATAACAAAGAATAGATTTTCTTTTGAAAAGGTTTTACTGCTCTATCTCGAATCATAGCAAAATCAGGTAACAATCCTGTCCACCAGAAAACTAAGGATACAGATAAATATGTTGAAATGGCAAATACATCCCATAATAAAGGAGAATTAAAGTTGACCCATAACGATCCAAATTGGTTCGGAATTGGTAAAACCCAGTAACCATTCCAAGGACGTCCCATGTGAATGATTGGAAATAATCCTGCTTGAAAAACAGCAAAAATGGTCATCGCCTCTGCTGATCGGTTGATCGCCATTCTCCATTTTTGACGGAATAATAAAAGTACCGCAGAAATTAACGTTCCTGCGTGACCAATACCAACCCACCATACAAAGTTAGTGATATCCCAAGCCCATCCTATGTTCTTGCTCAATCCCCAAACTCCGATACCAGTACCTACTGTATAAAAGATACATCCAAACCCCCAAAGCATGGCTGCTAAAGAAATGTAAAATGCGATATACCAGTTTTTATTTGCTTTCCCTTCTATAGGTCTTGCAATGTCTTCAGTGATATCATGATACGTTTTATGACCTAGTACTAAAGGCTCTCTTATGGGTGCTTCGTAATGAGACATTTGTTTATATCTTAAATTTTAATTACGCTTCATTTGTATTTCTAACTTTCACTTGATACACTACATTAGGTTTTGTTTGTAGATAATCTAATACGTGATATGCTCTTTTATCTTCTGTCAAAGGCACAATTGGATCGTCTTTACTATTAACATCTCCAAAGACCATCGCTCCAGTAGAACAAGCCGCTGAACATGCAGTTGCATCGTTGAACTCACCAGTTCTTACTTTTCTACCTTCTTTCTTCGCCTTTAAAATAACTGCTTGTGTAGACTGGATACAGAAAGAACATTTTTCCATAACCCCTCTAGATCGAACAACAACATCTGGATTTAAAACCATCTTTCCGTAATCGTTATTCATGTTAAAATCAAATTCGTTGTTATTGGCATAATTAAACCAATTGAAACGACGAACTCTGTAAGGACAGTTGTTTGCACAATATCTAGTTCCAACACATCTATTGTAAGTCATTTGATTTTGACCTTGACGTCCATGACTGGTTGCAGCAACTGGACAAACCGTCTCACATGGAGCATGATTACAGTGCTGACACATCATAGGTTGAAAAGAAACTTGTGGGTTTTCTGCTTCAGTTTCTAAAGCGGCATACATTGCTCCATCTCCTAGACCTAAGCTATCTTTGGCAAATTCTCTTATCGATTGTGCGTTCGGTTCTTTATGATACGTTTCGTTGAATTTTTCTTCAACTCCAGAAGAGTAGTAACGATCAATTCTAAGCCAGTGCATATCTCTACCAACGCGTACTTCCTTTTTACCAACCACTGGAACATTGTTTTCTGCATGACATGCAATAACACAGGCTCCACATCCAGTACAAGATGTTAAATCAATTGATAAATTAAAATGATGTCCTATTTCTCTATTGAATCCATCCCAAAGATCGATTGATTTGGCTTCAACTTCTTGGTGATCATAGGATACCATCGCCGGTATATTCCATCCATTCTTGTGATCTTTAGGATCTACGTTGATATAATCTTTTAACGTAGTTTCCTTTAAAATATCATGTCTTCCTGCGATTGTTTTTTGTACTTGTGTACAAGCAAATTCATGAACAGGACCTGATGTTTTTTCAATGGAAACTCCGTACTGTACGTTCTTAGAATCTGCATATAATGTGTAGGCATTAACTCCTACTTGCATTTCTTCTTTAAGATTTGTTTTTCTTCCATAACCTAAAGCCAATCCAACGGAACCAGGAGCTTGACCTGGCTGAATCATCACTGGAATGTTTTCAAGGGACACCCCATTTACAGAAACCTTTGCATAATTCCCATTAATGGCACCATTGTCTTTAACTGGATTCGTGAAACCGTACTTTTTAGCATCGGCTATTGAAATGGTTAAATAATTGTCCCAAGAAGCTCTTGTTAGTGGATCTGGAAATTCTTGTAACCAAGGATTGTTTGCTTGCTTTCCATCACCTAATGCTGTAGAAGAAAATAAGGTCAATTCAAAATCTGATGTTTCTATAGAATTTCCTAAAATTGTTGCTAGAGAAGTAAGATCTATCGAATTAGCAGATACCTTATTGGATACTTTTCTTATATAAAAACCGTCATGAAGCGCTTGATTCCATGATTGATCAACCAACACATTAGAAGACCAATATCCTTTTAAGTAATCATGATAAGAAGTTGAATTGTTTCCAGACCACTTTAACAATACATCTTGAATTTGGGCTGTGTCAAACAACTTTTGAATTGTTGGTTGAATCAGTCCATAGTTACTGTCAGTAGTCTTAACATCTCCCCAAGACTCCAAGAAGTGAGACATTGGTAATGAATATTGAGTGGTGTTTGCAGTGGCATCATTTTGAACCGAAAAAGCAACTGATAACTTTAATTTTTTTATGGCCTCAGCCAATTCAGAACCTGATGCTACATTGTATACAGGATCAACATTGTAGGTTAGTAAACCTTTAACTTCTCCTGACTTGAGATCAGAAATAACTTGTGCCAAATCAGCATCATTCCCTTTTCTTATGTGTAAAGGATTCGAGGGATCAAAAACTTTGCTTTTTAATGCATCATTGATGGCAAAGGCGATCAATTGAGCTTCTTTATCTGAAGATCCAGAAACCACGACCCCATGAGAAGCAGATTTTTTTAAAATTGCTGCAATTTCTTTAACATGAGCATCAACTGGAGTTGCTTTTGATGGCAAATTAGATCCTGTAATTTCATTGTATAAGTTGATCAAGGCAAATACTTGATCGGATGGCTTTGTTACAATACGCTTGTCTGCATTTGCTCCTGTTAATGACATATTAGCTTCAAACTGAACATGGTATGACATATGTCCAGAATCTGGATTTCTGCTTGCAGCATATCCTTTGTCAAAACCTCCTTGCCAATCACCAATAAAATCTGCTCCAAAAGAAACAATGGTGTGAGCTTTTTCAAAATGATAATTTGGCAATGCTCTAGATCCATACATGTCTTCGAATGCATCTAATGTTCCACTCTCAGAAATAGCATCATATACCACATGTTTTACATTTGGATATGCCGCTAAAAAATCTGAAATAATTTGTTCAGTAGATGGACTTGCTAAAGTTCCTGTTAGTAAAACAACAGGCTCATTTGCCTCTTTTAATTGAGCTAAAGATGCTTGAATTTCAAGATGAGCAGTATCCCAAGAAATGGCTGAATCTCCTCTTCTTGGTTCTTTTAATCTTAATTGATCATCGTATAGAGATAAAACAGACGCTTGAACTCTGGCATTGGTAGACCCTCCAGCATCTTTGTTGGGCATGATTAAGATTGGTCGACCCTCACGAGTTTTAACCAAGACATTGGCAAAATCAAATCCATCAGCAACCGTACTTGCATACCAATCTGCGACTCCCAATATGGTATCATCAGGTTTTACTACATATGGAATCGATTTTTTAACCGGACCTTCACAGGCTGCTAATGTTGCAGCTGCAGTAGTGAAACCAACATATTTTAGAAAATCTCTTCTTGAAGTAGAAGAGCTTTCTAGAGTTTCTTTGTTTCCTAAAAATTCATCTGTTGGTATTTCCTCTACAAATTCATTTTTAGCAAGCGTTTCAACAATGGAACTGTCTTTAAGTTCTTCAACACTTTGCCAGTATTTTCTGTTTAGAGCCATTTATTTATATAGAATTTATATTCTTAATTGTTTAATGATGACACTTACCGCATTCAATTCCTCCTAACTGGGCAATGGTAACATCTTTGGTCCCATATTTTTCTGCCAGTTGTTTGTGAATTTCTTCATAGTAAGGATTCCCTTTTAAATCTACGTTTGTCTCTCTATGACAATCTATACACCAACCCATGGTTAATGGAGAGTATTGATACATCTCATCCATTGTTTCAACAGGACCATGACATTGCTTACAATCTACTCCTGCAACAGTAACGTGTTGTGCATGCACAAAGTTGACATGATCAGGTAAGTTGTGGATACGAATCCACTTAACAGGTTTGGTATCACCCGTATATTCTAAATTTTCTACATCCCAACCCGCAGCATCATATATTTTTTGGATTTCTTTATCCAATTCTTTTTTTCGTAGCGTAATGCCGTTATATTCTACTTCAGTTCCTTCTGCTACCTCAGCAATATTCATATGACAATTCATACATACATTGACTGAAGGTATTCCAGAATGTTTGCTATGTTTTGCTGATGAGTGACAGTATTGACAATCTATCTTGTTTTCACCAGCATGAATTTTATGTGAAAAAGCAATGGGTTGAACAGGCTGATATCCTTGATCCACTCCAACACTAAATAAAGTACCAAACCCTACGTAGGCAGTAACAAGTAGTAAGAAAATGGTTCCCACTACATGCAAAAATGTGTTTTGTTTAACTCCTTCCCAAACTTCTTTTAATGAGCCTAAAGAGTTTGGAGTTTTGGGAGCTCCTTTTAATTCACTGATTGTTTTGAGTAAAGAAGCAATGATTAAAAAAGTACAAACAATAATAGCAGCTAAAATGTACAACAACCATCCTGGAGCTTGGTTGGATGCAACCTGAACTCCTTCACTCCCAGCGGTAACAACTGGCGCAGGGTCTCCAACGGTTGTGTAATATAATATATCGTCTATTTGAGTATCTGATAATTGTGGGAAGGCAGACATTACCGAACCATTGTATTCATTGAAAACTGCAATGGCGTCTCTGTCACCGGTGGCACGAAGTGCAGCATTGTTCTTAATCCATGCCTTTAGCCAATCATTTTCTCTTCTTTCTTCGATGGCTCCTAATGGCGGCCCTATTTTCTTGGAATCTAAGTTATGGCAAGAAGCACAAAGGGATCTAAATAATTTTCTTCCCTCACTCTGACGGGTTTTGTCAACAGTATCTTGAGCCACCACTGAAAGACTTATTGAAAAGAAAAATAGAACTGTAAAAATTTTAAGAAGAAGACCCATCTGTCTTTTGTGTAAACCTACACTTTTCATACTCACAAACTATTAAATTTTTGTCTCTCTAGATGCTGTAATTTGCAACTAAATTTGGCTTAAAAAAACCTGTTTAATTATTTGCCACAAAAGTAGTACTTAAAACTATATTTTAAAATGTAAAAAGAAGGTTAAATTATAATTTATATTTGTTCTAAATAAGGTTGTTTTTTCAATTGAATTATGATAATATTACTAATTTTGTAAAAATGATTTTTATGAAAAAATTATCCTTATATTTTATACTCTTTGGTTGTGCTGTTTTCCCATCCCAAACAGCCGTTTCTCAATCAAAGAAAACAGATGGTGAACTCATTGAAGATTTAATTGCCAAAAAAAAAGAATTCAACAAAGAGTTTAGCTATGGACATAGAATTCAGCTTTACAATGGTTTTGAGGATGAAGCAAGAGCCATCCAAAAAAAATTCAAGATTGATTTTCCAGAAATCAAAACATACATTTCTTACAAACAACCAGAATGGAAGATTCAAGTCGGATTTTACAAAACAAAACTTGAGGCTGAGAGAGCTTTGCTTGGGTTCAAGAGAAAGTATGAAAGCGCCATCGTAATCCCTCTTGGGAAATAAGCTTATTTTTTCAAAATTTTAAAAAACTGAGGTTATTTTAGTTTTTTCTTGACAGCAACTTCTTTGTATGCTTCGATGGTATCTCCAATCTTGATATCATTGTAATTTTTGATTTGAAGTCCACAGTCATATCCTTTGGCAACTTCTTTAACATCATCTTTGAATCTTTTGAGTGAAGTTAATTCACCATCATGTGTGACAATTCCATCTCTAATGATTCTTACTTTGGAATTTCTGAAGATTTTTCCATTCATCACCATACAACCTGCAATATTTCCAACTTTAGAAATCTTGTAAACTTCTCTGATTTCTACGTTTCCGGTTACTTCCTCTTTCATTTCAGGAGATAACATCCCTTCCATTGCATCTTTAAGATCGTTGATTGCATCATAAATGATGGAATAAGTTCTGATATCTACTTCTTCTTTGTCTGCAATTACTCTAGCATTTGCTTGAGGACGAACATTAAATCCAACAATAATTGCATCAGAAGCTGTCGCTAATAACACATCTGATTCTGTAATTGCCCCAACTCCTTTGTGCAATATGTTTACCTGAATTTCTTCTGTAGAAAGTTTCTGGAAAGAATCTGTTAACGCTTCTACAGAACCATCAACATCTCCTTTTAAAATGATGTTCAATTCTTTAAAGTCTCCCAAAGCAATTCGTCTTCCAATTTCATCTAGAGTCAATGTTTTTTGGGTTCTAACAGATTGTTCTCTTTGCAATTGTGAACGTTTTGAAGCGATTTGTTTGGCCTCTCTTTCATCGTCAAATACATTGAACTTGTCTCCTGCTTGAGGAGCTCCATCCAATCCTAGAATAGAAATAGGGGTTGAAGGACCTGCCTCTGTGACATTGTTTCCTTTGTCATCAAACATCGCTTTCACTTTACCACTATTTTTACCTGCTAATATATAATCCCCAATTCTTAGAGTTCCTGCTTGCACTAGGATGGTTGTCACATACCCTCTTCCTTTATCCAATTGCGCTTCAACAACAGCCCCAACAGCATTCTTTTTGGGATTCGCTTTTAATTCTAAAATTTCTGCTTCCAACAATACTTTTTCCAATAATTCTGGAATTCCTTCACCTGTTTTAGCAGAAATGTCTTGCGATTGAATGTTTCCTCCCCATTCTTCAACTAATAAATTCATTGAAGACAATTGGGTTTTCACATTATCAGGATTGGCATTGGGTTTGTCAATTTTATTAATTGCAAATATGATAGGCACCCCTGCAGCTTGCGCATGAGAAATTGCTTCTTTTGTTTGAGGCATTACATCATCATCAGCAGCGGCAACTATGATCACTAAATCGGTAACTTGTGCTCCTCTTGCTCTCATAGCAGTAAAAGCTTCGTGACCAGGCGTATCTAAAAATGCAATCTTTTGATCTCCTACATTTACCGAATAGGCACCAATATGTTGTGTGATTCCACCAGACTCCCCATCAGTTACATTCGCTTTTCTAATGTAATCTAACAAGGATGTTTTACCGTGATCTACATGACCCATGACTGTAATGATCGGAGCGCGATTCACAAGATCCTCTGGGCTATCAACAACTTCCTCTATGGATTCTTCTACTTCTGCTCCAACAAACTCTACCATAAAACCAAACTCTTCTGCAACAATTTTTAACGTCTCTGCATCCAATCGCTGGTTCATCGTCACCATCATTCCCAACATCATACAAGCAGAAATAATTTCGGTTACCGGAACATCCATCATCGTAGCCACCTCACTTACTGTTACAAACTCTGTAACCTTTAATATCTTAGATTCTAATGCTTGTGCTTCCGTTTCTGCATCAGAAAGTTCTCTGTGGGCATCTCTTTTATTTCTTCTGTACTTCGCTCCTTTTCCTTTAGAAGACTTCCCTTGAAGTTTTTCTAAGGTTTCTCGGACTTGTTTTTGAATTTCTGCTTCAGTAAGTTCTTGCTTTTGAATGATTGGTCTTTTCTTTTGACCTCCACGAGAATTTCCTGATTTATTATTTTTTGATTTATTTTGATCTTGATTAGGTGCTCCTGTTTTGTTGATTCTTTTTCTCTTTCTCTTTGAAGAATCATTTTTGGCAGCCTCATTTGATTTCTTTTCCGGAGATTTATTTACTTTTTCAAATTGCTTAAGATCAATCTTTTTACCGGTTAGCTTTGGGCCATCAAGTCTTTGATAGTTTGTTTTGATTTTTTCTGAGTCTTCTAATGATTCTGATGCTTCTTCTTCAGACGATTCTTGTTGAGAATCAGAAACCTCTGATGTTTCATGAACTTCTTTTTCAGATTCTGTTTTAGAAACTTCATGATCTGAATTCTCTTTTTCAATAACTTCTTCTGACTGTTCCTCTGTAACAGGTTTTTGAGTGGTAATATCAATTTTACCAACTTTTTTTATGGCTAATTTTTCAGCTTTGGCTTTTAAAACTTCTTCTTTCTTCTCTTCTTCAATTCTCTTTTTTTCAATTTTGGCCTCTAGCTCAAGTCGAATGGCTTCTTTTTCTTTTCTTTTTTCTTCACTAACTTCTTTTGATGCGGCTTTCTTGTTCGCATCAGTTTCAAAACCATCCTTTAGTACTTCGTATATTTCATTTGATATTTTTGTGGTCGGTCTTGCCTCGATCTGATAATTGTTCTTAGCGAGATACTCCACAGCTCTATCAAGAGAAATATTTAATTCTCGTAGTACCTTATTAAGTCTCATTGTTCTAGTTTCAGACATATAATCTTATTAACCTTTATTTGTAAAAGTATTATTTTTTATTTTGATAATTATTCTTCAAATTCTTCTTTCAAAATTCTTTGAACGTCTAATATCGTTTCTTCTTCCAAATCCGTTCGTTTTAGAAGCTCTTGTACAGAGGTTTCTAAGACACTTTTTGCAGTGTCTAAACCAATGTTTTTAAATTCTTGAATTACCCATGCTTCAATTTCATCTCCAAACTCAATCAATTCTACATCTTCTTCTTCAATACCATCTCTTTGAACGTCTATATCATATTTGGTCAATTCACTCGCTAGACGAATGTTAACCCCTCCCTTACCGATAGCTTTGGAAACTTCTTCTGGCTTTAAAAATACATTTACACGTCCTTTCTTCCCATTTTTTTCTTCCTCATAAGCTTCTATATCCATAGAGACAACCTTTGCAGGACTCAACGCTCTTGAGATGAATAATTGCTCGTTTTTAGTGTAATTGATAACATCTATGTTTTCGTTTCCTAACTCGCGAACAATTCCGTGAATACGAGAACCTTTCATACCAACACAAGCTCCAACAGGATCAATTCTATCGTCATAAGAATCAACGGCTACTTTTGCTTTTTCTCCTGGAATTCTTGCAACTCCTTCAACGGTAATCAATCCATCAAACACTTCTGGAATTTCTTGCTCAAATAATTTTGTTAAGAAATTCGGTGATGTCCTAGACAAAATAATGACAGGCTTGTTTCCTCGTAGCTCAACACTTTTGATAACTCCTCTAACCGAATCTCCTTTTCTGAAAAAATCGGATCTAATTTGCTCACTTTTTGGCAATAAGATTTCATTTCCATCATCATCTAACAAAATGATTGCATTGTGACGAATGTGATGTACTTCAGCACTAAAAATATCCCCTTCAAGATCTTTAAAATGTTTGAAAATATTTGTGCTATCGTGCTCATAAATTTTTGAAATTAAATTCTGACGAAGTGCTAAAATGGCTCTTCTACCAAGGTCATATAATTTTACCTCCTCAGAAACATCTTCTCCAATCTCAAAGTCTGGCTCAATTTTTCTTGCTGCAGAAATTTCAATTTCTTCATTGTCATCCTCAACTTCACCATCCGCTACCACGATTCTATTTCTCCAAATTTCTAAATCTCCTTTATCAGGATTGATAATGATATCAAAATTATCATCAGAACCAAATTTACGCTTCAATGCTGCTCTAAAAACTTCTTCTAAAATAGACATGAGAGTAACTCTGTCTATACTTTTCATATCCTTGAATTCCGAAAACGAATCTATTAATGCTATATTTTCCATTGCATGTTCTTCTTAAAATGTAATCTTAACTTTTGCTTCTTTAATATTTGTAAATGCTATTTCAGCATTCTTTTCTACAGTCATTTTTCCTTTTCCAACAGCCTTAGGTTCTCTGGTTTTCCAAGTAAGAGAAATTCCTTTTTCATCTACATTGACTAGTCTTCCTTCCAATTCTCCTTCTTCTGTTTTGACCTTTAATATTCTATTGATATTTTTTTGATATTGCCTTGTCACAGATAGAGGTTGAGAGATGTCTGGAGAAGTCACTTCCAACCCAAAAACTTCATCTTCACCTAAATTATGTTCAACATGTCTACTAATTCGGACACATTCTTTAATCGGAACCCCTTGATCTCCATCAACAACAACTTTGATTTTGTTTCCTGCCAAAAAAGATAGTTCAATCAGAAATAAAGAATTGTTTTCAGCAATCGCTTCATCAACTAATTTTTTTACTAAATTTTCATCCATTTCACATCCATGTCTGAAGGGTATAAAAAGAGGGGACTTTCCGTCCCCTTCTTTTCTTTTCCGTTATTTTCGTGGCAAATATACTAACTTACTGACGAATTACCAAATGAACTCTGTTTGTATTTATTCTTTAAAATGTAAGTCTAAATCATTTGCATGAAACTTCATCCTCTTGAATTTTAGACGAAATGTATTTTTTTAAATGAAAAAATTGATTGGGGTAAAAAAAATCCCAATTATAAAAAATTGGGATTCTGAAAGTTGGCCTACAAGGACTCGAACCTTGAATGACGGTACCAAAAACCGGTGTGTTACCAATTACACCATAGGCCAATACCTTTTAATGAGGGTGCAAATTTAAATCAAAGATTTTATCCCACAAATATTTTTAATACTTTTTTATTTAATAGAAAATTAACAAACGCCATCTACTTAATCCTATTTTATTTGATACTTTGCGAGTGAAATTTAGTAAATTCGCCTTGACATTTTATGCACTTATGAATTCAGAAAAATTTAAAAAATGGAATCTTATCCTTGGCTGGATAACATTTATGATTGCTTTAATCACCTATACTCTTACACTCGAGCCTACTGTAAGTGCTTGGGATTGTGGGGAGTATATTTCTACCTCAGTAAAGTTAGAAGTTGGTCATCCTCCAGGAGCCCCTCTATTTCAAATGTTGGGTGCATTTTTTGCCATGTTTACAAATGAGGTTTCTGAAATCGCAAAAATGGTCAATTTTATGTCAGCATTGGCGAGTGCTTTTACCATTCTTTTTATGTTCTGGACAATCACGAACTTAGGTAAAAAACTAGTGTCAAAATCTGCTGAAATTACCGAAGGCTCTTCAATTGCAATTTTAGGAAGTGCTTTAGTTGGATCATTAACCTACACTTTTTCTGATAGTTTTTGGTTTAGTGCTGTAGAAGGGGAAGTGTATGCAATGTCTTCTTTTTTGATGGCAATTTTATTTTGGCTAGGATTGAAATGGGAAAGTGAAATTGAAACTCCAAGAGGAAATAAATGGCTAGTTTTAATCAGTTTTGTAGTAGGACTATCCTTTGGTGTTCACATCTTATCTTTACTTGTAATTCCCGCCATTGTTCTACTATATTTTTTTAGAACATCTCATCATATCACCCTTAAAACAACCGCAATAGCTACCTTTATTTCTGTCCTTGTTCTGGCATTTGTTTTTAAATTTTTATTCCCTTTCACATTGAAATTCTTCAGTGCTTCGGAATTATTCTTTATCAATTCGATTGGACTTCCTTACAACTCTGGATCCATTATTGCTGGAGTTTTATTAGTTGCCGGTTTCTATTTTGGACTCAAATACACTAGAGAAAAGAATAAGATCATTGCAAATACATTGATCCTTTCGATATTGTTTATAATGATTGGGTTTTCATCTTGGATCATGCTACCAATTAGAGCAAATGCCAATACGACCATCAATGAAAATAATCCTTCAAGTGCAAGAGAACTTTTGGCATATTATAACAGAGAGCAATATGGAGATGCCAATGTTTTTTATGATACCTACTATTCTGATTCTTACAGTAGAGAAACGAATAAGGAAAAGCCATTGAAAGATGACAAACCCAAATATGAAAAAAGAAATGGCAAGTACGAAATTGTAAACAAATACATCGATGTCTTACCAAATTCATCAGATAAACATAAAGGGTTTATTCCAAGAATGACCAATCCTGCTTCTGAAGAAATGTACAAAGCCATTGCTGGAATTCCGAAAAATAGTACTCGTAGGCCAACCTTTGCTGAAAATATCAAATTTATGATTAGCTACCAATTTGGCTACATGTATGGTCGCTACTTCATGTGGAATTTCTCTGGTAGGCAAAATGATGTACAAGGACAATTAGACATCTACAATGGTAATTGGTTAAGTGGTATTCCATTGATTGATGAGTCTCGCTTGGGTCCTCAATCGAATCTTCCTTCTGTTGCAAAAGAAAATAAAGGAAGAAATATTTACTATATGCTCCCTTTAATACTGGGTTTAATTGGATTGTTCTACCAAATTAAGTGGGACAAGAAAAACTTCTTTGTGCTTTTCATGTTTTTTATTTTCACTGGATTTGCGATCATTTTTTACACCAACCCCAAACCTTTTGAACCTCGAGAAAGAGATTATGCTGTTGTGGGTTCTTTTTACATATTTGCTGTTTGGATTGGTTTTGGAGTGATTGCCCTTTATGAAAATCTAAAAACTGTGATTCATAAAAAATCGTTAGCAATAGCCGTCTCCATAATTTCGCTCTTGGCTGTTCCTACTTTGATGGCCTTCGAAAACTGGGATGATCATGATCGATCTAACCGATATACTACACATCTAAGTGCTCAATCTTATTTGGAATCTTGTGACCCAAATGCAATCATGTTTACCATTGGAGACAATGACACGTTCCCGTTATGGTATATGCAAGAAGTCGAAGGAATCAGAACCGATGTAAAATTAGTAAACACAAGCCTTTTTGCTACCGATTGGTATATCGATCAAATGAAAAGAGCAACTTATGATGCGCCTCCAATCCCATCTCAACTTAAACATGACGATTATAAATATGGAAGTTTAGATGCTGCCTATTATTTTGAAGAATTATTCCCCTCTATTAAAGATTCCATTCTACCAATCGATAAATTCATGCAGTGGGTAAAGAGCAAAAATGAAGTTACCTTTTTTGATATTGATGGAGATGGTAATGAAGAAAAAGTATTACCCACAAGAAACATACGAATTCCTGTAAATAAGGAAAATGTTTTAAAATATGGAATCGTTCCTGCGAAAGATGCAGACAAGATTGTTGACTACATAGACATTCAAATTGGCAGAGGAATTGCTAAAAATAGAATTTTAATGATTGATATCTTGGCAAATTTTGATTGGAAGCAACCGATTTATTTTACTGGTGGTGCTTTTGCTGATGAAGAATATATTTGGTTAAAAGACTATCTTCAATTGGATGGGATGGCCTATAAATTGGTTCCCATAAAAACCCCTATGACAATTACAAATGCTGATGGAACTCTCAGTCAAAAGAGTCCTTTTGACATGGGAAGAATTGATCCTGAGGGAATGTATGAGAAAATAAAGAAATTTGACTGGAGAAATATCAATGATGGAAAGATTTATTTGGACGAACAAACCAAAAAAAGTTCCATTTCATTACGAAACAATTTAATGCGTTTATCTGATGTTTTTGCAGAAAAAGGAGATTCTATCAAAGCTCTTGAAATCCTTGATCTATCAATTGAAAAAATGCCAATTAAAGATTTTGGACACTTTAGTTTATCTGTAGGGTATCCTGAAATGTACTATCTTCTTGGCGAAGAAGAAAAAGCTAGGGCCTCTGCTGAGACATTGATTCAACTCTTTAAAGAACAATTGATTTGGTTGGCAGAATTTTCAGAGCAAGATTCGAATGCAATTTTTGAAGAAATAGACAACAATCTTCTAATGTATAGAAATATCATTGCGACTCAAATTGATCGATTCGATACCGATGAAAATTATAAAAATAAAAAACAAGAAGAATTTATAGAAACTGTAAAACTCTTTAGTCATTTGATACCAAATGAATAAGTATTAGAAATGGACATCAAATAAAACGCTGAGATTTCTGATTTTTAGAGGTATTGTTGAACTAAACCGATGAGAGTATTTGCATCTTGCTCTCCAGTTTGTCTCCACTTCATCTCTCCATTTTTGTAGATCATAAATGTAGGATTTCCTTTCACTCGAAGAGCTTCTGCTAGTGGTTCATTTTTCTTTATGTCAATTTTGATAACTTTAGCTTTATCTCCCAAAGCTGCAGCAACATCTCGTAAAGTGTCTGAACTGTCGTCAACTTCTTCCCAATCAAAAAAGAAATCGATTAAAACGGGCTGATCAACACTAATTAATTCACCAAACTTTGTCATCTTAAAATTGTTTTTTTAAAGTAAAACACTCTAATTTAGTGTTTTATATGGTACAAATATAACATTTCTGTCGAATTCGACTGATTATGAGGACTTTTTCAATTCTATTACCGTGATTTCAGGCCATATACCCACTCTTCCTGGAAATGCATGATACCCAAAACCTCTGTTAACATTGATATATCTCCCGAACTCTTCATACAACCCAGCCCATTGTTTGTAAACATATTTTGAAGGACTCCATTTGATCCATCCTGGAATTTCAATTCCCATTTGCAATCCATGCGTGTGTCCACTCAGTGTCAACTGATAGTGAAAATCATTTTTTTTGACTTGCACATCCCAATGAGAAGGATCATGAGACATTAAAATTTTAAAATCCTCTTGCTGAACTCCTTCCGATGCTAAAGACAAATCTCCCTTCTTTTTAAAACCTCCTTTTCCCCAGTTCTCTACTCCAATTAAACTGATTTTTTCTCCATCTTTTTCAAGAAATCGATTCTCATTACACAGCAATTCAAATCCCATTTTGGGATGTAAATCTTTGATTGCTTCAAAGTTTTCTATCTTTTCCTGTTCTGATGACCAACTTGTATAATCTCCATAGTCGTGATTCCCCAATATGGAATATTTTCCATAGGGTGCTTTTAAAGCGGCAAACATGTCAATCCACTGATGCATTTCTGAAGCTTTATTATTGACAATATCTCCTGTAAATAAAAGCAAATCTGATTTTTGCTCATTGATAAGATCAACTCCATATTGGATTTTATCTCTATTTGTAAAGCTTCCAGAATGAATGTCTGAAATTTGGGTGATTGTAAAACCATCGAAAGTCTCTGGCAAGTCATCAAAGGATAATTGATACTTTAAAACTTTGTAATTGTAACGACCCACTACGATACCGTATAAAAACGAAGCAAAAGGGATCGTAGCAGTTATGAGGGCTAGTTGTGATAAAAATTTTCTTCTTCCAGAAATGGGTTCTGATGGACCTACTCGAATCCAAGAGATGGTTTTATCTACCAATCGAACAACATCTTCCCCCAAGAGAAACAAAAGAATGAATACTTTGGGTATTAGGATGGTGATCATCATTCCCATTGCCATCTGAAACTCTTTAGTTTGTCCAGAAGATCTAGGAGTTGTGAAAATAACATACAGTAAATTTAAGTATACCAGAATCCCTACTAGTAACCATATCCATTTGATTACTTTGTTTCTTGTAACTGTCTTGATTGCTTGAAAAGCATAGAATTCAAGAACAAAAATAATGGCTGAGGCAACCAATAATGGAAATATCCAACGTGGCATAAAAATTTAAGTTGTTTTAACAAAACAAAGATACTGCATAATTGAAAGTCTTATTTTAAGATGATGTTAAAGTTTTGTAGCTTTAGCAACTCATATATCATGATCTTCATGTCAAATACAAAACGTCTTTTTTTACTCGATGCTTTCGCTCTCATTTTTAGAGGTTACTACGCATTTATTAAAAACCCCAGAATCAATTCAAAAGGATTAGATACATCGGCCATTTTAGGTTTTACCAACTCTTTATTGGATGTGATCAAACGAGAGAAACCTGATTACATAGCCGTCTGTTTTGACAGAGGAGGTAGTGTTTCAAGAACTGAAATTTTTCCCGATTATAAAGCAAACAGACAAGAAACTCCAGAGGCTATAAAAATTGCAGTCCCTATTATAGAAAATATTTTAAACGCCATGAAAATTCCTGCTGTTGTTCTTGAAGGATATGAAGCAGATGATATTATCGGAACCCTTGCAAAGAAAGCTGAAAAAGAAGGATTGAAGACGTTTATGGTAACTCCTGACAAGGATTTTGCACAATTAGTTTCCGAAAATATTTTCATGTATCGACCACGATTTGGAGGGGGCTATGAAACATGGGGAATTGCAGAGGTTCAAGAAAAGTTTGGTGTTGAAAGACCTGAGCAAGTAATTGATTTTTTAGGAATGATGGGAGATTCGGTAGACAACATTCCTGGATTACCAGGGGTCGGTGAAAAAACTGCTAAAAAATTCATCGCTCAATATGGTTCCATGGAAAATCTCTTAGCAAACACGGAGGAGCTTAAAGGAAAAATGAAAGAAAAAGTAGAAGCCTCAAAAACTTTAGGCTTACTTTCCAAAGAACTGGCAACAATTATGTTAAATGTTCCTGTTGAATTTGATGATGAAAAATTTAAAATGTCTATGCCAGACATTGAGGCTACTAAAGAAATTTTTAGCGAATTAGAATTTAGAAGACTCACAGAGAATTTTGTAAAAACATTTTCTTCAGCAACAGATTCTACCCCAGAAACGTCTCTAAAGAGTGAAAAGCCTGTTAAAGAAACCTCTTCAAAAGAAAATTTTAATGGTCAATTTGATTTATTTGCAACTCCAGGTACAGGAAATGTTTCTAGAGAAGAGAGCGTGCTTGGTTTTAAAACAATTCAAAATACAGATCATTTTTATCAGCATGTAAATACCGCTACATCAAGAAAACTATTCCTGAAAAAATTACAACAACAAACTTCATTTTGTTTTGATACGGAAACTACAGGCTTAAAGGCTTTGGAGGTCGAACTCATTGGAATTGCTTTTTCTTGGGAGATTGGTAAAGGATATTATGTCTCATTTCCAGAGGATCCAGCTGAAACAAAGTTGATGTTGGAGGAGTTTAAAGATATTTTTGAAAACGAATCCGTTGAAAAAATTGGTCATAATTTAAAATATGATATTAAAGTCTTATCAAATTACAACATTGGTGTCAAAGGGAAATTGTTCGATACAATGATTGCTCATTACTTGATCAATCCTGATATGCGACACAACATGGATATTTTGGCAGAAACGTATTTAAATTATCAGTGCATTCCAATCACAGATTTAATTGGAAAAAAAGGGAAAAATCAATTATCTATGCGTTCTGTTTCATTAGATGATCAAACAGAATATGCTGTTGAAGATGCAGACATTACACTGCAGTTAAAAGAGCATTTTAGCCAAGAATTAGAAAACGCTAATTTGACCAAATTGTTTAATGAAATAGAACTTCCACTAGTTTCAGTTTTAACTTCTATGGAAATTGAAGGCATCAATTTAAATACTGAATTTTTGAAAAATTTATCGAATCACTTGACAGATGACATCAAGAGATTGGAGAAAAAAATCTATGAACAAGCTGGAGAAGAATTCAATATAGCTTCGCCCAAACAACTTGGGGTTGTTTTGTTTGAAAACATGAAATTAGTAGACAAACCCAAAAAAACTAAAACAGGTCAATATTCCACTGCTGAAGATGTCCTGTCATATTTATCCAAAGATCATGAAATTGTTGCGGATGTTTTAAAATATCGCCAGTATAAAAAATTACAGAGTACCTACCTGGATGCTCTCCCCAATGAAATTAATTTCAAAACAAATCGTGTTCATACCTCGTATGCTCAAGCTGTGGCTGCTACTGGAAGATTAAGCTCAAACAACCCCAATCTTCAGAACATTCCCATTAGAACAGAAAGAGGTAGACAAGTCCGAAAAGCATTCATCCCAAGAGATGAAAATCATTTATTAGTGGCTGCTGATTATTCACAAATAGAATTAAGAATTATTGCCGCGTTGAGTAAAGAAGAAACAATGATTGAAGCCTTCAAAAACGGAGAAGATATTCATGCATCAACAGCTGCAAGAGTTTTTAATATTCCTATCAATCAAGTGACTCGAGAACAACGGAGCAATGCAAAAACTGTAAATTTTGGAATTATTTATGGGGTTTCTGCTTTTGGATTAAGCAATCAGACTGATTTGACAAGAAAAGAATCAAAAGAACTTATTGATTTATACTATCAAACTTATCCCAAGTTGCAAAATTATATCGCTTCTCAAATTAATTTTGCTAGAGAACACGGCTATGTAGAAACCATATTACATCGTAAACGTTATTTGAAAGATATTAACTCTAGAAATGCCATTGTGCGTGGAGCGGCAGAAAGAAATGCGGTCAACGCTCCTATACAAGGATCTGCAGCTGACATCATTAAACTTGCTATGATTAACATCTACAACCGTTTTGAAAAAGAAAATCTCAAATCAAAAATGCTTTTACAGGTCCATGACGAACTGGTTTTTGATGTTCATAAAGATGAATTAGAATGCATCAAACCCATGATCAAAGAAGAAATGGAAAATGCGTATTCCATGGAAGTTCCTTTGGTTGTTGATATTGGAGAGGGGATGAATTGGCTTGAAGCGCATTAATTATTAAAATTTCATTCAGAATTTATCGATATCCTTTTCGTTATTTTTTCAGCAAGTTTTTGGAAGATTCCTTTTTTGATTTTACTTTTGAAAAAAAAGTAATCGATTTGCCTTTCCAAAACAATTCACAAATTCAATGCAAAAGATGTAACTCCACAAAAGTTATAAGAATTGACAGGGCTTCTTATGAAAAATGGATTCCTTATTCAAAAAAATATAAATGCTTGAGATGTTCCAATAGATTTTTGGTGATTGGATAAGTATTTTCAAATATAAATCTTCGTTATATTGAATTTAAATAGCAAACTGTAAAAGCTCCTGATTACTGTTTGTCAATCAAATAATTAGTATTACATTTGCACTCCTTTTTAAAGGAAAACTAAATATTATTAATAGAACAAAAACTAAGAGTGTAAAATGAACACATTAAGTTACAAAACAGTATCAGCAAACAAAGCCACTGCAAACAAGGAGTGGGTTCTTGTTGATGCGGACGGGCAAACGTTGGGTCGTCTAGCTTCTAAAATAGCAAAGCTAATTAGAGGTAAATACAAGCCTAATTTTACTCCTCATGTAGATTGTGGAGACAATGTGGTTGTTATCAACGCAGAAAAAATTAATCTAACTGGAAAAAAATGGACTGACAAGAGTTACATCCGTCATACCGGTTATCCAGGAGGTCAAAGATCGTTAACTGCTACAGAAATGTTTGAAAAAAACCCTACTAGACTAGTAGAAAAAGCAGTAAAAGGAATGCTCCCTAAAAATGTTTTGGGAAGTACTCTTTTCAGAAATTTATATGTATATGCTGGATCAGAACACAAACATGATGCTCAAAATCCAAAGGCAATTAACTTAAACGATCTTAAATAATGGATACAGTTCACAAAATAGGTAGAAGAAAAACTGCCGTAGCCCGTATATATCTTTCAAAAGGAAAAGGTAAAATCACAGTAAATAAAAAAGATTATAAAGATTATTTCAGTACTGGAACCCTTCAATATAAAGTACAACAACCTTTAATGCTAACTGAAAATTTGACTTCTTATGATATCAAAGTTAGTGTATATGGAGGTGGAGTTACTGGTCAAGCGGAAGCGATTCGTTTGGCAATTTCTAGAGCTCTAGTATCAATCAATGAGGAGTTCAGATCTATTCTTAAACCAGAGGGATTATTGACACGTGATCCTAGAATGGTTGAACGTAAGAAATATGGTCAGAAAAAAGCTCGTAAAAAATTCCAGTTCTCTAAACGTTAACAATGACTTGAATTTTCAACTGATTTTGTTTCAGTTGAAAATTCATTTCTGTACGCTTTTTAGAACAATCAAATTATTAACAACCGTTTAGCATCTAAATAAATTAGACTCAAAAAGACTACTAATTTATTGCTAGTAACAGAAAGTAAACAATTATTAAAAATGACAAAAGTAGACATCAAAGAATTATTAGAAAACGGAGTTCATTTTGGTCACCTGACTAGAAAATGGAATCCAAACATGGCACCTTATATTTATACG
>JAYPZA010000001.1:103554-183191 GCA_038136095.1 Flavobacterium sp.
GTAATGGTGTTCATATCATTGACTTATACAAGACAGCTGCTAAGATTGAAGAAGCCTCAACTGCATTACAAAAAATCGCAAATTCTGGAAGAAAAATCTTATTTGTAGCAACAAAAAAACAAGCAAAAGACATCGTTGCTGAAAAAGCCACTGCTGTAAACATGCCCTATATTACAGAAAGATGGCCAGGAGGAATGCTTACAAACTTTGTAACTATTAGAAAAGCTGTTAAAAAAATGGCTTCCATTGATAGGATGAAACAAGATGGATCTTTCAATGCTTTGTCAAAAAGAGAAAAATTACAAATCAATCGTCAAAGAGAGAAATTAGATAAGAATTTAGGTTCTATCGCAGACATGACTCGTCTACCAGGAGCAATATTTATTGTTGATATTAAAAAAGAGCACATTGCTATTGCTGAAGCTCAAAAATTAAATATCCCAATATTTGCTATGGTTGATACAAATTCTGATCCAAGACCTGTTGATTTTGTAATTCCATCAAATGACGATGCTTCAAAATCTATTGAAAAGGTATTGTCTTTTATCACTGAAGGTATTGCAGAAGGTTTAGCTGAAAGAAAAGCTGACAAAGAAAAAGCAAAACCTGCCATTAAAAAAGATGTAAAGAAAGCAACACCTGCTGCAGAAACTGCAGAAAAGAAAACTGTTGAAGAAAAATAAACGATAATTTTTAAAGATTAAGAAAATGGTTAAAGTAACCGCTGCAGAAGTAAATAAATTAAGAAAATCAACTGGTGCTGGAATGATGGATTGTAAGAAAGCATTAGTGGAAGCTGAAGGAGATTTTGAGAAAGCAATTGACATTTTAAGAAAGAAAGGTCAAAAAGTAGCTGCAAAAAGAGCTGATAGAGCGTCTACTGAAGGAGCTGCTATCGCAAAAGTGAATGAAAGTAAAACAGAAGGAGTTTCTATTGTTTTAGGATGTGAAACTGATTTTGTTGGTAAAAACGAAAGTTTTGTAAGTCTTGCTCATGAATTGGCTGAGCTAGCTTTGAATTTTGATTCAAAAGAAGCATTCTTAGAAGCTGATTTCAATGGAATGACTGTAGCTGATAAACTAATTGAACAAACGGGAGTGATTGGAGAGAAATTAGAAATCAATACGTTTGAAAAAATTTCAGCCCCTTTTGTTGGTTCATACATTCATGCTGGAAATAAAATTGCTACTCTTGTAGGTTTGTCCTCTGTAGAGGAAGGCGCTGAGGTAGTGGCTAAAGATGTTGCCATGCAGGCTGCTGCGATGAACCCTATCGCTCTAAATGAGAATGAAGTAGATGCTTCTGTAATTGAGAAAGAAATTGAAATTGCAAAAGATCAATTGAGAGCAGAAGGAAAACCAGAGGCGATGCTAGACAATATTGCAAAAGGAAAAATCAAGCGTTTCTTTAAAGACAATACATTAGTCAACCAAGCCTTCATCAAAAACAGTAAACAAACTGTTTCTGAATATGTAAAAACTATTGGAGATGTAAGTGTTACAGGTTTTAAACGTGTAACGCTAGGATAAATTGATCTGTTTTTTACACTTGATACATCAGGTGTAATTTCAGAACATTAAATATATGAAACCTCTTTAGCAACTGAAACTTCATCAGTTCTAAAGAGGTTTTTAGCATCAACAAGTCTTTAAAAAAAGAAAAAAATGCTTAATTTTGTTGAACTTTTCAAAATTATGCATTACAAACGAATACTTTTAAAACTCAGTGGCGAAGCGCTTATGGGTGATAGACAATACGGTATAGATCCAAATCGTCTCAAAGAATATGCTAAGGAAATTAAAGAAGTGACTCAAAAAGGGATCGAACTAGCCATTGTCATTGGTGGAGGGAATATCTTTAGAGGAGTAGCAGGCGCTAGTAATGGAATGGATCGAGTCCAAGGAGATCATATGGGAATGTTAGCCACTTGTATCAATGGACTGGCTCTACAAAGTGCCCTAGAAGATGAGGGAGTCTACACTCGATTGCAAACAGCAATTCAAATCAAAGAAATGGCAGAGCCCTATATCAAAAGAAAAGCCATACGTCATTTGGAAAAAGGGAGGGTCGTTATTTTTGGAGCTGGTACAGGGAATCCCTATTTTACCACAGACACTGCTGCTGTATTAAGAGCAATTGAAATCAATGCAGATGCCATTTTAAAGGGAACACGAGTAGATGGGATATACTCGGCAGATCCAGAAAAAGATAAAACCGCTATTAAATTTGATTCAATAACTTATAAAGATGTCCTAAACAAAGGCTTGAAAGTAATGGATATGACAGCGTTTACATTGAGTGAGGAAAACAAACTCCCTATCATTGTTTTTGATATGAATACGAATGGAAATCTTCTGAAATTAGTTTCAGGAGAACAAATTGGAACAATTGTTAATCACTAGAAATAATTTTCTTATGAACGAAGAAATTGAATTTATCATTGAATCTACCAAAGAACAAATGCAAGGCGCTATTAATTTTTTAATAAAGGAATTAAGAATTATTAGAGCAGGAAAAGCCTCACCTTCCATGTTGTCAACGATTGTGGTTGATTATTATGGGTCACTTACACCTTTGAATCAAGTTGCCAATGTAAATACCCCAGACGCAAGAACAATCAGCATACAACCTTGGGAAAAACAAATGTTACCTTTGATAGAAAAAGCGATTATGGTAGCAAATATTGGATTCAATCCAATGAATAATGGAGAAAATATAATCATTAATGTTCCCCCGTTAACCGAAGAAAGAAGACGTGATCTTGCGAAACAAGCTAAAGCAGAAGCAGAACATGCAAAAGTTGGAATTAGAAATGCAAGAAAAGAGGCGAATAATGACCTAAAAAAATTAGACCTATCAGACGACATGAAAAAGAATACATAAACTGACATCCAGGAATTGACAAATTGTTTTGTGAAGAAAGCAGAAGAAATTTTCGAAACGCAAGAAAAAGAAATAATGACCATTTAAAACTAGATTTTAGTAATATTAATAAGAGTGTTTTACACTCTTTTTTTATACATAACTCCTCAAAAAACTCATCATATTAACAAAAATATTCAATGGATTTCTGGACTAGAGTATCAAGAATAATCTTAAAGAACAGATACTTAATACTTATTTTAATTGCTGTTGTTACTGCTTTTTTGATTTCTCAAATGAAGCACATGCGGTTTTCATACACTGAAGCAAATCTTCTTCCTGAAAATCATCCTGTAAATATTCAGTATAATAAGTTTCTAGATATTTTTGGAGAAGAAGGGAACTTAATCCTTCTAGCAGTCAAAGACTCCAGTATTTTCACTCCAAAAAAGTTTAATGCTTGGAATCAACTTGCCAAATCTTTTGATTCACTTGAAGAAGTTGATTTTGTCGTATCCATTGCTGATGTTAAAAAAATAAAAGCTGATAGAAAAAATAAAAAATTTACACTTGAACCCATTTACAAAGGAGAGCTATCATCTCAAGATAAAATCAATGGGATTAAGCAAGAATTGTTTGAAAAACTTCCTTTTTATGAAAATATTCTATTCAATAAAAACTCAGGAACAATACAAACAGCCTTATACATAAAAAAAGAAATTGTAAATAAGCCTGAGAGAAAAGCTTTTGTTTTTGAAAAATTGACTCCCATCGTTACTGCTTTCGAAAACCATACAGGTATGGATGTGAAAGTATCTGGAATGCCTTACATAAGAACCAAAAACTCTCAAAATATTATTGATGAAATTCAACTGTTTGTTGGAGGAGCTTTACTGATTACCTCCATCATCTTTTTCTTCTTTTTTAGATCCTATAGAGCTACATTCATCACGCTTTTGGTTGTTACAATAGGGGTAAGTTGGGCTTTTGGTTTTATTGGACTTTTGGGATATGAAATTACAGTTCTAACCGCTTTGATCCCTCCATTGATCATTGTAATTGGGGTACCTAATGCTGTATTTCTAATCAACAAATATCAACAAGAAATAAAACTTCATGGGCAGCAAGCCAAAGCGTTACAGCGTGTAATTTCTAAAATTGGAAATGCAACATTAATGACCAATATTACTACTGCATCAGGATTTGCAACCTTTGTTTTTGTAAAAAGTAAACTACTCAGAGAATTTGGAATTTTAGCTTCAATTAACATCTTAAGCATTTTCATTTTAGCACTTTTTATCATCCCAATCATTTATAGTTTTATGTCTCCGCCAAAAGAAAAACATTTGACTCATTTGGAGAGGAAATGGATGGAAAATGTAGTCAATTGGATGGAAAAAATGGTTCGTGAACAAAGAATAGGGATTTATATCACTACTGTAATCATCATCATCATTGGAATGATTGGACTGTATCAAATTCGAGTTTCTGGGAGTTTAATTGAAGACATGCCTAAAAGCAAAGCATTTTATAAAGACATTAAATTTTTTGAAAATGAGTTTGGAGGAATCATGCCTCTAGAAATTTTGGTAGACACCAAAAAAGAGAATGGTGTGATGAAGCTTTCTACATTGAAAAGAATTGACAAAATCAATGATGTCATTGAATCATTTCAAGAATTGTCTCAACCTGTTTCAATTGTCAACTTGGTGAAATACTCCAAACAGGGATTTTACAGGGGCAATCCAAAGTATTATCAATTACCAACATCACAAGAGCAAAGTTATATTTTTGAGTACACAAAAAACTCAGAAGGAAATACAAACATGCTTAAGAACTTCGTTGATTCCACTGGACAGTATGCCCGAATTACAACCTTTATGAAGGATGTTGGAACCGATAAAATGGATTTGATACAAGAACGTCTTCAACAAGTCGTAACAAAAGAATTTCCAGAAGAACGTTTCAATGTCTCTTTTACAGGAAAAGCACTTGTGTTTTTGAAGGGAACCAATTATCTGATTAGCAATCTTGTTTTTTCTTTATCTCTTGCGATACTTTTAATTTCATTATTCATGGCCTGGATGTTTAGATCATTTAGAATGATCCTAATATCAATCATCCCAAACATGTTACCTTTACTAATTACAGCTGGATTGATGGGATTCTTCGATATTCCAATAAAGCCATCAACCATCTTGGTTTTTAGCATTGCTTTCGGAATTTCAGTAGATGATACAATTCACTTTTTAGCAAAATATAGACAAGAGTTAAAAGCAAATAAGTGGAAAATAAGAAAATCTGTTTTTGCAGCTTTAAGGGAAACTGGAGTGAGTATGTTTTACACTTCTATAGTTCTTTTCTTTGGGTTTTTAGTCTTTACCGTGTCTAGTTTTGGTGGAACAATTGCCCTAGGAGGTCTGGTATCCATTACATTGTTATTTGCAATGGTTACAAACTTATTATTGTTACCTTCTCTTCTTTTATCTTTTGAAGACAAAATTGCTAATAAGAAAGTATTTAGAGAACCTGCCATAAAAATTATTCCACAAGAAGAACAAAAGAAAGAGTAATTCTTTAGATTCTAATATGAATCAACATTAATTCATTGGTAATTTACTTCAAAAAAGTATCTTTGTTACTTAACTTTCAGTTATTATTAATAATCAATTTTCAACAATGAAATCAAGTAGTGTAGCAGATTTATTACAAGGAGATTTACTTTTACAAGAAGTAAATTTAAAAGGATGGGTAAAAACGTTTAGAAGCAATCGGTTTATTGCCTTGAATGATGGTTCAACGATCCATAATATTCAATGCGTTGTTGAGTTTGAAAAAATAGATCAAGAGATTTTAAAAAGAATCACAACTGGAGCAGCACTGAACATTAAAGGAACACTCGTTGAGAGTCAGGGAAGAGGACAGTCAGTGGAAATACAAGTTTCGTCTATAGAAATTCTTGGAGATTCCAATCCTGAGGAATATCCTATACAGCCCAAAAAACATAGCTTTGAATTCTTAAGAGAAAATGCACATTTACGTGTAAGAACAAATACATTTGGAGCGGTGATGAGAGTTCGATCTGCACTTTCTTTTGGGGTTCATAAATATTTTCAAGAACAAGGATTTAACTATGTAAACACACCGATTATCACAGGATCAGATGCAGAGGGAGCTGGTGAAATGTTTCGTGTAAGTACTTTTGAACCTAACAACGCTCCAATCAATGAAAATGGTGATATTGATTACACTAAAGATTTCTTTGGGAAAGAAACTAATTTAACTGTATCAGGACAACTAGAAGCTGAAACTTATGCTATGGCTTTAGGTAAAGTTTATACATTTGGCCCTACTTTTAGAGCCGAAAACTCAAACACTACTCGCCATTTGGCTGAATTTTGGATGATAGAGCCTGAGGTTGCTTTTATGGACTTAGATGGCAATATGGATTTATCAGAGGATTTCATTAAGTCTGTATTGACCTATGTTTTAGAAAATTGCAAAGATGATTTAGCATTCTTAGATCAACGACTTACTCAAGAGGAAAAAAGCAAACCACAAGCGCAAAGAAGTGAAATGAGCTTGCTCGAAAAATTACATTTTGTTGTGGATAATAATTTTAAACGTGTTAGCTACACTGAAGCCATTGATATTTTAAGAAACTCTAAACCAAATAAGAAAAAAAAGTTCAAATTCCCAATCCATGAATGGGGTGCAGATTTACAATCAGAACACGAACGATTTTTGGTAGAAAAACACTTCAAGTGCCCGGTCATTTTATATGATTATCCTGCATCTATCAAAGCATTTTATATGCGTTTGAATGACGATGGAAAAACGGTAAGAGCAATGGATGTTTTATTTCCAGGAATAGGAGAAATTGTTGGTGGAAGTCAAAGAGAAGAGCGTTTGGATGTTTTAAAAGATAAAATTAAAGCCATGGGAATTGACGAAAGAGAACTTTGGTGGTATTTAGATCTTCGTAAATATGGAACAGCCGTTCATTCTGGTTTTGGACTTGGGTTTGAACGACTTGTTCAATTTGCTACTGGAATGTCAAATATCAGAGATGTAATTCCTTTCCCAAGGACTCCACAAAATGCAGCTTTTTAATTGAGAGTTCTTTTTGTACCTTTAAAATATGCTAAAACAAAGTCTAAATTTTAAACTTTTACAGAAATTATCTCCGCAACAAATTCAATTAATGAAGATGATTCAATTGCCTACTCAGGCATTTGAGGAGCGGCTAAAACAAGAGATTGAAGAAAATCCTGCCTTAGAGACTGGAAAAGAAGAGATTGATAATTTTGAAGATAATTTAGGCTCCGAATTTGATGAGGATGGGACTGAAAAGATCAATACAGACGATATCAATATTGATGATTATTTGAGCGATGACGAAATTCCGAACTACAAAACTCAATCAAATAATTTTTCATCTGATGATGATGAAAAATATATTCCTTATGCAGCTGGAACAACTTTTCATCAATCCTTACAAAATCAATTAAACACCTTCAGTCTCGATGAAGACGAAAAAATTATTGCAGAATTTTTAGTCGGTAGTATTGATGATAGTGGGTATATCAGAAGAGATTTAATTGATTTGGTAGATGATCTAGCTTTTACTCAAAATGTATTCACAACCGAAGAAAAAATTGAAAAAATATTGCTAAATGTTGTTCAAAAATTAGATCCAATTGGTGTTGGAGCTAGAGATTTGAAAGAGTGTTTGGTCATACAATTAAAAACGAAAGAAAAGAATTCCACTCGTATTTTAGCGATACAAATTTTAGAAAAAGCTTTTGATCACTTCGTAAAAAAACATTACAGAAAATTATTAGATAAATTTGATATTAGTGAAGAGTTTTTAAAAAATGCTATTGAAGAAATTTCGAAATTAAATCCAAAACCAGGGAGTTCATATGCAGGTAATAACAAGATTGTCGAGCAAATAGTCCCAGATTTTTCAATAAAAATTTTAGATGGAAAATTAGATTTGACGTTGAATTCTAGAAATGCTCCTGACCTACATATTTCTAAGGAATACAATAATATGTTGAAAGGCTACAAAGAATCCACTCAAAAAAGCAAGTCTCAAAAGGATGCTGTGATGTTTATCAAACAAAAATTGGATGCTGCTAAGTGGTTTATCGATGCGATAAAACAACGACAACAAACCTTATTGGTAACAATGAATGCAATCATGCACCATCAATATGATTATTTTTTAACTGGAGACGAACGAAAGTTAAAACCAATGATTTTAAAAGATATTGCGGATAAAATTCAAATGGATGTATCTACAGTCTCAAGAGTTGCCAACAGTAAATATGTTTCGACTCCTTATGGAACTAAATTAATTAAAGAATTCTTTTCTGAGTCAATGAAAAATGACCAAGGAGAAGATGTGTCTACTAGAGAAATCAAAAAAATATTGGAAACTGTGATTGCTGAAGAAAATAAAAGAAAACCCCACACTGATGATAAACTTTCAATCATTTTAAAAGAAAAAGGATACCCCATTGCAAGAAGAACTGTTGCCAAATACAGAGAACAATTAGAAATTCCTGTTGCTCGCTTAAGAAAAGAAATCTAATGAAGTTTCATAGATTTATATCTACTATTTTACACCCAATTGTATTGCCAACTCTTGGAACTTTTCTTTATTTCTTCTTTGTACCCAGAACGATTGAAAGAAGACTTCAATTCATCATTTTAGGCCTCATCTTTGTTTTTACTTATCTCGTTCCATTACTCCTTTTAGTTTTTTTAAAAGCGCTTGGTTCAATTAAAAATTTTGAAGTCTTCTCAATAAAAGAAAGACGCATCCCTGTTTTGATCATGATCGTGATCTTATACTCTTTGGGTGATAGCATCATACAGATTCCTGCTGCTAGAAACTTAGGAATTCTTTTTTACGGAACTTCTTTGAGTTTGGGATGCATTTACTTGCTATTCAGCATAAAGCTTAAATCTAGCTTACATTTAGTTTCTATGGGGAATATGATCGGGTTTTTTTTAATTATCGGAAATATCAATACACTTCCTTTACTTCCATTAATCGTTATTTTGGTATTGTTATCTGGAATTTTAGCAAGCTCAAGATTGCATCTTAAAGCGCATACTCCTATTGAAATTCTCGTTGGGTTTTTTCTAGGTTTTTTTAGTCAATTCATCCTATTTTTCATCTTACAGTAGATAAAAAATCAATCCTATTTTTAAAATTTTTGAGGAAATTTCTGTTGAACCTATCGCGGCATTTTCTAAAATAGGGTTCAATCCATAGTAGGCATGAGCAGTAAAGACATCATAGCCAACAGATAATGTTACTCCATATTGCCAAGAGTTGAATTGAGGAATATTTTTATAGGACAAAGAAGTTGTTTCGTTTAAAAATTTAAAATTATTTGACAGATTGTAGCTTGCTTTAATTCCCATATAAATTCTCCAAAATTTATAGGTATTTGCATCGGAGTTTCTCCATCTGAGTTGCAAAGGAAATTCTAAATTGTGTGTCAATAATTTATTAGATGTAAATGAATTACCTGCCTGAAAAGTGATTTCATTATTTTGTTCTGAAATGACAAGCCCATGATTATATAAATCAAAATTATAGCCAAGACCCATGGCCAATGAAATACTTCCGCGTCTATTAAGAGTGACATCTTTAATAAAGCCTGCAGAGAGTCCATACGAAAGGCCACTTGCATCTACTGATAAAGGTTGATCAATCAGTTGATTGTATGATATCAACATATACAATTGATCTTCGGCATAGCGATCTCCCAACTGTAAGGAATCTTTTTGAGCGAAGAATGGAATTGTAAATCCAATCAATATTAGAAAAAAAACTTTTTTCATCACTGGGTTATATTCATCTGAATATTGATGAGAATGGGTATTGAAATCAATTCAAAATAAATATCATTATTACACATCAATATCGTCAGCTCTAAAATACAATTTTTAAAGTAGGTTTAAAAGAGTGTTTAAAAAATTGAAACAAAAAAAAGGAACACAAAATTGCATTCCTTTATCTTTTTCGTACTGTCAAAAATTAATCATCAGACACTCCTGCTTGTGTAGAATAACTTAATTTCAAAGCATTTACGTCTCTTAATTTTAATCGTATATCGGTAATGATCCCCACACTAGACTCTTTATCCGCTTTGATGGAAGTAGTCATGAATGGTATTTCTTTCTCTGAAACTTCCTCTCTTGCTCTCAAAATAAACGATGGAACATCATCTGGAGTGGCAATTTTATCATTCAATTGAATTCGATTATATCCAGTACCATACTTTTCATTTTTTGCCTTTCCAACATAAATAGTACTTACCAAACTTTTGTGCTCTAATTTCTTTATTTCAGTTGCACTCGGCAATCTTGGTTGTTCAATTTTCAGAGAGGTTTCTCTCATAGTTGTCGTAACCATAAAGAAAAATAATAACATAAAAACAATATCTGGTAAAGAGGCTGTATTCACAGCAGGCATTCCTTTTTTCTTCTTTTTAAACTTAGACATAGATTATGTATTTAATTAATTAGCAGAGGTTGGCTCAGCATCAGATATAATTTGAGGGAAACTTGATTTAATATCTTCAACTTTCAGTTTCCACTCTTCTTTGTCAGATCCTCTAGCATCTTTATAAGTTTCATATAGCTCGGTATAGAGAATTCCATAACGTTGCTTACTGAGTCTATTCCGTAAAACTGTATAGGCTTTTAACAACTCATTCTGAACTTCAACATACGTTCCGTACTCAGTACCTCTGTCACTCTGAACAGAGATGATGGCTTTACTTGGATGATCTGATGAGGATGGACTTCTTTCTCCTTCACAATAATCACAAGGAGCACCAGGAGTTCCGTCTTCACCAGGATTTCCGATTCCTCCACCATTGTCAATGAATTTAATGGCAGCTTCTTTCAAATCAGAAATTAGCATCCTATCACCTTCAACCAACAACTCATTGTTACGATTGATATTCACTTCAAAAATATTTTTATCCTTGATGATGGGTGGTGTATAGTCTGGTGGTGGTTTTTCTGATAATTTCTTAGAAATACCAGAATCAACATTCATCGTGGTCGTAACTAAGAAAAAAATCAACAACAAGAAGGCAATGTCTGCCATTGATCCTGCATTGATTTCTGGGGTCTCTCTTCTAGCCATAATATATTACGATTTTACAAGTCCTTTCAACAAATCAAATACAAAAAACAAGCCTCCAATTAAGACTAAAATGGTACTATACCATATTAGACTTCCTACCCATTGGTTTGAGGCAGCTCCTAACTCTCCTCCTTCTAAAACTTTTCCTTGAGCGTCTAGTACAGGCTCACTATCTCCTAAAAGATAGGACACCACTAAAAGTACGAGCATTACCCCCAGACCTATTAAGGTCTTTTTAAGGTTTTCTGGATTTTTTACTAAGCCCCATATGGACAACACAATAGTGATGAAAACCGCAGCGTAAAATAACGAGGTTGAAAATGAAATCAAGGGACCCACTGCACTACTAATTTTTTCAGGGATATCATCCGTAACTGAAACATTGATAAATAATGCAATACCTATTAATGATAAAACAGCTACTATGATGGTTAGTATTTTCGAAAATTTACTATTCATAAGGCGTTTTATTTTTTATATTTAACTAACAAATCAATTAGGGTAATTGAAGCATCTTCCATATTGTTTACAATACTATCTACCTTCGAAATGATGTAATTATAGAAAACCTGTAAGATAATTGCTACAATTAGTCCAAAAACGGTAGTTAATAAGGCTACTTTAATCCCTACTGCTACTACTCCTGGAGAAATATCATTGGCAACAGCGATCGCATCAAATGCAGAAATCATCCCTATTACAGTTCCCATAAATCCAAGCATTGGTGCTAAGGCAATAAATAATGATAACCAAGAAATGTTTTTTTCCAACAATCCCATTTGAACTCCACCATAACCTATGACAGCCTTTTCAGCAGACTCAATTCCCTCATCTACTCTGTCTAATCCTTGGTAAAAGATAGAGGCAACTGGACCTTTTGAATTTCTACAAACTTCTTTAGCGGCTTCAACACCTCCTGAGCTTAAAGCTTCATCTACACTAGCTACTAATTTTTTTGTGTTGGTTGTAGCCATATTTAGATAGATAATTCTTTCAATAGCAATTGCTAAACCTAAAATAAGAGCAACCAATACAATTCCCATAAATCCTGGTCCACCTTCAATAAAACGTTGTTTTAATACTTGGTGAAAAGTTTGTTCAGCGACTTCAGCGTCTTGTGCAAAAACAGATTGGATAGCTCCAAAAAACATAAATCCTGTTACCGTTAGGATATTTACTACTTTTTTCATCGTTGTTATAATTAATTTTTAATAATTGAAAGGTTAAAGATATAACTTTTTACTTACAATAAAAGGAAAAAATTGACTCAACAAGAAAAGAGATTTTTTAAATGTTAAGATTTTTTTTTATTGCGAATGCCAAGTAACAAAAAATAGTTGATTTGTTAAAGGGATTTGTGGGGTTTTTTGTGATATTTATTTAAAAAAACAACTTCATTTTTCAATGATTTGTCATCTCTCCACGCAATGATTGTCCATACAACATCACAAATTCCTCTTTGTCAAGTCCAATCCCTAATAAATACATCAATTTTGCCACTGCAGACTCGGTTGTCATGTCTTTTGCATCGATCACCCCAATTTTTTTCAATTGAGAACTTGTTTGATAATGCCCCATTAAAACCGATCCCCCAGAACATTGAGTTACATTGACGATATGAATTCCTTGATCAATCGCATCATCGAGTAATTTTATAAATCTTTCGTCATCTGGAGCATTTCCTGCCCCATAAGTTTCTAAAATAACTCCCTTTAAATTTTTGATCTTTAAAATACGCTCCACAAATGAGAGGGATATTCCTGGGAATAATTTTAGGATGGCAATATCTGTACACAAATTTTTACGAACAATCAGTTGATGATTCTCTTTCGGAGAGAATAACAAGTCTTTGTGAAAATGAAGATGAACTCCACTTTCTGCCAATGGTGGATAATTCAATGAAGCAAAGGCTTCAAATTGTTCTGCATTTATTTTTGTAGTTCTATTTGCTCTGTATAATTTGTATTCAAAATACAAACACACTTCACTTACCATGGGTTGGTCTTCTTGATATGCACTCGCAATTTCAATAGAAGTAATTAGATTTTCTTTGGCATCGGTTCTTAAGTATCCTATTGGCAATTGCGAACCCGTGAAGATTACAGGTTTTCTTAAATATTCCAACATAAAACTAATTGCTGATGAAGTATAAGACATCGTATCCGAACCCGTTAAGACAACAAACCCATCAAAATCATGATAGTGATTCTCAATTATTTCAGCAATTTGAATATAATAACTCGTATTCATATTTGAAGAATCTATTGGACTTTCAAACGATACCGATTGAATTTGACAATCCAACTGATTTAATTCGGGAATCTTTTTTAAGATTTGACTAAAATCAAAGGCTTTTAACGCATTTGTTTCATAATCTTTTACCATCCCGATGGTCCCTCCTGTATAGATGAGTAATATTTTTCGTTTTCTTGTCATTTTGTCACTATTTTTATCAAAAAATAAAAATGGAATACTTTGTGATGTAAAAGTATCAAAGTTAAAATTAAAAAAATATTTTATGGGATTTTATATGCTTATTGGCGCCATTGCTCTTGTTAGTTGGATGGTTAGCAACACGCTAAAAAATAAATTTAAAAAATACTCAAAAGTTCATTTAAGAAATGGGATGTCTGGTGCAGAAATTGCTGAAAAAATGCTTTCAGATCATGGAATCAGAGATGTAAAAGTCGTTTCAACTGCTGGAATGCTAACGGATCATTACAATCCAAAAAATAAAACTGTAAACTTAAGTGCGGGTGTATACAACCAAAGAAATGCCGCAGCAGCGGCAGTTGCAGCTCATGAAGTTGGTCATGCGGTTCAACACGCACAAGCTTATGATTGGTTAACCTTGAGATCTAAATTAGTTCCCATCGTCAGTATTTCCTCAACATTTTCTCAATGGCTTGTCATTGGAGGATTGATTTTAGGAGCAGCATCCAACAATACAGGAATTGGTTTTTATATTGCCATCGTTGGACTCGCTTTTATGGCTCTAGCAACACTCTTTAGTTTTATTACGCTCCCAGTAGAATACGATGCGAGTAACAGAGCACTCGTTTGGCTACAAAACAAAAACATGGTTTCAAGAGAAGAATTGGCGGGATCCAGAGACGCTTTAAAATGGGCTGCAAGAACCTATCTTGTAGCAGCTTTAGGTTCTTTAGCGATGCTTTTGTATTGGGGACTTCAAGTATTAGGGAATCGAGACTAAAGCATGTGTCAATTGCTTACTTCGATTCATTCGTTTTTTGTGTAACAAAATCACGATGAATTAGTCTAAATAGACAAACGACCCCTTACATGAAGATTTTTAAAATTGCACTCCCCTTTTTTCTAGGGATTTTCACATGTTATTCTCAATATGATGTCAATGGTAAAATTGTTGATCAACAAAATCAACCTTTGCCTTTTGCAAATATTATCCTCTATGAAATAAAAAAGAATACCCCTCCTTTAGGAACCGTATCTGACGAAAATGGAAGCTATGAGATAAAAAATATTCCCTCGGGTATCTATCGATTGGAAGTTTCCATGCTCGGTTTTGAAACTCAAAAAATTGACACGATTGATTTAAGTGGTCATAGAATATTCAACTTTACTCTGAAAGAGGAAACTCAAACCTTAAACGAAGTTGTCATCAAAAGCAAACGTCCAGTCATTAAGCAAACTGCCGAGAAATTGATTGTTGATTTGGAAAAATCAGAAATGATCAATTCAAATTTGCAAGATGTCATGCGAAAAATACCTGGAGTTTTGGTAACAAATAATGGAATTTCAATTGCTGGTAACCGAGGAGTAAGAATTCTTATCAATGGAAAAACAACTGCTTATATGGATGTAGAAACGCTATTACGTGATTTTCCTGCAGACAATATTGCCAAAATTGAAGTTCTAGAACAACCTGGTGCAGAATATGAGGCTTCAGGAACTGGAGCAATTATCAATATCATCCTTAAAAAAAATGTGAAACTTGGAACTCACGGAAGCGCTAGCTCTTGGGTTGGTGAAGATGTCGGTGTTGAATGGGGTTCTGGATTTTCAATCGCCAGTTACAAAAATCAGTTAAATTGGCAGATTAGCAGTGGATTTTCACAAACAACATGGAGAGATGACCTTTATTTAGTAAGAACTGTTGGCGATGAGGTATATGACCAAATCACAAGAGAACCCTATGATCCTGATAATTTTAGACTGAGTGGAAATGTAGATTATTATATCAATGAATATCATTCAATTGGGTTTGGTGGGCGAATTAATAAAAGAGATTCTGACAGGATTTTAAGTAGTAGAACCATCATATCTGATGCCGATAATTCCAATCGCTTATTTTCAGAAAATAGTTTTGATTTAGAAAGAAGCAACTACAATTTAAACCCATATTATGAATATAAAACAGACACCGATAAATTAACTCTAGATTTCAACTTTATTAGTTTTGAAGAAAAGACCATCAATAGTTTATATGCATTGGAAAATAGTGATATCCCATTTACAGATCGAAAATATGATCAGGATGGAAAGTATACAATTAAGACATACAGAGCAGATTATTCAAAATCATTCAACGATCATCTAAAACTAAGTTTAGGAAGTAGATATGCAGATGTAAAAACAACAAATGATTTACAATCCTTCTTAAGAAATAATATGGGAAGTTTTGAATTGATGCTTGATGAAAGTAGTGAGTTTTTAATTGACGAAACAATCTTTGCATTGTATTCCAAAATAAATACTTCATTCGGCAAATGGTCTTTTTCAGGAGGATTGCGTTATGAAAATAGCAATACTGATGGAACCTCTATCTTCGTTGATGATGACCTTGTAAGAACAGAGGTTAAAAAAAGACCCATTAAAAAAATATTTCCTAGTGCCTCCATCAGCAGAGAATTATCAGAAACTTTAGGAGCTAGTTTATCATATAGTTACAGAATTCAGAGACCATCCTACAATAGTTTGAACTCATTTGCAACTTTTTTAGATCCCTATTCTGCCGGTGAAGGGAATCCAAATTTAGCCCCATCCTACACAAACAATTTTCAATTTAACCTTACCTACGAAGGACAACCTTTTTTTACGATTGGCTATAGTAAAACAGATGATGTTATTTTTGAATTGATTAGACAAGACAATACGACTGCACAAATTAGACAACAAGAAGTAAATGTTGAAAACAATGAAAATTGGAATTTTAGATTGTTTGCACCCATCAATTTTACAAAAGGCCTGGAAGGATTTACAGGCATCATTGTGACCAATACCGATTTTCAATCATCAACTTTTCAAATTGATTTAAATAAATGGAATTTTTATTGGTTTTTACAAGCGAACTATCAATTGCCATGGGATGTTAATTTTGAAATTAGCGGGAACTATGGTTCTGGAGCTTTGGAAGGGCAAATTGATGTCGATTGGTTAGCAGATTTAGAATTTTCTTTTGGTAAAAAGTTTTTGGAAGATAAGCTAAAAGTGAATCTTGGTTTTAGTAAGATGCTCAACAGAGGTTTTGTTGGAAACATAGACTACGGAAATGGAGTCGCTGATGTGACAAGCATTGAATCTAGACACAATGTGCAATTGAGATTGGTGTACAGTTTTGGTTCTGAATTTGCAAAGAGAAAATCAAATCGAGAGGTCAATCGAGATGAAGAAAATAGAATCCAAAACAGCAACTAATATCGATTGCTAAGGAAGAAAAAATCTTTCAGATTAATCATTTAATTTTAAGACTGCCATGAATGCTTGTTGAGGAATTTCAACATTTCCTACCTGACGCATTCTTTTCTTTCCTTTCTTTTGTTTCTCTAACAACTTACGTTTTCTTGAAATGTCTCCTCCATAACATTTTGCAGTTACGTCTTTTCTCAAGGCTTTCACCGTTTCACGAGCAATAATTTTTGATCCAATGGCAGCCTGAATAGGAATGTCAAACTGTTGTCGAGGAATGAGTTCTTTTAATTTTTCACATATTTTTTTCCCAATAGCATAGGCATTGTCTGCATGCAACAATGCGGAAAGCGCATCAACGGGTTGTCCATTCAATAACATATCCACTCTTACTAATTTGGATTTTTGCATTCCAATTGGATGATAATCAAAGGAGGCATATCCTTTAGAAACTGTTTTTAAACGATCGTAAAAATCAAAAACAATTTCTGCTAAAGGCATGTCAAAAATTAGTTCAACTCTTTGAGTCGTTAAATAGGTTTGATTGACAATTTGACCCCTTTTTTCAATACATAAACTCATTACTTGACCTACAAAATCAGACTTTGTAATGATAGATGCTTTGATAAAAGGTTCTTCAACTCTATCTAATTTTGAAGGATCTGGCAAATCTGATGGGTTATTTACAATGATGACATCATTGATATTTTTTCTCGTAAATGCGTGATATGAAACGTTGGGCACCGTTGTAATCACTGTCATGTTAAACTCACGCTCCAAACGTTCTTGAATAATTTCCATGTGAAGCATGCCTAAAAACCCACATCGAAAACCGAATCCTAATGCTGCAGAACTTTCTGGCTGAAAAACCAAAGAAGCATCATTCAATTGAAGTTTTTCCATAGAATTTCGCAATTCCTCATAGTCCTCTGTATCTACAGGATAAATCCCTGCAAACACCATCGGTTTAACATCTTCAAAACCGTCAATCGTATCGGTAGTGGGATTTGCAAAATCTGTAATGGTATCTCCTACTTTTACTTCTTTCGCAGTTTTTATTCCAGTGATTAAATAACCTACATCACCTGTTTTGATTTCTTTTTTAACAACTTGCTCCAACTTTAAAGTTCCAACTTCATCCGCACCGTATTGCTTCCCTGTTGCCATAAATTGTATTTTCTGATTCTTTTTAATAGAACCATCAATAACTCGGAAATAGGTTTCAATACCTCTGTAAGAATTGAATACAGAGTCAAAAATTAATGCCTTCAAAGGGGCATCAGGATTCCCTTTGGGTGCAGGAATTTTATCAATAATTGCCGCCAAAATATTATCGACTCCAAAACCTGTTTTCCCACTTGCATGAATAACCTCTTCGGGGTCACAACCCAATAAATCAACAATATCATCTGTCACCTCCTCTGGATTGGCAGAGGGTAAATCTACTTTGTTTAGAACAGGAATAATTTCCAAATCATTCTCTAGAGCTAAATATAAATTAGAGATGGTTTGCGCTTGAATACTTTGAGCCGCATCTACAATGAGCAATGCACCTTCACATGCGGCTATTGATCTAGAGACCTCATAGGAAAAATCAACATGACCAGGAGTATCAATTAAATTTAATATGTAATCATCCCCTTGATATTCATAATCCATCTGGATTGCATGAGATTTGATGGTAATTCCTCTCTCTCGCTCAAGATCCATGTTGTCTAATAACTGATTTTGTTTTTCTCTATCAGTCACTGAACCGGTATAATCTAACAATCGATCTGCAAGGGTGCTTTTACCATGATCTATATGTGCAATGATGCAAAAATTCCTGATATTTTTCATTCTCTAAACTCGAGTTTCTAAAATCGTTTGCAAATATACGTTAATTGAAAAGGCAGGCAAAGTTAAATGTGAGATCCCTATCAATTTTATTCTACATCCTTAAAGTTTTTAACTTGATAAAATCAATCAAATTCCATGAAATTTAAATTTAATTTTTTTAAATTGCTATTGATAATTTTTGATTCATTTGAGTAAAATGATTCTTCAAAATTTAAAACATCAATCATTTGATTAAAATTGATAAAATCTTGAAAAAAATCACCTCCCTTTCGACGATATTTCTTGTTTTTCTGGTCTTTTCAAGTTGTTCAACAAGTACAATAGAGGAAGTTGTAATAACTGATCCCGTTACCTTTGATGAGGATGTAAACATCATCATTACCAATAATTGTCTCCCCTGTCATGCAGGAACTTTTCCATCTGGCGGAGTCAACTTAGAAGGGTACACCAATGTAAGAAATGCTACTGAAAACGGAAATTTATTGACAAGCATTAATAGTGTTTCAAATCCAATGCCTCAAAGTGGTCTTATGCCTCCTGCTCTGATAGCTATCATTGAACAATGGGCTATTGACGGCTATCTGGAAAATTAGTTTGTATGAAAAATCTCCTTTTCTTATTAATTTTTGTGAGCGTTCCAATTTTTGGTCAAAAATATTACACCAAAACTGGAATTACTGAATTTAAAGCATCTGTAGACACCTTTGAACCAATCAAAGCAATCAATAATAGCACCTCAGTCATATTAAATGTCACTACTGGAGATATTGCATCCCTGCTTTTTGTGAAAGCTTTTAATTTTAGAGTTGGCTTGATGCAAGAACACTTTAATGAAAATTATATGGATTCAGATAAGTTTCCAAAAGCTACCTTCAGAGGTGCTTTTGAAAAATTTGATTTTTCTAAATTTTCAGAGTTAACAACTTACCCCCTTAAAGGAACTTTAACAATCAGAGGAGTTGAAAAAAATATCGAAACCACTGCAACATTATCAAAAAAAGGCAACCACATAATGATGCAGGCAACATTTAGTGTACGTCCTGAAGATTTTCAAATTAAAATTCCTAAAATAGTTCGGAATAAAATTGCCAAAACAGTTAATATATACTTGGATTATGTTCTTGTCGAAAAAAAATAAGCTGTTCGTACTTGTCATGTTGGCAATCACTTCTATTGGATTCACTTTCTATCAATATTCTTTCAAGCCCCCTGTAAAAATTAGCGAAAAAAAAATAGATTTTGTTGGGTCTTCAACTGAATTACTGAATAAAATTCAAAAAGAAGGAAATCAATGGCAAGATAAAGTGGTGATCATTTCTGGAAAAATAACCAAGTTAGATTCTCAAGGTATAATGATTTCACCCAATATCTACTGTCAATTTCTAGATTCGATTTTTTCAAAAAAAATTCAACTTAATGACACGATTTCAGTTAAAGGTAGAGTCATCGGATATGATGACTTATTTGAAGAATTAAAATTAGATCAATGTCTCATTCAATAATCAAACCATGAAACTAAAAAACCAATCTCTTTTCTTTTGTCTATTTCTAATGGGTTTGTGGAACCTCTCTGGACAAGATGATTTACTCAACGAATTAAATGAAAATTCAGCCAATACCTCTTATGAATTACCTGCTTTCAAAGCAATGAAAATTGGGAATTTACAATCCACAAAAATGGCGGATCCAGGAGATCTATACTTAATTGTTTCCCATCGATTTGGTCCATTAAAGGAGGGTGTTGACACTTTTTTTGGATTGGATGAGGCGAGTACTAAAGTTCAATTACTTTACAGCTTTTGGGAAGGAGTTCAATTTAGCATCAGTAGAGAATCTTACAATAGAACTTTGGCTGCTGCTTCCAAAATTCGACTTGCAAGACAATCTGATCGCTTCCCAGTCAATCTAGTATTTTACGGAACAGTGAATAGAAACACCTTGATCGACAAGGTAATTTTTCCTGAATTGACCTCTAGTGATCGACAAAGTTATGCTGCTCAAATTTTAGTTTCTAAAAGATTTTCAGAAAAATTTTCATTTCAAATTGCCCCTACATATCTTAGAGAAAATCTTCAAAATTTAAACATTGTCCCAGAAGAAAAACACAATCAATTTGCATTGGGTTTTGGAGGTCGTTATAAATTAAGCAAACGAATGAGTTTTAATGCAGAATATGTATACAATACAAGCAGACCTAAAGCCTCTCCTTTTGACAATTCATATGCATTTGGACTTGATATTGAAACCGGAGGACATGTTTTTCAATTGTTATTTACCAATGCCCAATCTTCCAATGAACCAGGTTTTATGAACAATGCCGAAGGTGATATTTTATTCGGATTCAATATTGTTAGAGTATTTTAACTCTGATTCAATTGCATAAAAGTCCTACCTTTGCACGGTGATAAAAATTGATTCAATAGAACTTCCAGATTTTCCATTGCTTTTAGCTCCTATGGAAGATGTGAGTGACCCTCCTTTTCGTGCTTTGTGTAAAGAAAATGGAGCTGACGTAGTTTACACGGAGTTTATTTCTTCGGAAGGTTTGATCCGAGATGCTGCAAAAAGTGTCATCAAACTAGACATCTACGAAAAAGAACGTCCCGTTGGAATTCAAATTTTTGGAGCCAACATGGATTCCATGCTCCGCTCAGTTGAAATTGTAGAGAAAACCAATCCAGACATCATTGATATCAATTTTGGCTGTCCTGTAAAAAAGGTAGTTTCCAAAGGAGCAGGTGCTGGAATTTTAAAAGATATTGATTTGATGGTAAAACTTACGGAAGCGATGGTAAAACACACCAAACTTCCCATTACTGTTAAAACAAGATTGGGTTGGGACCATGATTCCATCAAAATTGTAGAGGTAGCAGAACGATTACAAGATGTTGGATGCAAAGCAATTTCCATTCACGGAAGAACACGTGCTCAAATGTATAAAGGGAATGCAGATTGGAAACCAATTGCTGAAGTAAAAAATAATCCTAGAATGTTCATCCCTGTATTTGGGAATGGAGATGTGAATTCTCCTGAAAAAGCAAAGGAAATGAGAGATGTTTACGGATTGGATGGAGCCATGATTGGAAGAGCCTCTATTGGATACCCTTGGTTTTTTAATGAAGTAAAACATTATTTTAAAACTGGAGAACATCTCCCCGGGCCAACAATTGCCCAAAGAACAGAAATGGCAAGACGTCACCTTGAAATGGCCATCGATTGGAAAGGAGAACGTTTGGGTGTTGTAGAAACGAGAAGGCATTACACCAATTATTTCAAAGGAATTCCTCATTTCAAAGAATTTCGTCTAAAAATGGTAACTTCTGATGACCCCGAAGACGTCTTTTCAACTTTTGACGAAGTTCAACTAAAATTTGGGAATGCAATGATTCCAGAAATTGGTTAATCCATGGCTGTACCCTTGTCAGTTAGACAGTTTCAAATTGAGCTATTTTGAAGGAGGTTGACTCCTGTTTATCAAAATGTTAAAAGAATACTCTTTAGACCTTTACAATCTTTATTTTTTCCTATATTTGCGCCTTGAAAGAAAATCTTTCATCGTACATAACAATCATTTACAATAATATTAGAATGTATTTAACAAAAGAAGTAAAAGAAAAAATCTTCAAAAAACACGGTAGCGGAAAGGCTGACACTGGTTCAGCAGAAGGTCAAATCGCTTTATTCACTTACAGAATTAACCATTTAACTGGGCACTTAAAAAACAATCGTAAAGATTTCAATACAGAGCGTTCCTTAGTAAAAATGGTTGGTAAACGTAGAAGTCTTTTAGATTATTTAAAGAAAAAAGATATTGCAAGATATCGTGCAATTATTAAAGAACTGGGGATTAGAAAATAATGCCTATCAAAAAGAGGTCGCTTTATGCAACCTCTTTTTATTTTACTTCCATTGGATCAGAACGTCACACAACAACACACACAGAAAAAAAATTTAATTAAGAACGAATTATTAAAGTATGATTCCAAAAGTATTTAGCCAAGTCATAGAACTTGGAGATGGAAGAACCATCAAATTAGAAACAGGTAAGTTAGCCAAACAAGCTCATGGTTCTGTTGTTGTTCAAATGGGTAAGGCCATGTTATTATGTACTGTAGTTTCGAACTACAAACAATCTGACGTTGACTTTTTACCATTGACAGTAGATTACAGAGAAAAATTTGCAGCAGCAGGACGTTATCCAGGAGGATTCTTTAAAAGAGAAGCCAGACCTAGTGACGGTGAAGTATTGACAATGCGTCTTGTTGACCGTGTATTGCGTCCTTTATTTCCTAAAGATTATCACGCAGAAACTCAGGTAATGATCCAATTGATGTCTCATGACGAAAATGTAATGCCAGATGCACTTGCTGGTTTAGCAGCATCTACAGCAATTCAATTAAGTGATTTCCCTTTTGAATGTCCTATTTCTGAAGTTAGAGTTGCAAGAGTTAATGGAGAATTTGTCATCAATCCAAGCAGAGCTCAACTTGCAGATTCTGATATTGACATGATGATCGGAGCCTCTGCAGACTCTGTAATGATGGTAGAAGGAGAAATGGATGAAATTTCTGAAGAAGAAATGGCAGATGCAATAAAGTTTGCACACGAAGCAATCAAAGTACAATGTGAAGCTCAGGTTGCCCTAGCAGAAGCATTTGGAAAGAAAGAAGTCCGTGAATACACGGTTGCTGAAGTAAATGAAGAATTGGAAGAAAAAATTCACAATTTAGCCTATGATAAATGTTATGCAATTGCTAAACAAGGAACTTCAAAAGCTGAACGTGGAGCTGCATTTGCAGAAGTTAAAGAAGAAGTTATCGCCTCTTTCTCTGAAGAAGAAATAGAAGAGTTTGGCGGGTTGATTTCTAAATATTATAGCAAAGCAGAGAAAAAAGCCGTAAGAGAACTGACACTAAGCGAAGGAGTTCGTTTAGACGGTCGTAAAACTGATGAAATAAGGCCAATCTGGTGTGAAGTAGACTACCTACCCTCCACACATGGTTCCTCTGTTTTTACTCGTGGTGAAACTCAAGCATTAGCAACAGTAACCTTAGGAACTTCAAGAGATGCCAACATCATAGACATGCCATCTTATGAAGGTGAAGAGAAATTTTATTTACATTATAATTTTCCTCCTTTCTGTACTGGAGAAGCTCGTCCTTTAAGAGGAACATCTCGTCGAGAAGTAGGACATGGTAATTTAGCACAAAGAGGACTTAAAGGAGTGATCCCAGATAATTGTCCTTACACAGTAAGAGTGGTTTCAGAGGTGTTAGAATCAAATGGTTCTTCCTCTATGGCGACGGTTTGTGCAGGAACAATGGCATTGATGGATGCAGGGGTTCAAATCACAAGACCTGTTTCTGGAATTGCCATGGGATTAATTTCTGATGGAGATCGATATGCAGTATTGTCTGATATTCTAGGTGATGAAGATCACTTAGGTGATATGGACTTTAAAGTTACAGGAACCTCAGAAGGGATTACTGCATGTCAGATGGATATCAAAATCAAAGGTCTGAGCTACGAAATTTTAGTGAAAGCATTGAAGCAAGCTAGAGAGGGTCGTCTCCATATTTTAAGCAAATTGACAGACACCATTGCCACACCAAAAGAGGAGGTTAAAGAGCATGCTCCTAAAATCCTTACAAGAAGAATTCCAAACGAACTCATTGGTGCATTTATTGGTCCTGGAGGTAAACATATTCAAGAATTACAAAAAGAAACAGAAACAACCATTGTAATTACTGAAGATCCAGAAACTGAAGAAGGTATCATCGAAATTTTAGGAACCAAACCTGATGGTATTGACGCAGTAATTTCAAGGATTGAATCCATGATGTTTAAGCCTGAAAAAGGTTCAGTATATGAAGTAAAAGTAATTAAAATCCTAGATTTTGGTGCTGTTGTTGAATATACCGAAGCTCCAGGAAACGAAGTTTTATTGCATGTCAGTGAATTGGCTTGGGAACGAACCAATAATGTGACTGATGTTGTGAATATTGGAGACATTATTGACGTGAAATATTTTGGTTTAGATCCTAGAACTCGTAAAGAAAAAGTTTCTAGAAAAGCTCTTTTACCCAAACCTGAAGGTTTTGTTGAAAGACCGCCAAGAGATCATAAAAGAGGTCGCGATAATAATAGAAGACGCGATTCTAAAGGAAGAGATGATCGTAGACCTAGAGAAGGTAAAAAGGAAGAATAGACTAAATTCTTCAACTTTAATTTTAAAAAAATCGTCTTTTGAAGGCGATTTTTTTAGTTTACATACAATCCATTTTCTTTTGTTTTAGTTTCTTTGTATTTCTGAATGAAAATACAACGAATCATATATTTATCTCTTGGATCCAATCAAGGACAAAAACAAGATAACTTACAGAAGGCAATTGATAAAATTGCAGAGTCTATCGGAATTGTTTTAAAGGTTTCCTCTATATACAAGACCAGTTCTTGGGGATATAAAGGAGAAGACTTTTATAATATATGCATTGAAGTTTCTACATATCTTCAACCAGAATCCATCCTCGATAGAATCAATATCATTGAAAAAAGCTTAGGCAGAGAACGAAATGATACTGATGGATACAAGGATAGAAATATAGACATTGATATTTTATTATTTGATAATGAAATTATTTTTTCTGAGAGATTAAATATTCCTCATCCAAGAATGTTGGAAAGAAAATTTGTAATGATTCCTTTGGTTGAAATTGCAAAAAATACGCAACATCCTATTGAAAAAAAGCAATTGTATATTTGTCTTAAAAATTGCTCAGATACTGGGGACATCCAAAAAATTTCAGCAACATTGGCAAGACCCATTCCTCTATCTGAAAAATACAATTATATCGCTATTGAAGGAAATATAGGAGCGGGCAAAACCTCTTTAGCCAATTTAATGAGTGATGAATTTAATGCGAAGGTTGTCCTGGAACGATTTGCAGACAATCCTTTTCTGCCAAAGTTTTACGAAGATCAAGAACGATTTGCTTTTCCTTTAGAAATGAGTTTTTTGGCTGACAGATATCAGCAGTTAAGTGATGATCTAGCACAGTTTGATCTTTTTAAAAATTTTATCGTATCAGATTATTACATCTTTAAATCTCTCATATTTGCTCAAGTTACGTTGCATCAAGACGAGTATGCTTTGTACCGTAAAATATTTGATATTATGTACAAAGAAATTACGAAACCCGATCTATACATTTATCTCTACCAAAATACCGATCGACTTCTTGAAAATATTAAAAAAAGAGGACGAGATTACGAACAAAATATCGACGCAAGTTATTTACAAAAGATTCATGAAGGTTATCATAATTTTATCAAAACCGAACAAACTCTCAATACACTAATTATTGACGTATCAGAATTAGACTTTGTTAACAACCCTGGTGATTACCAAAAAATTTTAAAAGAAATCCTCAATAAAAATGAGACCCTCCCGTCAGAGGAATAAGTATCAAAATGGGGTCTGTTTAAGCGGTAAATCATTCAATCAATGATCACTTCTTCAGTTCTAATTTTTCTGCAAAGTAATCACAAAAATCTAACATTGTAGCACTCATTTTTTGATCGTCTGTTGCACGCTCAAAACTACCAGCCATAGAAACCAGAGTTTGATGAAAAAATTGTTTCATTTCATCAATCGGCATGTCTTTTGTCCATAAATCGATACGTAACGTATCTTTTTTATTGTGATCCCAAACAGACAGCATAATGGCTTTTGAAGTTTCGTCATTTATGCCTCCGTCTTGTGCTGACCAATGAATGTTTTCAGGAATTTTATTTTCGTCTAATTCCACAGTTAACTCAATTTTTGAAGTATGAGATGTCGCCATTATTTTCTCGGTTTATATTTAGATTTCTTAAAAATTTCTTCGGCTCCAATGGAGACAAGATTTTCCAAAGATACATCATTATTTTCCATGAATGAACGAACAATTTGCCATCCTATCCATTGACCAATCCTTCCGGGAGAATTGCTGTCTTCAGTCAAATAAAATTTTGAAAAAGGAGCCTCATTTAAAAATCTTTGATTCAATTTCGTATCGGTACTGTAGAGTAATTTATTTTCAATAAAATATCTCCACACCTGTTCTTCATTTGAAACAGCCCAATCTGATTTTTCTTTAGAATAGCCAATTTTTATTGCGTCAGTTGTCAGAGGTAAATAAAGATCTAGGAAATATAATTTTTTCCCTGCTTGGATCATTTTTGCCAAAAAAGTTCTGTTATTGGAAGGTTGGATTTTTGTCTGAATAATCTTGTTAGCAACATCAACCAGGATTCTTTCTGGAGTATTGTTTCCTTTGATATAATCTGGATAGTCATCGTAGAAAGGATGGGTTGCTCCAAGATAAGCATCCAATGACAAATACAATTCCTTATCCGTATAGATGACTCTATAATTGTAATCTATATTACTCAAAAGAGTGATGACATCTGGTGGGCTAAATTCTGAAGAATAATACTTGACATGTTTGAATAAATCAGTCAATTCATTCTCTAATTTATCGATATTGCCATATAATTTTTGTGTCTCGGTATACAATGATTGCTCATCACGATCATTAATTTTAGACATCCAAATACTATCTGAAATTTCTTCGGGGAAAAGCATCGGATATGTCTCCTTTAGCTTTTCCAAATTTTTTCCATCAAACCCATAAAAATCCACTTCAAATCTACTGATGGAATAATTCACATCAATCGTTGAAGTATCGATGATTTTTTTTGAATTCTTTTGGCAAGAAATCAAAAATATGACTGTCAAAAAAAACAAGAAATAATTCCGCATTTGCTTCGTATCTTTGTGATTCAAAAATACAAAAATAGTTCTCTATGCAAATTGAAAAAGTAACAGATCATATCATTTCATGGTTAAAAAATTATGCAACCGATGCAGGAGTTAAAGGATTCGTTGTTGGAGTTTCTGGAGGAATTGACTCTGCTGTAACCTCAACTCTTTGTGCAAAAACTGGATTCCCTACCCTATGTTTGGAAATGCCCATACATCAAGAGGAAAATCAAATCAATAGAGCTTTGAATCATATTTCATGGTTGCAAGAAAACTTTAGCAACGTATCGATGCATCGAATCAATCTTTCCTCTGTTTTTGATGAGCTTATCAAGGTGTTCCCTTCGGTAGACAATGAAGAAGATCGGTTCATGACTCTTGCCAACACCAGGGCACGTTTAAGAATGTCAAGTTTGTATTATTTTGCTGGATTGAAGGGATTCTTAGTAGCAGGAACCGGAAACAAAGTAGAAGATTTTGGTGTTGGTTTCTATACAAAATATGGAGATGGGGGTGTTGATTTGAGTCCAATTGCAGATTTAATGAAATCTGAAGTTTATGCAATTGCTCGTTTTTTAGGAGTCAATAAAGAAATTCAACTTGCTGCTCCTACTGATGGATTATGGGGAGATGACAGAACAGATGAAGATCAATTGGGCGCATCTTATGATGAGTTAGAATGGGCCATGCGTGCTCAAGAAGATGGAAAAAAAATCAATGATTTCTCTGGAAGACAAAAAGAAGTTTACAAAAACTATTTACAATTGAATCATGTAAATTCACACAAAATGAATCCAATTCCTATTTGTAAAATTCCTGAAAATTTAAAATAACTTTTTTTAGAAATCTAACGAGGCCTTAAGTGAGTGTTTTAAACAACTCTCATTAACTTACTATACAATCGTTTTTTTAATTCGGTGTAGTTTTGAATCAATTCTAAATCTGTTTTTACAACTGCAGAAGTTTCATCAGGATTGATTAGTTGTTCAATTTTTTTATCAATAAGAACTCTTCTGAGATTTAAAATGGCATCTGTGACCAATTTGGATAACACTTCATCCGACTCAGAGACATAAATATTTTTTCGCTCCCAGTCACTCAAAGTATATTTTTCATCATCCATTAAAACTGATGTAACAATCTCCGCAATCTTTGAATTTGGATGATTGATGAATGCATCGATCTCTATTTTATCCTCCTGATTCAATTGATGAATCATTTCATAATATATGTTTCTAAATAATTCATTCGAAAATTCCACTTCATCTTCTTGAAGGTTTAAATACAATTCTTTAGAAACTTGATTTGTGTATTTTTCTTTTTCAAAAGACACTTCACCTTGTTCATTCTTAACTTCAATCAAGTCGATAAAATCTGTTTCTTGATTCCCAAATAATAATAAAATTCTGATGATCTCTTTTTCCAGAATAAATAGCGTATCAATCTCATCAACTTGTTCGGTTTGTTTTTTAACAATCTCAAATGAAGGTGCTTGTGTTTGCCTTATATTATTAGAAGTCTTAATCTTTTTTGAAATTAACTGAGCCAATTCACTGAACAAAACTCGTTCAGAGACCTCCATAATTCGAGAGCATTCTTGAACGTATATTTCTCTTTGAATGCTATCAGGGATTTTCGAAATACTCAAGACAATATCTCGTATCAATCCCGCTTTTTTTACAGGGTCATTGTTGGACTCTTTCATCAGGAGAGACACTTTGAAATTGATAAAATCCTGAGCAGTTTCTTCTAAATATTTCTTTAGTGATTCACCAGACTGTTTTTTAGCAAAGCTATCTGGATCTTCTCCATCAGGAAATGTAATGACTTTCACATTCATTCCTTGTTCTAAAATTAAATCAATCCCTCGAAGAGAAGCTCTTATCCCAGCTGCATCACCATCAAAAAGGACTGTCACATTTTTGGTAAGTCTATTGATGAGTCTAATTTGATCTGGAGTTAGGGCAGTCCCTGAGGATGCCACAACATTTTCAATACCCGATTGGTGCATTGATATAACATCCGTATAACCCTCTACTAAAAAGCAATTGTCCTGTTTGGCAATTTCTTTTTTTGCATGGTAGATTCCATAAAGAATTTTACTCTTTTGATAGATTTCACTCTCTGGTGAATTGACATATTTGGCGACCTTTTTGTCACTTTTTAGTGTTCTTCCACCAAAGCCCAAAATTCGTCCAGACATGCTGTGAATTGGAAATAGCACACGCCCTTTAAAACGATCAAACTGCTTGTTTTCTTTAGTTATTGTTAGGCCTGTATTGACTAAATATTTTTGATCATACCCCTTTTCTAGTGCCTCTTTTGTAAAAGAATCCCATTGATCCAAACAGTATCCTAAATCAAATTTTTTGACAATTTCTTCCCGAAAGCCTCTTTCTTTAAAATAACTTAGTCCAATCGATTTCCCTTGAACTGAATTGAATAAAATGTCATGAAAATAATCTTTCGCAAATTTTGAAACTAAGAACATGCTCTCTCTCTCATTCATTTTTTCTTTCTGCTCATCTGTTTGAACAGTTTCCTCAATTTCTATATTGTATTTTTTTGCGAGGAACTTTATTGCCTCAGGATAGGAATAATGTTCGTGTTCCATCAAAAAGGAAACAGCATTACCCCCTTTTCCAGTACTAAAGTCTTTCCATATTTGTTTTACTGGAGACACCATAAAAGAAGGGGTTTTTTCATCTGAAAATGGACTCAACCCTTTGAAATTACTCCCTGCCTTTTTGAGCTGAACAAACTCACCAATTACCTCCTCTACTCGAGCAGTTTCAAAAACACGGTCTATGGTACTTCTAGATATCATTTAACTTGTGATCATAATAGGATCTAAACAAATATACTAATTAGATATTTCTAATTTTTTTCTTGTGCTTAAATTAAAATACCCCACTTAATGTTTATAAGTGAGGTATTTATTTTTTACTTGCAACTGTTTAAGAAGCTGCTCTTAATTTCTTTAAGGTTGTTTTGGTCAGTTTTTGTTCTGCATAATCCTTGGTCAGCACAAGTAGTTTTTCTTCAGAACTGGGCAATTCAAACATCGCATCTGTAAGAATCGCCTCACAAAGTGATCGCAATCCTCTAGCCCCTAACTTATATTCAATTGCTTTTTCAACAATATATGTCAATGCTTCATCTTCAGTTGTGAATTCAACTCCGTCCATCGAGAAAAGCTTTTGATATTGCTTGATGATTGAATTTTTAGGCTTTGTTAAAATAGCTCTTAATGTCCCTGCATCTAAAGGATTCATATAACTCAATACAGGCAGGCGTCCAATGATTTCAGGAATGAGTCCAAATGACTTCAAATCAGAAGGGATGATGTATTGTAAAATATTATTTTTATCAATTTTATCTTCATCAATGGATGCACTGAAGCCAACTGCTTGCATGTTCAATCGTTTACTGATGATTTTATCAATTCCAGAAAAAGCCCCCCCTGCAATGAACAAAATATTTTTTGTATCAACTTCGATAAATTTCTGTTCTGGGTGTTTTCTTCCTCCTTTAGGAGCTACATTGACAACGGATCCCTCGAGGAGTTTTAACAATGCTTGTTGAACTCCTTCTCCAGAAACATCCCGAGTTATGGATGGATTGTCTCCTTTACGAGCAATTTTATCAATTTCATCAATGAAGACAATTCCTCTTTGGGCTTTATTGATATCATAGTCCGCTGCTTGTAACAATCTGCTGAGAATACTTTCGACATCTTCTCCTACATATCCTGCTTGAGTTAATACGGTTGCGTCTACTATGGAAAATGGGACATTCAACATTTTTGCGATGGTTCTTGCAATCAATGTTTTTCCTGTTCCGGTTTCTCCAACTAAAACAATATTACTTTTCTCGATTTCGACCTCATTTTCATCATTGGCCTGCATGAGTCTTTTGTAGTGATTGTAAACAGCAACTGCCATGGCTTTTTTTGTTTCGTTCTGGCCTATGACATATTGATCTAAAAAAGTTTTGATTTCAATCGGTTTTTTTAGAATCAATTCTTTGGAAATGTTTTCTTTCTTAGATTCAGCAATTTCTTCTTCAACAATTCCATGGGCTTGCTCTATACATTTATCACATATATGAGCATCAATCCCAGCTATTAATAAATCTGTATCCGATTTTTTTCGTCCACAAAATGAACATTCTAAATTGTCTTCTTTTGCCATTATTTATTTCTTACAAGAACTTCATCAATCATCCCGTAGGTCTTTGCCTCTTCTGCTTTCATCCAATAATCTCTATCCGAATCTTTGTGAACTTTTTCTACCGTTTGTCCAGAATGCTTTGCAATAATTTCATATAACTCATCTTTCAATTTTAAAATTTCACGTGCCGTGATTTCAATATCTGATGCCTGACCTTGAGCACCTCCTAGAGGCTGATGAATCATCACTCTTGAATGAGGCAATGCTGATCGTTTTCCTTTTTCTCCTGCACACATCAAAACAGCACCCATAGAGGCTGCCATTCCAGTACAAATCGTTGCTACATCTGGTTTGATAAACTGCATGGTGTCATAAATACCAAGACCTGCATATACTCCTCCTCCAGGTGAATTGATATAAATAGAAATATCTTTCGAAGAATCAACACTTTCTAAAAATAACAACTGAGCTTGAATGATATTGGCAACTTGATCATTGATCCCTGTTCCTAAAAAAATAATTCGATCCATCATCAAACGAGAAAAAACATCCATAGCCACAGCATTTAATTGACGTTCTTCAATAATGTTAGGAGTCATATTGGTGATCAGTTGATTGTAGTAGGTACTACTAATCCCTTGATGCTTTGTTGCAAATTTCTGAAATTCTCTTCCGTAATCCATTGATTTATTTTTTTTAAAAAATTATACTTGTAAAGATACTAATATTGATTCTATACAAAACTAAAAAAAAACTCCTCAATTTATATGAGGAGTTTTTTGAGAAATAAACACTTTATTTATAGACTTCTTTGATAAAGTTATCGTAAGTAACTTTCTTAGTTTTAAAAGTCATGTTCTCTTTGTAAAAAGTCATAAGCTTTTGACTCAATAACTGGTCTTGTAGTCTTTTGACCTCCTCTTTATTTGATAAAATTCTGTTGGCAATATCTTCTAATTCAGAATCTTCTGGATTGGTGTTCCCAAATTGAGCCATTTGAGTTTTGATAAATCCTTTGGCATACTCCTTTAACTCATCATAATCCATTTTGATATCATTCCCTTTGATGATTTTTTCTTGAATTAATTGATAACGTATTCCTTTTTCAGACTTGTTATATTCTTCTGTGGCCTCTTCAATAGTTAGTTCTTTTTCTCCAGAAACCGCCAACCACTTTTGTAAAAAAGTGGCAGGTAAATCAAACTTCGTTGTCTCAATTAAATGTTCAGTAACTGCATTTAATAATTGCTGATCTGCCTGTTGTTGAAATTGTTTTTCCGCGTCTTCTTTGATCTTATCTCTTAATTCTGTAACTGTTTTTACACTCCCATCTGCAAACAGTTTGTCAAACAATTCTTGATCTAAATCAGCCAACTCGATTTCAGTGATTTCCTCAATTTTGAATAACACTTTAATATCAAGACCTTTGACCTCTTCATTAGAGAGTCCAAGTGCTCCTGCCAATTTATAATCCTCAGAAAACAATCCTTTTGTTTTCAACTCTAAAACTTCACCTACTTTTTTACCGATAAACTTCTTTGGATTTGTTTTTCCTTTTAAATCTGACAATTTGATTGTAGACTTCTTGTTGATCTCTTTTTCTTCATTGGTAAACGTCCCTGTTACATTTGTATTTTCTGAAATGACATCAACAGATGACATCTTACCATAACGAGACTGAAGGTTTTCAACTTCTTTGTCTATCAATGCCTTATCTGCAGATATTTCATACTGAGTCACTTTCTTTTTTGAGGATAAATTTACTTCAAATTGTGGAGCAAGTCCGAGCTCAAATTCAAAAGAAAAGGATTCTGAATCCCAAGAAAAATCATCTTGAGCTTTTGGTAATGGATTCCCAAGTATGTCTATTTTTTCTTCAGTTAAAAACTTATTCAGAGTGTCTTGTAAAAGCTTATTCACTTCATCAATCATCACAGACTTACCATATTGTTTTTTAATCATTCCCATAGGGACGTGTCCTTTTCTAAAACCAGGTATGTTCGCTTTTTTGCGATAGTCTGATAAAATCTTATTTACTTTTTGTTGATAATCATCTGTTGTGATATCTACTTTTATAACTGCATTCAATGCATCTATATCTTCTTTAATAATATTCATTATCGGATGGTATACTTAAAAATTGGGTGCAAAATTAAGCCTTTTTCTTAATTCTTACAACCTTTAAATGCTTCAATTTCAGAGCACTTATTGTAAGGAAAGACCTTTCTGAATTCTAGTTTAAATTTGGGAGGATTTACTTTCCAATTCTGCTTGAAATTCTTCCATTACTGGTTTTACAGTACTTTCTGGAATGTCTGAGACTTTGATATACATCAACCCATCAACTGAATTATTAAACTTGGGATCTACATTGAATGCCACTAACCTTGCATTTTGTTTGACATATTTTTTGATCAAAACAGGAATTCTAAGAGCCCCTGGTTCTATCTCGTCAATTACTTTATCAAACTTTTGCATATCTGACTTGGCCGCATCGAATACAAAATCTTTATCTGCATCTTTCAATTTTACTTTGAACTCCTTTTTGGGCTGAATGTATTGAGCGATGTACGGATCATAATAATGAGACTTCATAAATTCGATCATCAAGGATTTAGAAAAATCTGAAAATTGATTACTAATACTCACTCCTCCCATCAGATATTTGTGATCTGGGTAACGCAATGTCACATGAACAATTCCTTTCCAAAGCAAAAAGAGTGGCATGGGTTTTTGTTGATACTCTTTGATTATAAAAGCTCTTCCCATTTCGATGGTTTGTCCCATCATACCATACAATTCAGGTTCTAAACGAAATAATGTGTGAATATAAAACCCTTTGATTCCATGTTTTTTAAATATATTTTTTCCTAGACCCATTCTATAGGCACCCACCAGTACATTTTCATAATGATCCCATAAAAATAAATGATGATAATATTTGTCAAACTCATCAATATCCAATGCTTTGTTTGTGCCTTCTCCAATGTCTCTGAAAGTGATTTCTCTGAGTCTTCCAATTTCATGCAAAAGATTGGGGATCTCTTTTGCAGTAGCAAAAAACACCTCGTAGTTCTTACTCTCTAATAATCTTTTCCCATTTTTTCTTAACAGATCCACTTCTCTAATAAAGCCTTTTGCATTTTTTTGAGTGGAGATCTTTTTTGGCGTAATCGGAATTTTTAAACTTTGTTTTGAAAGAATTTTTTTAGATGTTTTTTCAAAAGGATTGGCCAACATATATGTTTTCTTTCTTAAAAACTCATAAAAAGTATGGATTTCATCATACTCTTGTTGATTCTCAACAGAAATGGGTTTCCCTATCCTAACCTTGATAATTCTGTTTTTTTGCGACAACAATTCGGAAGGCAATTTCGCAGTTCTAAATGTGTCACTTATTTTTGATAAAATATAAAATAACTTACTGTTTTTTGCATGAAAATAGATGGGAATAACAGGAACTTCAGCTTTTTTTATCAATTTAACAGCACCCAATTCCCAAGGTTTATCAACCATTAATTTTCCGTCTCTGTAAGTAGAAACTTCTCCTGCAGGAAAAATCCCAAGAGGATACCCATCTTTCAAATGTTGGAGTGAGTTTTTTATTCCCGTTAAGCTTGATTTGGCGTCCTTATGATTTTCAAAAGGATTGACAGGCATTACATAAGGTTTTAATGGTGCAATCCTATGCAATAAAAAATTTGCAATTATTTTATAATCTGGCCGATTTTCAATTAATAATTTTAACAATAAAATACCATCAATCCCTCCTAATGGATGATTTGATACCGTAATAAATGAGCCTGATTTGGGAATTCTTTTTAAGTCTTCTTCAGGAATTTCAAACTCAATTTGAAATTCTTTCAAAATTCCATTTAAAAAAGCTAAGTCCTTTTTATTTTTATGTTTTTGGTAAATTTTATTTACTTCCGATATTCTCAGCAACCTCAGCAAAATCCAACCAATGAAAGTCCCCAAAAATCCAAATTTGTCGGTTCCAATAACTTTGGCAATTTCTTTTGACGTTACTAATTCCATAAATAAAAACTTCCTCTAACCACAAACATAGCTAAAAAAACAAAATGGTTCTTATTTATTTTTTTTGAATTACAATTTGGACCGTGTCTTTATTTGTCTGAGTTAACAATGGTTCCCCTTGGTTGTAAATCTGATTCATAGAATTTTCTGTAAAATGCCTAATGGTGAATAAATCAACGTCTTTAAAAAAAGAAATTTTAAAAGAAGATTTTATTTGATGATAAAATGCATCAAAATTATTGAACATATTATCTACACAAAAAGAAAAGCTGATGGCCGAATTTTGGATTAAATTTACTTTCAATTGATATTGATCTAACAGCTTAAATATATCACTGATATTTTTTTCAACGATGAAAGAAAAATCTAATGAAGAAACAGAAACTAATACTTGATTTTTCTTAACTATAAAGCAAGGTACCAATGGATCTATTGCAATCCCTCTACTAACTTTTGTGCCTGGTGAATCCAGATTGTTAAATGACCTTACATAGAGTGGAATCTCTTTTTTTTGGATGGGTTGAATCGTTTTAGGATGAATGACAGAAGCTCCATAAAATGCCATTTCTATGGTCTCTTCATAAGAAATTTGAGTTAAGAGGTGTGTTTCTTTGAATACTCTTGGATCAGCGTTTAGTACCCCTTCAACATCTTTCCAAATGGTTACATTTTCTGCCTCAAGGCAATAGGCAAAAATACCAGCTGTATAATCAGACCCCTCTCTTCCTAGGGTAGTAGTATATCCATTGAGATCTGAAGCGATAAACCCCTGAACAATAGTCATTTTTGAAGAATCTATTTCAGAGTTAATCAGGGTATTTGTTTCGTCCCAAAGTACCTTTGCGTCTCTATAAACATCATTTGTTTTGATCAATTCTCTAACATCTTTCCATGTATTTACAACCCCTTGTTGATTCAAGTAAGAACTGACGATAGAGGTAGATAATAACTCTCCAAAACAAACAATTTGATCATATATGTAATCATAATTTTTGGAATTATTTGTTGATATAAAACGATCCATTTTAGCAAACAAATTGTCTACTATTTGATAAATTTCGTGCTCCTTATGAAAAAGACTATTGATAATTTTTAAGTGAAAGTCTGTAATCTGTTGGAGGGCTATAGACAGCTCATTATGTTGATTGTTTACATATAAATTAACAATATTTTCAAGAGCATTGGTCATTTTTCCCATGGCAGAAATCACCAATAGACAATCCGCCATTCCTTCCTTTTGAATAATTTTGGAAATTTTTTTTATGCTAGGAGCATCTTTAATTGAAGCTCCGCCAAACTTGTGTACTTTCAAATTAATTCTTATTGATAAAATTCTTTAGATTTTCTTCATGCATATGTACAACACACCAACCTTTTAATATCGTTGCTCCTGTACTTTCATAAAAATTGATTGCATTTTCGTTCCAATCTAGAACCTCCCAAGCAACACGTTTGTAATTGTTATCAAAAGCATATTGCATCAGTTTTGTGTACAAAGCTTTTCCAACACCAAGATTTCTTTTGGATTCGGTAACGATCAAATCTTCTAAGTGAATTACTTTTCCCTTCCAGGTAGAATAACGTTCATAGAAAAGAGCCATTCCAATAATGATTCCGTTTTCTTCTGCAATAAAAATCTGAAACTTTGGCTCTTTCGAAAACCCATCCTTTTCTAGGTCAGAAACAGTGATTTCTACAGCATTCGGTTCTTTTTCAAAAATAGCCAATTCAGTGATTAACTGATGAACAAAAACCATGTCTTCTTTTAATGCTAATCTTATTGTAAAATTCATTCTTATTTAATTTGAAATCAAAGATACCTTAAAAGACTTTAAAAAGAGCAATAAATAATTTTACGAAAACGTTGTAGTTGATTAAAAAATGAGCATCTTTGTACAAAAAATTAACGCTAGCTAATGGCAAGAAAAAATCAAACTTTAGGTGAATTTATAATTGAAAACCAAGCCTCTTTTAAATACAGTTCTGGTGAATTATCTAGATTGATAAACTCGATTCGTTTGGCTGCAAAAGTAGTGAGTCATGAAATAAACAAGGCTGGATTGGTTGACATTATTGGAGGGATTGGAGAAAAAAATATACAGGGAGAATATCAACAGAAACTTGATGTATATGCCAATGAAAAGTTCATCAATACCTTAACCAACAGAAATATTGTTTGTGGAATAGCTAGTGAAGAAGAAGATGATTTTATTGCCGTTAATAGTCAGGATGAAAAGCATCAAAACAAATACATTGTTTTGATTGATCCTTTGGACGGTTCATCTAATATCGATGTCAATGTTTCTGTGGGTACAATCTTTTCTATATATAGAAGAATAACCCCTGTGGGAACTCCTGTTCAAATTGAAGATTTCTTACAAAAAGGGAATCAACAAGTTGCAGCTGGATATATTGTTTATGGTTCTTCAACAATGTTGGTATATACCACAGGAGATGGTGTGAATGGATTTACTCTAAATCCTGCCATCGGCAGTTATTATTTATCGCATCCTAATATAAAAATTCCTGAGGATGGAACCATCTATTCCGTTAATGAAGGAAATTATGTCCATTTTCCACAAGGAATCAAAGATTATATCAAATATTGTCAACAAGAAAAGGGAAACAGACCCTATACTAGTAGATATATTGGCTCTTTGGTTTCTGATTTTCATAGAAATATGATCAAAGGAGGAATCTATATATATCCAAAAAGTTCAAAGAATTCTACTGGAAAGCTTCGATTGTTGTATGAATGCAATCCGATGGCTTTTTTGGCCGAACAAGCCAACGGAAAAGCAAGTGATGGTTATACTAGAATCTTAGATATTGAGCCAAAAGAACTTCACCAAAGGGTTCCTTTTATTTGTGGTAGTAAAAATATGGTTTGCAAGGCTGAGGAGTTCATGGAAACCATGAAATAATATTTCTCTATACTTCCATAAATTATCTCAAGGGTGAGTCCTTGTCTGCATCGTTAATAATATTTAAATTTGTAACACTATAATTACTAATCTTATTTAAAAACAAATAACATATGGCTTTTGAATTACCAGAATTAGGATATGCATATGATGCGTTAGAACCTAATATTGATGCAAGAACGATGGAAATACATCATAGTAAACATCACAACGGATATACCTCAAAATTAAATGGAGCTATCTCAGGAACCGCTTTAGAAGGGGAATCTATTGAAAGCATTTTAAAAAACTTAGACATGAGTAATGGTGCCGTGAGAAACAATGGTGGTGGATTTTACAATCACTCATTATTTTGGTCGGTAATGAACCCAAATAACAAAGGTGAATTGTCTGGAGAACTGAAAGAGACTCTAATGGATGAATTTGGTTCTTTTGAAAATTTTAAAGGGGCTTTTTCTAAAGCAGCAGCTACTCAATTTGGTTCTGGATGGGCTTGGTTGTGTGTTCATTCAGGAGGTAAAGTATCTGTATGCTCAACTCCAAACCAAGACAATCCTCTCATGCCTGGTGTTACTTGTGGAGGGACACCAATCTTAGGAATCGATGTTTGGGAACATGCTTATTATTTGAACTATCAAAACAGACGTCCAGACTATATTGAAGCATTTTTTAATGTCATAAACTGGAATGAAGTTGCTGATCGATATGCTGCAGGGAAATAACTAGCAGAAATGAACACTGTATTTTACCGAGTAGTGTAAAAACATAAAAAAGCACCCAATTGGGTGCTTTTTTTATTGCTTTATAATTATAATTTTTTAAATAATTTACAAGTTAATAAACGAAAAGATTCATTCTTTAGTAGGCTCGTTTATTATTCCCCTCATAGAAATTGATAAATGCGTCATTTACAACTCTGTTTCCACCTGCAGTTGGGTAATCTCCTGTAAAATACCAATCTCCTAAATTCTCTGGACAAGCTTTATGCAAATCATCTACTGTTTGATAAATGACATCCACTTCAGATTTGATATCCTCTGTTTTTAACATTTGAGCAATTTTAGCAGAAATTTCAATCGTTGTAAAGGGAGCATAAATTTCTTTTACGTGGTTGATGATTTCCGAATCTTGAGCCTGGACTTGCTTAATGCATTTTTTATAAACCGTATCTACAATGTCATATTGACCCGTTTCTTTTAACAATTCTAAAGCAGCTTTAAAAGCAATGAAATCTCCAATTTTTGCCATGTCTATTCCATAGCAATCAGGATATCGTATTTGAGGTGCTGAGGAAACGACAATGATTTTCTTCGGATTCAGTCTATCTAATATTTTTATGATGCTTTTCTTTAGAGTTGTCCCTCTAACAATACTATCGTCAATAATCACTAAATTATCGGTTGGCTTCACAACTCCATAAGTCACATCATATACGTGCGCAACCAAATCATCTCTGCTATTATCATCGGCAATAAATGTTCTTAATTTTGCGTCTTTGATTGCTATTTTTTCAAAACGAGGTCTTTCTGACAAAATCTCCGTTACCTGCTCTACAGATAATGATTTCCCTCCTGCTAAAATTTTGGCTGTTTTTTGTTCGTTTAACACATCCTCCGCAGCTTCTGTAATTCCATAAAAGGAAGTTTCGGCAGTGTTGGGGATGAATGAAAAAACGGTATTTGAAAGATCGTTATGGATCGATTTTAAGATTTGTGGAAACACAAGTTTCCCTAAATTTTTTCGTTCTTGATAAATGGTTTCATCACTCCCCCTTGAAAAATAAATTCTCTCAAAAGAACAGGATTTTTTCTGTCTTGGTTCTAACACTTTTTGAACGGAAGTAAGTCCATTTTTTTTTATGATTAGCGCATGTCCTCTTTCGAGCTCTTGAACCTTACTACTATCTGTATTAAACACAGTTTGAATCACTGGTCTTTCGGATGCCACAACGACAACTTCTTCATCTTCGAAAAAATAGGTGGGTCTGATTCCATTTGGATCTCTTAAAACAAACGCATCACCATGACCTACCAACCCTGCCATCGCATAACCACCATCCCAGTTTTTGGAAGATCTTTTTAAGACTTCTTTTAAATCTAAATTTTCCTCTATATATGGAGATGCATCTTTTTTATTGAATCCTTTCTTTTTTGCTTTTTGATATAGTTTTGACACCTCTTCTTCTAAAAAGTGCCCAATTTTTTCCATCACGGTGACTGTATCGGTGAATTCTTTGGGATGTTGTCCCAACTCAACTAATTCCTCTAGCAATTGCTTAGAATTGGTCATGTTAAAATTCCCCGCAACAATTAAATTTTGATGTTTCCAATTACTTTGACGAAGAAAAGGGTGAACACTTTCTAAACTATTTTTCCCGAAAGTTCCATATCGGACATGACCTAAAAATAAATTCCCAACATAGGGTAGGTTCTCCTCCAGCCAATTCACATCATCCAATTTGTCTTGGTGTTTTTCTAAAACACCGTTCAATCGTTGATTGATTTGAGCAAAAATATCTTGGATGGGTTGTGACTTATTCGATCGAACTCTACTGATGTATCTGGTTCCTGGTGAAACATTGAATTTTACACTGGCAAAACCTGCACCGTCCTGACCTCTATTGTGCTGTTTTTCCATTAACAAGTACATTTTATTGATCCCGTAAAAAACAGAACCATAGGTATCCTTGTAATATTGTAATGGTTTTTTTAACCGAACCATCGCAATTCCACATTCATGTTTTATAGCTTCACTCATAGAGGTAATCTAATTTAAGATAATAAAAACACCTGCTCATTTAAGTTAGGATAAATTTATATCAAATTGTGTTAAGTCTTTAAACGTTTTTAGTCGATCTTGAACTTCGTCTATATGTAAATTTTCCATTCTTTCTGTTCCAAATTTTTCTACGCAAAAAGAGGCTAAATTTGATCCATAAATCACGGCGTTTTTCATATTTTCAAAAGAGAGATCTTTTGTTTTTGCCAAATATCCAGAAAATCCTCCAGCAAATGTATCTCCAGCTCCTGTAGGATCAAAAACCTCTGCTAGAGGCAATGCTGGTGCATAAAACATTTTTCCTTCATTGAACATCAAAGCCCCATGTTCCCCTTTTTTTATGACTACATATTTTGGCCCCATCGTATGAATTTTTCTTGCAGCATTTACCAAAGAATACTCTCCGCTTAATTGACGTGCTTCCTCATCATTAATCGTAATTACATCAATCCTTTTCAATACTTCAAAAAGGTCTTCTAATGCCGAATCCATCCAGAAATTCATGGTGTCTAGAATTACCAGTTTAGGTTTGACATTCATTTGGTCCAAAACTGATTTTTGTACTTGTGGATGTAAATTTCCTAACATGACAATCTCTGCATCTTTGAAAGTTTGAGGAACCACAGGCGAAAAGTTTTCCAAAACATTCAATTCTGTCACCAAAGTATCACGAGAATTCATATCATTGTGATATTTTCCACTCCAAAAAAAAGTCTTGCCTTGCTCTACAATCTCAACACCATCAGTATGAATCCCTCTTTCATTCATCATCTCAAGATATGATTTGGGGAAATCTCCTCCAACTACAGAAACAACTCCAGTTGATACTCCAAACTGTGCCGCAGCCAATCCAACAAAAGTCCCCGAACCTCCTAAAATTTTATTGGTCTTCCCAAAAGGAGTTTCAATCGCATCAAAAGCAACAGTTCCAACAACTAATAGTTTGTACATTTCTAAATTTTTTACCGTAATTTTGATTCCGTTTCTTTACGAAATTTGAAATTCAAAAATAAGTTTTAAAAATGACAATCAAAGAAATACAACGAGAAATTATTGAAGAGTTTGAGATGTTTGATGATTGGATGGAACGCTATGAATATCTGATTGAATTAGGGAAGTCGCTACCAGTGATTGATGCTCAACATAAAGTTGAAGAAAACATTATCAAAGGCTGCCAATCTAAAGTATGGCTTCACTCCAAAATGAATGGTTCTAAAATTGAGTATACAGCAGACAGTGATGCCATTTTAACCAAAGGTTTAGTCGCTCTATTGTTGAGGGTATTTACGAATCAAAAGCCCAATGATATTATTGAAGCAGAGACTCTTTTTATTGATCAAATAGGATTGAAAGAACACCTATCTCCTACAAGAGCAAATGGATTGGTTTCTATGCTTAAACAAATAAAATTGTATGCCATTGCTCAACAAGTTAATGCGTCGAAATAATCGTATCTTTGAGCTTAAATAAACATTCTAAATGACTGAAGAAACTGTTCAAGAAATTGGAGATAAAATCGTTGCGGTTTTAAAGACTATTTACGATCCTGAAATTCCTGTTGATATATATGAATTAGGATTGATATACGATGTTTTTGTGAATGAAGAATACGATGCAAAAATATTGATGACCTTGACGTCTCCAAACTGTCCAGTTGCAGAATCCTTGCCTGCCGAAGTAAAGGATAAAGTAACTTCTTTAAAAGAAATCAACAATACTGAAGTTGAAATTACTTTTGATCCAACATGGACACAAGATATGATGAGTGAAGAGGCAAAACTCGAATTAGGAATGTTGTAATATTTGAATATCGATTAAATCTTATGTCAGACAAAATTATCAACAGAGTCGCCAATAGTAACCTTGTCAATATTGATTTAGAAGCAATATACCCCGAAGGAAAACGAGTTCTTTTTGACATAAAAAAATGGCTTTTTGAAGGAATTGTTTTGAAAGAAAAAGAGTTTAGAAAACATGTTGCAAATCACGACTGGACTCAATATAAAGATAGTTATGTGGCTCTGAATTGTTCTGAAGATGCCATCATACCTTCATGGGCATATTTATTAATTTCATCAGAATTAGCTCCATATGCCAAGAAAATTATTGTTGGAGATACAGAACTCTTAGAAACTTTAATCTTTCATGAAGTGATTGAAAATTTGAGGATTGAACATTTTAAAGACAAACCCATTATCATTAAAGGATGTAGTGAAAAACCAATCCCCAATTCTGCCTTTAGTATGTTAATTCAAAAGCTTTTCCCTATTGCTAAATCCATCATGTATGGTGAAGCATGTTCTACTGTCCCTTTATACAAAAGGAAAAAATAACTTTTTATTTTACAAGCGCATTCTTAAATTTATGCCCTTAATTGTAATTGATGAAAAAATTAAGTATTCTCCTCTTTTTGTTCTCTAGTTTATGTTACTCACAACAAGCAGTTGATTCCATAACCAAAGCCGATTCTATTGCAAAAGTTAAATTGAAGGAGAAAATAAATGTGCTACAAGGAAAATTAGACTCCATCATCAAAAAAGAGACTCAAGAAAAAGAACAAATCATTAAAGATTGGTCAGTGGAGGGTCGTACTACCTTCCTTTTCAATCAAACTTCCTTTTCCAATTGGACAGCTGGAGGTGAAAACAATGTTGCAGGAACCATTGGAGTGAACTACGATTTCAACTACAAAAATGAAAAGTGGAAATGGGATAATAAGATCATCGCATCCTATGGATCTACTTACATCAAAAGTCAGGGGTATCGAAAAACAGATGATCGTTTTGAATACAACTCAATTTTAGCCCTAAATACAGTTGAAGATTGGTACTTCTCTTTTTTCTCAAACTTTATTTCTCAATTTTCTAGAGGATTTGATTATTCTCAAAACCCCAAGGTAGAAGTTTCTTCTGTTTTTTCTCCTGCATATTTAAGCTTTGGCCCAGGGATTTTATGGAGAAAAAGTGAAGACATCAGAGTCAATATTGCACCAGCTACCTCAAGATTTATTTTTGTTTCAAAACCTTTTTCAGGCATGTATGGAGTCCCAGAAGGGAAAAGATCTATTTTCGGAATTGGTTTAAATATCTCTGCTTTCTTAAAATTTAAATTGATGGATGACGTGACCATGGAGAATATTATTGCCCTGTACTCAGACTATTTAGACAATCCACAAAATATCGACATCAACCATCAAGCTAATTTTCGAGTTGGAATCAACAAATATTTGTCAATGAATTTCACGATCCATCTCATTTCAGATTCAAATGCTTCAAAAAGAATTCAATTTCGACAACTCTTTGGATTGGGGGTCAATTACACATTTCATAAAATCTAACCTCAAAGGATATGATTTTAAATTGAATACATTTTAGGATTCTTTGTATTCATAATATAAGAAGTCATTGTAAGGAAAACGTTGTACATGAATCTCCTTTACTTGATCATAGACGAGTTCTTTAAACGCTTCAAGATTTTCTTTTTTTAAGGCTGAAATAAAGATCGAAGATTTCGCTGTGGTGTTCATCCATGTTTTTTTCCAATCTTCAATAGAGTAATGAATCTTTGTTTTTTTTGTAACCAAATCATCTTCATCAATTGTTTCATGGGTGTAGGAATCTATCTTATTAAAGATCATTACTGTGGGTTTCCCAGCACAATTGATTTCTTCTAAAATCGTATGAACCGAAGAAATATGGTCTTCAAAATTGGGATGAGAAATATCGACAACATGTAAAAGTAAATCAGCTTCGCGAACTTCATCCAAAGTTGATTTAAATGATTCGACCAATTGAGTAGGTAATTTCCTGATAAACCCAACGGTGTCTGTCATTAGAAAGGGGATGTTTTTAATGACGACTTTCCTAACAGTGGTATCTAAGGTTGCAAACAATTTATTTTCAGCAAAAACATTGCTCTTACTTACAACATTCATTAGTGTTGACTTCCCCACATTGGTGTATCCAACCAAGGCAACACGAACCATTTTACCTCGATTTTTACGCTGAACAGCCATTTGCTTATCAATGATGGTCAGTTTCTTTTTTAACAGCGCTATTTTATCTCTAATAATACGTCGGTCCGTTTCAATCTCAGTTTCTCCTGGTCCACGCATCCCAATTCCACCTTTTTGTTTGTCTAGGTGGGTCCATAATTTTGTTAAACGAGGAAGTAAATACTGATGTTGAGCCAATTCAACTTGAGTTTTTGCAGAACTAGTCTGAGCCCTACGAGCAAAAATATCTAGAATAAGATTTGTTCTATCAAGAATTTTACAATTGAGTATTTTTTCAATATTTCTCAGTTGAGCAGGAGACAATTCATCATCAAAGATTGCCGTTCCAATATGATGAACATCGATATACGTTTTAACATCGTCAAGCTTTCCGGTTCCTAAAAATGTTTTTGGGTGAGGTCTTTCTAATTTCTGAACAAATCGATTGACAACAGTTCCTCCTGCTGTTTGAGTTAAAAACTCCAATTCGTCTAGATATTCTTTGGACTGACCCTCATCTTGTAATTGAGTAATTACACCAATCAATACCACTTTTTCCGAGGATGCCTTTCTCTGTTCAATCATAGGTCAAAGGTACTAAGAAATCTAATTGATTGATCTTCAAAGAACGATTATTAAAGGATTTTAATTAATCTTCTTTTTTCATTTTGCCAAGCAAAGTTCTGTCATTGAGAATGTATTTTTTATACTTCCCATCCTTATATCTCCAATAAATAAAAATGGGCATAAAAATAAAGGATAGATACATGACTCCCAAGCCCATAACAATAGGTCCTTTTGGATGATCAATCGATTCTAAATAACCCCCTATAAGCATCCAAAATAAAAAAATAAAAAATAGAATTTTTACAAAAAGCTTCACGGAATTATGAGTTTTAACTTCCTGTAAAATTACGAAAAGTTATATCTTTAGGTATTATTATTTTTTATGAAGTTTCTAATTACTCTTCTGTTCGTTTTTACCTTGGTTTCTTGCAATCAAAAGAACAGAAGCCCTTTCCAAAAAAATAAAGTAGTCATTGCTCACAGAGGTGCCTCAGGTTATTTGCCTGAACATACTCTAGAGGCAAAAGCAATGGCATATGCCATGCATCCAGATTATATTGAACAAGATTTAGTTTTAAGTAAAGACAATGTCCCCATTGTGTATCACGATATTTATTTGGACAAAACTACTGATGTTGCAAAAAAATTTTCTGATAGGAAGCGTAATGATGGAAGATATTATGTGATCGATTTCACTTATGAAGAACTTTTATCCTTGAAAGTGATGGAACGATTTGATTTAAAAACTGGAAAGCAAATTTATCCCAATCGATTTCCTAAAGATAGAAGCTCATTTAAATTGCACTCTCTTCAAGATGAGATTGAATTAATTCAAGGACTAAATCATAGTACTGGAAATGATATTGGTATTTACCCTGAAATTAAAAATCCAAAATTTCATTATGAAAACGACAAGGATATTTCAAAAATTATTTTGAATATTCTAACACAATATAAGTATCAAAATAAAAAAGACAATTGCATTTTACAATGCTTTGACACAAATGAATTAGAACGCATAAGAACAGAACTTAATTCAAATCTACGATTAGTTCAATTGATTGAAAACCCTAAAAATTTTCAAGAGTTGACTCATATTTCAAGTTATGCTGACGGGGTAGCTCCTTGGTATAAAAATTTAATTTCTAAAAATAGAGTTGAAAAAATTATTTTCAACTCTTTGATAAACGATGCACACAAACTAGGGATGTTTGTTCATCCTTACACCTTTAGAGTAGATGAATTTTCAGGATTTAGTTCCTTTAAACACATGGTAAAAGCTATTTTATTTGAAGCTGATGCTGATGGAGGTTTTACGGATTTCCCAGACATCATGAGAAATTTATCAACAGACCAACCTTAATTCAAGTAATTTTTTTTACTGATGATTTCAGGATCAAAAACAATCTAAATTCTTTTTTCATAAAACCACCACAACAAATCTGTTCCAATAAACTGATCATTGTGATTGTAATACCAATCTCTCTTTTTTGGCATCTTAATTCCTTGAACCGTTTCTATTTCTGACAATATAATGTATTCTCCATCATTTTTATCCTCATCATGATAGAATTGATAAACTTCCATGGCATAGGTTTCGGGATGAAAATAAAAATACCAAGTATCCTCTCCTACTTCCTTCTGATAAGTAACTTTCAACACAAGGTATTCATTTCCTTGAAAATTTTTAAGAATTACTTGTTCGTGAATTATTGTTCCTGGATCATTTAATTTCATGGGCAATCCGTATAAAAATGTATAATAATCACGATACATTTTGGCACGGTCACAGCTAAGTTTGTTTGCTAACTTTTCCGCTTCAGTGGGTGTTTCTTGATTGAATTTGATCCAACAGGATTCTTTGTCAAGTGTGTACTCAGTAATCTTTTCTTCTTGAATCGCTTTTAAGTAAAAATATTGATTGGGTAAATCAATTGAAATTGTCGAATTCCTTGAGGGTTTGTCTGGAATTTTCATCATGACTTGCAGTGTCCCTTGAAAAGTTTCCCAGTTTCCCTCAGGATCATGAAATTGAATTGATTTTCTTAATAATTCTGGCCCTGAAATTTGTTGAGCAAAAGTCTGAGCCAAGGTAAAACTTGTGAAAAGAAGTATGATTTTTTTCATTGATTAAGTAGAATCGCTAAAACCAGAATATTTTTATTTTTGGAGGTTCAGTTTAATGTTCAATTCCTGTAACTGTAAATCGTCTATCGTTGCAGGAGAATCAATCATTACATCTCTTCCTGAATTATTTTTAGGAAAGGCAATAAAATCTCTAATGGTTTCTTGACCCCCTAAAATAGCCACCAATCTATCCAACCCAAAGGCAATTCCTCCATGAGGTGGGGCACCATACTCAAAAGCATCCATCAGAAAACCAAATTGTTCTTTTGCTTCTTCCTCAGAGAATCCCAAATGTTTAAACATCGTTGCTTGTATCTGTTTGTCATGGATTCTAATGGAACCTCCTCCGATCTCGTTCCCATTCAATACTAAGTCATAAGCATTTGCTTTAACATCGCCCGGTTTTGAATCTAACAATGATAGTTGTCCTGGTTTAGGAGATGTGAAAGGATGGTGCATTGCATGATAATGTCCTGTTTCATCATCCAATTCTAACAATGGAAAATCAACAACCCATAAAGGTGCAAATTCATTTGCATTTCGCAAGCCTAATCGTTCTGCCATTTCCATTCTTAAAGCACTTAATTGAGCTCTGACTTTACGAGTGTCTCCAGATAAAATACAAATCAAATCTCCTTGATTAGCCCCTGTTCTTTCTGCCCATTTCGACAAGTCTTCTTGATCATAAAATTTATCAACAGAAGATTTAAAACCTCCATCCTCTAAACATTTAACATATACCATTCCCAAGGCTCCAACTTGAGGGCGTCGAACCCAATCAACCAATTTATCAATTTCTTTTCTTGTGAAAGAGGCTCCTCCAGGGATGGCAATTCCAACTACCAAATCTGCCGTATTGAATACTTTAAAATCTTTGTGCTGAGATAAATCATTCAATTCTCCAAAGGTCATCCCAAAGCGAATATCTGGCTTATCATTTCCGTACAAACGCATTGCATCATCATAGGTTATTCTTGGAAAAGAATCAATTTCAACACCTTTGATTTCTTTCAGTAAATGTTTTGTCAAGCCTTCAAAAGTGGCTAGAATGTCCTCTTGATCAACAAAAGACATTTCACAATCAATTTGTGTAAACTCTGGCTGACGATCGGCACGTAAATCTTCATCTCTAAAACATTTTACAATCTGGAAATATTTATCGATCCCACCAACCATTAACAATTGTTTGAACGTTTGTGGTGATTGAGGTAAGGCATAAAACTGACCTTGATTCATTCGAGAGGGTACCAAAAAATCTCGAGCCCCTTCTGGTGTAGATTTAATCAAATAAGGAGTTTCTACATCAACAAATCCTTCATCAGACAAATACTTTCGAATTTCCATCGATACTTTATGACGAAACAATAAATTGTCTTTCACAGGATTTCTACGAATGTCTAAATAACGATATTTCATTCGAAGATCTTCTCCCCCGTCAGTGTCATCCTCAATCGTAAAAGGAGGAATTTTGGAGTCATTTAAAATTGTTAAATCAGAAACTAAGACTTCTATTGCTCCTGTTTTTATCTGATCATTTTTAGACTCTCGTTCAATAACGAGTCCCTGTACTTGAATAACAAATTCACGCCCTAAGCTTTTTGCTTTCTCCATTAACTCTTTGGAGGTTCTTTCTTCATCAAAGATCAATTGTGTAATTCCATAACGATCTCTGAGGTCTACCCAGATCATAAATCCTTTATCTCTAGACTTTTGCACCCAACCTGCCAAGGTTACTTTCGAATTGATGTGTGAAGCTCTTAACGCTCCACAAGTATGAGTTCTATACATTGTTTTTGTATCCGTTTCTTCAATTATCAATTTCGATAAAGGAAGATTATTAAAGTACTTCCGATGATTTCTTGTATTGCAAATTTAATCAAATCCTCCCAAAAACAATGATTTGCTTACTTCATTTCTTGACAATGACATCGCCTATCAAATGGTTTCTATAAAAGCGATCCCAATCAAATAATGATCATGTCAAAATAAATGGGGAAAGCATTTTGTTTGAAGTAAAAAAATCAGAAGTAAAAAAATGCGATTGTCATGCTGAACTGGTTTCCTAAAATTTACTTTCGTAAGTTTGTGTAATGAACAAGGTTGTAAACATACAGGAAAAACTCAAACTTTTTTCTGCCCACTGGACTCCAAAAAAAATTGGAGAACTCAATGGACAGCAAGTTTTACTTGCAAAGATTCAAGGAGAATTTGTCTTTCATAAACATGACGATGAGGATGAATTATTTATGGTGATCAAGGGTCAACTAGAATTGGTACTTCGAGACCGTAAAGTAATGTTGAATGAAGGAGAATTTTTTATTGTTCCAAAAGGAGTGGAGCACAAACCTATTGCTAAAGAAGAAACGCATTTGTTGTTATTTGAACCGCTAAGTACAAAGCATACAGGAGATGTTTTAGCAGACATTACGGTAGAAACTTATGAATCAATTTAACCGTAAAATGGACTTTTTATCAAAGAGATGTCACCAATGAAATTATACTTAGTACCTACCCCCATTGGCAATTTGGATGATATCACATTTAGGGCAATTTCGGTGCTCAAAAAAGTAGATTTTATCCTAGCAGAAGACACTCGAACTAGTGGTAAGTTGTTGAAACATTATGAAATTAAAACCCCAATGCACAGTCATCACATGCACAATGAGCATCGAACCATCGATGGGATTTTAGAACGAATTAAAAACGGAGAAACTTGTGCCTTGATTTCTGATGCAGGAACCCCGGCCATTTCTGATCCTGGGTTTTTATTGACCAGAGCCTGCATTCAAAATCATATTGATGTGGAATGCTTACCTGGAGCCACAGCTTTTGTTCCAGCATTGGTAAATTCTGGTCTCCCAAACAATCGTTTTGTTTTTGAAGGTTTTTTACCTCCAAAAAAAGGACGTCAAACTCGTTTGCTGGAATTATCAGAAGAAAAAAGAACAATGATTTTTTATGAAAGTCCTCATAAATTAATAAAAACACTGACTCAATTTTCGGACTATTTTGGAAAAGAGAGATCGGTGTCTGTTTCAAGAGAACTTACCAAAATCTATGAAGAAACCCAACGCGGAACTATCAATGAAGTACTTGAGTACTTTTCAAAAAAGCCTCCTAAAGGTGAATTGGTAATCATTGTAGAAGGGAAGAACCAATCTTAGTTTCTATTTTTGATTCGTCAGAAATTTATATTGATCATTTTCCGAAAAAACAGATGCTGATTCAATGCGAAAAAGTAGGGAGATGTTATTTCTTTTTTCTTAAGAAGAAATTTTAGTAACACGGTTGTCTTTTAATCGATATTCCTCTTTGCTTTCAGGGCATGTTGCAAACCCTTTTTCATCAAATTCTAATCGATGCCCATACTCACTAATCCAACCTATTTGTTTTGATGGGTTCCCAACAACCAATGCATAAGGTAACACTTCTTTGACAACAACTGCTCCTGCACCAATAAAAGCAAATTCTCCAATATCGTTTCCACAAACAATGGTTGCATTTGCTCCTATACTCACTCCCTTTTTTACCAATGTTTTCTTATACTCATTTCTTCTTTTGATGGCACTTCTAGGATTGATCACATTGGTAAAAACCATTGAGGGGCCTAAAAACACATCATCTTCACAGACAACTCCTGTGTAGATAGACACATTGTTTTGAACTTTTACATTATCTCCCAAAACAACCTCTGGCGAAACAACCACATTTTGACCAAGATTGCAATTTTTACCAATTTTACAATGAGACATGATGTGACTAAAGTGCCATATTTTAGTTTCAGAGCCTATCTCACAATCATCATCTATGACGGCGGTTTCATGTGCGAAATAAGATTTCATAGGCTAAAAATTTAATGGATTAAAAGCATAAAAATACAATTAATTTTTAAAAATATTTGTACGTGTTTTTAGTCTACATCAATTCTCATTGGCAGTGTATATCTTACTCCAACGGGTTCCCCTTGATGAATTCCTGGATTCATCTTTGGCAATAATTTTATAATTCTGTGTGCTTCTTTATCTAACATTGGATGAGGAGCTTTGGTCATCACATCTGTTACATTTCCTGTCTTATCAATTTTAAAGATCATGATCACTCTTTTTTTTCCTGGAGATAAGCCCAATTCATTTGGTAAATCAGCATCAAATTTCTTTTGAAAATGTTGCTGCATTTTTTTATTAAAACAATCTTTTAATTCTTGATTATTTCCCTCACACCCTGGAAATACAGGAACTTTTTGAACCAAATTTATCATCAAAACTTCCTTTTCAATTTCCTCTTCTATCTCTAATTCAGTAATTGATTCAATAAAATCCTCATGATCTTGCTCCTGTTCTATCATTTCAAAAACCTGTTCATCAGACTTGTCATTTGCATCCTCTTTTATTTCAAAAATTGGAAATTGTTTTTTAACAATTTTAGGGGATGAAACTTCTGCTCTTTTGGTGATGATTGGTTCTTCCTCAATAAACTCATATAAATCAATCTCTGTTTGAAAGATTTTCTTATTCTTTAATGATTTGCTCTCAACGATGGTATATGAAATGAATAATGATAGTACCAATCCTAATTGAAGGAAAATATTTGAATAGTTCTCTAAATGAAACTTTGAATTTTTATTATTTGTCATAAATCAATTTTTTTCTGTATGAAAAACAACTATTATGCCAAAAAATAAACCCAGCTAATATAGCTGGGTTGGATGATATGATACTGTGAGTAAAAAATTATTCTACATCAATTCTCATTGGAAGTGTGTATTTTACTCCTACTGGTTTTCCACGTTGTCTTCCTGGTGTCATTTTTGGAAGTAATTTGATGATTCTAATCGCCTCTTTTTGTAATTTTGGATGAGGTGCTTTCGCTCTAATTCCAACAATATCACCACTTTTATCGATCTTAAACAACATGATGATTCTTTTCTTTCCTGGTGATAATCCTAGGTCATTTGGTAAATCAGCATCAAATTTCTTTTGAAAGTGTTTCTGCATTTTCTTATTAAAGCATGCCTTTAGTTCGGTTTTATTTCCTTTACATCCAGGAAACACAGGTACATCTTCAATAATTGTAAATGGAACATCCTCTATTACTTCTTCTACTTCTTCTACTTCTTCAATTTCTTCTACTTCAACCGCCTCATTCTCGTCGGTTTCTGTTGATTCTATAATTGTTTCTTCTACCTCTTCTTCATCATCAACAACCTCAATTTTTTCTGGGGTTGGTGGTGGTGGAGTTTTTGGAATTTCTGGCTCAATACGTTCTGTAATTGGTGGTTCTTCTTCCATTTCATCATTCATTGAAATATCTCCTAGGTCACCAAATTGACGATCATAGGTCTTTTTCTCGATCGCTACATAGGTAATAAAAAGCGCCAGAACTAAACCTAATTGCATGAACAACTTGCTATAGTTCTCTAAATTTGCTTTTGGGTTTTTCTTAATTTCCATTACTGAAATATTTATAATAGTCTGCTAATTTAACTAAATTATTGTGGGATTTAAAAGATTTAACGTTAAAAAACTTGATTTTTTTTTTGAAAAAAATAAAATCCTAGATAGGCAATTAGTACTCCCAAACTATTTGCCAAAACATCCAAATAACTTGCGGTTCTATACGAAGTAACCCCCCATTGCAAAAACTCCATCAAAATTCCAAAAAGAATACAGAAAATGACGATGTACATCTCTTTTAAGGAGCGCAACTTTTTTTTTTGAAAAGCATAAAACCAAGACAATGCCATAAAAAAATATGCAATTGTATGATTCAATTTATCACTTATCAATAGGTCTTTATTGGGTAGTATTTTCCCAAGATTTGCAATGCTTAGAAAAGCGATGAAAATTGTAATGGCTATGGCGATCAAAAGAACATTAGCCTCCAATAATTTCTTGATAAGCTTTAGCATCTAATAAATCATCTATTTGTGAATTGTCGGTAATTGAAATTTTAATCATCCATCCTTTTCCATAAGGATCTGTATTGACCAATTCTGGCTCATCTTCTAAAATTTCATTGAATTCAACAACTTCACCAGACAACGGCATGAATAGGTCTGAAACAGTCTTTACGGCTTCTACAGAACCAAATACTGCTTCTTTTTCAAGCGTATCGTCTAGAGACTCAACTTCTACATAGACAATGTCTCCAAGTTCACCTTGAGCAAAATCTGTAATTCCTACGATGGCTGTGTCTCCTTCAATTTTTACCCACTCGTGGTCTTTGGTGTATTTTAAATCTGATGGAATGTTCATTTTTATATTTTTTTATTGATTTCCTCCTAAGTTGTAAATAAAATTAAATCCGGCGTTTATTGACTGTCTAGGGAATGTTGTTGAAATGGCATACTTAGACGTCTGATGATTGTAATAAAACGACGCAGTTAAATTACTATTTAATCTATAATCTGCGGACAATTTTAACGAAAATAATTTTTGCCCACCACTGATTTGATCATTGTCAGAATTTACAGATCTCACAATTGTTAAATTGTCTCTTAGAGAAACATCTGCTCGTAAATTAATATCACCTTTGAGCGTTACTTTTTTCCCAGTGAATGATGTTTTCATTTTTACATCTTTAAACACATAGCCAAACCCAAAAATATATTCTTTCCCTTGAATATCGGTCAGGGAACTATTGTTGAAATTCATCGTTAAGGTTCGATCTCGTTTGATTTCACCTCGCATAGAAAATGAATTTTTCATTTTCATATCTACCCGAATTAAGGGAGAGAATTCATCAATCAAGGTCGCTGACGATACCAAAATATTTGGCTCAAAATTTCCTGCAGAATTGGTAAGACTTGGATCGTTGGAATCGTATTGCAGATTGTTTGTAAAACTTGATACTGTGTAGGATGATTTGTACCCATGAGAAATACTGAAACTACTAAAATTCTTCTTAAACCATTTGTATTTCATCAATCCAGTATAACGAACGTTCCATGTTGGAATAGGAATGTTTCTAAAAATCCCCAATTTAACTTTCTCTGCATCTTTCCCAGAATACGCAGCGATAAAAGCAGGTAAAAGAACTTCTTGACTGCTATTACCATAACCAATTACTGTTCCGGTAGCAGGATCTATATTCGCAGGATCATTGATATCAATTCCTGCTTCTTGTCCCAATCTTCTCGATATGGCAGCTCTATTCGTTCTTAATTGCTGAAACAGTTGGTCTCCATCTTTAAATGCAGTTGAAAACATCGAATGACTCGTACTAAAATTCCCAGAAATAAAAGCAGGAATTGCTTCATCTATATAACCATTACCTTCTGGATCATTTGAATCAACTCTAATATCTAACTGTTGAGACAAACTTCTAGTATTGATTTTGTTTCCAACTATTTCAATATTCAAATCCCTAACTGGTTTTAATGAAAAGTTATAATCTAGTTTATCATAATGTGTTCTGATGTAAGTTTTGTCATAATATTCTTCACCATCAGCTCTTGGTGCAATGAACCATCCATTTTCCAACGCTTTGTTTCTAATGTCTACTTGACTTCCAAAAACAAAGCCAAGCGAAGGTGCCATTCCTCCATCAAAATTATTTCTCCCTAAAAATCCAACCTCAGGCTCATAACCAGGTAACAACTGACCGTTATTCTCTGAATAGCTAATTTTTCCTGATTTTGTTGAGGTGATTACATCATAAAATCCTTTCAATAATTTCTGTCCAAAAGGTTGTTTTTTTCTTTTTCTTACTGAAACTTGTTTTGTTGGAGACAACTTTTCTGAAGTACTATTTGTTGTTTTTCTTCTATTTTTCTTCTTCACAAATAAATTTTCAAATTTTGTGTCTTTATAAAGTTTAGCAAAATTTAAATTCCCAGTTAGATTATGTGTGTTTGCATTCTGAATTAAATTCCCAACTCTTTCTACAATTGAAGGATCTTGAGAAGTTGCCTTCCAATCAAAATCTGCCGTATAAGCATAGTCTATCCCCATAAAACCTAAATAAGGTATTTTATTAATCGGTAATTTATACGTCGCATTTAATTTCTGATTGTATTGAGTAGGCCTCCCTGTATTGAAGAAGTTATTAAATATTTCCAAGCCCTCTTCACTCCCAAAATTATCATAAATATAACTATTGGTGGCATTGAAATTAACTGTCAATGATTTTGTAAAATTAAAGGCCAGGGCATAATCCCAATCGAATAAAAACCTTCTTTGTCTTAATACGGGTTGAGCACTCAATCCTTCTACAAGATTTCTAGACTTTTGTTCATTAAAACTTCTATCGATTCTAGAATTGATGGCCAGACTTGATGGAATTAGATTGAGATTCAAGTCTCGTACTAGTTGCAAATATTTACTTTTAAACAACTGTTTTTTCTTGAAAGGTTCGATGAAAATTGGTTGAAATGTAAAGTTATAAGAAGCAGAAGCATTGACATTTTGATTCACTGCTCTTTCGATGTTGTAATCCCTGTGAGATTCTTCATTGAATGCATAGGAAACAGATAGATTTTCTACATCATAAAATTTTGGTTTTCTAGAAGATTCTATATTTCTCTTTTTCCTAACATTGATAAAACTAATGCTTCTTCGTTTTGTGTAATTTCTTGAGACATCGGTTCCTCGAGGAAGGTTAGAAGGCAAATTTGCAGCATCAACTTCACTAAGTTCAACATCCTGATACTGAGGGTCAAATTTAGGATCAATAAATTTTTCACCAACACTGTAATTCATCGGCAATTCAATTCCCCATTTAACAGGCATCATTTTCCCTAAATTGATACTTGTGGAAACATCATATTCTTTGGATTCTTCAAGAGATCGTTGACTTACTTTGTCTTCTACATTTCCAAACCCAACTGTTTGCATTCTTCCGGTCATGGAAACATTAGCAACATCAGCAAAAGTTGCATCAGCACTAACTACTGCAGCCCAACCTCCATCATTATCAAACCCTGCTGAGCGAAGCTCATTGAACCATATTTCAGCACTTTTTTCTGTAGGTGAGTTGTTTTTAATCCCCAACATAATGGTTCTAATTTGAGATAAAGTTGGATTCCCTTTTACCTTTATTACATAGTCTAGATCACCATCAGAAGCCGTATACAACTCATTGATTGGAGCATTTGCTACATCTCTTGCCAATTTAGTTTTTCCTAATTTTTCAAGTAGAATTTCTAAATTATTAGCTTCGGGCCAAACATCAAGTGGAGCTGGATTTATCAATTTAGTTGATAACTCTAAAGGCATCTCTATTTGATAGAAATTATCATTGAGGTCTGTCCCAAGTCTTATCACAGATACCAGATCGTTATTTTCAACAGAAGGATCAGTAGGCGCCTCTAAATGCATGAACATTTTTAACTCCTTATATCTTCGCAAGTCCACACTGATGTTTTTGTAGATGGCTCTTATTTTATTCGCAGGAAGGTCTGTTACTTTAAGCGTAACCGATTGTTCATTTTGTTGTTGGACAGTCGTGCTTCCTTGCAACCTTTCTCTTTCAATTCCTGGAGGAAGTTCGTATCTTCCTTCATTTTGTTCAATATTGACAACCCCAACCTCAAAATCATTTAATTCTTGTTGAGTCAACGCTTGATCTGGGTTAGTGCTTGGATCCAATGTTCTGGTATAACGTCTCCAATCTCCTCTAACCAAATCTAATTCTCCAAAACGAAGAACCACTGGCATTTTAAAATTGGTCATGTACATTCGTATGAATCGAATGCTATTGAAATCAGAAATTCCATTGATTTTCTGTTCAGGTTTCACATTTCTAATGGGAATTCTAAATTGATACCAAGTTGTTGTTTGAGGTTGCCCATTGTTTAGAGTTACTGTTGATTCTTTTTTATCGACTATAAAATTTTGCCCAACAATCAAATCATTACTGTTAAGTGAAACCTTGTATTCAAAATAACTTTCAACCGTATTCATAGTCTGATCCTTGTTAATGTCCTCAACATCTGGATATGTTGTTGCTGAAGTAGGATAAGATTCTGTCGATTGATTTAAGGTAGGTGAGTTCCCTTGTGTATTGTTAAATAATTTGTATCTCTTGATGATTGAAGCATCGGAGGTCTCAAAATCACCTCCTCTATAATACCTGTAATTATCTGAAGCAGGATCATCCAGACCCGCCAAAGCTGGATATTTAATTTTTTCCTCCTCATCTGTTAATCCATCCAATCCAATATCTTGTCTGGCTCTTGATGCATCGTCTTCATTAAAAGCGTAAATAATGGAAGGATTGGCAGGCACATTCCCCCAGGGAGTAACATTGACATTATTCGAAAGGTCATCTGTAGGAAGCCCATTTTCATACATTTTTCGATTGTCTTTTAGGATGTCTTCAGAAATGTTTCCTAAATTAAAATATAAATCACCCACTTGATTTTGAGGATCTTGTGGATCAATATCATCGGGTAATCCTTCCTCGTTGGTAATTGAATAATTGGTGTATGGATCCATGAGCCAAAACTGAATGTACTCAACGTTTGCTTGCTCAAAATTATTGGTTGTCAAAGGTCGCATAATTCCTCCCCATCTATCCTGAGGGTTTTCAAGAATCTGAGGAGTTGTAATGTCTGAAGGTTGTTCAAAATTATAAGGTCCTCTCTCACTAGGAAAATATGCTAAATCTAAGGTTCTAACAAGGGTTTGTTGCGTAACATCAAACTCTTGATTTGGAAACAACTCATCAAAATTAATCTGTCTTGTTTCCGCTCTAGATAGTTCTTCGGCATCGATGTTCGAAGGAGTATTTCCCGCCCCATAGAAAATAGGATCTATGGAATACCATGCCAACCTAGCTCTTTGATGGTTGTAGGCTAAATTATTACTCAAATTTCCATTAAAATCTGGAAATGTGGGTGTGTCTGGCGTACTTGCAGTATACCATTGTAACGGAGTCAATAAGCTAATAGGAATTTGAGAGGCCTCAAAATCATCCACATAAGCAGTTGTTGAACCTGCAACATCTATTCCGCTGGGTGATCCAGGAATTAAATAAGCCATATCTGCTCTGACAGATAGGTTTGATGGAACATCTGTGTCTACAAAAGGTAATTTATTGACTAGTTTGGTGAACAAAGGCATTTCAGAAGAAAAATCAACATTCATTCCCAGCATTGTATTGTTAATTGGCTCACCTCCAAAATTCACTTTTGGAGTTAAGGGTCTTTCATTAACATTTAAAATAGTAGCTCCTAAAATGAAATTTTCATTAAAATTGTGCTCAACATCAAGCCCCATAAATGTTTTTCTTTGTTGATTGAAAACGGCATTGTTTTCAGTTGAAACTTGAATTGGAATTCCTGATGATTGTAGCCCTGGATCTAAAATCTGAACTCTTCCAGCCATATAATCTACCACATAATCAATTCCTTCAACCAACTGTCTTCCCCCAGCAGTAACGGTCACAGACCCTCTAGGAACATTGTAAGCATTAAGCGGAATTCCTGCACTATTTTCGGATTTAAAATAACCCTTTAAGAAATATTTGTCTTTATTTTGATGGTTGTTTTTAACATTGATTTTTGTGTCTAAATACAGTGCTTCAAAACCAAATTTTTCAAAATCAGTGGTTGTGGGATCAAATCCTATCTCGTCGGTATTGCTAATTAATAAATCCTCACCAAAAGGCTCTGGTTGAGGGAAAATTATATAGCCATTTCTAGAGTCTACTGTAATCCCTTCGATATAATCAAAATATCCATCGGGGGTTTGAAATTGAGTTTGATCCAATCGATCCAAATTCATTACTTGCAATAAGGGAATATTTGCAATCGATACCAATTCTCCATTTTGATTGATCTCCGTTTCAGCATTTTGAATTGTATTGGATGGAATTCCTGTTTCATCGTCTCTGTATTGAATTTCAAAACGAAATCCTTCATTAGTCAACGGAGATTCTCCCAATGCATAAATGTTTTTCATCATCAACTCCCAGGTAGGAAAAGCTTCCTCTTGACCTGCAATCGTTCTTTTTGTCGTCAAAATCTCACTTCTTAGAAGTTTGACCACTAAATTATCTGGAGCTTCAATTCCATCATTAGAAAATTCTCCTACTTTAAATGAGTTTTGTCCATTTGAAGATCCAACAACTGTATACTCATAAGCAACGGCTAATACCTCTCCATCATTTAATCTTCTGTTTAAAGAAATAAACCCTAGCTTGCTGTTTAGCGTATATTCATTTGGTTGTAATTTCCTAGCATTTTGTAACAAACTGTAATCAGTGCCTTGGTTCATCCCATAAGTTCCTGACAAATATCCATCTACGGTGGCAATATCTCTTACCTGTTGATTGGACAAAGCGTTCAAAATATTATTTGATTCATTTGTTGGCAATAGAACTCCATTGACAGAAGGGGTTGTTGGTGAGGGACTCACCAAACCATCAATACTGACATAATTTTCAGGCTTAGGTTCTGCAATATCTGCCAAAGCGACAATACTTCTAAAATCTTCGACAGAAGCATTTCTGTTGGTAATCCATACTTCAATTCTAGTTATGTTAACAGGACTGTTGATTAAAGGATAGTTTTTAAGTGACTTTGCATAGTTTTCTCTAAAATATTGAGATAGAAAAAAGTGTCTGTCATTATCGTAATCCGAAGCCCTAAATTCAAATTCTTGTATCGATGATCCGCCCTGAGCAGTTACTGTGGTGCTTTCTGAATTTTGTTGAGAAAAAACAGCTGTAATATTGGTCTTTCCAAACTGAAGTTTCGTTTTCAATCCAAATAAACTTTGCGCGCCATTGATTAAGGAGTTTTTAATAGGCATAGAAATATTTCCAGCTTCAATTCCCTGGATAATTCCATCTTCGCTATAGGAATTGTCCGAAAGTGATGGTGGATTAAATTCTACTCTAACTAAATTTTGAAAATCAAATGTGGATTGTGTATCGTAATTCGCAGTTACTTTCAATCTCTTTCCAACCTCTGCCTGTATTCCTGCATTTATTTGTTGATCAAAATCAAATGTGAAACTACTTCTATTTTGCTCTGATAATTGAGGATTGTCCGTGTTTTGGTAAATAAATCCTAACTTTAAGTTGATATTTCCTGTGGGGGTGACTTTGATTTCATTCCCGCCAAAAACGGTTTCAAAAAACTTAGAATTCACATAATAGGTGGGTAATAAATCCTTTTTCGCTGAGGCATTTTTACTCTTTTGAGCTTCAACTTTACTCTTAAAATACTCCAGCATATCTCTTTTCAATCGATATTTTTCATACTCTTCTGGAGTCATAAAAATAGGGGTTCTAATATAGTAATCACCCACCTTCTCAACAAAAACATATTGATCAAGAACCTTGTCATAGATCACCTCAATCTTAGAGGGATAATTTAGCCTCATTTTCCCTGTTTGAAAATGATTAAAATTATACGTAAGATCTAAAGTATCTTTATTATTTGTAGTTGTTTGCGCTACGGATATCGAAACGAAACCTACAAAAAATAATCCCCATATAATGTATTTATGAAGCTTGTTCAATGGACTATAAATTCTTTAGTGCTTTTTTGATTAACGACTCTACGGATTCATCAGGAGCATCTTTCAACAATCTAAGAATTACCTTCTCAGATAACTTTCTTGGAAACCCTAAAACTTCTAATGCTGATAACGCTTCTTCTTTGTTTGTATTGTCTGTGCTTTGAAAAACTTCTTCTAGGTCAAACGTTTTTAAAATTTTATCTTTTAAATCAACAATTACACGCTGAGCCGTTTTGGCACCAATTCCTTTTACTGACTGAATCAATGCAACATTGTCAGAAGCGATCGCTTTTTGAATTTCTTCAGTACTCATCGATGAAAGCATTGTTCTAGCAATGCTTGGTCCAACTCCAGAGACAGATATCAGTAATTTAAAAACCTCTCTCTCTTGTTTGGTGAAAAATCCATAAAGCGTATGAGCATCTTCTCTTATTGATAAATGAGTATATAACTTTACATTTTCATCCTCTGGAAGTGCTGAAAAAGTTTGCAATGAAATGTGTAACAAGTACCCTACTCCTGAGCAATCTACCACAACAAATGTTGGATTTTTTTCTACCAGTCTTCCTCTTATCTGTGTAATCATTTTCCTTTTCTCTTTCTCGAATGTAATAAATAATTTTTTTCTATCGTTGTTTTTGTTGTGCATCAACAACGGCTACTGCAGCCATGTTAACCATTTCATCCACACTTGCACCCAGTTGTATGATATGAGCTGGTTTTTTAAACCCTAAAATTATAGGACCAATGGACTCAGATCCATCAATCTGTTTCAATAATTTATAGGTAATATTCGCAGATTCAAGATTTGGAAATATCAGTACATTCACCTTTTTCCCATTCAGTTTTGAAAAAGGAAATTCTTTGGCTAACATAGCAGGATTTAATGCAAAATCGGCTTGTAATTCCCCATCAATATTTACATGAGGAAAGTGTCGATGGATATAGGATATGGCATCTTGAATTTTTCTTGAACTTTCTGAATTGGTAGATCCAAAATTTGAAAAAGACAGCATCGCTATGTTGGGTTTCATTCCAAACATTTTTGCAAGCTTGTAAGTCATTTGGGAAATTTTTGCCAAATCTTTTGCAGTGGGGTTGATATTAATGGTCGTATCTGCCAAAAACATAGGGCCTTGTTTTGTCAACATAAGATTGGTCGCAGCAATTCTGCTAACTCCTCGATCTCTACCAATTAATTCGATCATTGGTTTTACAACCGTAGGATAAGGTCTAGAATACCCGGTAATTAAAGCATCGGCCTCACCTTCATTAACCATCATCGCCGCAAAATAATTTCGCTCCCTCATTAATTTTTTTGCTTGACTTAAGCTTATCCCTTTTCGCTGTCTTGTCTTCCAATACTTAACAGCAAATCGATCTCTCCTTTCTGTTTCTTGATCGGTTTTAGGATCAAAAATTGGAACCTCTGCTTCAAAACCTAATTCTTCTTTCAAGGCTACAATTACTTCTTTTCTCCCCAATAAAATAGGATGCCCTATCTTTTCTTCATAGACTCTTTGCGCAGCTTTTAATACATCTAAATGATCCGCTTCAGCAAACACAATCTTTTTGGGGTTTCTTTTTGCTCTGTTGTGTAGTAATCTTATTTCTTTACTAGCAATCCCAGATCTATCCATTAATTGATCTCTGTATTTGTCCCAATCTTTAATCGGTTCTTGAGCCACTCCCGATTCAATGGCCGCCTTGGCAATGGCTGGTGGAATCTCATAAATAAGTCTTGGATCAAATGGTTTAGGGATGATGTATTCTTTTCCATAAGAAAGACTGACTTCATCATAAACAATATTTACCTGTTCTGGAACAGATTTTTTAGCTAAATCAGCCAACGCAATGACTGCTGCCATCTTCATTTCTTCATTGATTTTAGTTGCTCTAACATCTAAAGCTCCCCTAAAAATAAAAGGGAATCCCAATACATTGTTGACTTGATTCGGATGATCTGATCTCCCTGTTGCCATGATAATATCTTCTCTAGTTGCACAAGCAAGATCATATGAGATTTCAGGTTCTGGATTTGCCATCGCAAATACAATTGGGTTTTTAGCCATGGAGAGTAACATTTCTGGAGTGACCACATTCCCTTTTGACAATCCTATAAAAACATCCGCATTTTGCATGACCTCCTCTAAGGTATTTACATTCCTATTGGTAGCAAATTGTTTCTTTTGTGGAGATAATTGATCTCGATCCAATCTTATCACTCCTTTACTATCGCACATGATAATATTCTCAACCTTTGCCCCTAAACTTATGTATAGTTTCGTACAAGAAATTGCAGCTGCTCCTGCTCCATTGACAACAATTTGTACCTCAGAAATCTTTTTATTGGTAATATCCAAGGCATTTTTAAGAGCTGCAGCAGATATGATTGCAGTTCCATGCTGATCGTCATGCATGACAGGAATTTCCAACTCTTCTTTCAATCTTCTCTCTATCTCAAAAGCCTCAGGTGCTTTGATGTCCTCTAAATTAATTCCTCCAAATGTTGGAGCAATTGCTTTTACAGTTTCAACAAATTTATCGACATCTGTTGCGTCTACTTCAATATCAAATACATCAATATCAGCAAATATTTTAAACAACAGTCCTTTCCCCTCCATGACTGGCTTGGATGCATCTGGCCCAATATCTCCAAGACCTAAAACTGCTGTTCCATTGGTGATTACTGCAACTAAATTGCTTTTGGCGGTGTATTTATAGGCATTGTTTTTATCCTTAGCTATTTCCAAACAAGGCTCCGCAACTCCGGGTGAGTAAGCCAATGCTAAATCGTGTTGGGTCGCATATTTTTTAGTCGGAACTACCTCAATTTTTCCAGGTTTTGGTTTTGCATGGTATACCAAAGATTCATGCCTTTTTCTAGAATCACTCATGTATTTGTTGTTATTAATACTTCACAAATATAGACTTTATAAGAGAAAAAGTATGAAAGACTTTATTTATCTTATTTAACATAACCTTTTATATTAATTTATAATATTATAACTACGTTTGTGGTCAAAACTAAGCATCATTATGAAAAAGATCATCTTACTATTTTTTTTAATCTTTTATTCAAGTGTATTTGCACAAATTAAAGGTAAAATTACAGATATTAATAACGCTCCCCTCCCTTTTGTTAGTGTTTATCTAGAGAATACTATTACAGGAACTACTTCCAATGAAAATGGAGAATATCTTTTGAAGATTCAAAAAAAAGGAAAATATACAATTGTTTTTCAAACCCTAGGTTATCAGACGCTAAAAAAAGAAGTTAACATCAATTCTTTTCCTTATGAATTAAATGTTGAACTAGAGGAAGAAAATATCATTTTAGATGAAATTTCTATTACAAGTAAAGAGAATCCTGCCAATGAAATAATCAGAAATACTATTAGGAGTAAAGAAAAAAACACAAAAATATTTCAAGAATATACCTCTAAATTTTATTCTAGAGGTTTGTTTAAAATAAAAAATGCTCCTAAAAAAATATTGGGTCAAGAATTAGGAGATTTAGGAGGTGGATTGGATTCAACCCGAACAGGGATCATTTATTTATCTGAAACTATTTCAGAAATTTCATATCAAAAAAAACCCATCAATTTTAAAGAAAAAATAATCGCTTCTAAAGTAAGTGGTTCTAATAATGGAATTAGTTTTAATAGAGCTCAAGAAGCTAATTTTGATTTTTACAACAATCGAGTTTTAATAGGAGAAAGTAATTTAGTCTCTCCAATTTCGGAGGATGCTTTTGGGTATTATCAATTTCAATTAGAAGGGTCTTTTTATGATAAAAATCAACGTTTAATCAACAAAATTAAAGTCATCCCAATAAGAGAAGGAAATCGAGTTTTTAGTGGATCTATTTACATTGTTGAAGATGATTGGGCAATTTATGGAATTGATTTAATGACAACAGGGAAACAAATTGGGAATCCTATTATTGGTGTGCTAAATTTCAAACAAGACTATACCTATACTGAAAAAAATAAAGCTTGGAGTAAGTTTTCTCAAACCATTGATTTTAAATTTGGTTTATTTGGTTTTAATGTAGATGGGCGTTTTTCAGCAATTTACTCTAATTATAATTTTTCTCCTGATTTTAAAAAAACAACATTTTCTAGTGAAGTATTATCCTTTGAAAAAGGAGCTACTGAAAAGGACTCCACATTCTGGAACCAATTAAGACTTGTTCCTTTAACTACCGAAGAAATAAAAGATTATAACAAAAAGGAAGAGATAAGAATCATCAGAAAATCTAAATCTTATTTAGATTCCATCGATAGAAAAAACAATCGATTCAACTTTTTTTCTCTGATTACAGGATATACTTTCAATGATTCCTACAATAAATGGTCTCTTTCATTTACCTCTCCATTAAATAGGATTGCATATAATACGGTGCAAGGATGGAACTCATCAATTGGGATTAATTATTTCAAACGTCTTAACGATAAAGGGAAATGGATAAATACAGGAGTAAATATCAATTATGGCCTCTCAGAGCAAAAAGTAAGGCCTGTTTTTTACTTCTCAAAAAAATGGAACAATATAAAAAGACCTCTCTTTTCATTTTCTTCAGGAATTACAGCCAGTCAGTTTAATGACAGAAACCCTATTTCAAGGCTTAACAACACAATCTATACACTGACAAGAAAAAAGAATTATTTAAAAATTTATGAAAAAACTTACAGTAGATTTAGATATTCTCAAGAAATAAATAATGGGATTTATCTCTCTGGAAGTATTGAGTATATGAGAAGAAACCCATTATTCAATACTACTAACTTCGTGATTTTTGGAAGAGAGACTCCTTTTCAAACAAACAATCCTAAAGATCCGAGAGATTTGACTGCTCCTTTTACAAAACATTCATTGGCTTCAATAAATTTGGGAATACGTTTTGTCTTTGATCAAAAATACTTGTCGTATCCAAATAGTAAATTCAATATTGAAGACTCAAAATATCCAAAAGTTTCATTCAATTATCGAAAAAATTTTGGGGCGACTAACCGAGAATTTAACTCTGACTTACTTATAAGTACTGTTCGTCAATTGATCCCTTTAGACGATATTGGAAATTTTAATTACAACATGCGTTCTGGTATTTTCTTTCAAAAAAAGGACATCCCATTTATGGATTATCTGCATGTAAATGGAAATCAATTAGCTGCTGCTCCCATCAATCAATTAGATAGTTTTAGTCTCTTAGATTATTATGTTTTTAGCACAAACGATAAATACAATGAGACACATATTGAACATGATTTTCAAGGATTTTTATTAAATAAAATCCCTCTTTTAAATCAATTAAATTTTCACTTAGTTGTTGGAGGGAAAGGCTTATTTAGAGGTCAAGAAAAACCGTATTTTGAATATTCTGTAGGCTTAAACAATGTTGGGTTTGGGAAATGGCGCTTCTTTCGAATCGACTACATCCGGTCAAATTTCAATGGAATTCAAAATGATGGCGTGATGTTTGGCATTCGTTTTTAATCAAAAAAAAGTATCTTTGGTATGATGAATTTACAAGTACTTTTTTTCGGAATATCTGCTGATCTTACCAAACAAACAAAGGCCACATTTATTCTTTCTGAGGGAGCATCCGTTTTAGAATTTAAAAATACTTTACAGCAACAATATCCTAAATTATCCCAAATTAACTCCTATTCCATCGCTGTAAATGAAAGCTATGCAACTGATGAAATCATCTTAAAAGAAAATGATACTGTTGCTGTAATTCCACCGGTTAGTGGCGGTTAATTTCTTAAAATATGTTTGTCTACATAAAATGTCCCAAATGGAACAATTGAAGCTAGGATTACAACAACAAAGGTTTTAAAAGTCCATTTCATTTTTGATTTTATCAAGAATGCCATAATGATATACAAAACAAACAATAAACCATGTGGCATTCCTAGTAGCTTCACATATTGAGGATCATTCATCAAATATTTGATTGGAACAGCAATAAAAAGTAATAATAAATACGAGATCCCCTCTAAAAACCCCACAACTCTAAAAAATATATTCATTGTATCAAGCGTAAAAATTATTTTATAAAGATACGTTCAAGATTTTCTATTTTTGTCTAATATGATGAACAATACGTCGATAAAAATTAGTAACAAAATTTTAAGCCTTGATGAATGTCATCAATTTGTATCCAATGATTCTTGTGGTGGAATTTCTACTTTTGTTGGAACCGTGAGAAACACCACTCAAAACAAAGAAGTAACCCACCTAGACTTTTCTACTTACAAACCGATGGCTATCAAAGAAATGCATAAAATAGCTAACCTTGCCATAGAAAAATTTGATATAAAAAAAATAGCGATTCATCATGCAGAAGGAATCTTAAAAATTGGAGATATCCCAGTGATTATTAGTGTTTCAGCTCCCCACAGAAAAGCAGCTTTTGAAGCCTGTGAATTTGCAATAGATACCTTAAAGAAAACAGTTCCTATTTGGAAAAAGGAATTTTTTACAGATGGTGAAATCTGGGTCAATGCACATCCATAAATCTTTAGCTTTCGATGAAGGTCATGGCAAATTCATTAAAGTGCCTAATTAAGATTCAACAAATTGAACTCCTTGTGAATCAATAATTTTGAATCCCCCCATTTAAACTTAATACATTTAGTGTTGGATATTTTTCTTTTAAATGCTCAGTCGCTTTATAACTATTGAGTCCTCGCTGACAAATCATTATATATGTTTTTTGAGCATCAATCTTAAAATTATCTACATCAAATTCGTGAATTGGAATGGTTTGATGTACTTTAAAGGGTAAGTCTAAATTTGGCAATACCGATATTAAAATGAAGTTTTCACTCAATTGTTTATCCGATAGAATTTTTTTCAATTCATCGGGTGAAATTTGCCACATAGGACCTTGGTTTGAACAAGCAACATCAAAATACGTATGAGTTTTAAATAAAGATTGAATTTTATTCTTCCCTATTTCTGATGAAAATTTCATCTTTAACTGAGTATTTTGAAGGGCGTTGTAAATCAACATTTCATTGGCCAATGGTTTCCCTGTTCCTGTCAGTATTTTCAGTACTTCATTAACCTGTGCAGTAGCAATCATCCCCACAATTGCATTGAGTGTTCCTGCTTCGGAGCAATTTGGAACCTCTACATTCATTTTTGGAAATACATCTCTTAAATTGCCTGAAAAAGTTCCGTCATCTTGCAGATGATTGAATGTGCAAACATACCCATCAAACTTGTATAAAGACCCATAAACTAATGGCTTTCCTTGAATAACACATGCGTCATTTAGTAAATATTTTGTTGCCAAGCTATCCGTTGCCTCTACAACAATATCGTATTGAGAAACCAAGGCTAAGACATTTTCTTTTGTCACTGACTCTGTTGAAAAGTCAACCGATGTAAAAGGAGCTCTTTTATTTATATAGGTTGCCAAGGTTTTTGACTTGTAGTGCCCAAGGTCATCCAAAGAGTAAAAAACTTGACGATGCAAATTGGTGATTTCTACCCTATCAAAATCTACCAAATGAAGTTTTCCAATTCCACTAGACGCTAAATAAACACCAATGGGACTCCCCAAACCACCACAACCGACAACCAATACTTTTGCATCTTGAAGTTTTTGCTGACCTTTTTCCCCTATTTCTGATAGGGTAATTTGTCGTTTAAAGATTTCTGATTTATTGATCCCGGACATCTTTGTAGGCTTATGAAAATTCTCCTTTGATCGCTTCGTATTCTTCAGGTGTATTGATGTTTTGAATCAAAGAATCATCTACCTCTATGACTTCCACCTCAGCATTGATTATCATTTTACGAGGACAAGAGTAGCCTTGGGCTAAATACTGCAATAAAACAGGGTACGCTTTTGGCTCATAAATGGTAATTAAAGGCTCTGGAAATTGTTTTGATTTTCCTTTTACAGTGGTCGCAGTTTTAGCTGGATTTCTTTTCTCTATTAATTGTTTGATCAATTCATCATTAACAAAGGGAACGTCAGTTGCCATTACCATCCAAGCGGAGTTTGGGTCGTTTTGAAAAGCAGAACAAATTCCTCCAAAAGGGCCCAGATTTAAGAATGTGTCAAATATCTCATCGCCCTTCCCCATATTATTTTTGACAGAAAAATAGGTTTCTAATCCCTGAGCTTCTAGCAAATCTTTGACAAACTCTTTCTGTGGTTTCCCATGATACTCTAATAATGATTTGTCTTTTCCCATTCGAATACTTTTCCCTCCAGTAAGAACCAATCCTTTGATCGTTGGAGTCGTTTCTGAAACAATTTTAAAAACATGTTCAGTTATTTTTTCAACTTCTCCAATTCCATAAGTTGGAATTTTTTTCCAATCAGTAAACTTTTCTTTTAAAGATTGAAATGGGAGAACAGAATCTGATAATTTGACAAAAAATTGAATGTTGGTAATCTGATCAATTCGTTTGTTAATGGACGCTTCTTTTTCGGGGTCTAATAATACAATTTGTTTTTCTCCAGGGTAATGATTCCCATTGGTGAAAACAAAATCGTATTGAGAAAACTGAATGCGTTGCACATATTGATTTACAGGTTCTGTGGTGGTCATGGCCAAATTTCCTTGATCGTGAAATGTATAAGTTGACAAAGAATTTGGCTCTACATCTTTGGCATGAGAAGCATCAAAATATGCCATTTTATATTGCGAAAGCTTGCTAGATATTTGATGTACTAATTCCGTAATAATGGAACATTTTGCGCCAAGAATGGCGACCTCATTTGGTGCGAAAAGTCCATTTTTTTTTCTAGTTAATGCAGTATGTTTTTGATGTTTATTCATTGTGTATATCAGATTTCCCACCTGTTTTTTCAATCAATTTAATTTCTTTAATGACCATATATTGTGAAATAGATTTACACATGTCGTAAATGGTCAAACAAGCTACGGAAGCCCCCGTGAGCGCTTCCATTTCTACACCAGTTTTCCCTTCAATAGCAACATTAGAGAGGACTTCAATATGTTCTTGATCTAATATATTTATATCAATGTTAACAGCATCTATAAATAATGGATGACACATTGGAATCAACTCGGATGTTTTTTTTACTGCCTGAATTCCTGAAATGATTGCTGTTTGAAAAACAGGCCCTTTTTTAGTGGTGAATGTTTGATCTTTAAAATGTGTTATGATTTCTTTTCCTAAAAACATCAATGCCTTAGCAGTCGCAGATCTTTTTGTGATTTCTTTCCCTGAAACATCTACCATTTTAGGTTGATTTTTGTTATTGATATGCGAAAATTTATCCATCATCTATATCTTATAAATGTTACTATTTCTCCTTTTTTAAAGATTGTTTTGTCTTTAGGCAATTGAATAAATCCATCTGCTTCTACCAAGCTTACCAAATCTCCTGAGCCATTTCCTTTCACAGGATATGCAAACTGTTTCCCTTTATTATTCTCTACTTTAACCTGTAAAAAATAGGTTAAATTTGGTTTGAAAGTAATGTCCTGTTTAAGAACTACTTTTTCTTCTCTCAATTCAAATCCTATTGAATTTGCGATCCATGGATAAAAATACACCAAACAATTAACATAGGTTGAGATTGGGTTTCCTGGAAATGCAAACACAGATTTTTGACCCTTGACGCCAAACCAAAATGGTTTTCCAGGCCGTTGAGCAACTCGATGAAATAATTTAGAAACCCCTAATTCTTCGAGGATCTCTGGAAGATAATCGTACTTCCCTTTGCTCACAGCTCCACTAAATAATAAAACATCATACTCATTTAAATAATTCCCAACTTTTTCCTTTAACAAGTCTTTTTGATCTGTGATATGAGAAGTTTCCGCTCTTATATTGAATTTCTCTAGGATTGAAACCAAGCTAAAAACATTACTTCTCCTAATTTGGTGTGGAGATGGAACTCGGTGTACTTCAACCAATTCGTCCCCGGTAGAGACGATCATTACTTTTGGAATCACACCTACTTTCACTAGAGATTTTCCAACACTTGCAATGACTCCAATTTCAGCAGCAGAAATGATTTTATTTTGTTTGATCAGAAGATCTCCTTGATGTTGATCTTTCCCTTGAGAGTGAATGTTTTTTCCCAATGTGATGTGTTCCTCTAAAATGGTAGCAACTCCATTAACAATCTCTACATCTTCATAACGAATGACCGTATCCGTATTTTTTGGCAACACTGCTCCCGTCATGACTTCCATGCAGTTTTCAGAAGATCTCATGATTTTTTGTACTGCTCCAGCTGCCTGTATTCCCTCTATGGTAAAATTGCGAACTCCCTGTTCAAAATATCGATAGTTAATTGCGATTCCATCCATAGAAACTCTATCGAATGGAGGGAAATCTCTATCCGCTACAATGTCCTCTTTCAATACTCTTCCAACAGATTCCAGAAACGGAATTTCTTCAATTCCAAAGTTCTGACTGTGGTTTAAAATGATTGATAACGCTTCCTGAACTGTGATCATACTATCCTCCAATGGTTGACATGCTTTCCATAACCTTTGCTTGTTTTCGATTCGCCTCTGCAACAAAACCATTCGCTGGTTTCTCTCTTACTAAAGACAAAAACAATGCTTTTAAATCTTCGTTACTAGCTCCTTTTCTTAGGAAATCTCTGACATTAAAGACACCATCATCAAAAAGACAATTCTTAAACGTTCCGGTGGGTGTAATTCTTATTCTGTTACAATCATTGCATATAGACCTAGTAAACGCAGGAATGATTCCAATAGTCCCTAGATGTCCATTGATCGAAAAATTTCGAGATGTTGATGATTTTTCAGAAGTGATTGGATGCAAGTCAAATTGGGTTTTTATCAAATTTAAAATCCGATTATAGTTCCAATTTTCTTGAACATCTCTCTGACCCTTCCCATTAAAAGGCATTTCTTCAATAAATCGAACAGCGACATTTTTATCTTTGGTGAGGGCAACAAAATCAATGATTTCATCAGTATTGAATCCAGCCTGAACTACCGTATTGAGTTTTAGTTTTAACGTACTTTTTTCAAGTGCTTCAAAGGTTTCATAAACACTCGGAAAAACATCCCTTCTTGTAATTTGATAGAATTTGTCTTTTTGCAAGCTATCAATGCTTAAATTGATGTGATTGATCTTATCCATTTTTTCCAAAACTGGAATAAATTGTTGAATCAGTGCTCCGTTGGTCGTAATATTGATCACATCCAACAAATCATTAAATGAGAGCATTTCCAAAAAACGAACAAAGTCTTTTCTTACAAATGGTTCTCCTCCGGTTAATCTCACTTTTTTTACACCCAATTCAGTTAAGACACGAATGATTCGATACATTTCTTTGAACGATAATAAATCCGAGCGAGGGGCTATTTCAATTCCATGTGCAGGCATACAATACTGACATCGTAAATTACAACGATCAGTAACTGCCAAACGAACATAGTCCATTTGTCTTCCAAAACTATCTATCAGCTGTTTTTCTGTTTTCAAAAGACTCTAATATTTTTGAAAAATCCTCTGCGTTAAATTCTTCAATTAGTTTGGTAATTTTTGACTAAGTAAGCCATACACAAAAGCACCCAAAACAGCGCCCAAGAGAACAACTAAAATACTACTCATTCCAAAACCAATGAGGACAAAAATTGGTCCTGGACATGCCCCTACTAAGGCCCAGCCCATACCAAAAATACTTCCTCCAATAAACGTTCTTATAAATCCCTTCCCTTTGGGTTTTACATGGATGGGATTCCCTTGGAAATCTTTGATGATTTCTTTTTTGAACAATTGCATCAATACAATTCCAATTGCTACTGCAGAACCTATGACTCCATACATATGAAAGGATTGGAACTTAAACATCTCATAAATTCTGTACCAGGAAACGACTTCAGATTTGCTCAAAATAATTCCAAATACAATTCCGATAATTAAAAATTTTAAATTCTTCATCGCTTAAAATATTAAAGGAAATAAAACCCAAACCATCAATAATCCACCTGCAAAAAATCCAATCACAGCAATTAACGATGGTAGTTGTAAACTGCTCAATCCAGTGATGGCATGACCCGAGGTACATCCTCCAGCATAACGGGTCCCAAATCCAATACACAAGCCTGCAAATAATAAAATGGCAATCCCTTTTGCGGAGCCTAAATTTTCCGAGCTAAAAATCTCATCAGGAATGTATGTACTCCCTGCATCAGCAAATCCTAAATCCGCCAATTCACTGATTGTGGTAGGGTTTAAATCAATAGCCTGAGAGGGCATTAAATAGTGACTGGATATGAAACCTCCAATGATGATTCCAATGACAAAAATTAAACTCCATTTTCTAGCTCTCCAATCTTTTTTAAAATAATCAGATACGTTTCCAGCACCTCCTATGGTGCATAGGGTTTCTAAATTGGAAGAGACCCCAAAGCTTCTCCCAAAATAAAACATTAAAAAAAGCACAAAGGCAATTGCAGGTCCTGCAACATACCATGGCCATGGTTGTGAAATAAATTCCATACTTACGTTTTTAATTGTTTGTTTATATATGCTACTATTTTGGGGGTAGCTCCAATGTTTTTATTTATGTAATGACTATTGATATTTCCTACAAGATCTCTGTAATCTTTATCTTCTTTCATTCTTTGAAAGATACGAAAAAAAGTTTTTTGATTGTTCACTGAAATGCAGCCTCCTAACGCAACTAATTCAAGAGCCTCTTTAAACTTACGATATGCAGATCCAATGATAACAGGAACTCCAAATGTTGCTGGTTCTAAAATATTATGCAACCCTGTTTGAAAAGCGCCTCCAACATAGGCTACATCAGCATATGAATAGACTTTTGTTAACAACCCAATTGTATCCAATATGAACACCTCATATTTAGAAAGATCCTTCCCTTCCATTTCTGAAAATAAAACGGTCTTTTTTTGAATGGAATCTTTTAGTTTTTGAATGGATTTTGGATGAATTTTATGAGGTGCAATGATGAACTTTTCGTCAACTGATTGATTGATGTAATTTGCCAAATACCTTTCTCCTTCTTTCCAAGTACTTCCAGCTACAACAGTATATTGATTGTTTTTAAACTCCTCAATGAATGGCAGAGAATTGTTTTGCTCAAGAATTTTTTTTACACGATCAAAACGAGTATCTCCTGCGATTGACACGTTGTTGAAATTGATGGATTTTAATAAATCCATTGAAGGTGCATCTTGCACAAAAAAATGATCAAATGCTGTCAATGATTTTCGCATCCATTTTCCAATTGGTTTGAAAAAAATCTGCTCTTTTCTAAAAATTGCAGAAGCTACTATTGTTGGGATGGCATTTTTTTTGAGCTGATGTAAAAGATTGGGCCAAAACTCATATTTAAGAATGATGACCATCTCGGGCTGAACTTTGTTTATAAACTTTTTTACTTGGCTACTGGTGTCAAAAGGCAGATAACAAATCACATCGGCAAGATCTGATTTTTTTTTAATCTCATATCCTGAAGGAGAAAAAAATGTAATTAAAATTTTATGGTTTTGTAGCGTATTTTTAGTTGCCTCAATAATGGGTTTCGCTTGTTCAAATTCTCCTAAAGAAGCCACATGAAACCATATAATTTTATCAGTCTTTTTGATCGTGGAAATTTTAGTTTCGATGGCTTTTCTTCCAACAATAAAAAGTCTCATTTTTTTATCAAATAAAGCGTAAACTTTTAAAAATAAAAAACTGAGGTGTGCCAGAAAATTATACATAAAATTCATTCCTGTAAATGTACAAAATAGCGCATAAAAAAACGTCCAAACACTGTTTGGACGTTTTTTTATAGATCTTATATTTTCTTAAGCCTCAAAAGGAACTACAGAAACATATGATTTGTTGTCTTTTTTCTTTCTGAATTCAACAACGCCATCAACTTTTGCATGCAATGTATGGTCTTTCCCCATGTATACATTTTCTCCTGGATTGTGAGTGGTTCCTCTTTGACGAACAATGATGTTCCCTGCAATAGCAGCTTGACCTCCATAAATCTTAACTCCTAATCGTTTCGATTCTGATTCTCTTCCGTTTTTAGAACTACCAACTCCTTTTTTATGTGCCATGATAATATGGTTTTAAAATTGAATTTCTTTTTTAACTTAATGCCTCGATTAATTCAGCCTTCTTTAATGAAGTATATCCTTTGATTCCTTTTTCTTTGGCCAGTGCTTTTAATTGAGCAACAGTCATAGAAGTTAAATCATTCGATGCCGTTTCTGTTTCTTTAGCCTCAACTTTTGGAGCTGCTGCTTTAGGAGCTTTTGCTACTTTTTTAGTTGTTGCTTTTTTCTTGACACCAGAAGCTGCGATTGATTCGATTTGAATCTCACTTAAATACTGTCTGTGTCCATTTTTCTTTTTGTAACCTTTTCTTCTTTTCTTTTTAAAGACGATTACCTTGTCACCTTTAAGGTGACCTAAAACTTTGGCCGTTACTGCGGCTCCTTCTATAGCTGGGGCGCCAATCGTTACGTTTTCACCATCTTCTATAAGCATTACTTTATCGAAAGATACTTTAGAACCTTCTGCTTCTTGCAAGCGATGAACGTATACTTTTTGGTCTTTTGCTACTTTAAACTGCTGCCCTGCTATCTCTACAATTGCGTACATACTGTTAAGTTTGTTATTAGCTTTTTTTATTAAAACCTGCTTTTTATTGCTAAAAATGCGGGTGCAAATATACACTTTTTGTTGAATATCAACAACCAAGTAATCTTTAAAAATTAAAAAATCCTTTTTATGCTGTCAAATCTTAAAGGATGATTCATCGTGCTCAAAAGCTGTTGAGTCTTCAATCCTTGTAAAAGGTGAAATTTTATCTCTAAAACGATCATCAAGAAATGCAGCAAAATGTATGATTCTCTTTTTATCGCCCCTTATTCACAATATATATCCCCACCAAAATAATCGTTCCTGCAATCAATTGAAGAAAACTCACCTTCTCACCATCTGAATAACCCCAAATAATGGCTACAATGGGGATTAAATAAGCAACCGAAGTAGAAAAAACCGGAGAAGATATTTGAATCAATTTATTAAACATAATTTTTGCCAAGCCTGTCCCAAAAATCGAAAGAACCACTAAATACATGAGTGAAGAATTTGTTTGAGCTGTGAATTCAATCGTGACAAAAAATCCTGAAAAAACTAGAATAAAGAAAACCGGTATGATCAAAAGTGTAAAATGTCCAACAGTAATACTCATGGCACTGATATCTGATAAATATTTTTTGATAATATTCACATTAAAAGAATATCCCAATGAGGCCACTAGAACAAATATGGCGTACCAATAATTTTGACTTGGATTCAATGATGAACTTTCGATAATTAGTAAGAGTGTCCCAACAAGTCCAATAAGAACTCCTGCAAACTGGATTCTTTTAAATGCCACTCCAAAAAAGAGCGTTCCAACAATCAACGCATTTAAGGAGGTCATTGAATTTAATATGGAGGCTACAGAACTATCAATTCCTGTAATTGCATACGCAAAAAAGAAAGCAGGGAAAAGAGTCCCTAGCAAAGAGCTAAAAAAAATATATTTCCAATGACGTTTGTTTATTTTTTTGATACTCTTAAAACCAATGATTAAAATAAAAAGACCGGCAATGAGAGTTCTTAATGCTCCTAATTGAATAGGCGTCAGTCCAATTAATGATTTTTTTATTAGGATGAAGGAACTCCCCCAGATAAATGCTAAAACAAATAAATAGACCCATTTTCTTTGTTCGTTGTTCATCGTCTTTGGAAATTTAATTTTTGCAAAAATCGAACAATTCTTTCAATATGAGTCATTTATTAAATAAATTTGCAAAAACATTTTTAAAAAATCAATAATGAACATGAAATCTGCTTTTTTACTTCTAAGTTTTGTTTTCTTATCGATGGCGTCCTGTTCTGTTGAAAAAGAAAAAAAGAATCCCCCTAATATGGTCCTAGAAAATCCATCTAATATTAAGATGGGTTCTGTTTCTTTAGCAATTTCAGGGATGACTTGTGAGATTGGATGTGCTAAAACAATTCAATCTAAACTATCGAAAAAAGAAGGAGTTGCAGAAGCAAAGGTTCAATTTAGCGATAGTCTTGCCACCATTAAGTTTGATCTTTCTAGAACTTCTCCTGAAGATCTCACTGCATTTATCAATGGAATTGGAGGAGGTAGCATGTACAAAGCCTCTCCAATTATTTCAACAAAATAAGCTCTGTTTAAACTCATTATAAAGAGTGGCCTTCTAATTTGAAAACTCACTTTTAGTAGTTTTTGGTTTATCTTTGCATAAATTTTCTCAGTAGATGAAAAAACGGTTTGAAAGCATCGTTAAGATTACTTTGGTAAGTTTATATCTTATCTTTTTAGCAGGCTCTTTTGTTAGAATGACTGGATCGGGAATGGGCTGCCCTGATTGGCCAAAATGTTTTGGGTATTATATTCCTCCTACCTCTGAAAAACAAATCACATGGCAACCTAATACATCCTACAACAAAGGAATGATTATCATTAAAGATGAGGTGCTGTTTGTTGCTGAAAAAGAGGTGAACACAACGTCAAGTTTTGATAAAAACAATTGGAAAAAATACACCAAACACAACTATGCAACATTCAATAAATTTCATACTTGGACAGAATATATAAATAGGTTAGTGACCGTAATTTCTGGAATTATTTTCCTCTTTCTAATCTCTAATTCATTAAAATTTAGAAAGGAAAATAAACAAATCCCTATCATTTCTTTTTCCGCGTTTTTTCTAATGCTTGTTGAAGCTGCATTAGGAAAAATGGTTGTAGACACCCATTTGAAACCTACAATGATTACCATTCATATGGTCATTGGTTTGATCATTATTGGATTCATTTTACGCCTACTCTTCCTCATAAAAGAAAAAGACAACGTATTTAAATATCATAAGCTATTCAACAAACTTCTGATGGTTTCTGTCATTTTTTCCATAATTCAGATTGCCTTAGGAACACAAGTTAGACAGTTCATTGATGAGCAGGTTAAACTTTTTGGATTTGAAAACAAGCAATACAGCTTAATGAATCCAAGTTTTAAGTTTTATTTTCATCGTTCATTTACAATTGCTATTATTCTAGTAAATGGAGGCTTGTATTATCTTAACAAAAAACATCACTTAGGGTATAAATTAATCCATTGGGTTCTCATTCTTTTATTTTTGGAAACCATCTCTGGAATTTTAATGTATTATGCAGAATTCCCTTTTGGTACCCAAGCAGTTCACTTATTATCTGGAGCCTTTTTATTTGGAATTCAATTTTATTTGTGGCAACAGAGTAGAAAAAGGTAATTATAATTCTTTATTCAGCAGAGAGATTCAAACATCAATTAAAGACGCTTCAACTATTTCCAGTGTGTTGTTTCCATGAGGTGAAGAATATCTTTTTTCACATAGTCTACCGCTGGTAAAACAGAATCAAAATTTGGTTTTGTTTGAAAATACAGTGCTCCTTTGATGAAATGCTGTAAACTATCGGTCATATGAAATTGAATTTGTGAGGCTGCATTTCCTGTAATTTCGTACAAGGTCCCAAAAACTCTCTTTTGATGATTTAAATACTCATTTGATGATATTTGTTCTGCTTTGAGTGTGTGTTTAAAAACTAATTTTTCTGATTCCATCAACAATTCTCTAAGATTGTCTTCAATTTTTCTGTAGGTAATATCTATTGAGGCTTTTAATGTGGGGTATTGAATTTTTAACCAATATTTTGGTTCATCTTTTATTATGGTTGACCTAGAAATTTCAAAAAAATAAGGTCTTTCTAACATTAAGTCTTGATAAACCGCCTCATCAAACTCTAAATTTAAAAAGGCTTTAGGTTTTGGCATTGTTGTTTCTTGACAAGAAGTTAATAGCACTATGATTGAAAAAAAGATAAATTTACGCATTGATGATTCTGGTCACTTTTAATTGTTTGATCCGCTTTCTATCCACTGCCTCTATGGTGAATACATATACATCAAATTTTATTTTCTCTCCTTTTCTAGGGAACTTCCCAGAGAGTTCTAAAATAAAACCAGCAATGGTTTCTGATTCTCCTTTTAATTTTTCAAATTTCTCTTCGTTATCATCCGCCAAGACTTTACAAAAGTCTTTAATGGTTATTTTCCCATCAAAAATATAGTTGTTCTTATCAATTTTAGAATACGAAAGGTCATCATTATCAAATTCATCATTGATATCTCCTACAATC
>JAYPZA010000001.1:183201-261436 GCA_038136095.1 Flavobacterium sp.
CGTTCCTCCATACTCATCTACCACAATCGCAAGATGATTTTTTCTTTCTCTAAATTCTACTAATAGATCATCCAGCTTTTTATTTTCGGGAACAAAAAATGGTTCTCTTAAAATCTTTTGCCATTCGAACTCTTTTTTTTCTAAATGTCCCAATAAGTCTTTAGAGTACAATACCCCAATAATATTGTCTATTGAGTCCTTATAAACAGGATTTCTTGAATATCCATTCTTAAGAATTTTTTTTAAAACTACTGAATATGTTTCCGAGTCAGATAAGGCAAAAATATCTATTCTTGGTTTCATGATCTGAACTGTTTCTGTATTCCCAAAATTCACAATCCCTTCTAAAATTTTTTGTTCGTCTTTAGTAGTCGCTTCATCTGATGTGAGTTCCAAAGCTTGAGATAAGGTTTCAACAGAAAAATTGGATGCTTTATTACCTAATCGTTTTTCAATAATAGTCGTTGTACTGGTAAGAATTTTACTTGGAGCGCTCAATAAAATAGTTAACACCCTCATTGGCCGAGACATGAAGCTAGAAAATTCAAGAGCCTTTCTTGAAGCATATACTTTGGGAAGCACTTCCCCAAATAATAAAATTAAAAAAGTCACCAAAACAACTTCAAGTGAAAATTGGATGTACTCTGGTTTTACAGAAAATCCAAAATATTCAATTGGCTGATGAATCTTCCCAAAAAAATCCAACGATGTAAACAATAAAACAATGAGGATATTGATAAAATTATTTGTAATCAAAATTGTTGCCAACAACTTTTTTGGATGTTTTAACAATTTTACAATCAGGTTTTCTTTTCTTGAGCTATCATTAAGTTTACTCAAATCTGACTGAGATAATGAGAAAAAAGAAACTTCGGTACCAGAGATCAATGCCGAGATAATGAGCAACATTAACAGCACAACTATTTCAATACCAGATGTAAATGTGATCGCTAATGATGTAATCGTAAAAAAAAGTTCGGGATCAGGATCCAATTAGTAAAATTTAATAATTTAAAATGGTAAATCATCGTCATCAGCAACTTCTGTTTTCTGCTGTTGAGGACTGTTTACTGCATTTGCAGTATTTTGATAAGAAGGGGCTCCAGTTTCCTTTTTGGTTGACAAAAATGTCATATTAGCCACATGAATCTCAGTTGTGTAACGTTTTTGACCTTCTTGTTCCCATTGACGAGTTTTAATTCGTCCTTCGCAATATACCTTATCTCCTTTAGACAAGTATTTCTCACATATTTCTGCAAGTTTATTTCTAACGACTAAAGTATGCCATTCTGTGTTCGTGACTTTTTCTCCAGTTTGTTTATTTGTATAGGTTTCATTCGTTGCTATAGGAAAACGACCAATAGAATTCCCTCCTTCAAAGTAATTCATCTTTACTTCGTCTCCCAAATGACCTATTAAAATGACTTTGTTTATTGTCCCTGACATACTATTTTGTTAATTATTATATCAAATGTACTAAAAATATCAATTCAATTTTGAAGTGAATTTTTTCAAAAAATTCGCAATTAAAGTTGGAACTGGCAACAATTCTATTTCTTCCCAATGCATCGATGCTTGAGAATTATTCTCTGTTTCAATGATCCAAAATTTAGTGTATAAGTGCTGATGTGATAATTTATGTACAACTGAGTCTTCATTGAACAACTTAATGGAAGCATTGTTCGGAACCACTTTTTGAAATTCTTCATCAGAAATTAAGTCCTTTAAATCAACTTCAGTATTGGTTTCAATTAATGGGAATTGATACAAGCCCTGCCAAATTCCTTTTTCTGTTCTTTCTTGAAAAACGGTTTTATGGTCTTGTGAAACAAAAACGAGATAATTGAAATATTTCTTTTTTATTTTAACTTTCCTTTCCTTGAAAGGAAGCTCTTTAACTATGTTTTCTTTGAAAGCTAGACAGCCAGAATTTATAGGACAGATTTGACAATTGGGATTTTGGGGCTTGCATTGAATGGAACCAAAATCCATAATTGCCTGATTGTAAACTCCCGGTTGTTTTTTGTCGAGAAGGGATTGTGCAAGATTTTTAAACTCTTTAACACCTTTTGTGCTGTTGATCGGTGTACGGATTTTAAAATACCGAGCGAGTACTCTGTATACATTCCCATCAACCACAGCTTCTGGTTCATTAAAACATATCGAGCTAATTGCAGAGGCCGTATAATCTCCAATTCCTTTGAGTTGGATAAGTTCATGATATTTAGTTGGGAAGATCTCGTTATGATCCTCTGCAATTTTCTTTGCTGTATGGTGAAGGTTTCTTGCTCTCGAATAATATCCTAAGCCTTGCCACATTTTTAACACCTTCTTTTCTTTTGCGTTGGCTAAGTCTTTAACCGTAGGAAAAGCATCAGAAAATGCAAGGTAATAGCTAATTCCTTGAGAAACTCTGGTTTGCTGTAAAATAATTTCTGATAACCAAATTAAATATGGATCTTTAGTTTTACGCCAAGGTAAATCTCTTTTCGTCTGTAAGTACCAGTAAATTAATTGGTTAGTAAAATTCATTGAAATTTTTTTCAATTACAATATTACGTCTTAAAATTGATATATTTTTATCTGTTTCTTTTTACAGAATAGATTAATTATCATATATTTGCCACCGCATTTTTAGAAAAAACAACTAAATTTAAAATAAGATGACAAAAGCAGATATTGTATCGAAAATATCGGACAAATCAGGAATTGAGAAAGCAGATGTGTTGGCAACGATGGAAGCATTTATGGCCGAAGTGAAAAACGCATTAGAACAAGGAGAAAACGTTTATTTAAGAGGATTTGGTAGTTTTATAATAAAGACTAGAGCAGAAAAAACAGGTAGAAATATTTCGAAAAATACAACTATCAAAATACCTGCACACAATATTCCTGCGTTTAAGCCAGCAAAAACTTTTACTGAAGGAGTTAAAAATAAAGTCTCAGTTAAGTAATCATTCAAATCTAAATCTAGAAGGTTTATAAAATATTAGACAATTATGCCAAGTGGTAAAAAAAGAAAGAGATCAAAGATCTCAACACACAAGCGCAAAAAAAGAGCAAGAGCTAACAGGCACAAGAAAAAGTAACGCCTAGTTTCTCCTTTTTTTGCTTTATTTAAAACGTTCATTGAAATAGAGGTGCTGTGTGTAAAATACAGATTCCTCGTTTGGTATTAACAAAAACACCTGTTTAAATTTAATCCATTATTTGTCATTTATGACATTTAGTATAAAACATTTTCAGTATGAAAACAGAATTAATAATTCGATCAAATTCATCTGATATTGATTTTGCCTTACTAAAAGATGGAAAACTAATTGAATTAAATAAAGAAACAACTGATAATAAATTTTCTGTTGGCGATATATTTTTAGCCAAAATAGGAAAAGTATTAACAGGCCTTAATGCTTGTTTTGTAAATGTAGGATATCCAAAAGATGGTTTTTTACATTATCATGATTTAGGAGCAAAAGTCAATTCTTTAAATAATTTTATTAAAAAAGTAAGCACAGGTAGGTATAAAGAATTCACATTAAAAAACTTTCGCTTTGAAAAAGAAATCCATAAAAAAGGAAGCATTAATGATGTACTAAAATCAGGTCAAAATTTATTAGTACAAATTGTTAAAGAACCTATTTCTACAAAAGGTCCTAGGTTAAGTTCAGAACTATCTATTGCAGGACGATTTTTAGTTTTAGTTCCTTTTTCTGATAGGATTTCTGTTTCTCAAAAAATAGAAGACTCAAAAGAAAAAGAGCGCTTAAAAAGATTAGCAAAAAGCATCAGACCCAAAGGTTTTGGTGTGATTTTAAGAACTGTTGCTGAAGGTAAAAAAGTAGCAGAATTAGATAAAGATTTACAAAACTCTTTAGAACGTTGGAAAACGATGTGTAAGCGAATTGCCAACACAAATACCCCAACAAAAGTATTGAGTGAATTGAATAGAGCTTCATCAATTTTAAGAGATGTGATGAATGATTCTTTTACAAATATTGTTACCAATGATGAAACTCTTAAAGTAGAAATTAAAGAGTATCTTCAAGAAATCTACCCTGAAAAGGAAAAGATTGTAAAACTTCATAAATCAGTAACTCCAATTTTCGAAAAATATGGAATTGAGCGCCAAATTAAAACTTCTTTTGGCAAAACTGTATCAATGAGTAGAGGAGCATATTTAGTAATTGAGCATACAGAAGCATTGCATGTAATCGATGTAAACAGTGGTAATCGTTCCAATAAGGCAGGTTCTCAAGAAGAAACAGCGTTAGAAGTAAACTTAATTGCCGCTACAGAGATTGCAAGACAATTACAATTAAGAGATATGGGGGGAATAATCGTAGTCGATTTCATCGACATGCATTCTTCTGAAAATAGAAACAAATTGTTCAAACATTTAAAGGAACAAATGTCTTTTGACAGAACAAAACATAAGATTTTACCTCCTAGTAAATTTGGACTGATCCAAATTACTCGTCAAAGAGTTCGGCCTGAACTCAGTATAAAAACAACTGAACCAAATCCTAATATGAATGGAGAGGTGGAAGCACCTATCGTTTTAATCGATAAAATTGAAGCAGAATTGGATCGAATTATTTCTAATCCCAAAAACAAAACTGTGATTTTAAATATACATCCTTTCATAGCTTCTTATTTAACTAAAGGAGTATCATCGATTCGTTTTCGATGGTATTTAAAATACAATAAGTGGATAAAAATTATACCTAGAGATGCTTACAAATATTTACAGTATAAATTTAAAATTATACGTAAGTAAGGCATACATATATCAACAAACCCCCATATTAAAATAATATGGGGGTTTTTTATTTTTCTATAAACTGTTGATTATTATCTATTAACAGCCAATTTAGTGTCTTCTCTCCAAATACTTACAGATTTTATGATGTTATCATCATAATTGATTTCACGCAATTTGTTGTTGGCCCATTGAAACCATGTTCCAACTTTTTTACCGTCTTTATAAAATGCAGACGCTACTTTATTTCCTTTTTGATCAAATTCCAACCAATTCCCAGATAACTTTTTATTTTTAAAAAAACCTTGCTTATAAATCGCTCCATTTTCAAAATAATAAGTCACTTTTACTTGGTCTCCCGCCAATTCATAACTAGGTTTTAATTCTTGTGCATTTATCATCGATACTGATAATAATAAAGCAAATGATAGTAATGTTTTCATAGTTTAATTGAATTTTAAATCATTCTAGTAAACCAAAAATACAACTTTTTTACATTAAAAAAACTTTTTGGTAACATTAATTTAACATTGGAGATGAAAAGTAAAAACTTTAATTATTTCTATTTTGAAAGAAAAAACAATTCAGAAACCCAAAAATATAAGTTTATGTCTCTCTATTTATGGTTGAAATAGTTATAGATATTTTTCGCCCTAGATTGACCTAAAAGATCTTCCAATTCGTTTAAAGTAGCCGTTTGAATTCGTTTTGCAGACTTAAATTTTCGTAACAGCGTATAAACTGTTTGTTTACCAATGTTTGGAATTTGTTCCAATTCTGATTGAATGGCACTTTTACTTCTCTTATTTCTATGAAATGTAATCCCAAATCTATGAGCTTCATTTCTTAGAAATTGAATGATTTTGAGTGTTTCTGATTTTTTATCTAAGTACAATGGAATGGGATCGTCTGGATAATAAATTTCTTCCAGTCTTTTTGCAATCCCTATGATTGCAATTTTACCTCTAAGTCCTAAAACATCCAAACTCTTTAAAGCAGATGATAATTGCCCTTTACCTCCATCAATTACAATTAGCTGAGGCAAAGGTTCTTCTTCAGATAACAATCTTTTGTAGCGTCTGAAAACAACCTCTTCCATGGAAGCAAAATCATCAGGCCCTTGAACAGTTTTTATATTGTAATGACGATATTCTTTTTTACTTGGCTTTCCGTCTTTAAAAACTACACAGGCTGCAACAGGAAAGGCTCCTTGGATATTTGAATTATCAAAACATTCTATATGCCTAGGTTCTTTTTGCAATCGCAAATCTTTTTTCATTTGAGTCATGATTCTATGAACATGACGATCTGGATCTACAATTTTGATTCGTTTAAATTGCTCTTGTCTATAATATTTGGCATTTCGTTCTGAGAGTTCTACAATGCGCTTTTTGTCGCCAAGTTTTGGCACAGTTACTTTGACCGAATCTCCTAAATCAATTTTGAAAGGCACATAGATTTCTTTGGATTTTGAATTGAAGCGTTCTCTAATGTTAATGACTGCAAGTTCCAATATTTTTTTATCTGACTCGTCTAATTTTTTCTTAATTTCTGTGGTATGAGATTGGATAATTGCCCCGTTTGCTATTTTAAAAAAATTGACATAACCATGACTTTCATCTGAAATGATAGAAAACACATCGACATTGTTTATTGATGGATTTACAATGGTCGATTTTGATTGATAATTTTTAAGTGCTTCTAATTTTTCCTTAACCTGCTGTGCTTCCTCAAATCGCATCTCTTTTGCGTAGGAGCTCATCAGATCATTGAGCTTCTTAATACTTTGTTTAAAATTCCCCTTGATAATATTTCTTACATCTTCTATGTCAGACATATAATCTTTTTCTGTTTGCACTGAATTATCTGACTTTTTTTTACTCTTAATCTGATGTTCCAAAGACCCTAGATAATTCGAATAATTGCTTTTAGTTTTCCCGATGTCATATTTATACGTTCGAACAGAATAAATCTCATCGATCAGATAAAATAACGCATGGATAATTTTTACATTGGTGTAGGGGCCATAGTATTCAGATCCTTTTTCCTGAATTTTTCTTGTCATAAAAACTCTTGGGAAACGCTCTTTTTTAATACAAATCCAAGGATATGTTTTATCATCTTTTAACATGATATTATATCTTGGTTGATATTTTTTAATCAAATTATTTTCTAATAATAAAGCGTCTGTTTCGGAAAGCACAACGATATGTTTGATGCTCTCAATTTTCTTTACTAAAATTCTTGTTTTAGCATTTTCATGATTTTTCGTGAAGTAAGAGGCAACTCTTTTTTTGAGATTCTTGGCTTTACCCACATATAAAATAGTACCTTCTTTATCAAAATATTGATAAACACCAGGTGAATTAGGCAAAGTTTTAAGTTGAATTTCAAGAGATGTTGGCATAGAACGAAAATACTATTTTTATTTTTTTAAAAATCAACATCATATAAGACCTCCAAGAGCATCTACGATATCATAAAAAACGTATCTAGAGCAATTGAAAACTCCATCAATGATTCGTTTATTGCCTGTTTATTTTGTGGTTTTTTCTTCTTTTGGAAACGCCTTACCGCTAAAGAGAAACAGCAACGCCACTCCTGTTGTAATGTAGGAATCAGCAGGATTGAAAATATATTGAAAAAACACAAAAGAATCTCCCCCAACAAAAGGAATCCATTCAGGTAAAAGTCCTTCCCATATTGGAAAGTAAAACATATCTACAACTTTTCCATAAAACAGCTCCCCATAAGGAGAATCAGAAAATAGTGTCGCTACTCCCTCATTATGAGGAGTGTCAAAAAGAAGGCCATAAAAAACAGAATCTATTATGTTTCCAAAGGCTCCTGCTAAAATTAGAGATATGGATATAATTACAATATTTGGCAAATTCTTTTGAATGGAATTGACTAACCAATAAATAATTCCTCCTACAGCAACCAATCTAAAGAGTGTCAAAAATAATTTTCCTGCTTTCCCTCCAAATTCAAATCCCATTGCCATTCCATTATTCTCTACAAAATAAATTCTAAACCAATCAAATACTTTAATCTCTTCCCCTAAATAAAAATTAGTTTTGACGTAAATTTTTACAATTTGATCTATGAGGATGGCTAAAATGATCGTGAGTAATGCAATGTTTTTTTTTGACATGTTTCAAAAACTTTAAATAAATAAACAATTGGATTTTGTAAATGAAAAGTTGAAATGTATCTGTGACTGAAACAAGTGAAAGCTTGTTTGTAAAAAAACCTCCTTTTTGTAAGGAGGCTTTTGAAATTATTATTGTCGTCTTTTTGCCTCTATACTTAATGTCGCATGAGGAACTAATTTTAATCTTTCTTTCTGAATTAGCTTTCCGGTAACTCTACAAATTCCATAGGTTTTGTTTTCAATGCGAATCAATGCATTTTTCAAATCCCTGATAAACTTTTCTTGACGAATCGCTAGTTGAACATTTGCTTCTTTACTCATTGTATCAGAACCCTCTTCAAAGGATTTAAACTGTGGAGAAGTGTCATCTGTTCCATTATTTAATCCATTTTTATAAGAACTTTGTAAAAGCGCTAAATCTATTTCAGCTAGTTCTATTTTTTTTAAGATGATTCCTTTAAACTCTTGTAAATCTTCATCAGAATATTTTGTGGTGATCTCTGGCATGATTTTTACATTTTATGAATTAATATTTTACTTTTAATTGTGTCAAACTCTACATTGACACCCTCTGTCAATTGATCAACAAAAACCAATTCTTGGGTCAATGTTTCTCTCATAATATACGCTTCATTTTTCTTGATAGACTCTTCAAAATTATCGAATCTTAATACCGTTAATTTGATTTTATCTGTTACTTCAAGACCGATGTCTTTTCGCGTATTTTGAATTCTATTAATCAATTCTCTCGCAATTCCTTCTCTTTTCAAATCTTCAGTGATGGTAACATCTAATGCTACCGTTATAGATCCTTCATTGGCAACCAACCATCCCTCAATATCTTTCGAAGAAATTTCTACATCAGAAAGGCCTAAGTTAATTATTTTTCCTTCAATTTCAACTTGTATTTCTTGTTCTTTTTCAATTGTAAGAATTTCTTCTTTCGAAAAATTACGGATTGTATTGGCAATCAATTTCATTTTATTTCCAAATTTTGGTCCTAATGTTTTAAAATTTGGCTTGATCTGCTTGACAAGAATATCAGATGCATCGTCTAACAATTCTATTTCTTTGACATTGATTTCATGCTTGATTAAATCTGCAACAGCCAATATGGATGATTTTTGCTGTTCACTCTCAACTGGAATCATGATTTTCTGCAATGGCTGTCGAACTTTTATTTTTTCTTTTGCTCTTAAAGACAATGCTAAAGAAGCTATTTTTTGAGCATCTTCCATTTTACGTTCCAATGCTTTGTCTATTGAAGAGTCGTCAGCAATAGGAAATTGAGATAGGTGAACACTTTCATAACTTTCTTTTTGGCTAACCTTGTTCAAATCCAAATACAATCGGTCCATGAAAAATGGAGCTATTGGCGCCCCTAATTTGGCAATGGTAACCATGCAAGTGTACAAGGTCTGATAGGCTGAAATTTTATCTTGTTGATACTCTCCTTTCCAAAATCTTCTTCTACTCAAACGAACATACCAATTGCTGAGATAATCTTGAGTAAATTCTGAGATTGCTCTCGCCGCTTTTGTGGGTTCATAAGCCGAATAAAACTGATCTACTTTTTTTGTCAGTGAATGAAGTTCTGATAAAATCCAACGATCTAACTCTGGCCTTTCCCCTATTGGAATAGAGGGCTCGGCAAAAGAAAAGTTGTCAATATTTGTATATAAAGAAAAGAAAGAATAGGTGTTGTAAAGAGTTCCAAAAAATTTACGTTTCACTTCTTCAATTCCGTCAACATCAAATTTCAAGTTGTCCCAAGGATTTGCATTAGAAATCATATACCAACGTGTTGCATCAGCACCATATTTTTCTAGTGTTTCAAATGGATCTGTAGCATTGCCTAATCTTTTAGACATTTTTTGTCCATTTTTATCTAAAACCAATCCATTCGAAACTACATTTTTGTAAGCTACAGAATCAAAAACCATCGTTCCAATAGCGTGTAAGGTGTAAAACCAACCCCTTGTTTGATCAACACCCTCAGCAATAAAATCTGCCGGGAATGATTTATTTTCGTCAATTAGATCCTTATTTTCAAAAGGGTAATGCCATTGTGCATATGGCATGGAGCCTGAGTCAAACCACACATCAATCAGATCGCTTTCTCGTTTCATTGGTTTCCCTGATGGAGATACCAATGTGATCTGGTCTACTATATTTTTATGCAAATCAATGGTAGCATAATTCTCTTCAGACATATTCCCCACTTCAAAATCAGCAAAAATGTCTTCACTCATTACCCCAGCTTCAATCGCTTTTGACATTGCTGCTTTTAGTTCGGCTACTGACCCTATACATAGCTCTTCTTTTTTGTCTTCTGTTCTCCAGATAGGCAATGGAATTCCCCAATATCGAGAACGAGATAAGTTCCAATCGTTTGCATTGGCCAACCAATTACCAAAACGACCTTCTCCGGTTGATTTAGGTTTCCAGTTGATTGTTGAGTTCAACTCGTGCATGCGATCTTTAATATCGGTTACTTTGATAAACCATGAATCTAAAGGATAGTAAAGAATCGGCTTATCGGTTCTCCAACAATTAGGATAACTGTGCTTATATTTTTCTACCTTAAAGGCTTTATTTTCAATTTTTAATTTAATGGCAAGCTCTACATCAACAGATTTTTCAGGAGCTTCGCCTTGAGGGTAATATTCGTTTTTAACATATTTCCCAGCAAATTCTCCTAATTCAGGTCTAAATCGGCCTTGAAAATCAACCAGTGGGACTAAATTACCATGCGCATCTTTAACTAACATTGGAGGGATTTCCGGTGTTGCTTGTTTTGCGACCAAAGCATCATCAGCACCAAAGGTAGGTGCTGTATGAACAATTCCTGTCCCGTCTTCAGTGGTTACAAAGTCTCCGGAGATTACTCTAAATGCATTTTCTGGATTGTCATTAGGTAATGCATAACTCAATAACTGTTCATAGCGAATGCCAACTAAATCTTTCCCTAAAAACTCTTTGATCACATAGTAAGGAATCTTTTTATCCTCTTTACTATAATTTTCAAGCTCCGAACGATCTTCAGCTTGCTTGTATTTTCCTACAAATTGTTTTGATACTAAATTCTTAGCCAACACTACTTTGATTGGCTCAAACGTATATTGGTTAAAGGTCTCTACCAATACATAATCGATTTTAGGACCTACTGTTAAAGCTGTGTTACTTGGCAAAGTCCATGGGGTTGTTGTCCATGCCAAGAAATGGACATCTCCTTCTCCTTGCAAAAAGTTAGGCAAAGTATCCGATAAAGTTTTAAACTGCGCAACCACGGTAGTATCAGTTACATCCTGATAGGTTCCAGGCTGATTTAACTCGTGAGAACTTAATCCAGTCCCTGCTTTTGGTGAATAGGGTTGAATGGTGTAACCTTTATACAATAAGTTCTTGTCATAAATCTGCTTTAACAACCACCAAACACTTTCCATATATTTTGGTTCGTAGGTGACATATGGATCCTCCATATTTACCCAATATCCCATCTTTTGTGTCAGGTCATTCCAAATATCTGTATAGCGCATGACAGCTTTTCTACAAGCTGCATTGTATTGTTCGATAGAAATTGTTCTTCCAATATCTTCTTTGGTAATGCCCAATTCTTTTTCAACTCCTAGTTCAATAGGTAACCCATGAGTATCCCAACCCGCTTTTCTTTTTACTTGAAAACCTTTCATGGTTTTGTATCTAGGGAAAATATCTTTAATCGCTCTTGCCAATACATGGTGAACCCCCGGTAAACCATTGGCGGAGGGTGGTCCTTCAAAAAATACGAACGGTTGATTTCCTTCTCGGGAAGAAATACTCTTCTCAAAGATCTTTTTCTCTTCCCAATATTTCAGCATTTGATTTGCTACATTCGGTAAGTTAAGCCCTTTATATTCAGGAAATTTTGCACACATAAATCACTATTTCTAATAGATTGCGAAAATACATATTTTCCTCTAATTCACCGGAGTATGACTGAGAAAAAAACCGATTATGAAAAGCCTCGTTCTTTTTTAATCTGTTCATATGCAGATTGGATGTTTTGAAATTTATCTTTAGCTCCCTTCAAATGCTCTTTACCGAGTCCTACTAATTTATCTGGGTGGTATTTTTTTACCATTTTTCTGTAGGCTTTTTTAACCTCCTCATTGCTTGCATTTTTTGTAATTTCTAACATTTTATAATGTCTATCAATTGAGCTATAAAACATGGCTTTAATCGACTCAAAATCATATTGATTGATGAACAGGTACCCTGCAATTTTTTTTATTTCATCAACTTCTATTTCAGAAACATGTTGATCTGCCTTTGCTATCCCAAATAAAAAATGGATGAGTTGAAGTCTTGAAGAATGAGGCATGTGTTGACGGATCTGGATGCAAACTTGTCTGGTTGATACCTGCTTCTTTATCACACCTTTAAATAATTGAAATGCTCTGTTGGCTCTGGTTTTCCCATACATTCCAACAAACTGATTCCTGACAAAATTAAGTTCTCTTTGATCAACTTTTCCATCTGCTTTGATCACAACTGAGGCTAAAATCAGGAGACTAATTTCAAAATCTCCACTCAAAGTTTGCTCACTACTTTGATAACCTTTATTCTGATAATTTTGTTGTTCTTTGAAAAAATTCTCTTTTGTGTATTGGTCAAAAACAGTTCCAGCAGCAAATCCTAAAATTGCTCCTATAGGCCCTCCAAACGTAAATCCAATTCCAGCTCCTAGCCACTTTGAAAAATTACTCATATCATTCAATTTTTAGCACTCAAATATACTATTTTGATTGTGTTATATTCATTATATTTGTACTCTAAATTTTTGAAGAATTATGTATCCAGAAGAATTAGTTAAACCGATGCGTGAAGAACTGACAACTAACGGTTTTTCGGCTTTATATTCAGCAGAAGATGTAGATAGCGCTCTAGCTAAAGAAGGAACTACATTGGTAATGGTAAACTCTGTATGTGGATGTGCTGCTGGTACAGCAAGACCAGGAACAATAGCCTCACTGCAATTTGAAAAAAAACCTGATCATTTAACCACAGTTTTTGCAGGAGTTGATAGAGAATCTACTCAAAAGGCAAGAGAATACATGATCCCTTTTCCTCCGTCATCGCCAGCAGTTGCATTATTTAAAGATGGTGAATTGGTTCATATGTTAGAACGTCATCATATCGAGGGAAGGTCTGCTCAAATGATTGCAGAAAATTTAATTTCTGCGTATCAAGAGTTTTGTTAAAAACAATCCAATGAATAGATCAAATCCATTTCTTTTAGAAATGGATTTTTTTATTTTTACTCAATGAATAAAAAGCACATCATAGATCATACAATTAGTTTTGTAAAAAAAACTTTAGCTGAAGCTGAGGGAGGGCATGATTGGTTCCATATTGAACGCGTTTACAAGAATGCAAAACTGATCGCCAACAATGAGAAAGTAGATCATTTCATCATTGAATTAGGGGCCTTATTACACGACATTGCTGACGCAAAATTTCATGATGGAGATGAGTCTATTGGACCAGAAAAAGCCAAAGTCTTCTTGAAAAGTCTTGGAGTTGATAAGAAGAGCATCACTCACATTGAAAATATCATTCGATTCATTTCCTATAAATCTTCTTTTGAGAAGGGTGAAAAATTTTCATCTCCTGAATTAAAGGTTATTCAAGATGCCGATCGTTTGGATGCCATTGGCGCAATAGGGATAGCGAGATGCTTTAACTATGGTGGATTTAAAAACAGGGCAATCTATGATCCAAGCATTGAAGCCAATACCAATATGACCAAAGAAGAATACAAGAAGTCCGTTGCTCCTTCTATCAATCATTTTTATGAAAAATTATTGCTTTTAAAAGATCAAATGAATACCAAAACAGGAAAAAAAATTGCAGAAGAGAGGCATTTCTACATGGAAAATTTTCTACAACAGTTTTTTGATGAATGGAATGGGAAAAAGTAAAATTATTAACTAACTTTTGCGACCTCAAGGGCCGTTAATTTATATTCTAAAATGGATAATTCTTCAGCCTTTTGAATAATTTCCTCTGCTGTTAAGTTTGTGCTAGAATTAATCTCATTAATGATTTCCTCGCTTTTTATCGTATAATATTTAATCGCTTTGTCAATTTTATCAGCCATCTTGTTTTATTTATTGAATTAATCCTTTCATTTCTTTTCGATATGCAGAGGCATTCTTTCCTGTTGTTGCTTTAAAAAGCTTGTTAAAATGAGAAAAATTATTAAACCCACATTCGAATGCAATCTCTGTAATACTCATGGTGCTCTCAGACAGTAATTTTGTTGCATGAACAACTCTGTATTCATTGACTAACCTAGTAAATGTTTTCCCTGTTACTTTTTTAAAATACCTACAAAAGGCTGGAACAGTCATTGCTGCCACATTAGATATTTCATCTAAACTAATGTGTTCTTTAAAATTTTTATTAATGTGTTTATAGATGGAATCTAACTTTGAACTGTCTTGTAATTCCGCTTCAAATGCATACTCTCCTACGTTTAGGATGGTATAATCTTCAGAATTGGCCAAAACATCTAAAATATCTAGGAAAACTAGAATTTTTTTGAACCCTTTTTCTTCAACTAATTTTTCAATAATGTCTCCTATTTTAAGTTTTGTTTCTACTCCAAATAAAATTCCATTTTTTGAACGTTCAATCAATTCTTTGATTTTTTTCATCTCTGGAATCTCAAAAAATTGAGTCCCTAAAAAATCCTCTTTAAACTGAATAAGAGTTTCGAAACCATTGGTTGTTAAACGATCTGTAAATCCGTTGTGAGGTAAGTTAGGTCCAATTAGTAATAATTGACTGTTATTAAAATAAGATAAATGATTTCCAATATGTCTTTTTCCTTGCCCTTTGTTTACATAAACCAATTCTAACTCAGGGTGAAAATGCCAAGAAGCTTTGTGTTTCTTTAAGAACTCTGTATGTTTTTTTACCAAAATAGAGCTTCCAAAACCAGGGTTTACTTTTTCTAATGTTGGTTTTTTTCTATTCATTTCATACAAAATTACGTTTTGTTATATAGATAAATATATCCAAAATTACCTTAATTATTTACTAAATTAACCCTATATGTAGTGTTGTTTATAATATTGGTTAATTATGACCATAAATATAGCAATTTTGTTGTTTTTTAAATGTGTGTCTGTGTTCGATCTTTGCAATGCGAATTTTAATATTTTTAAAATGAAAAAATTAGTTAATAGAAGTTTATTAGTAGCCTTAATGCTAGGATCATTATCAAGCTACGCTAGCGAAACCTATTTTGAAAAAGGAACAAATAATGGAGTCATCACTACATCAAAAAATGTAAAAAAAAGAACCCATTTATTTATTAAAACTGTCACTGGTAAAGTTGTTCATGAACAAACAATAAATGTAACCAATACAGGTATAAATGATTTAGATACCTCTTCTTTAAAAGATGGGTATTACACATTAGAAATAAACAAAGATTTTGAAATTGATGTATTGAACTTTACGGTAGTTAAAGGGGAAGCAATTTTTCACAAAGAGACTGAAAAAACCATCTTTAAGCCCGTTTTGAGAAATGAAAAAAATAAAATCTTAGTTTCAAAACTAGATTTTGAAGGGGATCCTATGAAGATTGCTATCTATCATGAAAATGAAGTAATCTACAGAGATATTGTTGAGGGGGAAAATTTAATGAAAAAGGTATACGTACTTCAAGAGAATATAAAAGGTACTTATAAGGTAGTTGCTATAGCAAACAACCGTATTTATAAGAATGAGTTCACGATTGATTAATTGATTGATTGTAATTTTGATTTGTTTGAGCGAGCCAGTCATGGGGCTCGCTTTTTTTATTTTATTCTCCCGGAAAATTTGCTTTTCTTTTCTCTAAAAAAGCAGTAGTCCCTTCTTTAAAATCTTGGGTCCCAAAACATTTTCCAAATTCAGAAACCTCTACTTGATATCCATTAACTCCATCTCTATAATTGGCATTGACCGCATTGATGGCTCCTGAAATTGCTACTGAAGAATTTCTCATGATTTTATCCGCAATCTTTTTTACACTTAACAATAACTCATTTTGAGGGACTATATGATTGACCAATCCAATCCTTAGAGCTTCCTCTGCTGATATCATTCCTGCGGTCATTATTAATTCCATAGCTCTTCCTTTTCCAACCAATTGAGGCAATCTTTGTGTACCTCCATAACCTGGAATAACCCCTAAAGAAACCTCAGGTAGTCCCATTTTAGCATTTTCTGAAGCTACTCTAAAGTGACAAGCCATTGCCAATTCTAGTCCTCCTCCAAGAGCAAAACCATTGATCGCAGCAATGACTGGTTTTGAAAAGTTTTCTATAAAATCAAATACCATTTCCTGTCCTTTGGCTGCTAATTCCCCTCCATTTTCAACGTTAAAATGAGCAAATTCTGAGATATCTGCACCTGCTACAAAGGCTTTCTCTTCACTACCTGTAATTACAATTACTTTGATTGATGAGTCTTTATCAAGGAGTTTTAATGCAGTAGATAATTCTTCAATAGTACGTTTGTTAAGAGCATTTAACTTTTTAGGTCTATTGATTGTAACGATTGCCAAGCCTTGATCTTGACTTAAAAGAATGTTGGTAAAATTCATATGATATTTATTTATGTCTTTGGTAAAATTACAGTAAATTTTGTTCCTCTCCCCTCATGTGAAGTGAAGTTTATAGAACCATCATAAGCTTCAATGATACTTTTTATGATTGGAAGTCCAAGCCCCATTCCACTTGTCTTTGTTGTAAATTTCGGCTCAAAAATTAACTGTTCTACCTCCTGTTTAATTCCTCTTCCATTATCAATCACTTCAATAAAAATTTTGTGTTCATTAGAAAAAACAACGACATCAATTCTAGGTTCTTTTTCTCCATCTATTGCTTGAGTTGCATTTTTAATTAAATTGGTTACAATTCTAATTAATTGTGTTTTATCCAGATTTACAAACAACTCTTTCTCTTTAGGAGCATAAAAAATATACTCTTCATTAAAAATATCAAGCGCCATTTTGATCACACTGATTATTTCAATTTTTTCCTTTCGTTGAGTGGGCATTTTAGCAAAGTCAGAAAAAGCTGAAGCGATGGAACTCATCACATCTATTTGTTGAATCAAAGTATTGCTGTATTCCTTAACTTTTTCTTTCACCTTGGGATCATTTTGATCAAACCTTCTTTCAAAACTTTGTACAGAAAGTCTCATTGGTGTTAGAGGATTTTTAATTTCATGAGCTACCTGCTTAGCCATCTCTCGCCAAGCTTGTTCTCTCTCACTTCTTGCTAATTTAACTGCACTTTCCTCCAATTCATCAATCATATGATTGTATCCATCTACCAGAATTCCTATCTCAGAACTAACAGAATTCAATACAATTTTTTCATTTCGTTCATTCAAACGGGTTCTTTTCATTTTGTCAGAAATGGTTTTAATGGATCTGGTGATATAACTTGATAAAAAATAGGCAAGCATGATCGCAATTAAAAACATGAAAAAATTCACAACAATTAATCGTGTCAAAAACTCTCTCAATTCAGATTCTTGAGCTGTGTTATCTTGATAGAATTTTAATCTTAGGATTCCTATTTGGTTCCCCATTGAATCCAATATATATGTATAAGAATTTTCAATATTAATTTTTTCACCTTCTACAATCTCAAAAACCCTACGATCATTCTTTTGCTGCAATGATTTTATCTTATTGGCAGCTAATGTTTTAGCAGGAGGATTTTTTGATTCTAAGGGGACTGATGTTTTTAAAAGTTTCCCTTCTAGATCATAGATACTAATCTCTAAATTATGAACAAAGGACAATTCATAAATTGCTTTTTGAAAAATGGTCGCTAAATTTTTAGAATTCACAGCGAGCGCTGTTCTTTGATTCAGTTGAATCGCAATCTCTTTTTTTAAGGATTCCTCTTTTCTTCCAAAACGACTGACATTGTATTCTTTTGTCTGCTCTTCATATTGATATATTGTAAGTCCAATAATGAGTATCGTCGCTAAAAAAACTAGCAGACTCATGGCTATAAAAATTCTATTTCTGAGCGATATACTGTTGAATTGTTTCACTTTATTTTTGATTAGATACTCCTGAATTAAAAACGACAGCTTTGAAAGGTTTCGTTGATTTTTCCTAACTAGGTACAATATAGTTAAAACAACAGTAACTTTTAAAATCGATTCCTAATTGTGAGAATGAAAAAAAGAAAAACTTCTTATCCAACGATATTGACAATCTTTCCAGGAACAATGATTATTTTCTTAGGGGTTCTCCCGCCAAGTTGCGCCTTTGTTTTTTCATGGGCCATCACTGTTTTTTCGATATCATCCTTACTCATATCCAAAGGCAGTTCTAATGTGAATCTCATTTTTCCGTTGAATGAAATAGGATAATTTTTGGAACTTTCAATTAAATATTGAGCCTCTAACAATGGAAACTTCACTGTTGCAATTGAAGTTGAATGACCCAACAGGCTCCAAAGTTCTTCTGAAATGTGAGGGGCATATGGAGATATTAAGACGAGTAAAGGCTCTAATATTTGACGTTTATTACATCCTAGTACTGTAAGTTCATTAACTGCAATCATAAAACTAGAAACTGAGGTGTTAAAAGAAAAATTCTCAATGTCCTCCGATACTTTTTTAATCGTTTTGTGAAGGGTTTTATATTCCTCTTTGGTAGGCTCAGCATCAGATACATCAAAAACATCATTTTTAAAAAACAACTTCCATAATTTTTTCAAAAAGGAATGTACTCCAGAAATTCCAGAAGTCTTCCAAGGTTTTGATTGCTCTAAGGGGCCTAAAAACATTTCAAACAAACGCAATGAATCTGCTCCGTATTCTTCACATATTGCATCAGGATTCACAACATTAAACCATCGCTTTGACATTTTTTCTACTTCTCTTCCAACTACAAACTTCCCTTCCTCCAATATAAATTCTGCATCTTGAAATTGAGGTTGCCAATTTTTCAAATCCTCAATATTAACTTCATCAGCACTATTTACTAAGCTCACATCAACTCTTAATTCCTCTGTTTCATATTGACTCTTCAAGCCTTTAGAAACATATTTATTTGACCCTGAAATACGATACACAATCGCACTTGTTCCCAAAATCATTCCTTGATTAATTAACTTTTTTGCAAACTCATCAACAGGGAGATGCCCTTTATCAAATAAAAATTTTTGCCAAAATCTAGCATACAACAAATGCCCTGTAGCATGTTCTGACCCTCCAATATAAAGATCTACCTCTTGCCAATAGTTTAAGGCTTCTTTACTCACAAATTGTTCTTCGTTAGTAGGATCCATATAACGGTTAAAATACCAGGAACTCCCTGCCCATCCAGGCATGGTATTCAATTCTAGAGGAAAAACCTTCTGATGATCAATCTCTTCTTTAGAAACCACTTGATTAGTAATGACATTCCATGCCCAATTTTGTGCATTCCCTAAAGGAGGTTGACCATCTTCTGTTGGAAGATATTTCTCAACATCTGGCAGTACAATCGGTAAATATTTTACATCAATCATTTGAGGAATATTCTCTTTATAGTAAACTGGAAAAGGTTCTCCCCAATATCTTTGTCTACTAAAAACAGCATCTCTAAGACGGTAATTAATTTTTCTATAACCAAAAGCACGTTGTTCTAATTCGAAAACAACTCGCTTGAATGCTTTTTTATATGTCAATCCATTTAAGAAGTCAGAATTGGCAATTACAACATCTTCTTTGTCCGTATAAGCCTCCTCAGAAATATCAACATTATCAAATATATTAGGAATCGGAATCCCAAAAAATTTGGCAAAATCATAATCGCGCTGATCTCCACATGGAACTGCCATTACAGCACCGGTTCCATAACTTGCTAACACATAATCTCCAATCCAAATTTGTACTTTTTCTCCTGAAAATGGATGAATGGCATAAGCCCCTGTAAATGCTCCTGAGATTGTTTTTGTGTCTGCCATCCTATCTCGTTCTGAACGTTTTGCCGTTGCTTCCATATAAGCTTCGACTTCAGCTTTTTGAGAATCTGTTGTGATCTTTGAGACCAACTCATGTTCTGGAGCTATCGTCATAAAAGAGACTCCAAAAATAGTATCTGGCCTTGTGGTAAAAACATCAATTTTTTCAGAATGCCCATCAACATCAAATGAAACCATAGCTCCCTGAGATCGACCAATCCAATTGGTTTGAGAATCTTTTAAGGGTTGAGGCCAGTCAATCTTTTCTAAACCATCTAATAAACGTTGCGCATAGGCCGAAATTCGCATCGACCATTGTGTCATTTTCTTACGAATAACCGGATGACCTCCGCGCTCAGAAACTCCATTCACAATTTCATCATTGGCAAGAACAGTTCCAAGAGCTGGACACCAATTGACTTCAGTATCAGACAAAAAAGTTAGACGATACTGCAACAATATCTGCTGTTTCTTTTGTTCAGAAAAATGATTCCATTCGTTCGACGTAAATTGCTCAACTCCTTCGTCACAAACAGCATTAACTTTTTTATTCCCTGAGTTTTCAAATGCTTTGACAAGTGATGAAATATCTTCTGCTTTATCCAATTCATTATTGTACCATGAATTGAACAATTGGATAAAAATCCATTGTGTCCATTTGTAATATTGTGGATTTGAAGTACGAACCTCTCTAGACCAATCAAACGAAAACCCAATTTGATCCAATTGACGTCGATATGTTTTGATATTGGCCTCTGTAGTTTTAACGGGATGTTGACCTGTTTGAATGGCGTATTGCTCTGCTGGTAATCCAAAAGAATCATATCCTTGCGGATGCAATACATTGTATCCTTTATGCCTTTTATATCTTGCATAGATGTCTGATGCAATGTATCCCAATGGGTGTCCAACATGGAGACCTGCACCTGACGGATATGGGAACATATCAAGGACATAATATTTAGGTAAATCAGAATTATTATTGGCTTTAAATGTTTGGTTCTTTGCCCAATATTGTTGCCATTTTTTCTCTATCTCTCTGAAGTTATATTGCATCGGATCGCGTTTCTTAAGGGTGGTCAAATTTACACTTATTCTACGAAAGTATAAAGTGAATTTTATGAGGATGTCCCCTCTTCAAAAAAAAAGAACACAGAAGTCATTCTGTATCCTTTTATTGTCTTCAATCTTTTTATGAAAGCTACTTTACTGGAATGCTGACTATTGTTTCTCCCCATCCCATATGAATTGTCATTTGGTCATCAATCGAAATTGAAAAAATCTCAATTGACTCTTCTGATTTTGTGACAGGAAGGACAACTCTCAAGACATCATTTTCTGGTTTGTGAAAATAAGCTCCCCAAACATTCAATTGATTGCTAAAAACTACGGTCCAATGTGTCAAACCAGGAATGGTGTATAAGGTATACGTTCCAGCTTTTAAAGGAGCTCCTCCAATGTTTACATTTTTATAAAATGTAATCTCTGTTGCCTCATTGGCACCTGTTCTCCATTTTTTTCCTACAGGAGCTAATTTGGACAAAGACCTAACTTTTAATTGGTGTCTGCTGTAAATGATTTTTATGACTTTATCAGAAATTCTATAATTATCTGGAAATGATACTACATCCATAGGACTCTTATCTAGTCCTTTAAATTCTTGTGCATTGACTTTATTTGAAAAAAGAACCATGAAAACAAACATGAACACTAGTGAATAAATTTTTCTCATAATAGGATATCTTTAAATTTTATAAATGATAAATATGGATTATTAGCAGTTACAATCTTTATTGCATTTTGTGCTTTTTTTGTTAAAAAATATTTTTCTTAACAGGAAAAAAACAGCGCAAATAACAATAACATATACAATAACTCCTTGCATTAACTTAATAGTTGAAATACCACAAAAGAACAAATATAGGCTAAAGATCCCATACCAAATAATTGAATGATTGGCCACTTCCAGCTTTTAGTTTCCTTTTTTACAATGGCCAGTGTTGCCATACATTGCATTGCAAATGCATAGAAAATGAGCAGTGACATCCCTACTGGAAAGTTAAATCTTCTTTGTCCAGTTTCTAAATTTAATTCTGAAGCCATCCGTTGTTTGATCGTTGTGGTATCATCATCATCACTTTCTACTGAATAAATCGTTGCCAAAGTTCCAACAAAAACCTCTCTTGCTGCAAAAGAACTTATCAAAGCGATGCCAATTTTCCAATCATATCCTAAAGGTTTAATCACAGGCTCAATCGTCTTCCCTATCATCCCTATGTACGAGTTTTCTAATTTTGCTGATGCCACTTTTTGTGAAAGTTCCTTTTTTGTCATTTGTTGATTGAAAGGATTTTCAATGACCAATTGTTCCGCATTTTTAAAAGATTCTGGTCCATGAGAGGCTAAAAACCATAGAATTACAGAAATTGAAAGAATAATTTTCCCTGCTCCAAAAACAAATGCTTTTGTTTTCTCTAAAACTTCATACATGACATTTTTAATCGATGGGAATTTATAATCTGGCATTTCAACGACAAAAAAAGAAGTGCTTTTTATTGTTAATGTTTTGTGTAAAATACTTGCTGCGATGACTGCAGTAGTAAATCCGAGGATATAAAGAGATAACAATGTCAATCCTTGTAGATTAAGAAATCCGAATACTTTTTTATCAGGAATAATTAACGCAATAATAATTGCATAAACAGGCAAGCGAGCCGAACAAGTTGTAAAAGGAGTCACCAAAATGGTAATCAATCGTTCTTTCCATCCTGCAATATTTCTTGTTGCCATGATTGCAGGAATTGAACAAGCAGTTCCTGAAATTAATGGGATGACACTTTTCCCACTCATCCCAAATTGTCGCATGATCTTGTCCATTAAGAATACAACCCTACTCATATATCCTGTTTCCTCTAAAACAGCAATGAATAAAAACAAGATGGCAATCTGAGGAATGAAAATAATGATTCCTCCAAGACCGGGAATTATTCCTTGTGTAATTAAGTCATTTAGAATTCCAGGAGCCATCAGTGAATTGATCAAGGAACTTAAGTTCGCAAAGAAATTATCAATAAGATCCATCGGTAAAGATGCCCAATCAAAAATAGATTGAAAAATCAACAATAGTAGCATAAAAAACAACACATATCCAAAAATTTTATGTGTGAAAATCCGATCTAATTTTGCCCTTATATCAGTCCCTTTTGATCGATCTATATGGTACGTTTTATTTAAAATTTCGTTGATTTTCTGGTAACGATATATGGTTTCTTTATGCTGATATTTCTTTACATTTTGATGCTCATCATTAAAATTGATCAGTTCTTGTTTTTCTTTATCTGAAATATTCTCAGGAAAGCTGTTTTGAGTAATCATCAACCATAATTCATAGGAAGAATACTTTGGATTGATTTGTTTTAATTTTTCAAAAAAGGGAAGATCTATCTTACGCTTTACATCACATAGTGGATTAGTGTTTGGGTTATCAAACGTCTTGATGATTGCTTTTTTTATAGGTCCTTCGCTATCTTTTTTCTCTTTTCGAATACTCGTCAATACAACCTCACATCCCAATTCTTTTTGGAGTAATGTTAAATTGATATCGATTCCTTTTCGTTTCATCTGATCAGCCATGTTAATGACTAAAACCGTGGGAATTTTCAAATCTTTGATCTGAGAAAACAATAATAAATTTCTCTTTAAATTTTCTATTTCTGCAACAACAACTATTACATTTGGTGTTTTTTTATCTCTGTAATTTAGGAGTGATTTTAAGACAATTGATTCATCAATTGAAGTAGGATTGATGCTGTAAGTCCCTGGAAAATCTGTGATGATTGCTTTTGTGTGATCCGTTAACTGACAAAAACCTTCCTTCTTATCAACTGTGACTCCTGGATAATTTCCAACTTTCTGTTTCAATCCAGTTAATTGATTAAAAAGTGAGGTTTTCCCTGTGTTGGGATTTCCAATCAAAGCAACATGAATAACTTGTTGATTCTTCATTGAGTTGCTTTTATAATTGCTATTTTTTCTGCAGTCTCTTTTCTTATAGCAATATGACTCCCGTTAACGCAGACATACAACGGGTCATTTAGAGGAGCGATTTGTAATAGTTGTATTTCAGCTCCTGGCAAACAACCCATTTCTAATAGTTTTAAAGGAATTTCTTCAAAAGATGTTTCAGAAATATAGGCGAATTCACCGATGTGTAAAGATGCTATTGTTTTCACTTGAAATTGATCTTAATTATCGAAAGAATTGGAAACTTGCATAAAGATAATGAACTAGAATCATTTCTGGCAGTATATATTATTTGTATTCTTTTTTGAGAATTGTAATGTCTTTTTTGATTTTTTCCATGTCTTCTTTTTCAGTTCCATCATAAAACCCTCTGATACGACGCTCTTTATCAATTAATACAAATTGTTCTGTATGGATAAAGTCATTTTCATCTCCATCTCCTTCATCAAGGACGGCAAAATAATTTTTGCGTGCCAAATCGTAAATATGAGTTTTGAGTCCCGTAGTAAGATTCCACTTCCCGTCGATTACGCCATTTTCAATTGCATATTTTTTTAGTACAGGGACGCTATCAATAACTGGAGTCACAGAATGAGATAAAAACATAATCTCCTGATCATCTTTATAGAACTCTTGTAATTCACTCATGTGATAGGCCATGGCAATACAAATATTATTGCAACGTGTGAAGAAAAAATCAGCAATGTAAATTTTACCTTCATAATCAGCATTGGTAATAATTTCACCATTTTGATTGATCAATTCAAAATCATCAATTGTGTGATTTTTTTTGATATTTTTTACTGAAAAATCAACCAACTTTGGATTTACATCAATGGGATTGTAAATTTTTAATTTTTTATTTTCAGACATCAATTGGTAGTACACTGTGATGCCAACAACTGAAAAAACAATCAAAAAAAGAAGTGTCGGAATTGATTTTTTAAAAAAACTTAAATTCATCTCAAAAAATATTACTACAAAAGTAAGACATCTTTAGTAGTTGTCCTTGCAATATTCATTGCATTACAGCTTAAATGTTTGTTAAATTAAAAAAGCGGATCAAATCAATCTTTTACAACTCTGCTGAAAAGTGTACATTTGTGCCTTAAAAAACGAAGATTTTTGTAGATGGACATTTTTATTAAGGCGACACAATTTATCCTCAGCCTATCTCTTTTAATAGTATTGCACGAATTAGGGCATTTTATCCCTGCTAAATTATTTAAAACAAAAGTAGAGAAGTTCTACTTATTTTTTGATTACAAATTCTCTTTGTTCAAGAAAAAAATTGGAGAAACTGTTTATGGAATTGGTTGGATTCCTCTTGGGGGTTACGTTAAGATTGCTGGGATGATTGATGAAAGCATGGATATCGAACAAATGAAAGAAGAACCAAAGTCTTGGGAATTTAGATCGAAACCAGCATGGCAACGTCTGATCATCATGCTTGGGGGAGTATTTGTCAACTTCGTTCTTGGAATTTTTATTTACATCATGCTATTATATACTTATGGTGAAAAATACCTCCCCAATGAAAACGTAAAAGATGGTGTTTGGGTAAGAGATTCTTTGGCGATTGAAGTGGGCTTACAAAATGGTGATAAAATACTTGCTGTTGATGGCAATTCAATAAAAAAATTCTCGGACATTACAATCGAATTTATCAATGGAAATAGTTATACGATCGAAAGAAATGGAGAAATTCTTGAAAAAGAATTGCCGATTAATTTTATCGATAAGCTAATCAGTAAAAAACAAAAAATAGGAATGATTGTTCGTCCAAGAACTCCTTTTATTATTGCTGAGGTCCCTGAAAATTCAATCAATAAATCTGTAAAATTACAGGACAAAGACATCCTTGTAGGGATCAATGGAAATCCAATTAAATACTTTGACGAAGCTGAAAATCTATTGAAAGAATTTGCAGGTAAAGAAATTTCCGTCTCCATCAAAAGAGAGGAAGAAATTAAAACATTAGACATTAAAGTTAGTGATCAAGGGAAATTAGAAGTTTTAACGTATGGCTTAGGACTTTCCGATCTTGAAAAATTAGGTTATTATGATTTGGCGAATAAAAACTATTCGTTCCTTCAAGCAATCCCTGCCGGGACTAAAAAATCATACGAAACATTGGCAAACTACGTAAAACAACTCAAAAAGATTTTCAATCCAAGTACGGGTGCCTATAAAGGACTCGGAGGTTTTATCTCAATTGGAAATATTTTCCCGTCTACATGGAGTGCTGAAAGTTTTTGGAATATAACCGCCTTTTTATCGATTATGTTAGGATTTATGAACCTGTTACCCATACCCGCTTTAGATGGTGGTCACGTGGTTTTTACCTTATGGGAAATGATCACTGGAAGAAAGCCAGGAGATAAGTTCTTAGAATACGCTCAAGTGACCGGTTTTATCCTTTTGATCGCTTTGTTACTATTTGCTAATGGAAATGACCTATTTCGATTGTTTCAATAATTAGTGAACTTTTCTAATTCTTGACTGTTCTTTTAATTGCATAGTCATTTTTCCAATCGATCCACTTTTGACCAAAGAGTTTCCGCATCATTGAATCCAAGAATCGCATTACCACAATATTATAAATTGCTTTTCCAAGATGAATTGGTTTTCTAGCAAGTGCTCTAAGACTCATTGAAAAACCGGGTGTAATATATTTCATATGATGCCAAAAACCTTCAGGGATATATAAAATATTCCCATGTTCTAAATTTGTTATATAACCCTTAGCTTTTTTCAAGGCTGGCCACTTCTTTAGATTGGGATTGTCAAAATCAATATCTTCTCTTGTAATCAAAGAAAGAGGGACTTTATATAGGTATTTATTTTGTTTTTGATCAAATAGTATGCATTGCTTTTTCCCTTGAAAATGAAAATGAAAAATATTTGCTAAATCAATATCATAGTGCATGAAAGTATGTGAATCTTTCCCCCCAAAAAAAAGCATCGGAAGACCTTTTAAAAACTTAATTCCAAAATCTGGATACTGATAGTCATTTTGTAATTCTGGAACTTCTTTTAATAGATTCCATAAGAAAATTCTATATTTTGTGGGTTCTTTTTTAAGCAAGTCTATGTACTCACTCATTTTCATTTGGGCATGAGGTTCATTAAACCCATCTTTATAATCAACAGGGCGATCATCATACAAAGGGACCGTCTTATCTCCAGCGACCTCTTTCACATAATCTAAAGACCATTTGGAATAAGCAGGCCAATCCTCGATAAACTCTTCAATAACAACGGGTATTTGCGGTTTGAAGTAATTTTTCAAAAAATCTTCTTTGCTTATGGTTTTAACTCTATGTATTTCGGTTAAATTCAAACAGGTGTATTTAAAACTTATTATAAGTACCCCTCAAACATAAAAAATTGTCTTAAATAAAAAAACAATCTTTGATAATTTTAGAATTTAAATCGTATTTCAAACATAACGTTTGCCCCAGGCATTGGAACTAAATTAGTTTCTGTATAAGTGGTGTTCGAAATATTATTTCCAATCAAAGAGAATTGAAATGATTTCACATCTAAAGTTAACATAAGATCTAATACCGAATAGCTTTCTCCATAGGTTCTATCAGCATATTTATAGACAATTGTTTGCTTTAAATTCTTGGAAAATTGTGAGGTATATGTTGTAATCAAATGATGCTTAAGTGAATTGATTGAGTACCTAGAAAACTCAAATGAGTTTGTTTTTAAATTTTCAGACAGATAGGTGTAACCAAAAGATAGCCGTTGTGGAAAATTTTTATAGTGAAATTGATAAGAAGAATTGAACTCAAAACCGAGTGTATTCAGTTCTTGAATATTTGAGGCCTGCCACTTATCGTCTTCATTGTTCTTAACATAATCAATCAGATTGTTAGAATCTCGATTAAAAAATGCAGAAGAAATCATTAAATTTCCTTTAGAAAATTTCAAGCCTATTTCCTCTGAAAGTGCTTCCTCTGATTTCAGATTTTCATTCCCTTGAGTATTCGGATCACTATAAAATAGATCTGTATACGTTGGAATCCTGTATGTATAACCCGCATTTACATAAAGTTTCAAGTGATCTTGAAGATTGATTCCAATGTCAATCCCTGGAAAAGCCTGAAACTTAAAATCTGAAAAGTACGATGCTGCTATTCCTGGAGTAACGTCCAATTTATCGTCAAGCATTGAAAATTGATGTTCTAAAAAAACATGAGTCATTGTTCGCTCTCGATCTCCTAGATTATTACTATGTAAAAAGACTTTAGCTAACTCTACCCCAAAACCAGTAATTCCTAATTTTGATCCATAAGTCATGTGGAGTTCTCCACCAATTTTGTTAGAAATATGTAGATTTCTATACACAGAAGGGTTGTCACGAATAAAAACATACATGTCTTGGTTTCTTCTCCAATAAACACGTGGCTTTAATGTCAATTCATTTGTTTTAATCTTTGTTGAAAAACCAATCAAACTTGTTTCTGTTTCCTCATACTGGTCTGTGGCAGCTGGTGAAGCGTAAAACCCATTAGACCCAAATTTTCTTGAAGTAAAATAACTTATAAAGTCAATGGGTGTTTTGGTTTTATTAAAAGTCCCCTTTAAAAAATAATTCTGATTTTTAAAATCTGTATTATCTCTATAGCCGTCTGAAGTATTGTATGAAGCGTGGCCAATCAACGAGTTTTTTTGGTTGTTTTTACCAATCGTTCCAAACACATTTTTTTGATGAAATGAACCTCCTTGAATCCCAACAGAATTCACTTTACTAGCATCTTTCTTAGTAACTATATTAATTGCTCCAGTGAATGCATTTTGACCAAAAACACGAGCAGCAGGACCTTTGATAATTTCAATTCTTTCTATCACCTCTAAAGGCAGTGCCATATTCATAGTGTGATGACCTGTTTGAGCATCTTCAACTTTGATTCCATCAATCAATAAGAGGGTTTGATCAAAACTTCCTCCTCGAATGTATACATCTGATTGCATTCCGTTCAAACCTCTACGTCGAATGTCTACCCCTGCAACCTGTTGTAGTAAATCTGCAATATTCGTGGTGGCGCTCTGTTTAATTTGTGCTGAAGTAATGACTTTTATCGTTCTTGAATTGTCTTTAAATGGTAAACTAATTCTGGTTGAATTGATAATAATAGAATCCAGTGCTACTTTTTTTTCTTGAGAAAAAGCATAAAAAGTTACCCATAAACACAAGAAAAAATGTACTCTCTTAATATTTCTCATTGTTTAAATTTTTGCCTGCGAATTTATAGAATTATTAACAAACATTCTTGCTGTATATAATTAATTTACATTTGCTATTATTGATATCTTTACAAGATGAAATTGGAACACAATAAACGAGTCGATTTAAAAGAAAAATGGATTGAGTTGGTGAAAAATTTATCCCAAACATTTTCTGATGGAGTTCCTTTAAATTTAGATGGCATCATCTATTTAATTGGTGTTCAAGAATTAGGGCAAGGCAAAAAAAAATTTAAAAAAGATGAAAAAGTAAATCTGATGCATATTGCAATTTGTAAATTGCTAGAGCCCTATGGGTACTATGAATTTGATTATTTTGACGAAGATGGGTGGCCTCATTACAAAATCATATCAACCCTTCCTAATTTAAAACCAGGAGAGCAAACTGTTTTAATGAAAGAAGCAGTGATCAATTATTTTGAAGAGATTGATTTTTTCAATTAGACCCTTGTTTTAAAGTAGGATGAATCAATTATCTTTGAATAGCTAATAGAAATATTTAAAAAATTAAGTCTCAAAAAAAGTCTTTATAAAAACCAATCATTGTGAAAAAAATTCTTGTTTTATTTTTCTTTATTAGTTCCCTTTCTTACGCTCAATACAGCATCAAAGGAACCATGCAACCAGTTGAAAAATTTTCTTGGGTGATTTTGTATAAAATTGAAGGAACTCAAGAGGTTTATGTAAAAAATAGCAAAGTCAATAAGAATGGAGATGTCGGTGATTTTGAATTCATACTCCCTAGAGATGCAAACATAGGTTCTTATAGGATCAAATATAATCTGAAAAAAAATGGATTCATTGATTTTTTCTTTCACAAAGAAAATATGGAATTTTCATTCAACCCAAAAGATCCAGAAAATACAATTACTTACAAAAAATCTAGTGAAAATCAACTTTATACCAACTTTTTAACTGACATAGCATCCACTCAACTTAAAATAGATTCTTTGCAAAAGCTTTATTTTAAGACTCCAAAAAAATCAATAGAGGAAGCCTATAAATATTGGGTCAGTACGCTTCAAAGAATTGAAAAAGAGTACCTACAAAAATCTCAAGGTACTTTAATCTATGCTTTTATTAAAGCAGCTGATAGATATAATCCGTCCAATATCATTAAAAATCCTAAAGAATATACTGCAACGTCAATAGATCATTTTTTTGACCAAATCGATTTTGATAACAAAACACTTTACAACTCTTCTTTCTTGATTGATAAAATCTCGGATTTTGTCTTTTATGTGAATTATTCCAAAAATATTGAAACACAAAAAAAGCGCTATAAAAAAGCTTCTGATATTGTAATTAATAAGATTCAGGATCTTTCTTTTAAAACTCAGGTTATAGAATTTCTTATCACTCAATTTGTTATCATCAAAAATGCAGAAATGGTCGACTATTTATTTAACAATTACTATGATAGACTTCCAATAGAGAATCAAAATGCTGTTTTAAAAAACACAATGCTTGCTAAGATGAAAATTGCCATTGGAAGAGTCGCTCCAGATTTTTCTTGGAAAGAAAATGGCAAAGAGCTTCGTCTCTCTGAATTAAATGATGGACTGAGTTACCTATTGATTTTTTATAGTACCGAATGTTCTCACTGCCTTAGAGAAGTTCCTGAAGTTTATGAATTTATGTCAGGCAAACAAAAAACAAAAGTCATTGCATTTGCGATGGAGACCTCTGATAAAACATGGTTAAATTATCACAAGAAAATGCCGGGATGGCATCACGTTTTAGGCCTAGAAAAGTGGAACAATAAAATTGCAAGAGACTATCAGATAAATTCGACTCCCTCTTATTTTGTTTTGGGGACGAACAAAAAATTCATAGCCATGCCCCTGAGATTAGAAGATTTAAAAGTCGTTTTAGATCAATTGAATTAAAAATGTAAAAAGGCATTATCTAGATGTAAAATATCAAAGCCTCTGTTATTTTTTGTGATTGCAATGATATCAAATCGAACCTCGAGGTGAATATTTTTTTGAATTACATATTGATTCATTGCCATGACCAATAATTTAATTTTTTTTTGAGTGACAAAGTTTTGAGGATTCCCAAACTCATTGTTTGATCTTGTTTTTACCTCAATGGAGGCAACTATTTTACCTTTTTGAGCAATGATGTCAATCTCTGCTTTTTGAAATCTCCAATTTCTTTCCAAAATTGTATACCCCTTTCTAATTAGATAATCGATAGCCCGTTGTTCTCCTATTTCCCCTAATTCATTATGCTGTGCCATAAAGCTTAAAACCCTTTTTCATTATTTTTAGTTTTTTGGGAGGATTTTAATTTATTAAATGATCGATCACAAATTCTAACTCTATTTCTTATTTGAATTACTTCATGAGTTCAAAAACAATGTCTTTTAATTGTTTATGCCAGGAAGGAGATATCAATTTGGTATATTCTTGAGCTTTTTAATATACCTTTTTGCTTCTTTCATAACTTTAGGTGCCAAAATAATGGTCGCTAACATAGTAGGAATCGCCATTAGAGCAAATGCACTATCAATCAAATTGATGATGGTGTCTAAACTTGCAGTTGCACCCAAAATAATACTCGCAATAAAAATATAGTTGTACAGGTGTTTTTTTCGAGCTCCAGCAATAAATGATAAAGATTTTGTTCCGTAGTATGAATACGAAAACAATGAAGAAATGCTAAAAATAGCAACACAAATCATTAACAGATATTTCCCTATCCCTGGCATCGCATTCCCAAAAGCTGTCGCAGTTAAACTCACTCCGTTTGTATCACTTGTTTTCCATACACCTGTTACTAAAATTGCCAAAGCAGTTAGTGTACAAACAATAATTGTATCAATAAATGGCCCTAACATCGCTACCAAACCTTCTCTAACAGGTTCATCTGTTTTTGCAGCTCCATGAGCCATTGGAGCTGTTCCGACTCCTGCTTCATTAGAAAATGCTCCTCGGCGCACCCCCAAAATAATCAAAGCTCCAACCACACCCCCAAAAACGGAATCTTTCTTAATAAAATCAGCAGAAAAAGCATCTGTAAATATCATCATAAAATACCTAGGGACCTCTTCAATATAGACAACCAGTATCGTAAATACGAGAATAAAGTAAAATAAAACCATTGAGGGAACTAACTTTTCCGTGACCTTGCTAATTCTTTTTAATCCACCTAAAATTACGATGGAAGTGACGATGACTAAGAAAATCCCAATCATAAAATTGGTATAATTTGTAACCTCAACTCCATTAGGTTTCAAAAGAATATCGTTGACAGCCTGAGTCAATTGATTTACGTTAAACACTGGAAGGGCTCCTATCATTGCGCAAGCGCTAAAAAAGATCCCAAGAGGTTTCCATTTTTTTCCTAACCCTTCAGTGATAAAATACATTGGCCCTCCTTGCATTTCTCCGTTGGTATCTTTTCCGCGGTACATAATGGCCAAAGAAGACGTAAAGAATTTGGTTGACATTCCAACCACAGCACTCATCCACATCCAAAAAATTGCTCCTGGACCTCCCATTACAATTGCCACTGCCACCCCCGAAATATTACCCATACCAACAGTCGCAGAAAGAGCTGTTGTCAGTGCTTGAAAATGACTTATTTGGCCCGGATCGTTTGGATCATCATATTTCCCTCTTAAGACTTGAATTGCATGTCCAAAATATCTAAACGGTAAAAACTTAGATACAATCAAAAGATAGATTCCTCCTCCAATTAATAAAATTAACAATGGAAAGCCCCAAACAAAAGAGGCGAACTCTGCAATACTTTCTTCTATGAATTTCATTTAAAAATAATTTCTGAAGTGATTGATGACACATTCATTTGAACAGTTTTCCCTAGGATCAATGCTCTGTTATCTGTTTCATGACCTGCAGGAAAATTGAATATAACTGGAAACTCATAATCATCCACTACATCTAAAATAAGTTGTTCTATAGAACTACCCCATGCGGTAGTATTCTTTTTAATATTACTCATATCGCCAACAATCAAACCATTGCAATAATCAAAGTAACCGGCTCTTTTTAAACTTTGCAACATTCTATCTATATGGTATTTATACTCACCTATTTCTTCAATAAACAAAATTTTATGATCGGTATTAATTTGACTATTGCTTCCTAGAAGACTTTGTAAAAGGCTTAAATTTCCTCCAACCAACAACCCTTCACCGGTCCCTATTTTATTTTCTGCAGAAGAAGCTATTGTATAGGTTAGCGATTCACCAAACAATGCTTTTCTAAAGGTTTCTATACTTTCTTTTGTCTCCAAGTCATCAAAGGCCAAACTCGATCCCATCATCGCATGAATGCTTTCAATTCCAAGATTGTGAAGATGACTATGTAGAGCTGTTATATCTGAATACCCAACAATCCATTTTGGATTCAGTTTGAATTTAGCAAAGTCTAATTTATCCAAAATACGCACACTTCCATATCCTCCTCTTGCACACCAAATTGCTTTAATACTAGGATTGTCTAATGCTTTTTGAAAATCACTAGCACGTTCCTGGTCTGTTCCTGCAAAATGATCATTTTGACTGAATACATGTGCTCCAATCAAAACTTTTAAGCCCCAACTTTCAGCTAATTCTTTAGCCTTCCCTATCATTTCTTCTTTGTTGATGAGAATGCCAGCTGGAGCCACGATAGCAATACTATCTCCTGCTTTTAAATAATTTGGTTGCGATAATTTCATCGGTTTTAAGATTGTATCATTCTTTATTTGTCCAATTGACAGGAAAGAAATCAATGACAATAGTAAGGATAAGAATTGAATTCGTTTCTTCATACGAAGGATTTTTGTAAAAGTATTTAAATTCATTGGGCTTTCAAAAATATGTTCAACTTGCTTTTTGTACTTTTGTCAATTGAAAAATAGTCGAAAAGTAAGATTCATGAGTTCTTCAACAAGATATACAATCACAGCAGCGTTACCTTATACCAATGGTCCTATTCATATTGGTCATTTAGCGGGTGTCTATGTCCCTTCAGATATTTATGCCCGATATTTACGATTGACAGGGAAGGATGTTGCTTTTATTTGTGGAAGTGACGAACACGGAGCTGCGATTCCAATGAGGGCAAAAAAAGAAGGAATTTCTCCTCAAGATATTATTGACAAATATCACGCCATCATTAAAAATTCTTTTGATGAATTTGGAATTTCATTTGATAATTATTCTAGGACCTCATCTAATATTCATCATAAAACAGCTTCTGAATTTTTCATGAATTTATATCAAAATGGAGATTTTATTGAAGAGGTAACTGAACAATTGTTTGATTCGGAAGCCAATCAATTCTTAGCAGATAGATTTGTGATAGGAACCTGTCCTAAGTGTGGATACGAGGAAAGTTATGGTGATCAATGTGAACATTGCGGAACAAGTCATCATGCAACTGACCTGATCAATCCCAAGTCAACCATCACAGGAAATACCCCTACTATTAAAAAAACGAAACACTGGTTTTTACCTTTAGATCAGCACGAATCATTTTTACGTAACTGGATCCTAGAGGGTCATAAAAATGATTGGAAACCTAATGTTTTAGGACAAGTTAAATCATGGATTGATGATGGTTTACGACCAAGAGCGGTGACAAGAGATTTAGATTGGGGGATTCCAGTTCCAATTAAAGATGTTGAAGGAAAAGTTCTTTACGTTTGGTTTGATGCACCAATTGGATATATATCATCCACCAAAGAATGGGCGCAACAAGAAGGTAAAAATTGGGAAAACTATTGGAAAGATGAAAACACCAAACTAGTTCACTTTATAGGTAAAGATAATATTGTATTTCACTGTATTATTTTCCCTGCAATGTTAGAAGCTCATGGGGAATATATTTTACCAGAGAATGTCCCAGCTAATGAATTTTTAACCCTTGAAGGAAACAAATTATCGACCTCCAAGAATTGGGCTGTTTGGCTGCATGAATATTTGGAAGATTTCCCAAATCAACAAGATGTGTTGCGATATACACTGACAGCCAATGCACCAGAAAATAAAGACAACGATTTTACTTGGAAAGACTTTCAAGCAAAGAACAACAACGAATTGGTTGCCATTTTTGGAAATTTTATCAATCGTGTTGTTGTATTGACCAATAAATATTTCAATGGACAAGTCCCTACAAAAAATGAACTAACACCAACAGACAAAGAGGTACTTGAAGCGATCAAAACATTTCCAAAAATTATCGGGAAATCAATTCAAAGATATCGATTTAGAGAGGCGTCACAAGAACTGATGAATCTCGCGAGGCTTGGAAATAAATATCTTGCAGATGAGGAGCCTTGGAAAGTGATAAAACAAGATGAGGAGCGCGTAAAAACCATCCTATATGTAGCGATGCAAATAGCTGCTGCTTTGGCAGTAGTCTCAGAACCCTTTTTACCATTTACCTCTGGTAAATTGAAAAAAATGTTAGCTACTGATTCTGATCTGACAAAAATCTCTTGGAACGATGTTACAAAACAAGATTGCTTGATCCCAACCGGTCGTCAAATAAATAATTCTGAGTTATTATTTTCAAAAATAGAGGATCAAATTGTCAATCTGCAACTAGAAAAATTAAAAGCGACTAAAAAAGAAAATGAGTTAGCAAATAAAGTCACAGTCCCTCAAAAAGAAACCATTGAATTTGAAGATTTTACAAAACTAGATATTCGAATTGGAACAATTATAGAGGCTAAAAAAATTGCGAAAACTAAAAAATTATTACAATTAAAGGTTGATGTGGGTATCGATGTCAGAACCATTGTTTCAGGAATTGCAGAGAGTTTTTCACCAAATGAAGTTGTTGGGCAGCAAGTAACTGTATTGACCAATTTGGCTCCCAGAAAAATTAAAGGCGTTGAAAGTCAAGGAATGATTTTAATGACCGATACAATTGATGGAAAATTGACTTTTGTTGAACCAGAACAAAAGGTAAGCAATGGGCAACAAATAAGTTAATGCTAAAGATCGCCTACCATCCTATTTATAGACATGATTTACCCAAAGGGCATCGTTTCCCGATGGATAAATACACCTTATTACCTCAACAACTACTATATGAAGGAACTTGTATTGAAGAGAACTTCTTTGAACCACAAATCCCCAATAATAAATACATTTTTTTAGTTCATGATCCCAGTTATGTTTCAGATTTAATGAATATTACCTTAGACCAAAAATCAGCAAGAAAGATCGGTTTCCCCTTGAGTGAAGAATTAATCGCACGAGAAATGATCATTGCTGACGGGACTATAAAAGCAAGTAAATATGCTCTTGAATTTGGAATAGCAATGAACATTGCAGGAGGAACACATCATGCCTTTACCGATAGAGGAGAAGGATTTTGCATGTTTAACGATCAGGCAATTGGAGCCAAATATTTGCAAGAAAAACATCTTGCAACTAATATTTTAATCATTGATCTAGATGTTCATCAGGGAAATGGTACTGCCGAAATTTTTCAAAATAATGACTCTGTTTTCACCTTTTCCATGCACGGGAAAAGTAATTATCCTTTTCATAAAGAAAAAAGCAATTTGGATATTTCTTTAGAAAAAGGAACCAAAGACCAAGAGTACTTGTCCATTTTAAAAGAGACATTCCCAAAGTTGATAGAAAGTCACCAACCAGATTTTATCTATTATTTATGTGGAGTAGATATCATTGAAACAGATCAATTAGGAACCCTAGCGTTGAGTATTGAAGGTTGTAAAGAACGAGATCGATTTGTTCTACAAACATGTAAAGATTTAAAAATTCCAATAATGTGCAGTATGGGTGGTGGCTATTCGGCTGACATCAAAGTTATTGTTAATGCTCATGCCAATACTTTTAGGCTGGCCCAAGAAATTTTCTTTTAATCCAATCCCAACTCTTTTCTTAAACCCAGATCTTTCAAACTATTTTGTCTCCAATAGGGTAACATTTTCTGAGTTTTTAATATCGCACTTGTTGTTCTCATTTTTCCATCAAATGCAGACGGGAAAGTTTCATACCAAGCCATGATTTTGTATGGAGCTTTATTTTGGAAAATAATTCTCATGGTCCTATTTAATTTTGCATATTCCATTTTGTACTCCATTAAATTATCCCCTGATAAATCCTCTTTTACATAGGGATTTAATGAAGCTTTGACTTCATAAGAAGTCAATGGGATGTGTTTCAATTGAATGTAATTGGCTGGAGGGATAAATTGACGAACCCCTTTTGGTAAAAAAAGTGGATTCATTCTTATCACTGTAAAAATTTCATCTTCTAAAAAAGAATTTTTGATTTGCCTATTGAGATCTCCTTCTTTTTCAAAATAAGATCTGTGCTCCACTTTATAATCAGAATTATAAAGCAAATTGAATTGGGTATAAATTGTTCCACACCATTCTTGTGAAGATGCAGAAACTTTTAATGATTTGGGATATTTACTTCTATCAATAGGAGTAAAAACTGAACTAAACAAGGAATAATCATATACACCTGTTGTGAATTTTTTTAGTTGAATGTTTTTTAAAATCTTCGTAGAATTTTTGTTTTGATATTGTTCATTTTTGACTTGTTTATACGTCAAAAAATCTTCTGTCACAAAAACACTTACCAATTGTCCTGAATGATTTTCTTGATATCTATTTTGAGAGATTTCATATACATTAATCTCAGCTTTTCCTTGAGACCAATACGAGTTTAATGCAAGATCATTCTCTTGACCAACAAGCATTCCTCCTATTAAAAAAAATACCAGAAATTGAATAAAAGAATTTTTCATAAATCAAAGATTTGTTGGTAAAGATAGTGGTTTGGTAACTTTATTAAAAGTTCAAAAATTTGTAATTTTGAAAGAACTACATATGCTACACGAACTAAAAAAAATTATTCATTCAGCAAAAGTTGCAAAAAGTCTTGAAATTAAAACAGTCTTGGCTTCTGTTGTTGCTCTTGAAGGATCTTCTTACAGAAGACCCGGTGTTAGAATGTCTGTTCAAGAGAATGGAATTATGATTGGTGCTGTTAGTGGTGGCTGTGTTGAAAAAGAAATTTCAAGGCAAGCTCAAAAAGTTTTTGAGACAAATAGACCTCTTTTGATGGAATATGATGGTCGGTATCGTTTAGGATGTGATGGCATTTTGTATATTTTAATTGAACCATTCAGTCCTGATGAACATTTTTACGCTGCTTTTGAAAAACAATATTCCTCAAGAAAGTCATTTGCAATTTCATCATATTATTCTAAAAAACCTTCAAAAAAAAATGAAGGAGGATCTTACTTCTTTTTCTCTGAGAATCAATTCTCTATTTCTGAAACAACAACTAAAGAGGCGTTAGACGAATTTCATCAAACGATCAGCCCAGGTTTTAAAATCGTAATCATTGGGACTGAACACGATGCTGTTGAATTGTGTAGTTATGCTGCTGCTACTGGATGGGAAGTTGACATTGTAAGTCCAAAAGAGAATTCAAAAACAATTGATAATTTTCCAGGAGCAACAAATTATCTTGAAATGGATGAAAAGGAATTAGAGCGTATAAATTTTGATTCTCAAACAGCAGTCCTTCTCATGACTCATAATTATGCAAGAGATTTAAAATACCTTTCAGTACTTACAGAAAAAAATATAAAATACATTGGACTATTAGGGCCAAGAAAGCGAAGAGAGAAACTTTTAAATGACTTATTTGAAAAAAATGAATGGGTCTCAGATGATTTTTTGGAGACAATTTTTGGTCCAACTGGAATAAATATTGGCGCAGAAACTCCTCAAGAAATTGCAATTTCCATACTTGCTGAAGTATTATCTGTTTTTAGAAGTCAAAAACCCATATCTTTGAAAGATAAACAAATTGGAATACATCAATAATGTCTAAAACTGCAATTTTAATTCTTGCTGCGGGAGAGTCCAGTAGAATGGGCGAACCCAAACAATTATTACCCTACAAAGACTCTAATCTTTTACTTCACACTGTTAAGCAAGCTAATGGAATTAAATATTCAGACGTGTTTATTGTTATAGGTGCTCATTTCTCAGATGTATTTAAATCTATTCGGGGACAAAAAGCAACCGTTCTTATGAATAGTAACTGGGAAGAAGGGATGGGAAGCTCATTGAAAAAAGGAATTGATTTTATAAAAAATAAAAACAATTATGATCGTGTGCTGATTACTTTAGGAGACACCCCGTTAATCACTACAGAACATTATGAAGAGTTGATTTCACTTTCAGACGCGTCTGGAAAGAGAATTGTCCTTACAAGTTATGAGGAGGTTTCAGGAGTTCCTGCTATTTTTGACAAGTCATTATTTAACGAATTATTTGCCATGTCTAATGATGAAGGGGCAAAACCTGTGATAAAGAAGTACAAAAAAGAAGTCATGGAAATGGCTTCCAAAACTCCTTATTTTGATGTTGATACCCAAGAGGCCTATCAAGAATTATTGAAACTACCCTAAAATTTTACTGCGATTCATCTCTAATTGATTGATGAAAGGTTGCTTAAATAATGATGTTGACGTTGCTGCCTTTATTGCGTTTGCAAGTGCTCCTCCTGCAGGAGGTAAGGCAGGCTCACCTAGTCCTGTTGGAGAAAAATCACTTTGAACAAAATGAGCAGATACTTCAGGAGTTTCTTGCATTCTAATTAAACGATAGGTATCAAAATTTATATCCTGAGGGGTTCCATCACTGAAAGAAAAGTTTCCAAACATTGCATGTCCAATGCCATCAATAACTCCTCCCTCAATTTGATTTTTAGCTCCCAATGGATTGACCACTATCCCACAGTCAACAGCTACGGTTACTTTTTTAACCACAGGCATTCCATTCTCTATCATCACATCAGCAACCTCAGCTACATGAGTATTGTGACTATAATATGCAGCAAACCCTTGGTAGGTATCTTCAGTAGTATTCCCCCAATTGGATTTTTCTACAGCCAATTGTATGGTCTTCTCCATTCTATCTGCTGAATATTCAATCCTTTTATCATTGGTTCCTTTCACATTTTGAAGCAATTCTATAATTAGTGTCGGATGGTCTTTCCCTAATTCACTTGCCAACTCATTAAAAAAACTTTGTTCAGCAAAGGCAAGAAAATTAGTATATGGAGCTCTCCAAGCACCGGTTGTTATGTTGCTTTTATAAAATCCAGTACTGACCTTATAATTGGGAATGCATCCTGCTGGGAAAAAGTGAGCAATGGATCCAAACATATTTCCATTGATGGCTGCTTCTCTTAAATGATATCCTGTAATTTTTCCATTTTTAATAGAGGCCTTGATTCTATATTTAGTGGCAGGTCTATAAGTTCCTGCTGCCATATCATCTTCTCTTGAGAAAACAACCTTAATTGGTTTGTTGGCTAAACTTGAAATTTCAGCAGCTTCTTCTACAAAATCACCATACAATCTTCTTCCAAAACCACCTCCCATTCTCGTCATCTCCAAATGAATTTCTTCTGGTTTTCTATTCAAGAGTTTGGAAATTTTACCAGCTGTCCAAGCAGGGGTTTGAATGGGGCCAACAAGATGAACTTTCTCAGCTGTCACATTCGCATAGAAATTCATGGGCTCCATACAATTATGAGGAAGAAACGGGGATTCGTATGTTCTTTCAATTATCTGATCAGCATTTTTAAATGCTTTTTCAATATTTCCATCTTCACGTTGAATTTTTCCTAGATTACTATTTAAAATCGCGAATAATTCATCGTCGTGGTTTTTAGAACTTTCGAGCGATTTGTCATTGTTCCACTCAGCGAATAATGCTTTTTTACCTTTCATTGCAGACCACGTGTTTTTCGCTAAAACAGCAACCTTATCACCAAATCTTACCACCTCAACAACGCCCTGTATTTGTCTTGTTTTAGAATCGTCAAAACGAACTAATTTCTTTCCAAAACTAGGAGGTCGAAGCACTGAAGCATAAAGCATTCCTTCGGTATAAAAATCCAACCCAAATAAAGATTTTCCTGTAACAATCTTATCATTGTCAACATTGCTAATGTTTTTACCAATGATTTTATAATCTTCAGCTTTCTTTAGGGTTACATTTTCAGGGATTTCCAACACAGCTGCGTCATTAGCAACTGCTCCGTATCCTATTGAATCTCCATTTGCATTGGTAATGATTCCATCCGTAGCTGAACATGAAGAGGGGTCAACTCCCCATTTTAAAGCAGCCGCATTGATGAGCATTTGTTTCGCGGTTGCTCCAGTCTGACGAAGTGCATCCCATCCAAATCTTATGGACTGACTGCCTCCAGCTACTTGTCTTTGATAATTTACTGGATCATATTTCCCTTGCACAACATTTACTTTATCCCATGGAACATCTAACTCCTCAGCAATGATCATTGGCATTGAAGTTTTGACTCCCTGACCAATTTCTGGATTGGGAGAAAATATCGTGACATAACCCTCATTTGAAATTTTTAAGAATGCATTAAAATCATGATAGTTTAATTTTGAAATATCAACTGGGGGTGTTGCATCAGGTTTACAGGCACTGAATAGGTTAAACCCAATCAAAATACCTCCTCCTGCTAGGGCTGAAGTTTTTAAAAAATTCCTTCTACTAAAATTTGTTAAATCGTTTTGAGACTTCATCTTGTTATCTGATTGAGGTTACATTTTTTTTGAGGCTAATTTGACTGCTTTTTCAATTCTGTTGTAGGATGCACATCTACAAATATTTCCCTGCATAGCTTCTCTAATTTCTTCATTGGACGGTGATGAATTTTCCTTTAAGAAAGCTGAAGCAGTCATGATTTGACCAGCCTGACAATAACCACACTGAGGAACATCTATTTCTTTCCAAGCTTCTTGAACTGGATGATCTCCTTTTTCTGACAAGCCTTCTATTGTGGTAATGGTGACTCCATCTAATGACGATACTGGAGTTGAACAACTTCTAACAGCGGCATCATTAATATGAACCGTACACGCTCCACACTGGGCGATCCCACATCCATATTTTGTGCCGACCATTTGTAACTCGTCTCTAAGGATCCAAAGAAGTGGTGTATCAGAATCCGCATTAACTTCTCTTTTTTGACCATTAATTTTTAGATGATATGTTGGCATGGTTTGATAATTTAATTTTAGAACAAAAAGATACAAAAAATTATTATTACCCTATAGATTTTTACAAAGAATGAAATGAAAATTTCACATTTTTAATTGTTTTAAAAAACAACATATACGCAACAAAAACCATACAATAAAATTAAAAAACTCATATTTTTAAAGAGATTTGTCTTATTTTTGCAACCAAACATAAAATCATTTGTCTGTTGAGTTTTATTTGTGACTTGTTTAAAACAAATTATCATTTGTGAATGAACGTTAATTTTAGATTATTACAAACAATGAAATTAAATCACTTTATTTCTTTTTTTATCTTCTTCCAAATTGGTGTTTTATCACAAGAGCTTCCCCCCATTGAAATTTTTAAGCCCAAAGATTATGGAGCGGAGGATCAAAATTGGAGCATCTCACAATCAGATGATAAAACGATCTATTTTGCTAATAATAAAGGTCTTTTGGTATATAATGGAGCGACTTGGAACCTCTACAAATCGTCAAATTCCTCCATTGTAAGATCGGTTAAAGTTATTGATGATAAAATCTACACGGGTAGTTATAAAGATTTTGGTTATTGGACTAAAAATGATTTCGGAGTCTTAGAATATACTTCTATTGCAAAAAACAATAAGGTTTCTCTAGCAGAGGATGAAGAGTTTTGGAACATTCTAGAGCTTGACCGTTGGGTTTTGTTTCAATCTTTGGACAGAATTTATATTTATGATACACGTCTTAATACAATAGATTTCATTGAATCAGAAACAACAATTATTAAAATATATAAAGTTGAAAATGAAATTTATTACCAAAAATTCAATCAAGGAATTTATAAGTTTATCAATGGCAATGAAGAATTGATCACCAATGATGAAGTTTTAAAAGACAAAATCATTATCAATATTTTTAGTGAGAATGGTCAACTCTTATTTCAAACTAAAGAGCATGGTTTCTTTGTTACAACCAACAACAAATCCATCATCAATTGGGATTATGAACTTAATAAAAAACTAAGAAATTACAGTATATATAATAGCATCAAACTAAAAAATGGAGATTTTATTCTAGGTACGGTATCCAATGGAATCATCTATCTAAATTCAAAAAAAGAAATCGTTTTTTCAATCAATCAAAGCAAGGGATTGGCAAATAATACTGTACTCTCTCTTTTTGAGGATGAAAATGGGAATGTTTGGCTTGGTCATGACAACGGAATTAGCAATATAAATTTCAATGCTCCTTTTAGAGTTTTTAAAGATGATTTAGGGGTTTTGGGATCGGTTTATACTACTTTTTTGGAAGACGATTTTTTGTATTTAGGGACCAATCAAGGTCTTTTTTACACAAATCAAAATGAAGACAAAGGATTTCAATTTATTGAGGGGACTGAAGGACAGGTTTGGTCCTTACAAAAAAAGAATAATACACTTTTTTGTGGTCATGATAAAGGAACTTTTGTCATTTCTAAAGGAAAAGCTGAAAAGATTTTCAACACTTTTGGAACCTGGTTACTGAAAAATATTGATGGGCATCCTGAATTATTAATTCAAGGAAACTACAATGGCTTAAATATTCTTCAAAAAATTAATGGGAATTGGCAGTTACGAAATAAAATCAAAGGATTTGACGTTTCATCAAGACATCTAGAATTTGTTTCTGATCATCAACTTTTAGTAAGTCATGAACAAAAAGGGGTGTTCCGATTGGAAATTGACTCCTCTTACAATCATGTTATTTCTTTTTCAAAAACTTTGGCTAATAAGGGGATTAAATCTTCATTAACTGAGTATAATGATGAAATACTTTACAGTTCTAATGAGGGAGTTTTTGCCTATGATAAAGCTTCTTTAGAGTTTAAAAAGGACAGTGTTTTAAGTAACTTATATGATTATAACGGATATGTTTCAGGTAAACTAGTCGGAACAAATAACAAACTTTTTTCATTTACGAATGATGACATTTCATATATTCAAAAAGGAAAACTTAGCTCAAATTATGAACTATTTTCAATCCCAATTCCAAATAGCATCAGAGAATCAAAGGAAGGGTATGAAAATATCTTACACATTGGAAATAAAAAATACCTTTTAGGAACTACCAATGGATATATAATTATTGATTTATCACCCGTAAAAAAACCCTCTCTTCAAATCAGATTAGATGGAATTTCAGCGAACAGCTTAACAGGAGAGGAAAAATCACTTTCTCTTTCAAATAAAGCCACTCTCAATAATGAGGAGAATCATATTAAAATTTCATATAGTGTCTCTGACTACAATAAATATTTCCCATCACTTTACCAATACAGGTTGGTAGGTTTTAATAACAATTGGAGTGATTGGTCTGAAAAATCGGATGTTTATTTTGAAAATTTACCTCATGGGGACTATACTTTTGAGGCAAAAGCAAAACTGGGGAATCAAGAAACATCAAACTATATTCAATACAATTTTTTGATATCGAAACCTACGTATTTAAAGCCTTTTGCTTTAGTTTTTTACTTTATATTTTCGATTTTCATCATCATCATTACACATCTCTTATACAGAAGTTATTACAAAAAACAACGTGAAAAATTACTCAAACAAAAAGAAAAAGAATTAGAAATTAAGCAATTGGAAAATGAACAGCAATTAATGCACTTTAAAAATTTAGATTTACAAAAGGACATTGATTCAAAAAATAGAGAATTAGGGCTCTCAACGATGAACTTAATCAAGAGAAATGAATTATTAGGTCGAATAAAAAAGGAATTAGGCTCTGTAAAACGTCAGGAAGACATCAAAAATGTGATCACCTTGATCAACAATAATTTAAATACATCTGACGATTGGAAATTGTTTGAAGAAGCATTTAAAAACACCGATAAAGGATTTATAAAAAAGCTAAAATCTCAGCACACCAACTTAACTTCAAATGATTTAAGACTTTGTACTTATCTTAGATTGAATCTTTCTTCAAAAGAAATTGCTCCTCTACTAAATATTTCCATCAGAAGTGTAGAAGTTAAGAGATATCGTCTTCGAAAAAAAATGAATTTGCCGCACGAAGCTAGTTTAAGTAGCTACATCCTTCAGATATAACACCACAAATTTTAACAAAAACCCATACATTACCTTAACATCCTTCTTAAAATAAGGAAAAGACTTTGTGTGAAAGTTTCTAAAAAAAAGGAATTGACAAGCATTTCCACTGTTTTTCATTGTGTATGTTTTTTATTGTGGTAAGGATTTAACCTTTTCTTAATATTTGTAATAAATTTAAGTTCGAATAATTAAATGATAAAAGTAATATGAGAAAACTCATTATTTTAATAGCATTTTTTTCTGTTAGCAATATTTTTTATGCACAAAATTTGAACATAAGTGGTGTTGTTACAGATGCTGTCACAGGAGAAACTTTGCCTGGAGTAAATGTTGTTGTTAAAAACTCCTCAAAAGGAGATGTCACTGATTTTGATGGAAATTATAAAATTTCTGAAGTTCCCAAAGGCTCTATACTAGTATTCAGCTATTTAGGATTTCAAACCAAAGAGTTATCAGTAGAACAAGAGGTTATTAATGTAGCTCTTGATGAAAGTTCAGAAACTTTGAATGAAATCGTTATTGTTGGTTATGGTAGCCAACGTAAAGAACTGGTCTCTGGTTCTTTTTCTTCATTGAGTGCTGAAAAAATTGCGGAAACCAATCCTACCAGAATTGAAGAGGCTCTTACTGGTAGTGCGGCAGGAGTTCAAGTTACAGCGAATTCTGGATCGCCAGGAGCATCCTTAAATATTAGAATTCGTGGAATTACCACCAATGGAAACAATTCACCACTTGTCATCGTAGACGGTATCAATATTGGTTCTGATCTGAGTGTTATCGATCCAAATGATATCGAAAAAATGGATATTATTAAAGATGCAAGTTCTGCCATATATGGAGTTCAAGCGGCAAATGGTGTGATTTTAATAACTACAAAATCAGGAAAGAAAAACAGACCTACAAAATTTGCCTTCAACTCATATTCATCTGTTCAAGAAACCTCCAATCAATTGGATTTAATGAATGCTAGTGAATATGCAGTATATGTAAATGAAACGGAAATTGCAGATGGAAACTCAATCCCTTACCCAAATATTGGAGGAGTTGGATATGGTACAGACTGGCAAAAACAATTGTTTACACAGTCTCCAATCAACAATTATACTTTTTCAGCAAGTGGTGGTTCTGAAAACATCACTCATAGCACAAGTGCAAGTATCTTTCAGCAAGACGGTATCATTGCTCCAGAAAAATCAAACTTCCAAAGAATTACACTTAGAAATAATTTAGGAATTGATTTAACGGATAAATTAAAATTAAGCACCTTTGTATTATACACCAATATCAATAGAAAAACGATCCCTGAGGGAGGTAGAGGTTCCGTTTTATACTATGCTTTAAATGCTTCTCCATTGACCCCTGTATTTGATGGTACTGATGGAACTGGTCCTTCAAGAGGTTTTTCTTACATTGGAAGTGAACAAGGAATAGAAATTATCAATCCTTTCGCTTTAATCAACAATACTCATAATGAGACGAAAGTAAACAGATTTACTGGAAAGATAGAATTAGCCTACAAGATCGTAGATGATCTTAAGATTACCTCAAGATATAACTTTAACTATGCAGATGTTGTCAATAGAAACTATTACCCTTTGGCGTTTTATGGGCCAAATAAGGTAAATAATAATGTGAATATTGATGCAAATAATCAGTTTGTAAGAGATACCAATGGAAATGGCATTATCGATTTATTTAGTGCTGTTGGTGAAGACACTCAAAATTACACTGATTACACATGGGAGACTTTTATTGATTACAAAAAGTCATTTGATAAACACAATCTAAGTTTCTTACTTGGAACTTCAATACGAAGTGAACAATTTTATGGAGTATACGGTTATGGATCTCTCGTTGGAGAAGATAGTTGGGACAATGCATTCTTGTTCAATACTCAAGACATCTATGATGAATATATTTTAACTTCTTTAGACCCTGACGGAAACATTGTTGTTGACAACAGAACAGTTCAAAGAAATAGAAGTTCTTCTACTGGTGTCAACGAAGACCGTTGGTATTCAGCGTTTGGAAGAGTTCAATATGACTATGATGGAAAATACTTGTTTTCTGCAATGGTTCGTAGAGATGCTTCAACCAGATTTGGTGCAAACAATCGAACTGGATATTTCCCTTCTGTTTCTGGTGGATGGATCATCACAAAAGAAGACTTTTTCAATGTTGATCAAATCAATAATTTAAAAGTTAGAGGAAGTTGGGGTATCACAGGAAATGATAAAATTGGAAGTTATGGTTGGATTGGAAGACTTCAAGGAGCTAATGCGGAAGCAACCTATCCTTTTGGAAATGTTCTTTCATTCGGTAATGCATTAGGTCAGCTTGCAAATCCAGATTTGCAATGGGAAACTAATGAACAAATCAATGTTGGTTTTGATGCTAGTTTTTTCAATAATCAATTTGATATCACCATGGATTATTATGTAAAAACAACTAAAAACTTGTTACTTGTTCCTGAAGTTTCCGGATTGTTAGGATCTACTGCAGGTGGTAGCGCCGCGCCAATCGTAAATGCAGGTACCATTGAAAATAAAGGTTTGGATATTAGCATTAATTACAACAAGCAGTTTAATGATAACTTTAAACTTGCTGCAGGATTGAATATCACCACGGTAAAAAACAAAACCTTAGAAGTGAATAATGCTGCAGGATTTATTCCTAGTGGATTATTTGGTTTAGGACAGACTACCTCAAGATTTCAAACAGGACTTCCTATTGGAGCCTTTTATGGACTTCAGACAGACGGAATCTTTCAAAATCAAGCAGAAATTGATGCACATGCAGTACAAGAAGGTGCTCAACCAGGAGACATTCGATTTGTAGATGCTGATGGAGATGGAGTTGTTGAATTTGGAAGCGAAGATGATCTTGGAGTGATTGGAAATCCGATTCCTGAGATGACATTAGGATTTAATTTGAATCTGGATTACAAAGGATTTGATTTTGCTACTTCTTTGTATGCTTCGATTGGTAATGATGCTGTTCGAAGTTATGAACGTTTTCTAACCTATAGCAACAAATCAAGATTATACCTCGACAGATGGACTGGTGAAGGTTCTACCAACACGACTCCAAGAGCTTCTACAAATGCGTCTAACAACTATTTGTTTTCAGATTTCTTTGTAGAAGATGCTTCTTTTTTAAGAATACAAAATGTACAACTTGGGTATTCTATCCCAAGTTCTGCATTGGAGAAATTAAAAATGGATAAAATACGATTGTATGTTTCTGCGAATAACTTGTACACTTTTACAAATTACAGCGGATACAATCCTGATGTCTCTAACGCAAATCCTACAGCAGCAGGAGTTGATTTAGGACAGTATCCTCAGACACGAACTTATACATTAGGAATTAATGTTTCTTTTTAAAACAAATCAAGATGAAGAATAAAATAACATATATCGTATCAATCGCATTCATCCTATTTTCTTTGAATTCTTGCGATGATTATTTAGATATTGCTCCTGAAGGACAACAAAATTCTGAAAACTATTTTAACAATCCTCAAGACTTTCAAGATGCTCTAATTGGAGTATATGATTTATTATCAACGACTGCTTTGAATAATATTCTTGGAGAAATTGCTTCGGACAATTCCTTGTGTGGTGGTGAAAATCCAACAGATGTTTTGGACTGGCAACAAATTGATGACATGATTCATACTCCAGATAATGGGACATTAAGAAGTGTTTGGCAATGGATGTATGCTGGAATTAGTAGAGCCAATTATATCATTGAATTCCAAGACAAAATAGATTTTGATGGGAAGCAAGAAATTTTAGCTGAAAACTTATTTTTAAGATCCTACTACTATTTTGAATTGGTAAAATTCTTTGGAGATGTTCCTCTTTATACAGATGGGAGAATCAGCATTGCAGAAACACAATCAATTGATCGAACTCCAAAAAGCGAAATCTATTCAAAATTAGAAAGCGATTTGCTGTCATCAACAGAAAACCTGCCTTGGCAACAAGTGCAAAAAGGTAGGGCTACCAAAGGAGCTGCTTGGGCTCTTTTAGGAAAAATTTATTTATACCAAAATAAATATGATGAAGCAGCAGATGCTTTCAACAAAGTGATTTCATCTGGGCAATATCAATTGGTTTCCAATTTTGGTTCTATTTTCTTAAACAACAATGAAAACAATGTGGAATCTGTTTTTGAAGTTCAATACTCAGGAAGTCAAGAAGGAGCTAGTTTTGGATGTTTTCAATGTTTAGAAGGAAATTTTGCCGTAGGGTTTATGGGACCTCGATTTAGAGATGGTGATTACACACCATATGCCTCTGGATTCAGTTTCAATGTTCCGATACAAGAGTTAGTTGATCTATACGATCCAGCAGATACAAGAAAAGAGGCAACAATTTTTGATATTGATGCGTTTGTGGCTACAAGACCAGATGTTACGTACAATCTAGGATCTGAACATACAGGATATTTTAATAAAAAATACATCCCTTATGCAGATGATATTGTGCTTCCGGATCAAAACATCAACAGAAGTAACAATTACAGAGCAATTCGTTATTCTGATGTATTGTTGATGGCTGCAGAAGCAAATTTACAAGCCTCTGTTCAGAAAGACAATCCTCAAGATTTATTAGACCAAATTAGAGATAGGGCTTTTGGAGATGAAAATCATCGAATTACCGCATCTTTAGAAAACATTTTAAGCGAAAGACGACTAGAACTAGCTGGAGAAGGAATACGTTTTTTTGATCAGGTAAGAACTGGTAATACAAATTCTATTCCTGGTTTTACAAGTAATAAAAACGAAGTTTTCCCAATTCCTAGAATTGAAATAGAATTGGCAGGAAATCGTTGGGATCAAAATCAAGGATATTAAAAAACATATTAATTATGAAAAAACTAAAATCAATATACAAAGCACTCATTGTTCTTATCATCATTAGTGCTTGTGAAGATGAAACTAATTTAGACTTTCTTAATGATGTTGCTCTTCCTTCAAATGTTGGAGCAAACTATGTGATTACACAAGACAATTCTGGATTGGTCACCATCATTCCTTATGCAGAAGGAGCGACCTCCTTTGACGTAGCTTATGGAGACGGATCAGATTTGGTAAATTTTGCAAATGGAGAGAGCACTCAACATATTTACTCTGAGGGTTCTTATACCGTAGGAATTGTTGCCTACAACATCAAAGGAGAAAGTACCGAAGTTTCTCAAGAACTTACTGTTTCATTTCAGGCTCCACAGAATTTGGTAGTTACCATAGAAAATGATGCAGTCACTTCAAAAAAGGTAAACATTAGTGCAACAGCAGATTTTGCAACAATGTATGAATTTTATTCAGGAGAAGATGGAGTTGATCAACCTGTAGCTACAGGTAATATAGGAGAACCCATTTCTTATGATTATGAAAATCCAGGTGTTTACTCTGTTAGAGTCGTTGCAAAAGGTGGTGCAATTGAAACTACAGAGTACACCGAAGATTTTGAAGTTACCGAAATTTTAGCCCCTATAACCAAGGCACCATCACCTCCAGGCAGAGATGCAGGTGATGTAATTTCAATGTATAGTGAACAATACATTCAAACAACCGTAGATTCCTACACAACATCTTGGTCTGTGGTTGCAGCGCAAGAAGAAGTTGCTATTGAAGGCAATCAAACGTTGGTATACAGAGATCTAGCTTATGCGGGGATCATTACCGAGGCTGAACCTATCGACGCCTCTGCAATGGAAATGGTTCATTTTGATGTATGGAGTACCAATGTAAATACTTTCAAAATCAAATTTGTTGATTTCAATGGAACAGGTTATAATGGAGGAACAGATAATATTGAATTTGAAATAGAGAATGCCATTGATCAAGAAGGGCAATGGATTAGTTTTGACGTTCCTTTAGAAAATTTCACAGGAGTACCTTTTACGGATATCAATCAAACTGTTATTTCAGCAGATCCAGTAGGAACAGTCTTTATTGACAACTTATATTTTTACAGACAAGGTTCGGGCTCATCGTTCAATGATGGGTTATTGACCAATGGAGATTTTGAAAACGGAAGCGATTCTTGGATTGTTGGAGTCAATGATGACGCACCTGCTCCTGTTGTAACAAATGGCGGAAACACCTATTATTCTGTAAATGTAGAGTCTGCAGGGAACGTTTATGATGTAAATGTAAGTCAGAAAGTAGAAATCATTGAAGGAAATACATATACATTGACCTTCGATGCTTGGTCGGATACCAATAGAAGTATTGTTGCAGGAATCGGTTTAAGTGCTGCACCTTGGACAAATACAGGTGCCCCATTAGACATTACACCAACGAGAACTACTTTTACCTACACGTATAGTGCAGTAGGTTTTGGAGCTCCTGATGCAAGAGTTCTTTTTGACATTGGAGGAGAGGTTGGACTTGTCAACATTGATAATGTTTCTTTGATCGTTGGTTCAGGAAATCTTCTTGTAAATGGTGATTTTGAAAATGGAAGTGACCCATGGATTGTTGGTGTGAATGATGATGCTCCTGCTCCAGTTGTAACAACTGATGGAAACACCTATTACTCGGTGAATGTAGAATCTGCAGGAAATGTATATGATGTTAATATGAGTCAGAAGTTGGAAATCATTGAGGGAAATACTTATACATTGACCTTTGATGCTTGGTCGGATACCAATAGAAGTATCGTTGCAGGAATCGGTTTAAGCGCTGCACCGTGGACAAATACAGGTGCCCCACTAGACATCACGCCAACGAGAACTACCTATACCTTTACCTACACTGCAGTAACCTTTGGAGCTCCTGATGCAAGAGTGTTATTTGACATCGGAGGAGAGGTTGGACTTGTTAACATAGATGATGTTTATTTATCTATGGATTAAAATAAAAATGACTATTCATTAAATTCAATTTTTAAAATGAAAAAAATTAAAAATATCATCGGAATCCTAATCTTAAGTACGTTTGCTTTTGTAGGATGTGAAGAGAACAACTATACCGTAGGCGATCTTATTGCCCCTACCAATCTTCAGGTTAGTGCTGAAATTGTAGGACAAGATACAGACAATCCCTATGGTGATGGAAGCGCTGTCGTTATTTTCAGAGCTACCTCAGACAACGAGATCAATTACCAATTCAATTTTGGTGATGGGTCTACAGCAGTAAGCCCAACAGGAGTCATCGAACATCGTTTTTCATCAAACGTTGGGATATACACCTATAACGTAATTGTAAATGCAACCGGTCCTGGGGGAATTGGAACGAGTACAAATTTGGAAGTAACTGTGTTCAATTCTTTCAAAGATGAAGAAGCAGAAAACTTTTTAACAGGATCTACAGATGCAAATGATATTGGAGCTAGCAAAAAGTGGTACTGGCAAGCCGATGTAGCTGTTCACGTGGGACTTGGACCAGTTGAAGACGACTATGGAAATGGAGAATTTGCCTATGAAGCATGGTGGAATTTAATTCAGCCTTGGGACGAAGAAAAATATTGCATGTACGACAATGAATTTGTGTTTACCAGAACTGCTAATGGGATTAGTTTTGAACAGACTATCGGACCAGCATTCATTCCTGGAGCCTACGCTGTTGAGCTAGGTGTTGATGGAGATACTTGTCATGACGAAACTGTAGCAACAACCATGTTTGGAGAAAAAAGCGTTTCTTTTTTCCCTTCAAGTTCCAAAGCTGCTCTAGAAGGTAGCTATAATGAAGAGCCTTACAGACAAACGAGTTTTGAGATATCTGATGGAGGTTTTATGGGATGGTATGTTGGAGCTAGTACCTATGATATCATTTCTATATCGGATACCGAATTGTTTGTTCGAATCATCCAAGCAGGAAATGGTTTTGCTTGGTATCACAGGTTTACTTCTACAAAACCCGTTGAAGGAGATATCAACCCAGATTATCAATATACAAATTTAGTATGGGAAGATGATTTTAATACAGATGGACAACCAGATGCCACCAAATGGACATATGACCTTGGAGCTGGTGGCTGGGGGAATCAAGAGGTACAAACTTATACGAACGATGTTGAAAATGTAACTATAGAAGACGGTTCTTTAAAAATTACTGCCGTCAAAGAAGGAAGTGGTTATACATCCGCTAGACTTAAAACACAAGGATTGTACGATTTTACTTATGGAAGAGTTGAAGTAAGAGCAAAACTTCCTGCATCACAAGGAACTTGGCCTGCCATATGGATGTTAGGAGCAAACTTCCCAACAGTTGGATGGCCTGAATCAGGTGAAATTGATATTATGGAACAAAGAGGTGATGACAAAGGATCCGTATTAGGAACTTGCCATTGGTATGAACCAAGTATTTCTGGTCCTGCAGAATATAGTGTGACTACCGAAGTTGCCAATACAAGTACAGAATTTCACACCTATACTACAGAGTGGTCAGAAGGTTCGGTTAAAATTTATGTGGACGATCAACAATATTATGAATTAAACAACAATGCAGACTTCCCATTTAATTCAGATTTCTTTATCATTTTGAATGTCGCGATGGGTGGAACCTTAGGAGGAACAATAGACAGTGCCTTCACTCAAGACACGATGGAAGTTGATTATGTAAAGGTATATCAATAAAGAAATTCTATAAAATATTGTTTAAAAAACATCCTCTAAATCCCTTAAAATAAGGAATGAGCCTTGCAGTAAAATGTCAAGGCTCTTTTTTTGTGATAAAAAAAACTATACATAACTACAACAAATAACCTGTCTTCTCTCAAGAATGGTTGATTGCTTAGGTTTTTTTTGTGATAAATATTGAGTTTCAAAAGGTATTATCAAAAGTTTGATGGAAAAAATCACAAATCATTCATTATTTGCCTATTTGTATGATTTTTGTCTAGGCAAAATTGAAAAAAAATTGAAATGTTAACTTTAAATTAGCAAAAAGTAACCATTTTTTCTCTAGCCATTGTTAAAGTGAAATACAGCGTTTTAAAAATAAAAGTTATTTTTTCTTTATTATTAGTTTTTTCTAGTATTGACAGCCTATACAGTCAAGTCAATCAAGTCAAATTAGAAAAAACTAAAAAAGGAATCATTCTAAAAGTAGACAGTACTCATTTTGTCATCAATGGAATGAATTGGGATATGGTTCCTATTGGAAAAAATGTAATTGATTCCAACTTTTGGGGAAAGACGGATTCGCTTATCAAAATTGGCTTAGATAGAGAAATGTCACTTTTGAAAGAGATGAACGTCAATGTCATTCGCCATTATATAGACATTCCTCCAAAATGGATTCAATACATCTATGAAAACTATGGTATCTTCACATTACTTAATCATTCCTTTGGTCGATATGGATTAACAGTAGATGGTGTTTGGATAGCCAAAACAGATTACACAGATCCCAAAATTCAAGAAGCTTTATTATCAGAAATTAAACAACTGACCCTTGCTTATAAAAATACCCCAGGACTTTTAATGTATTTGCTTGGCAACGAAAATAATTATGGCCTTTTTTGGGCAGGATCAGAGACTGAGGATTTTCCCGAGAAAGAAGAGGAAAAACAGTTGGCTGGAGAACAGCAAGGAAGGCCAATGTATAAGCTGATGAATACCGCTGCAAAAATGATTCATGAAGCAGATGTGAATCATCCGGTTGCAATTTGCAATGGAGATCTCCTTTTCATTGATATCATAGCTCAGGAATGTCAAGATGTGGATGTTTTTGGAGTCAATTCATACAGAGGAGTTTCATTCACTGATTTGTATAAAACTGTAAGAGAGAAGTTAGACAAACCTGTTCTTATGACAGAATTTGGAGCGGATGCTTTCAATGCGATAAACCATGCTGAAGATCAAAAATCTCAGGCATACTATTTATTAGGTAATTGGAAAGAAATTTATGAAAACTTGGCTGGTTTTGGAAAAAATGAAAACTCAATCGGTGGAATGACTTTTCAATTCAGTGATGGTTGGTGGAAATATGATTTTGACAATAGGAAAAACACAAAGATTCATGATAAAATATCTACCTGGACTAACGGAGGGTATTCCATTGATCTTGTTTCAGGAAAACACAACATGAATGAAGAATGGTTTGGAATTTGTGCAAAGGGGCCTACTGATGATAATGGCCTGTATGAACTCTATCCAAGGGCTGCATATTATGTTCTAAAAGAAATTCATCAACTAAATCCAACTCAACAAAAAGTAACTGGAAAATTTTTAACTAATTTTTTTAATAATATAAATCTACAAGAGGCTGTTTCCAAAGGAAAATTTAATGAAGATGTTCTTCGTAGAATAAACCATAACAAAAATGATTGAAGAAGCAATAAAACAAAAAAAGCAAACTAAAAAACACAGCAATACAATCCAACTAAAGTCAATTCAAATTGATGACGAACTGTATTTTCAGATTTCAAATAGTGATCAAATGCGTCCGTTTTTTATGAGTATTGTAAGCGATTCAAACCACTGGATGTTTATCTCCAGTAATGGCGGTTTGACAGCAGGAAGGAAAAATTCTGAATATGCGCTATTCCCATATTATACTGATGATAAAATTACTGAATCAGCAGATATCACAGGAAGCAAATCTATTTTCAAAGTTGTAAAAAATGACCAAGTCCATCTTTGGGAGCCACTTGCGGTAAGATCACTTGGCAATTATTCCACTACTCAAAATCTATATAAAAATAGGTATGGAAACAAAATTATATTTGAAGAAATAAATCACGATTTAGAATTGATTTTTAGATATCAATGGAGTTCTAGCAATACTTATGGTTTTATTAAGAAATCTACCCTAATTAATACGGGAAAGGAATCTGTATCTGTTGAGCTTCTTGATGGTATTCAAAACATCATGCCTGCCAGTATTGGAAGCGATCAACAAAATCAAACCAGTAATTTAGTAGATGCTTACAAGCGTAATGAACTTGAAGTATCTGCAGGTCTTGGTATTTATGCGTTAAGTGCAATTTTGGTTGACAAAGCGGAGGCTAGTGAAGCTTTGAAAGCAAATGTTGTATGGTCTTTAGGTTTAGAAAACCCAACCTACTTACTTTCCTCACTTCAACTCAATGATTTTAGAGCAGGAAAATCCGTTGAACTAGAAAAAGACATCAAGGCAGAAAAAGGGGCTTATTTTCTGAACTCAAAAATTGAATTGACAAATGAATCTTCTAAAGAATGGATGATTGTTGCCAATGTGAATCAAAATCACTCGAGTATTGCAAAACTGATCAAGCAGATTCAAGAGGATCCTTCATTAAAAGACAAGCTTTTAGAAAATATTGATGCTGGGACAAAAAGACTGGTTGAATTGAACTCAGCTTCCGATGCAATTCAAGTGACTGAAGATAATTTAAAAGATACTCGACATTTTGCAAATACATTATTCAATATCATGCGAGGTGGAATCTTTGATGATAATTATCAAATCGAAAAATGGGATTTTAAAAACTACCTAGAAAAGGCGAATAAAAAAGTTGCTTTTACCTCTGAAAAAATCATCACAAAACTTCCAGAAACTTTTTCTGTTCTTGATCTTCAAAAAATTGCTTATGACAATGAGGATAAAAATTTTAGACGTCTGTGTTTGGAGTATATGCCTTTGAAATTTAGTCGTCGACATGGAGATCCAAGCCGCCCATGGAATAAGTTTTCTATCAATACAAGAAATGAAATTGATGGTTCTAAAATTCTAGATTATGAAGGGAATTGGCGAGATATCTTTCAAAATTGGGAAGCCTTAGCTCATTCGTACCCTGAATTTATTGAAAGTATGATTCATAAGTTTTTAAATGCAACTACTTTTGATGGTTACAATCCTTATCGAGTTACAAAAGGAGGTTTTGATTGGGAAACGATTGAACCAGACGATCCATGGTCATACATTGGCTATTGGGGAGATCATCAAATCATTTATTTACTTAAATTTTTAGAATTTATTAATGATCATAAGCCTGGACAATTAGAATCCTTCTTTACCAAAGATTTATTCGTGTATGCCAATGTCCCTTACAAAATTAAACCCTATCAAGATCTCTTAAAAGACCCTAAGGACACCATCATTTTTGATGAAGCATTGGACAGAAAAATAAGAGAAGAATGTTCTTCATTTGGTGCAGATGGTGGTTTGCTTCGTGATGAAAATCGATTTATTGTCAAAGCCAATTTCATAGAAAAAATATTGGCGACTACGCTGGCAAAATTATCCAACTTTATTCCTGAGGGAGGTATTTGGATGAATACTCAAAGACCTGAATGGAATGATGCCAACAACGCACTAGTTGGAAATGGAGTTTCTATGGTGACACTGTACTACCTGAGAAGATTTTTTGATTTCTTTGAAGGCTTACTTTCAGACACCTCTGTTGGTGAAGTTGAAATCTCTAATGAAATATCAGAATTTTTTAATGCTGTTTTAGCAACCTTTGAAAAAAACAAGGCCCTTCTTTCAGGTTCTATAAATAATCAAGATAAAAAATCAATTCTTGATGCGCTTGGAGAGGCTGGAAGTGATTACAGAATAAAAATTTATTCACATGCTTTTTCTGGTAGAAAAACAACTCTTCCGATGGAAGATTTAAAGAATTTTATCAGTTTAACCAAATCTTATCTAGAGCACTCCATTGAAGCTAACAAGCGATCAGATAATTTATATCATGCTTATAACTTAATGACGGTTGATTCTGAGGATTCCATCTCTATTTCTTATTTAAGTGAAATGTTAGAAGGTCAAGTGGCGGTTCTAAGTTCGGGTTGTCTAGACGGTAAGGAAACTCTCAATGTATTAAATGCATTGAAACAAAGTGCGCTTTTCAGAGAAGATCAGTTTAGTTATTTATTGTATCCAAACAAAGAATTGAAAGGATTTCTAGATAGAAATACAATTCCTGAAAAAGCGGTTTCGTCCTCAAAACTTCTTCAAGAAATGATTCAAGACGGTGTCTTAGACATCATTGAAAAAGACATCAACGGTGCATATCATTTTAACGGAAACTTTAAAAATGCAAACGATGTTCTATCGGCTCTTGAAAAACTTACAGAAACAAAATACAATTCTCTGTTAGCCTCAGACACGCCTAAAATTCTTCAAGCTTTTGAAGAAGTATTTAATCATAAGGCCTTTACAGGTAGATCCGGAACATTTTATGGTTATGAGGGCTTAGGATCAATTTATTGGCATATGGTGTCAAAATTATTATTGGCCGTTCAAGAATCCTGTATCAAAGCAATCAATGAGGGTGAGAATGAAATTATTATTGGTCATTTACTTGAGCACTTTTATGAAATTTACGAAGGAATTGGAGTTCATAAATCACCAAAATTATATGGAGCTTTCCCTACAGATCCTTACTCACATACCCCAGGAGGTAAAGGAGCTCAACAGCCAGGGATGACGGGTCAGGTAAAAGAGGATGTATTAAGTCGTTTTGGTGAGTTAGGTGTATTTGTAAAGGAAGGTAAATTATGTTTTAACCCTTGTTTACTAAGAAAAGAGGAATTTGTTACCAAAGAAACATCTTTCAAATTTATCAGTGTATTGAAAGAACATAAGGAAATCATCATCCCAAAGGGCTCTCTTGGTTTTACTTATTGTCAAGTACCAGTAACGTATCACATTTCCGAAAAAGACAGTTTAGAAATTTCTTTCAGAGATGGAACTCAAGAACAATATGATTCTTTATTGATCAATTCGACTACTAGTCAAAAGATATTTAAAAGAACAGGAGAAGTCGCGCACATCAAAGCGAATATTAACATAGAGCATTTGAAATAAAAATTGATTGATGAACTTGAAATTATATCTATGTATCGTTTTTATTTCAAGTGTCATCGGGTCTTGTGATCCAATAGAAAGTAAAGAACTTAAACAGAAAACACAATTGACGGCGAAAGACATACTTGGAAACTCAGATTATTTAGCAATTTCATATGGTGGCTATCGAGAAAACTCTCGAAAAATTCAACCCACTATTGATGAAATTAAAGAGGATATGAAAATTCTTCATGCCATGGGTATTCGAATTTTGAGAACTTATAATCTTCATTTTGCTCAAGCTTCTAATTTGTTAAAAGCCATCAAAGAATTAAAACAAGAAAACTCCTCTTTCGAAATGTATGTGATGTTGGGTGCTTGGATTGATTGTAAAAATGCTTGGACCAGTCAACCAGACCATACCCAAGAAAGCGAACGAAATCAAGAGGAAATTTCTACCGCTGTAGCCTTGGCAAAACAATATCCAGAGATCGTTAAAATAATTGCTGTTGGAAATGAGGCAATGGTAAAATGGGCTACAGATTATTATGTCCCTCCTTCTGTTGTTTTAAAGTGGGTTTCATATCTTCAAAATTTGAAGGTAAAAAAGGAACTCTCAAAAGATCTTTGGATTACAAGTTCTGATAATTTTGCTTCATGGGGAGGTGGAAGTGAAGAATACCATGTAGACGATTTAGAAAAACTTATCAAAGCGGTCGATTACCTTTCAATACATACGTATCCGATGCATGATACGTACTACAATCCCACCTTTTGGTACACCGAAGAGGCGAATTCTAACATAGAAAGAGTCAATAACATCATGGTGAGAGCCAAACAATACGCAGTTTCTCAGTATGATAGTGTCAAAAAATACATCAATCGGTTGGGAATTGATAAACCCATTCATATCGGAGAAACAGGATGGGCCTCCTTTTCCAACGAATTATATGGGAACAAGGGAACCAAAGCAACCGATCAATACAAACAAGCATTGTACTACAATCATATGAGAGAATGGAGTCATCTAAAGGGAATATCTTGTTTCTTTTTTGAAGCATTTGATGAGCGATGGAAAGATGCCAAGAACTCAGGAGGATCAGAGAATCATTTTGGTTTATTCACAGTGAATGGTGAAGCCAAATATGCACTTTGGGATCTTGTAGACAAAGGAGTATTTAAAAATTTACGTAGATCAGGAAATCCAATTGTTAAAACTTTTAAAGGAAACAAAGACAGCTTGCTTCTTGGCGTACAAATACCACAACCAAAAAAATAACCAAACAATATTAAAAACCTCCAATGAAATTATCAGTCAAACTCTTTTTTTATATGTTAATTCTTGTAACAATTTCCTCTTGTTCTTCAGAACAGTCATTAGAAGTTTCTGTTTTTGAAACCTCTAAAAGTGGTCATCAACTAACTTCAATTAATAGTTTTTCTGATTTAGAAGAAAAGTCGACCATTGTATTAAATCCAGAAAAAAAATATCAAACAATCACTGGTTTTGGTGGTGCTTTTACTGAATCCTCTGCTTATTTATTAAATGAGCTTAGCAAAGAAAATCGAGAACTCATTCTCAAAGCATATTTTGCTAAAGAAGGAGCAAACTATTCACTGACAAGAACTCATATGAATTCATGTGACTTTTCATTGACTAATTATTCCTATTCGCCTGTAGCTGGTGACAAAGACTTAAAACACTTTTCTGTGAAAGAAGATATGGATGATATCATTCCTATGATTAAAGATGCTATGAAAATTTCTGAAGAGGGTTTTAAAATTATTGCCTCTCCTTGGACTGCTTCTCCATGGATGAAAGATAACAACAGTTGGGTTGGAGGAAAACTACTTCCAGAATATTATGATACTTGGGCATTATTTTTCTCCAAATATGTTGATGCCTACAAAAATGAAGGAATTGATATTTGGGGTTTTACAGTTGAAAATGAACCACATGGAAATGGAAATAGCTGGGAAAGCATGCATTACACGCCCAAAGAAATGACTGATTTTGTCCAGTTTCATTTAGGTCCAAAATTAAACGCAGATGGTCATGGAGATAAAATCATTTTGGGTTATGATCAAAATAGAGCAGGGTTACAAGAATGGGTAGATGAAATGTATCGAGATGAAGAAGCCTCCAAATATTTTGATGGAACTGCAATTCATTGGTACGAAAGTACTTATGATTATTTCCCTGATGCGTTGCAATATGCACATAATAAGGCTCCTAACAAGTATTTAATTGAAACTGAAGGATGTGTAGATTCTGAAGTGCCTCAATGGCAAGATGATGATTGGTATTGGAGAAAAGAATCTACAGATTGGGGATGGGATTGGGCTTCTGAAGAAGACAAACATTTACATCCAAAATATGCCCCTGTAAATCGTTATGCAAGAGATATCATTGGATGCCTAAATAATTGGGTCGATGGTTGGATTGACTGGAACATGGTTTTGGACACCCAAGGTGGACCAAACTGGTTTAAAAACTGGTGTGCTGCTCCAATTATTGTAGATCCAAAAAATGATGAAGTTTATTTTACTCCTCTTTACTATACCATGGCACATTTTAGCAAATATATCAGACCAAAAGCTCAGATCATTGATGTTAAAAATTCAGATCATTCGTTGATGGTAACTGCAGCAAAAAACCCTGATGGATCGATCGCCGTGGTTATTTTTAATGAGGGAACCAATGAAAAGAATTTCAAATTATCTCTAGGAGGATCTTCAACAAATATTTCAATAAGCCCTCAAGCAATTCAAACAATATTAATCCCTAATCAAACAAATAATGCATGAATCTAATTCAATAACCAACAAAGTTCCAATGGGTCAAAAAATTGCTTTTGGCTTTGGTATGTTGGCAAATCAAATGTTTCCTGCCATCCTAGGAATCTTTATGGTCGTTCTAGTAGAAGACCTTGAATTTACGGGTTGGATGTGGTCATTAGTATTTTTATTTCCTAGAATTTTTGATGCTTTCTTAGACCCCATTATGGGCTTTATTTCTGATAATACAAAATCAAAATGGGGACGACGTCGTCAATATGTCCTAATTGGTGGTATCCTCATGGGTCTTGCTTATATCTTTATGTGGCAACTCTACAAAGAAGACGGATTGCAATACAATTTTTGGTATTTCTTTTTATGGTCTTTGGTATTTTATTTGGGACTGACAATCTTCAGTGTCCCTTATGTAGCCATGGGATATGAAATGAGTGATGATTTCCACGAAAGAACAAATATCATGGCTATTTCACAATGGATTGGCCAATGGGCTTGGGTCATTGCTCCCTTGTTCTGGATTATTATGTATGATAAAAACTGGTTCCCTTCTGCAGACATTGCTGTACGAGAATTGGCAATATGGGTAGCTATTCCTTGTACCATTTGTGCGCTTGCTCCTGCAATTTTTATCAAAAGTAAATCAACAGTCAATGAGGACTACGAGCCTTTAAATTCGGCAAATATTGGGAACAGTTTAGTGAAAATTTTCATAAGTTTTAAAGAAGCATTTAAGATTAAAGACTTTAGAAAACTATGTGGCGCAACGTTTTTAATATTCAATGCCTTCAATACAGTTGCAGCCTTGACCTTTTTTGTAATCGTTTACAAATTATTTAATGGTGACGCTGGTGCTAGTGGTATTTGGGTGTCAATGTTTGGGTGTGTGGGTGCTCTTGGAACTACTTTTATCGTGATTCCTACCGTCGCTTGGATGTCAAAAATCATGGGAAAGAAAAAAGCGTTTATGTTGTCGCAATCAATTTCTTTGATAGGCTACATCTTGATGTACTTTTTATTCATTCCAGGAAAACCATGGATGTATATGATAGCATTGCCATTCTTTTCCTTTGGAATAGGTAGCTTATTTACCATTATGATGTCAATGACTGCAGATGTAATTGATATCGACGAAATAAATACAGGAAAACGAAGAGAAGGAATTTTTGGAGCAATCTATTGGTGGATGGTAAAAGTAGGTTATGGGATTGCAGGTGCGTTAAGTGGAGTGATCATCACATTTGTTGGATTCAACCCTGATCTTGCAACACTTGACCAACAATCTGCTGTTGATGGACTTCATGCCTTCTTCTGCTTTTTCCCAATGGGAGGAACCATCATTGCAATGTTTGTGATGCGTAATTACAGCATCACCGAAGAAAAAGCCAATGAAATAAAAGCAGAATTAGAAAAAAGAAAGTTATCTAACAAATAATTCATTATTAGAAAAATTAAAAAATGTCTGTAAGAGAAGAGAAGATTTTATCGTTAACCAATATCGATTTATCAAAAAAAAGTAAGGAAGAGCTAAAAGTAATTTTTAAAAACATCCTTGAATCCGGAGTTCATGGTTTTTGTTCAAGTCCGTATGGAGAAGGACAACAACCTGGAGATCAACTAACAGAAGAGCAAATAAGACGACGACTGTCAATTATAAAACCATATTCTAAATGGATTCGTTCTTTTTCTTGTACTGATGGAAACGAATTAATTCCAAAAATAGCAAGAGAATTAGGAATGAAAACATTGGTTGGAGCTTGGCTTGGAGATAATGATGAAATCAACCAAAAAGAAATTGAAGGTCTGATTAAATTAACTAATGAGGGTTATGTAGATATTGCAGCCGTAGGCAATGAAGTGATGTATCGACGTGATTTATCTGAGCAAGAATTATTACAATTTATAGAGCAAGTAAAGGAAAAGATTGTTGTGGATGTTCCTGTGGGTTATGTGGATGCTTATTATGAATTTGAGGATAGACCAGCCATTAGTGAAGCTTGTGATGTGATTTTGGCGAATTGTTATCCTTTTTGGGAGGGCTGTCATCAAGACTATGCTTTGTTGTATATGAAAGACATGTATCGAAGAGCTGTTAGAGCTGGTCAAGGCAAAAAAGTCATCATAACCGAAACAGGTTGGCCTAGTGAAGGCTCTAACTTAGCTGGAGCAATTCCTTCTGAAGAAAACGCGCTTAAGAACTTTATCAACACACAAAATTGGTCAAAAGAGGAAGATATTGACATCTTTTATTTTTCTTCATTTGATGAGTCATGGAAAGTTGAAAAAGAGGGAGACGTCGGTTCTTATTGGGGGATTTGGGATGTAAACGAGGAATTAAAGTTTTAAAACAACCCTCAATTTTATTGGTAATTATCCTATTTTCTAACCGGAATTATGTTTCTAGGTAAGAAAAGGATATTTTTGTATAAGAATAAATATATTCTTTTTTAGAAATAAAACGATCATTTAATAACTAGTCAATATGAAATTTAACGCATCATTTCTTTCTATTTTATTTATCCTCAGCACCTTAATGATTTCATGTGATTCTTCAAAAAGAAAATTGGTCACTGAAGACCTTACAGGAGGTTTTGAATTATTACCCCCTGAACAAACTGGAATCGACTTTAATAATAGCATCAATGAATCAAAATTCTTTAATCAATATTTTTATAGTCAAATTTATATTGGATCTGGAGTTGCTATTGGAGATATCAATAATGATGGATTATCAGATATTTTTTTCGCAGGGAGTCAAGTAAATGATCGATTGTATTTAAATACTGGTGATTTCAAATTTGAAGACATCACAATTACATCAAAAATTTCTAAAAGTCCAGGTTGGTCTTGGGGTGTTACCATGGCAGATGTAAACGCTGATGGATATTTAGACATTTATGTGAGTAGAAATGGAAATTCATTAGATCCAGAAAAAAGAAAAAATCAATTATTCATTAATAATAAAGACCTAACTTTTACAGAATCTGCAGATGCTTTTGGTTTAGCGGATATGGGGTTTTCATCACAGGCTATTTTCTTTGACATGGATAACGATGGTGATTTAGATATGTATCAAGTAAATCAGCCTGCAGATAAAAAACTATTTCTTATAAATAAAATCCCAAAAAAAGATTATTCCTTCTTTAGAGACAGAATTTATAGAAATGAAAATGGAAAGTTTGTTGATGTTTCAAAAGAAGTAGGAATTTCTAGAGATTTCGCTTACGGACTCAGTGTAAATGCCTCAGACTTTAACAATGATGGCTGGATTGATTTATATGTTGCCAATGATTATGCAGAACCGGATTTCATGTACTATAATAATGGTGATGGTACATTTAAAAATGTAATCAATGAAAAGTTAAAACATATTACCCAATTAAGTATGGGGTCAGACACAGGTGACATTAACAACGATGGAAATATTGATTTAATAACAACAGATATGACACCTGAAGATCATTATCGGTCAAAAACCAATATGGCATCTATGAGTACAGAGAGGTTTGAATCACTTGTAAAAGCAGGAGCTCATCGTCAATATATGTCTAATGCTTTGCAAATTAATACAGGTTCTGGAAGTTTTTATGATATTGCAAATATTGCAGGAATATCTAGTACAGATTGGAGTTGGGCAAGTCTTTTAGTTGATCTTGATAATGATGGATGGAAAGATATTATTGTTTCAAATGGTATAAAAAAAGATGTAGATAATAATGATTATAGATCTTTGTTAAATAAATTGAATGAAGAAACAACTGCGGAAGAACTTTATGAGCTAAGTAAAAATGCACCATCACAGCCTATCTCAAATTATGCTTTTAAAAACAATAACGGGTTTAAATTTGAGAAAATTTCAAAAGAATGGGGGTTTGATACCCCAAGTTTTTCTAGCGGAATGGCCTATGGTGATCTAGATAACGATGGTGACTTAGATGTGGTTATAAATAACATGGAACACCCTGCTTTTGTTTATGAAAATAAAACAAATGGTAATTTCCTAAAAATTAAATTACAAGGACATTATAAAAATAAATTTGGTTTTGGTGTAAAAGTAAAAATTAATCATAATAATAAAATACAAGTTTCAGAAAATATAGTAACGAGAGGTTTCTTTTCTTCAGTTGAGCCAGGACTATTTTTTGGTTTAGGCAATGATGATAAAGTAGATTTAATTGAAGTAATTTGGCCAGACGGTAAGGTTAATTATTTTGAAAATATCAACGCTAATGAAACTATCACTGCTATGTATTCAAAAGCGAAAGCGAAAGCACCAAATACTCCCAAAAGAAAAACATTATTATCAAAAATAAATACTGTAAACATTGGACTTGAGTACACACACAAAGAAAACGAGTATAATGATTTTGCAGAGGAGATATTATTGCCTCATAAACTTTCAACAAATGGTCCTTTTTCAGTAACGGCAGATGTAAATGGAGATAATTTAGAAGATGTTTTTATTGGTGGAGCTTCAGGCCAAGAGGGAGTACTTTTTCTTCAAACTGCTAATAGTAAATTTGAAAGAAGTAAATCAAAACCATGGGCAGTTGATAAAAATTCAGAAGATTTAGGAGCTCTTTTCTTTGACTTAGATGGAGATGGTGATCAAGACTTGTATGTAACTTCTGGTGGTAGTGAATTTAAAAAGGGAAATCGATTACTAAAAGATAGAATTTACCTAAACGATGGTCTTGGAAACTTTTCAAAAAATAATACCGCTATTCCAAATATATATGAGAGTACTCAAACCGTAAAAGCATCGGATATAGATGCAGACGGTGACTTAGATTTATTTATAGGGACTAGACTCATATCTGGTAAGTATACCTTTCCTGCAACAAGCTACATCCTAATAAATGAAAAAGGAATATTAAAGAAAGCTTCTGAGAAAATAGCTCCAGATTTAACAAATATTGGGATGGTCACAGATGCTGTTTTCTCTGACATTGATCAAGATGGTGATGATGATTTATTGATTGTTGGAGAATGGATGGAAATTAAAGTTTTAGAAAATAGCAATGGTATTTTCAGTGATAGTTCTAAAAAGTTTGGTATAAACGACAATAGTAGAGGGATTTGGTGGTCTATCACAAAGAATGATTTAGACAATGATGGTGATGATGACTATATACTAGGGAACCTTGGCAAAAACAACAAGTTCAAAGCAACCAAAGAACATCCATTTAAGGTCTATGCAAATGATTTTGATGGGAATGGTACCAATGATATTGTTTTAGCTAAATTTTACAAAACAGATTATGTACCAATGAGGGGAAAAGAGTGTACCACACAACAAATGCCTTATATCGGAGAAAAATTTAAAGATTTTCATAGTTTTGCCTCTTCCAAGCTCATAGATATTTTACCAGAGGAAACGGTTAACGAAGCTGTTGTTTATGAAATAAGTAATTTTGAAAGCATTATTCTTATAAATAACGATGGAAAACTCAAAGCAGAAAAACTCCCAATAGAAGCGCAAATTAGTCCAATAAAAAATTCTTTAGTAGAAGATTTTAATGATGATGGTTTCAAAGATATTTTAATCGTAGGAAATCATTATGCAGTAGAGGTTGAGACTGTTCGATATGATGCCGGATTTGGATCATTATTTTTAGGAGATGGTAAAAATAAATTTAAATTTCTCTCATCCGATTTGAGTGGTTTTTATACACCCACAGATGGTAGATCAATTTCTTCTTTAAAAACCAATAACAACGATAGGGTTTATTTAATTACCAATAACAATGATTCTTTAGCTTTATTTAAAAAAAATAAATTCATAAGTAACTAATTTGTTAATTAAGAACCTTTTTTATTTTGTTGCTAAGTTTTTGACAACATAAATATGTTATTAAAATATTGAATTTATCACAACATAGCCTATACAAAATGTTGATAATGGTAATATTGTTAAATTCAATAAACCTCATAAGTGCCTTGTGATACTTGATTTAATAGCTTTTTCTTTAATTATTTGAATTTAATAACATGACATACAATTTGTATATTTTTTGTATGGGCTTAAATTATTGTTATTGTTCAATTCTGTTTTATATTGCTGAATTGAATAAAACCCTCAACTGATTTATCATTTGGGATTTTATTTTTTTATGAATACAATTCAAAAACAAATCTTATGATGAAAAAAATTACTCTTTTATTGCTTCTTTTGACAAGCTTTGCTGGTTTTTCGCAAACTGTCTTAGAAGACTTTGAAACAACGCTCCCTGATGGTGCAATTGTTGCTGATGGAACAGAAGCTCCAACGGTAGTTGCTGACCCAGCCACTAACGGTACAAATGGAGATGTTATGAAAGTCATAACTAGCACTGCAGGTGCAGCATGGCAAAATGCTCAACTTTTCTTTCAAGAAGATCATTTAGACTTAACAACCTCTGACAAAGTGGTGACTGTTGATGTCTATTCAGATGTAGCTACTAGTATTTTAGCTAAAGTAGCAACTCCATTGAATGGAGGTGCAGAATCTGCAACTGATGCAAGTCACGGAGGAACTGGTTGGGAAACCTTAACCTTTGACTTTAATGACCCAAAGGATAATACAGTTGCCGCCAATGACGTTTTTGGAAGACTTCTTTTCTTCCCTCTTTGGAACGGTTCTGGTTGGGATGATGCTGCAGTTACTACAACTTATTATGACAATATTAAAGGAATTGCTTATACTCCTCCTGCTACCTACGACCTACTAGAAGACTTTGAAACAACGCTCCCTGATGGTGCAATTGTTGCTGATGGAACAGAAGCTCCAACGGTAGTTGCTGACCCAGCCACTAACGGTACAAATGGAGATGTTATGAAAGTCATAACTAGCACTGCAGGTGCAGCATGGCAAAATGCTCAACTTTTCTTTCAAGAAGATCATTTAGACTTAACAACCTCTGACAAAGTGGTGACTGTTGATGTCTATTCAGATGTAGCTACTAGTATTTTAGCTAAAGTAGCAACTCCATTGAATGGAGGTGCAGAATCTGCAACTGATGCAAGTCACGGAGGAACTGGTTGGGAAACCTTAACCTTTGACTTTAATGACCCAAAGGATAATACAGTTGCCGCCAATGACGTTTTTGGAAGACTTCTTTTCTTCCCTCTTTGGAACGGTTCTGGTTGGGATGATGCTGCAGTTACTACAACTTATTATGACAACATAAAAGGAATTGGGTATGAAACTACTCCTCCTCCATCCAATAGTAATTCAGTTGATGTAACAACATCTCAATCTTGGAATGCCTATGTAAATGCCTTCAATGTTTCAGATGATGGTTATGCATTTGGATTTTCATATACTGTAGCTGATCTTAGAGCTACGCCTACCGCTACTAATATGACTTTAGAACCAAATATTGCTATTTGGTCAGCTGAAGCTACAAATTCTGCATGGTTTGATCAAGGTGCAGCGACACAGACGGCTCTTTTATACATTGAAGCAAGTTCTTATATTGAAGACAACTCTTTAGCTGGATCTGATCTAACATTCTCTGGAAACGTTTCTGTTTCCGACTTAGGATCAGATTATACGCCTATCGCTTTCATCAAAGCTTTAGATCCCAACAGCGGATATGCTACCGTGGTTAATAACAATGTTTCAATTAGTAGTACAGGTGATTTTACAGTTACAGCAACTGCGGCTGAATTAGCTTCTGGATATGTTATCCAATATGGGTTTGGTGTTACAGGACCTCTTGCTGATCCTGCTGATACAACCCTAGGAAGTGTTGTGATTGGCGCAGCTACTGCTGGAGTAGAAGACAACGATATCGTCGCTGTTAGTCTATATCCAAACCCATCCAATACTGTTTGGAACTTTAAAACAACAAATTCACCTATCACTTCTATTGAAGTATATAACTTGTTAGGAAAAAGAGTTGTTTCACAAAGATTTAATGGTGAGGACGCTGTGATCTCAACACAAGGATTGACAGATGGAATCTATATCGCTAGAGTTACCACTCAATCTGGAACAAAAAGTATTAAATTGATAAAATACTAAACACAGTATATTAATTAATTTACTTAAAAAAGTCGTTTGTTACTGTAATTTTCAGTAATCAAACGACTTTTTCATTTTTATTACTTCATTGATATTCATTACTTTTGATTCACTTATAATCATATCAAAATTTTTTACATTGAAAAAGATTCTTCATTATTTACCTATTATATTTTTTTCATTTTTAATTGCCTGTACAAATAATAATGATGGAAAATCATCTAAAAAAGGGAACGATCTGATCAATGAAACCAGTCCTTACTTGTTACAACACGCATACAATCCTGTTAACTGGAAAGCGTGGAATAACGAAACATTAGAGTACGCCAAAAAGGAAAACAAACTTATGGTGATTTCCATTGGCTATGCTTCTTGCCATTGGTGTCATGTAATGGAGAAAGAGAGTTTTGAAAATGACTCTATTGCTCAAATTATGAATAGTAACTTCGTCAATATTAAAGTTGATAGAGAAGAAAGACCCGATGTCGACAAGGTATATATGAGTGCTGTTCAGTTAATGACAGGAAAAGGTGGTTGGCCTTTAAATTGCATCACACTCCCTGATGGGAGACCTGTTTTTGGTGGAACTTATTTTACCAAGGAACAATGGAATCAAATTTTGATTGATATTTCCACACTGTACAAAGAAAATCCGCAAAAAGTAGAACAATATGCTCAAAGAGTCACAGAGGGAATTCAAAATTCTGAATTGATCTCCTTAAACAAAGAAGACCCTACTTTTAAAAATGAGGAAATCATTTCCATCATCAATCAATCCAAAGAACAATTAGATTTTGTAAATGGAGGGTTGTCCGGAGCTCCCAAATTCCCAATGCCGTCTACCCTTAGTTATCTGTTAAGATATCACGATCAATTTAAAGATGATGACATTGAAAAATTTATAGAAAAGACCTTAACAAAAATGGCTTTTGGAGGGATCTATGATCATGTTGGAGGAGGTTTTTCTAGATACGCTGTCGATCAACAATGGCACATCCCCCATTTCGAAAAAATGCTTTATGACAATGCACAACTTGTAAGTCTATATTCAAGAGCCTATTTAAAAAATCAAAAAAAATTATACAAAGCTGTTGTAACAGAAACATTGGACTTTGTTACCAACGAATTGAATACTAACAATGGTGCATTTTATTCCTCATTGGATGCAGATAGCAAGAATGAAAGTAACGAATTAGAAGAAGGTGCTTTCTATTATTGGACCAAAGAAGAGCTAGCAAAAATTCTTAAAAAGGATTTCGATTTATTTTCAAAATATTACAATGTAAATGATATTGGTTTATGGGAAAAAGAACGATATGTTTTGATAAGAAGTCAATCAAATATTGAATTTGCTGAAGCAAATAAGATTCCGTTGCCAACATTAGAACAAAAAATTTCAGAATGGAAAAAACGATTGTATTCAGAACGAAACAACAAAAACAAACCCAATCTAGATGATAAAGTTTTAACTTCTTGGAATGCTTTGATGCTTCAAGGGTTTATAGATGCTTACAAAGCTTTCGATGATGAAGATTACAAAAAACAAGCCATTAATATTGGAGAGTTTTTGGTTAAAAATCAATTGAGAAAAGACGGAGGTCTTTATAGAAGTTATAAAAATGGGAAAAGCACAATCAATGGATATGCAGAAGACTATGCAACAGTGATTGGCGCTTTTGTGTCATTGTATGAAATTACTTTTGATGAAAAATGGTTGTTGCAATCAAAAGAATTGATGGAATATAGCATCGCTCATTTTTTAGACACCAATAGTGGGATGTTTTTTTACACTTCCAATGAAGATAAAGACTTGATCACAAACAAAATTGAAGTAATTGATGGTGTAATTTCCTCCTCAAATTCAATTCTAGGAAATAATTTATTCAAAATTGGTCATCATTTTTCAGATCAAAAAATGATTGAACTCTCTGAACAAATGCTTAATAATCTCCAGGTTAAAATTAAAGAAAATCCGCTGGGATATCCCACTTGGCTTCATTTAATGACTAATTTTACAAAACCTTTCTATGAAGTAGCTATAGTTGGTGAAAATGCAGATCCCCTGTCAAAGATTTTATTTCAACAATACCTTCCAAATATTTTAATCACTGCATCAAAAACAGCTTCTGAATTACCATTACTCTCTTATAAGTATATTGATGACGAAACCTTGGTTTATGTCTGTGTAAATGGAAGTTGTAAATTGCCTCAAAATGATATTTACAAAGCCATTGGGATGATTGAAAAATAATCATTTAAGGATGACCAAAACTGGTGATAAAAAATAAAAAAAGTCTTGAATTTTACTTCAAGACTTTTTTCAATGAGTGAAATAATTTTTATGATCCGCACATCAAACAATCTTCATCTTCCGCTGCATTTTTTGAGGCATTGACCATGGCTTTGAACTCTTCTGCTGTCATTGGGGCGTCCTCACCCTTGGGCGTTTGCTTTTTTTCTTTAGACAGAGTAAACTGAATGGCATTTACCGCTGATTTCGTTCTTAGGTAATACATTCCCGTTTTCAATCCGGATTTCCAAGCGTAAAAATGCATGGACGTTAATTTCGCAAAATCAGCATCTTGCATGAATAAGTTCAACGACTGAGATTGATCTATAAAATATCCTCGATGACGAGCCATATCAATGATATCTTTCATACTCATTTCCCATACGGTCTTATACAATTCTTTTAAATCTTGAGGAATTTTTTCTATGTGTTGTATCGAACCATTGGCTCGCATGATTTCTTCCTTCATATTGTTGTCCCAAAGGTTCATTTCAACCAAATCTTCCAATAAGAACTTATTGACAACAATAAACTCTCCTGACAACACTCTTCGGGTATAAATATTTGATGTATATGGCTCAAAAGCTTCGTTATTCCCTAAAATTTGAGAGGTTGAAGCTGTGGGCATTGGAGCAACTAAAAGTGAGTTTCTTACTCCATATTTCTTGACATTTTTACGTAATTTTTTCCAATCCCAGTTTCCACTTAAATCTTCATCATTGATTCCCCACATATTGTATTGGAATTCTCCTTCTGACATGGGTGATCCTTTAAATGTAGAATATGGTCCTTTTTCCTTTGCAATTCTCATCGAAGAAGTTACAGCAGCAAAATAAAGAGTTTCAAAAATATCTTGATTCAATTTTTTTGCAGTTTCAGAAGTAAAAGGCAAACGTAGCATGATGAAAGTATCTGCCAATCCTTGAACTCCTAAACCAACAGGTCTGTGTCGGAAATTAGAATTTTCTGCTTCTTTTACAGGATAGTAATTTCTGTCAATAACAGTATCGAGATTTCTAATTACTTTTCTAGTAACATCAAACAATTTTTTGTGATTGAAATACTTTTCTCCTGCCTCATTTTCACTAATGAACATGGGTAAGGCGATGGATGCTAGGTTACAAACAGCAACCTCATCTTGTGCTGTATATTCCATGATTTCAGTACACAAGTTTGAAGAACGAATCGTCCCTAAATTCTTTTGATTGGATTTACGATTTACTGCATCTTTGTAGAGCATGTAGGGAGTTCCTGTCTCTATTTGAGACTCTAAAATTTTCTCCCAGAGCTCTCTCGCTCTGATGGTTTTTCTTCCTTTTCCTACTTTTTCATATCCTTCATACAATTTCTCAAATTCATCTCCATAGGTGTCAAACAAATGAGGGCATTCATTTGGGCACATTAAAGTCCAATTCCCATCTTCTTGGACTCTTTTCATGAATAGATCAGGCATCCACATTGCGTAAAATAAATCACGTGCTCTCATTTCTTCTTTCCCGTGATTCTTTTTTAGATCTAAAAATTCAAAAATATCTGCGTGCCATGGTTCAATATACATTGCAAAAGAACCTTTACGTTTTCCACCTCCCTGATCTACATACCTTGCAGTATCATTGAATACTTTTAACATGGGAACAATTCCATTGGAGGTCCCATTTGTCCCTCTGATGTAGGATCCTGTGGCTCGAACATTGTGAATAGACAACCCAATTCCTCCTGCAGACTGAGAAATTTTAGCAGTTTGTTTCAGGGTATCATAAATTCCATCAATACTATCGTCTTGCATTTGTAATAAAAAGCACGAAGACATTTGTGGTTTAGGGGTTCCTGAATTAAATAAGGTAGGTGTTGCATGCGTAAAGAACTTCTTACTCATGAGTTCATAAGTCGCTATCGCTTCATCAATATCATTCAAATGAATTCCAATTGAAACACGCATTAACATGTGTTGTGGTCTTTCAACGATGTTGCCGTTTAATTTTAATAAATAAGATCTTTCTAAGGTTTTAAATCCAAAGAAATCATAGTTAAAATCTCGGTTATAAATAATTGTGGAATCTAATTTTTCAGCATTCTCAGAAATGATTTTAAAAACTTCATCAGAGAGAAGAGGTGCTTTTTTCCCAGTTCTTGGATTTACATATTCATATAAATCAACCATGGTTTCTGAAAAAGACTTTTTTGTGTTTTTGTGTAAATTAGAAACGGCTATTCTTGCAGCTAATTTTGCATAATCTGGATGTGCTGTGGTCATTGTTGCAGCAATTTCTGCTGCTAGATTATCAAGTTCTGAGGTGGTTACTCCATCATATAATCCCTCAATGACACGCATGGCTACTTTGACAGGATCAACAATCTTGTTAAGACCATAACACATTTTTTTTACTCTAGCCGTGATCTTGTCGAACATCACTGGCTCTTTTTTGCCGTCTCTTTTTACTACATACATGCTGTTTTCGTTATTCGTTTTATATTAGTTGATAGCCGCAAAAAACGGCTTTTGTTGGTTTTGTATTTTGACCCAATGAAAAATTAGGGTCCAATTTTTAAAATAAACTTCTAAAAATCTGCATCAAAACTGATGCTTCCGGTACCTCCAGATTTAACGCCGGCTTTTTGATATTCAGAAACTCTTTTCTCAAAGAAATTTGTTTTTCCTTCCAGAGAAATCATTTCCATAAAATCAAAAGGATTACTGGCATCATACTCTTTTTCGCAGTGAAACTCTTGGAGTAAACGATTCGTTACAAACTCTAGATACTGAGTCATTAGTTTTGCATTCATTCCAATCAAACTTACCGGTAAAGATTCTGTGATAAATTCTCTTTCTATATTCAGAGCATCCACAATGATTTCTTTGATACGTTGTTTTGGAACTTTGTTTACAATATGGTTGTTATGTAAGTGAACTGCAAAATCACAATGCATTCCTTCATCTCTAGAGATTAACTCATTAGAAAAAGTAAGACCAGGCAACAATCCTCTTTTCTTTAACCAAAAGATTGAACAGAAAGCTCCTGAAAAGAAAATTCCCTCTACTGCTGCAAAAGCAATTAAACGTTCTGCAAATGAATCTGACTCAATCCATTTTAAGGCCCATTCAGCTTTCTTTTTGATTGCAGGAAAATTTTCTATAGCGTTGAATAGTTTATCCTTTTCAACTTCATCCTTCACATAAGTATCGATCAATAACGAATAGGTTTCAGAGTGGATGTTTTCCATCATGATTTGAAAACCATAAAAGAATTTTGCTTCAGAATACTGAACTTCATTGACAAAGTTTTCTGCTAAATTTTCATTGACAATTCCATCAGAAGCAGCAAAAAAAGCAAGAATGTGCTTAATGAAAAAACGTTCGTCAACAGATAGTTTGTTTTCCCAGTCTGATAGATCCTGATGTAAATCAATCTCTTCTGCAGTCCAAAAACAAGCTTGTTGTTTTTTATACCAATCCCATAGGTCTGGATGTTGAATTGGGAAAATCACAAATCGATTATCATTTGACTGTAAAATTGGTTCTACTGAAGACATTGTATTAAAAATTTTATTTGAATTTTGGGGTATCCCGGATTTATTACACAAACAAAGATTGAAAAAAAAGGAATAAATACAAAGCTCTACTTATTCACAAAAACCACTAAGTTTTTAACAAAATGAAAATCTTCAAAAAAAAACCACTTTTTTTTCATTTTTATTAATATACTGATTATCAATACTTTAAAACTAATATTTTTGACAAAGCCTTGTCGATGCTGAGATTCTTAAAATATCTTTTTCAAAAAAACAAATCAACTTTAATTAACAAACAAATTCTTTATTTAGTCTAAATAATGTTAATTTATGTTCAGGAGTCCTCTTAGAAATTAAACGCATGAAAGACAAGAAAAAAATCCCAACAAAAATGATGGATTGCTGATTATTTTGTTTTGAATTTTAGAAAATTTCCCTTCCAAAGGCATTTCAATTATGTTCCACTTGAGTCAAAATATTTTGGTTGAAGCATTCATCAAAAAAACAAAATCCTAATTGATCGCAAATTGGCAAACCAACCTTAGTAATCCTTGGCAACCTTTTCTAATTCTGAATACCAGTCTTCTCCAAACTTTCTAATAAGTGCTTCTTTAACAAACTTGTAGACAGGGATTTTCAATTCTTTTCCTAATGAACAAGCGTCACTACAAATACTCCACTTGTGATAATTTACAGCAGCAAATTCACTATAATCTTTCACTCTTACAGGATATAAATGACACGAAATCGGCTTCCGCCAATTGATGACCCCTTGATTGAAAGCTTTTTCAATCCCACAAGTGGCTGAATTATTCTCATCATAAACAAGGTATGCGCATTCTGAATTGTCAACCAAAGGCGTCTCTAATTCTCCAAAATCACTTGTAATGGAGGTTCCTTGTTGTTCAATGGCTTTGACCCCTTCTTCTCTAAGAAAAGGCTTCACTTTTGGATATATTTCTTGTAAAACAACAACTTCTTCTTGATTTAAAGGAGCTCCTGCTTCACCAGCGACACAACACTCCCCTTTACATTTGGAGAGATTGCAAACAAAGTCCTTTTCGATGAGGTCTTCAGATACAATGGTTTTACCTAATTGAAACATTTGATAAAAATACAGTATTTTTTTTCTACTTTATGGTAAAATAAAGAATGATGTTTCCTAATTTTACAGCGATAAAACAATCCAACAATGGGAATAAATATTAAAGAAGTTTTCACTGCTTTTATGGTGCTTTTTGCGGTCATTGATATTATTGGAAACATTCCAATTATCATAGATTTGAGAAAAAAATCAGGTCATATTCAATCCGAAAAAGCATCGATTATCGCTGGGGTGATTATGATTGTATTTTTGTTTTTGGGGAAAAGTTTATTATCACTGATAGGGATCGATGTAAATTCTTTTGCTGTTGCTGGAGCTTTTATCCTATTTTTTATTGCTCTAGAAATGATTTTAGGGATCACCTTATATAAGGAAGAGGAAGATGATGGAATAACTGCCACAGTATTCCCATTAGCCTTCCCTTTAATTGCAGGTCCAGGAAGTTTAACGACACTGCTTTCTTTACGTGCAGAATTTGAAATCCAAAACATCATCATCGCGGTATTTTTAAATGTCGTTCTTATCTATATCGTATTAAAAACATCTTCTAAAATTGAACAATTAATCGGAGCAAATGGGATTAAAATTGTTCGTAAAATATTCGGTGTTGTATTACTAGCCATTGCGGTGAAATTATTTACAACAAACATTCAAGCGTTGTTTTAATATGATTTATGACTTACTAATTATTGGAGGAGGAGTCTCCGGAATGCAATGTGCATTAGTTGTTGGCTCAGGTCTTAAAAACCCTTATGCTTCTGAAAAGAAGGTAGGGATTATCATGCATCAAAGAGCTTCTCATTTACAAAATGCACTGTTCAACAATGTTCTTGGGTTGGCCTCAGAAACATTGGGAAGTAATTTATTAGCAGAAGGGAAAAAACTGCTCTCAGCAAATTATGAAAAAGTGACTCAAATTGAACTTGAAAAGGTAGGCTCTATAGAACAGTGTGATGGCTTTTATTGTGTCAAAACCAATAAAAATGAGTACAAAACTAAACTTGCCGTTATTGCTTTGAATTATGCAACCCCTTTATCAATCAAAGGATTAGATAATTATATAGAGCCTCATCAAAAAGCAAACCCAGCAAAGAACAGAATTCAATTAAAAAACAAAGATCATTTGGTCAAAGAAGGTTTGTACGTCTGCGGAACGTTGGCTGGACACCGGAGTCAATACGCCATTGCAGCAGGAAGTGGTGCGAGTGTTGCTACAGACATTCTTACTTTGTGGAATGATGGAAATCATGCCCATGTTCATGATAAAATCAGTTGAACAGTTTAAAGTTAAGCAATCTATTTACTGAAAAGAATTCCTGTTTTTAAGAAGGTTTTTTCTTTTCTATTTTACCAAGAAGGTTTAGTATGATAATGATTACACCCAATAATAATTGAATTGAAAAACTCCAATAAAATTCTCCTTTTGCAACAAGATTGACAC
>JAYPZA010000001.1:261446-301699 GCA_038136095.1 Flavobacterium sp.
GATTGACACTTCCACTTAATATCAATATGATTCCGTAGAAATACCAAAATAATTTTCGTAAATATGATTTTTTAGCCTCAGAAATCTTCATGATTTTTAGAGACACTACATGAAGTATAGCGACAACTACAAAAGTCCCTATTAAAATTAAAACACCCTTTCCCATAGAATATAAATATAGGGATTCTTAATGTAAAGAATATTCCACTGTGATGATTTATTCTTTCGGAGTGGTTACTCTTACCCCCTTAATCCTTTTCATAATTTAATGACATTAATCATGATTGACGTTTAAATGACGTATTCAATATTTAATGATTAAATTAAAATTTCAGTTATTTTGTTGTTAAATAAATCTAATTACCTTTCTATGAATTTAAGTAAAAGAATAAAAAAATCGAGAACAAAAAATGGATTAACTCAACTTGACCTATCTGAAAAATCAGGGGTTTCATTAAGAACAATCCAAAGAATTGAAAATGATGAAGTAACTCCTTCAATTTATTCCTTAAATAAAATTAGTGAAGTTCTTAATGAAGATTTTAGTTCTTCAAAAAACAAAGCAATCTTTAAGAAAACGTATGTATTTATTTTGTTAGGAATTATTTCATTAACACTTGGTTTTTATTATGTCGGTTTTAAAGAGGTACCACCACCACCTTTTGATTATTGGAAACAAGTTTATCAAGAATTGAACACTTCTGATGGGGGTTATATCAAATATTATGACACCAACTGTTATGGTTCAGATGGTACAGATTGTGACATTATTGTTTTAAAATATTTGAATGATAATATACAATGGAAAACAACAATTGGAGGGAATTCTTGGGATTACGTTGAGGACATCTTAGAAACAGAAGACGGTTACTTTGTACTGGGGCAAACCGGTTCTTATGGTGTTGGAAATAATGATGTTTATTTAACGAAATTAGATCTAATGGGGAATGAACTTTGGTTTAAAACATATGGTGATTCTTTGAATGATTATGGTAGGGTAATTACTCCATCAAATGATAACAAGAATGAATATGTAATAAAAGGAGAGAAACAAAATTGTCCAACACCAAACGACTGGGGAAATTGTTATATGGAAGAACTTGTTATTAAAGTTAATGGAAAGGGTGACAACCTTTATGATAACTATTAATTTTTAAACTTCTTGGTAAATTATTTGACTCCCTCAATTTAGTGGTAATTATTGATATTGTGAACTTTACGTTGAATGAGTAGGGGTAAGAAAAGTGGTTCCTTACAGTTACTCTACGGTAACCGACTTTGCTAAATTTCTGGGCTGATCAACATTTTTATCCAACATCACAGCAATGTGATAGGATAGTAGTTGAAGAGGAATCGTTGTAAGTAAAGGAGTCAGTGCTTCTTCTGCTTCAGGAATCTCAATTACGTGATCTGCAATGGCGTTAACCGTTACATCTCCTTCAGTGACGATCGCAATAATTTTTCCACTTCTCGATTTGATTTCCTGAATATTACTAACTACTTTTTCGTAATGTCCTTTATTGGTAGCAATCACAAAAATAGGCATGTTTTCATCGATCAAAGCAATTGGCCCGTGTTTCATCTCTGCAGCAGGATATCCTTCTGCATGGATGTAAGAAATTTCCTTCAGTTTTAAGGCTCCTTCCAATGCAACAGGGAAGTTAAAGCCCCTTCCCAAATACAGGCAATTTGTAGCATCTTTGTAGACATGGGCAATCTCTTTTACTTTATCCTCTATCTGTAATAGTTTTTCTATCTTAGAAGGAATCAACTGCATTTTGTGCAGATAAGTATGAAATACTGAATTCGTTAAAGTCCCTTTTGCTTTGGCAAGTTTTAAAGCTAGCAAAGTCAATACTGTAATCTGAGTAGTGAAGGCTTTGGTAGAGGCGACACCAATTTCTGGGCCCGCATGGGTATAAGCTCCCGCAGGAGTTTCTCTAGATATAGAAGACCCAACAACATTACAAATTCCAAACACAAAAGCGCCTTTGGATTTTGCAAGTTTGATGGCTGCCAAGGTATCCGCTGTTTCTCCAGATTGAGAAATGGCAATGACAATGTCATTAGAATTGATCACTGGATTTCGATATCTGAACTCAGAGGCATATTCAACCTCAACAGGCACTCTTGCCAACTCTTCAATCAAATATTCTCCAACAAGTCCAGCGTGCCATGAGGTTCCGCAGGCAACTACAATGATTCGATTGGCATTTAGAAACTTTTCTAAATTGTTATCAATCCCTGCCATTCGAATGATGCCTTGGTTGGGCAGCATTCTTCCTCTAAAAGTATCTACAATGGCCTTTGGTTGCTCATGGATTTCTTTGATCATAAAATGATCGTAGCCTCCCTTTTCAATTTGTTCTAAACTTAATTGAAGTTTTTGAGTGATCGTTTCGGTCAAAGAATCGTCTGCTATTTTCCGAACCTGAATGTCTCTTCCAAGTTTGATGATCGCCAATTCTTCATCTTCCAAATAAATGGCCTCTTTTGTATATTCAATGAATGGTGATGCATCGGAAGCAATAAAGAATTCTTGGTTGTTTGTCCCAATCCCAATTGCTATTGGACTTCCTAGTTTGGCAACAACTATTTCATTCGGCTTTTCTTTGTCAAATACAGCAATTGCATAAGCCCCCACCACTTGAGTTAATGCAATTTGAACAGCTTGTCCTAGCATGCATTTTTCTTGATTTTTGACCTCCTCTATAAGATTTACAAGAACTTCCGTATCCGTATCGCTTTGAAAATGATAGCCCCTAGAGATCAATTCTTTTTTTAAGGATTCATAATTTTCAATGATCCCATTGTGTACAATGACTAAATTTTTTGAATGTGAGAAATGTGGATGAGAATTGGTGTCATTTGGTACCCCATGGGTAGCCCATCTGGTATGCCCAATACCAATATTCCCTTGTTTACTCGTTGGATTGGCATCCACAATTTCTTCAAGTGCTGAAACTTTCCCTTTTGTTTTTGATACCGACACATCTGCTCCATCATAAAGCATCAGCCCTGCACTGTCATATCCTCTATATTCCAATCTCTTTAAGCCATTCAATACAATAGGGTAGGCTTCTCTATACCCAATATAACCTGTTATTCCACACATAAAGTTTGTTTTAAAAAATTAGTTTTCTTCTGTTTTGAGTGAATATGAAATTTTTAATTGAGGTTTTCTTGATTCGTCTAATGTATTGTTATTTAAGAGCATTACTGCTTTGGGGTTCCAATTGAAATTCCTAACAACCGTATCTGCGGCAGAAACCGGAATGTCTGTTGGATTGAATGCTCTTACACCTAAAATAGGAATGTCATCTGTGTTTCCAGCAAATAATTCTGAAATGTAATCCGTTATTTTAAAAGTATAGGCATTCGGTTTGTTTGAATTATCCAATTCCAAACGTCCTTCTACTTCATTCAAGCCTTCAGTGCTATAATCAATGATTTGACGAGGGGTTTCTATGCTTGTTCCAGGGCTTAATTTATCTTTAAAAATGAATAAGCGGAATGGAATTTCAAGGGTGTCATAGCCAACAATGTCTTGGTCAATATGCAGAGTAAGTGTTGCGTCATTGACAAGCCAGTTTTTTGTTCTAAATTCTTCCAATTGATCTGGAATACCGTTCAAATCATTATCATCCCCAAAAATTTTTAGTTGAGCCTTAGACCCTGCTGTTCCTTGAATTGGCACATTGTCAAAAGAGGGAGATTGACCCGGTGTCATTTTGTAAACACTGTTTGTAATTCCTGAGAGTAAAAAAGTATTCGTCTTTTTAATTGTATCAAAAACAACATTCCCTGATTCATATACCGTATTGGTATAATAAATGTCAATCAAAGGCTGCAGAGAAGTTCTATTAAAACTCAAAGACATTAGAGAACCTGCATCCCCTTCTGCTTGTATTTTTATCCCCCGAAAATAATCATTGAAAGCATCTTGTGAAGCGAAGTTAGACGTCTCATATTGATCAAAAAGAAGTTCTTTGATCAAGTCCTTTTTAAGAGGAATACTGATGTATGGGTTTGAATTGATGTATCTTATGGTGTCTTTATCGTAAAGTTCTCCTGAACTCAATCTTCTCTCCACAATCTGAGAAGTGTCTCTACTATTAGGAGTGAACTCCATATCTTCAATAAAGTTTAATTTCTCTGGAAGAATTTCATAATCTTGGTCAGAAAAAAACTTATTCTGTACTGAAGGTGTTGTAGGATTTAAATTACTTAAAAAAGTAGTTATTTGAAAAACATTCAATGTAAACGGCACTGCTTGATCTCCAATGATAGAATCTAATTGATAATCTGCCTGCCCACTGATCGTGTTTAATAACGTCGCATTGTAGGGTATTCTCAGTAGAACCGTATCAATGGTTGTATGCACAATCGTATCTGCTCCATATTCTTGGTCAACCTGGTTTAGGTTTCCTGGAATTCTTAGCTGAGAAATGATTGACGCTTCAATCTTTTTATAATTATTGTTGTTGTGGACTCCTAGTAAATATTGCCCTAATACTCCACCCAATGCCAACCCATCCGCTTGAACTCTTTCAATATTTTTACCTGTCACCTCAATGTTAAAAACAGTATCACTGGTGGTAAACTCTCCATTGTCAACAATTGAAGCCCCAATGTCTGTAAAATCTTCTTCACAAGAAATTACAGATCCCATAAAAAAAACTGCAATAAGCGGGTAGGATATAGATTTCAAAAATTTTCTTATCATAACTTTCTCTCTCTTTACTGATCAGATGTAAATTGGCTGTAAAAATTCAAATACTCTTCGAAAGAATCATCTTCCTGAAAGGATAAAAGAGGAAGCTGTTTTTGTTCAATTTCATCTGCAATTTCATTAGGAATTTCTCTACTCCCTTGAACAATTGCATCTGAATTTGAAACCGCATTTTTAATGATATTTGTATAATTTGGCTCTTCTAAATTGCTAATTTTATCCTCAGGAATTTTATCAAATTTCATTTTTTCTGCCAATGCTGGATTTAAAACACCGTCAAAGTTTTTATCATAAACAGACGTTATAATTTTACTTTCAGAAAACAAAGGTTCTTCACTGTAGTATTCCTTTAGATAAATTGGTAGAAGAGATGCCATCCAACCATGAACATGGATGATGTCAGGTGCCCAATTCAACTTCTTCACAGTTTCTACCACTCCTTTGGCAAAGAAAATTGCTCTTTCATCATTGTCTGAAAATAATTGATCATCTTCATCCGAAAAGATTGCTTTTCTTTTAAAATACTCATCGTTATCGATAAAATAAACTTGCATTCTTTCCTTCGGAATAGAGGCTACTTTTATAATCAGAGGCATGTCCATGTCATTGATGATTAAATTCATCCCTGACAAACGTATTACTTCGTGTAATTGATGTCTTCTCTCATTAATTACCCCAAAACGAGGCATAAAGATTCTTGTTTGTACGCCCTTGGAATGCGCTTTTTTTGCAACATTAAATGCTGTAGATGCTATTTCTGTCTCTGGTAAGTAAGGAACTACCTCGGATGAAACATACAATATTCTCTTATCTTTCATGAACTCTAAGCCTTTACATAAGTTTGCAAAACTACGAATTTTTATGCAAAATATCATGTTAAAATGCTAAGTTTGCGATATTATAGCTTTAGAAATTATGAAGGTTTTTAAAACAGTAATTGAACTTAAAAACTCTTTAAAGGAATATCGTTCAATAAAACCAACCATCGGATTTGTTCCAACCATGGGAGCACTTCATAAAGGTCATCTCTCTTTGATTGAAGAATCAAAAAAACACAATGATATATCCATTGTGAGTATTTTTATCAATCCAACTCAATTTGATAAAAAAGAAGACCTTAAAAACTATCCCAGAACCATCGAAAAAGATTTGTTGTTATTAAAAAAAGCAAATTGTGATCTTATTTTTGTGCCTTCTGTAAAAGAAATATATACGAATGCCATTGAAGCGGCTCCTTTTGATTTTGATGGGCTGGAAATTCCTATGGAGGGACGTCAAAGAAAAGGCCATTTTGATGGTGTGGGTACGATTGTAAAAAAATTATTTGAAATTGTAGTGCCAACCCATGCTTATTTTGGAGAGAAAGATTTTCAACAACTGCAAATCATTCGAAAAATGGTCGAAAAAAATCATCTCCCCGTAAAGATTATTGGCTGTGCTACCTTCAGAGAAGAAAATGGTTTGGCGATGAGTTCGAGAAACAAGCTCTTAAGTAAAGAAGAAAAAAAAGAAGCGTCAATCATCTATCAAGTTTTGAATGATGTTGTCGAAAAATCAAAACACCAAACCTTGGATCAGATAAAAAAGTGGGTATCAGATCAATTTAAAGATCATCCTCTATTTAATTTGCAATACTTTACAATTGCCGATGAAGACACCCTAAAAAGTGCCTCAAAAATTTCAAAAAACAAACTTCAAAGAGCTTTTATAGCCATCTCAACAAACAAGATACGACTCATTGATAATATTTCTATGAACTCATAAGTTCTTTTCTAATTTTTCCATTTTAATTTTTAAAAAGTAGTACTTTTGTCGCATGTTAATACAAGTTGTAAAATCAAAAATTCACCGTGTTAAAGTAACCGGTGCAGACATCAATTATATTGGAAGCATTACCATAGACGAGGATTTGATGAATGCTGCAAATATTATTGAAGGAGAACGTATTCAAGTTGTCAACAACAACAATGGAGAACGCTTAGAAACCTATGTAATCCCCGGACCTAGAAAAAGTGGTGAAATCACTTTGAATGGTGCTGCGGCTAGAAAAGTAGCTGTTGGAGATGTTCTGATATTGATTACTTATGCTCATATGGATATTGAAAAAGCAAAAACTTTCAAACCGGCACTTGTATTTCCTAATGAAGATACAAACATGCTTTCCTAAGTTTTGAATAGTAACGTTAAACGATTTTTAACCCGTTTTTTACCACTCATTTTTGGAGTAGGATTGGTATGGTATTTATTTACCATCATTCCTCCAAAAACACTTTTAGAGTATTTTAAAAATGCGAATTATTGGTGGATTGGTTTGGGGTTGCTTTTTGGAATTCTAAGTCATTTATCCAGGGCGTATCGTTGGAAATTTATGTTAGAGCCCATGGGTTATAACCCGAGATTTATCAACAGCGTTTTGGCTGTTTTAATAGGGTATTTTATCAATCTAGCCATTCCAAGAGCAGGAGAAGTATCCAGAGCAACCGTGATGGCTAAATATGAAAAGATTCCTTTTGAAAAAGGATTTGGGACCATCGTTGCAGAAAGAATTGCAGATTTGGTGATGTTATTCCTTGTGATTGGTATGACGCTTTTGATCCAGTTTGAATTCATCTCTCAACTTCTAAAAGAAAATTTTGATCCTTATAAAATTTTCATTGCATTTGTAGGGGTTGCAATTGGAGGGCTTGTGTTTTTCAATTTTGTCAAAAAATCAACGAGTGGATTTGGCGTAAAAATTAAAAATTTTGTCAAAAGTTTGATCGAGGGAATTACCAGTATTTTTAAAATGAAAAAAAAATGGCCTTTTATTTTTCATACGATTTTTATTTGGCTGATGTATATTTTCATGTTTTGGGCAACCATTCCAGCAATTGAAGGACTTTCCGTCCCTTTTGGGGGCATTCTTGTTGGCTTCATCGCTGGTGGTTTTAGCATCGCAGCAACAAACGGAGGCATCGGTTTATATCCATTGGCTGTTGCCGGAGCATTTACCTTATTTGGTGTTCCCGAAGAACCCTCCACAGCTTTTGGTAGCGTTATGTGGTCTGCACAAACAGCCATGATTATTCTTTTTGGTGGACTCTCTTTTTTACTTTTACCAATTTTCAATAAAGAAAAGTAATTTTCTTTTCTTTGTAAAAAGATCCTGTAAATAATGGCGAAGGTGAAAACCTCTTTTTTTTGTCAAAATTGTGGAGCCCAACATGCGAAATGGATGGGACAGTGCAGTGTGTGCAACGAATGGAACACAATCGTTGAAGAAGTTGTACAAAAAGAAAAAACTGGAGGATGGAAGGAATCTAACCGTTTAAAAAATACTTCTAAGCCTCTAAAAATTGAAGAAATTCAATTGAATTCTGAGGAAAGAATCTCAACACATAACAAAGAATTAGATACTGTTTTGGGTGGGGGATTGGTCAAAGGATCTGTCACAATTCTTGGTGGTGAACCAGGAATCGGAAAATCAACTTTACTTCTTCAGGTAGCCCTCGCAATTCCTCATAAGGTGTTGTATGTTTCTGGGGAAGAAAGTCAATCTCAAATAAAAATGAGAGCTGAAAGAATTCAAAAACAACCCTCAAGTTGTCTTGTTTTAACAGAAACAAATACGCAACAAATCTTTCAAAATATTGAACGTTTCTCTCCAGAGATTCTTGTGATTGATTCTATACAAACCCTTCATACGAATACCATTGACGCATCTTCTGGAAGTATTTCTCAAATTAGAGAAACCACATCAGAATTGATTGCATTTGCCAAAGAAACAGGAACTCCTGTGATGCTTATTGGGCACATCAATAAAGAAGGACAAATAGCAGGACCCAAGATTTTGGAACACATGGTCGATGTGGTCTTACAATTTGAAGGAGACAGAAATCATATTTATCGAATACTAAGAGCTTTAAAAAACAGATTCGGATCAACTGCAGAGTTAGGAATTTACGAAATGCTTTCCTCTGGATTAAGAGAAGTTTCAAATCCGTCTGAAATATTGATTTCGAAAAAAGATGCTGATTTAAGCGGTGCGTCTATTGCTTCTACATTGGAAGGTTTTAGACCTTTAATGATTGAAATTCAAGCGCTTGTAGGTACCGCTGTCTATGGAACTCCTCAAAGAACAACTACTGGGTATAGTTTAAAAAGATTGCATATGATTTTGGCTGTTTTAGAAAAAAGAGCTGGATTTAAATTAGCAACTAAAGATGTTTTTTTAAATATTACGGGAGGGATCAGTATTGATGATCCAGCGATAGATCTTGCTGTGGTTGCTTCAATTTTGTCCTCCAACAAAGATCTTGCGATTTCTCCGAGTGTTTGTTTTGCAGGAGAAATTGGTTTGGCAGGAGAAGTAAGGCCCGTTCCCAAGATAGATCAACGAATTCTTGAGGCAAAAAAGCTAGGATACAAAACCTTTGTCACTTCTAAGCATAGCAAAATTACGTTGGCTGAAAAAGGAATTCAAATACTCCTAATCGGAAAAGTAGAAGAAGTTTACGCTACCTTATTTGCATAAACAAAATCGCTACTTCTTATTTACTTTTTTGATATATTTTTCCAACGCCATCGTCATTGAGGGGGTTTCAGGAGTTGGTGCCGTAATATTACACTTTAACCCAGCAGCAGTGGCCGCTTTGATTGTAGAATTCCCAAATACAGCGATCCTTGTATTATTTTGCTTGAACTCAGGAAAATTTTTAAAGAGCGAATCTATTCCTGAAGGACTAAAAAACACCAAAACATCATAAAATACATTTTCCAAATCAGACAAATCGCTTACGACAGTTTTGTACAATATGGCTCTTTTCCATTGAACCCCCAACGCTTCTAACTCGTTTGGTATTAATGGTTTAAGCTTGTCTGATGAGGGTAATAAAAACTTTTCTTCTTTGTGTTTTTTGATTAGTTTTCCCAACTCTGGAAAGGTTCTTTTCCCAACATATATTTTACGTTTTCTGTAGACCACATATTTCTGTAAATAGTAAGCAACGGCTTCAGACTGACAAAAATACTTCATGGCGTCAGGCACTTTAAAACGCATTTCTTCTGCCACTCTGAAATAATGATCTACAGCATTTCTACTGGTAAGTATAATGGCAGTAAATTTTGACAAATCAATTTTTTGGGTTCTTACCTCCTTGGTGGAGACACCTTCAACATGAATAAAAGAACGAAAATCAATTTTAACCTTCTGTTTGTCCGACAATTCTGAGTATGGGGAGGTTTCAGTTTTTGGCTTTGGTTGAGATACCAATATTGTTTTCACTTTCATAATCTACTTCTTTTTTATTTAAATATCATTTTAAACAAAATGAATAGCGGTGCTAATTCGAAGGCGCAAAGGTACAAAATAAAATAAAACAACTCTTTTATAATCAGGTTTTTGTTGTAAAAAAGAATTAATAAAAACCTTATTGAGATAAGAGTTACCAATCCAATAAGTAAAAAAAGAGGGTTCTGAAAACTATAAAAATAGAGTAAATTTAAAATGAATAAACCAATGGATAATGAATATGAATAGCTTCTTTTTGAGAAAAAAAAGTGAGCTATTTTTTCTCTGATCTCGAACAAATTAATGAGCAGAAGTTCTAGAAGGTATTTGACAAAAAGGTATAAAAAAACAACACTAGATACCTCGATAAAATCAACCATTAAAAACCCTTGTTTAGGCGTGTATGCCTGAATGATAAAATAACTTGAAAAAGACAGCATTACAAAGGCAAAAAGAGCTAAGCCAATATGAAAAAATGAAAATCGAATGTATTTCTCTTCCGCTTCTATTTCAATAAACCCTCTATTAAATATAGACAAGACATGCCCTGATAATTTAGAGGCCTTCAAACGATTGATCAAAAAAAGCAAGCCCAGCGAAAACATAAAGATTAACGCAATCCAATCCTGTGACAAAACTTCTCTATGAAGAGCTTCCATAACTTCCTTTAGTTGATAAAATATATACAAAATTAGTAATAAAATAATGTATCTTTGTGGTGATACGATCACATTTTATGTCCGATTCTTTAGTCATCATCCCAACCTACAATGAAAAGGAAAATATAGAAGCTATTGTAGACGCTGTTTTTAAGCAGAAAAAAAAGTTTCATGTTTTAATTGTAGACGACAATTCTCCTGACGGAACAGCCACTATTGTTGAATCTTTAATGAGTAAATACGAAAACTGTCTTTTTATTGAAAAAAGAAAGGGGAAAAATGGGTTGGGAACAGCTTATATTCATGGGTTCAAGTGGGCCATTAAAAGAGAATACGATTACATCATTGAAATGGATGCAGATTTCTCTCATGATCCATCAGATCTAATTAGACTCTACAATGCTTGTGAGAGGGAAGGAGCAGACGTCTCAATAGGATCTAGGTATTCTAAAGGTGTCAATGTTGTCAATTGGCCAATGAAACGAGTATTGTTATCTTTTTTTGCCTCAAAATATGTTCGTTTGATTACGGGCATTCCAATACACGATACGACAGCTGGTTTTGTCTGCTACAAAAGAAAAGTTTTAGAGACCATTCGGCTTGATGCAATTCGATTTGTGGGTTACGCTTTTCAGATAGAAATGAAATTCAAAGCCTGGAAACATCGATTCAATCTTAAAGAGGTTTCTGTTATTTTTACAGAAAGAACTCAAGGAGAATCAAAAATGAATAAAGGGATTGTATATGAGGCATTCATTGGTGTAATAAAAATGCGTTTAAAAGGATTGCGATGACTTCTTACCTTATAAAAAATGCGACCATTGTGAATGAAGGAGCTTCCTTTGTCAGCGATGTACTTATAGAAAATGGTTTCATTAAAAAGATTCGCAACTCAATCATTGCAAATGATGCGACCGTTTTAGATGCTCAAGGAAAATTTTTACTTCCCGGCTTGATTGATGATCAAGTTCATTTTAGAGAACCTGGTCTAACTCACAAGGCAGACATTGGAACCGAAAGTAAGGCTGCAGTCGCTGGCGGAATCACTTCTTTTATCGAAATGCCTAACACTGTGCCTCAGGCAACCACCCAACAATTGTTAGAAGAAAAATTTGAAATTGCTCAAAAAACATCTCTTGCAAATTATTCGTTCATGTTTGGAGGAACCAATGATAATTTGGAAGAACTTTTGCAAACAAATCCAAAAAATGTTGCCGGAATCAAACTGTTCTTGGGATCGTCAACTGGAAATATGTTGGTTGACAATCCAGAGGTCTTAGAAAAAATATTTTCTTCAACAAAACTAATCATCTCAGTTCATTGTGAAGACGAACAGACCATCAAAAAGAATACTGCCCATTATAAAAACATCTATGGCGATGAAATTCCAATAGAATTACACCCCATCATACGAAGCGAAGAAGCTTGCTACTTATCGTCTTCAAAAGCCATTGCTTTGGCGAAAAAAACAGGGGCAAGACTACACATTTTTCACTTGTCAACAGCAAAAGAAACCGAATTGTTCAGAAATGACATTCCGATAGAAGAAAAACAAATTACCGCAGAGGTCTGTGTCCATCATCTGTGGTTTTCTGATCAAGATTATAAAGAAAAAGGGACCCATATTAAATGGAATCCAGCAGTAAAAACAGCCAAAGACAGAGCTGGCTTGTGGAAAGCTTTGCTGGATGACAGATTGGACGTCATTGCAACAGACCATGCGCCTCATACACTCAAAGAAAAATCAAATTCTTATCTCAAAGCCCCTAGTGGAGGTCCGTTAGTTCAACATGCTTTGCTTGCTTTGTTAGAAAAAGTAAAAGAAAACGTTTGGCCCATAGAAAAGCTTGTTGAAAAAGCATGTCACAATCCAGCAAAAATATTTCAAATAGAAAAAAGAGGATTCATCAGAGAAGGGTATTTTGCAGACATCGTACTGGTGGATATGAATGCACCTCAAACTGTAACTAAAGACAGTGTTTTATACAAATGCGGATGGTCTCCTTTTGAAGGGACTGCCTTTTCCTCAACAATCACTCATACCTTTGTAAATGGAATTTTAGTGTTTAATATGGGAACTTTTGATACAGCAGCAAAAGGGAAAAGACTCACATTTGATAGATCATGAAAAAACCCATTGTATTTTTTGTTTTCATCTTTCTTTTACTCTCTTGTGAAAGCAACACCATTTATGAAAAACCGAAAGATTTAATTCCTAAAGACACCATGGTGATGCTTCTCAAAGATTTATATTTGGCAACGGCTTCAAAAGGGGTTACAAATGTCAATATGCAAAGAAAAATCTCATACACCTACTTGGTATATGAAAACTATAAAATTGACAGCCTTCGGTTTAAAACAAGCAATCTTTACTATGTCTCAAAGGTTGACGAATACAAGCCTATCATTGATCAGGTATTGGAATTGTTGGAAAAAGAAAAAGTTGCTTTTGAAAAAATTAAAAAACGGAAAGATTCCATATTAAACGATTCCTTAAGACGAAAAAAAACAGTCCCAAAAGACAAAGAAATGTTGACTGAAAAAATGAAGTTCTCTAAAGATCTCTTAAAAAAGAACCGAAACGTGAAAAAAAAATCAAAGTAAAAAATCTTTGACCACCTCTTTCACTACTTTGTCAATGCTTTGAAATTTTATGCCCAACTCTTTGGAGATTTTATTGGACGAATAATAAGTTTGAGAATTCAAAGTTTTGGCTCCTAGCCTACTCAATCGGACTTTTCTTGAAGTCATTTTAGAAATGACCCATTCCCAACGCCAAAAAATATTGATCTGCCATTCTTTTAATTTTTTTGCAGGTCTTTTCATTTGAAAAGCATCAGCAATGTAAAATAACAACTCTTGATAACTTTTATTTTCAGACACTAAAATAAAACGTTCGTTTTTACTGGGTCCTTCCATAAGTTTTACCAGACAATGAATCACATCGTGCACACCAATAAAACCCGTTACCCCCTCAGTGTAATATTGCAAGCCTTTGTGAATTTTTGAAAAAAGTTGTCCTGAACCGGTATTCCAAAAACCACTTCCTAAAATAACTCCGGGGTTAACAATGACAACATCAAGTCCCTCCTGACTTCCTCGCCAAACCTCCATTTCAGCGCCATATTTTGTAATGGCATATCCATGATGGCTGTTGTCTTGAACCCATTCGTTTTCTTCATCAGCAAATTTTTTGTTTAAGTCTTCACCGATCGTAGCTATAGAACTGACAAAACATAATTTCTTGACCTTCGCATCAATTGATAAATTAACAACAATTGCAGTCCCATGGATGTTGACTTTTCTCATTTCAATATAATCTTTGGGATCAAAAGAAATGATGGCAGCACAATGATAGACTTTTGTAATTCCCTTAAAAACAGGAATCATCGATGGAACGTCTGAAATATCGGCCTGAACCCATTCTATTTTTGAAAATAGATTTTCCCAAGATTTGGTCTTGTAAGAAAATAGTTTTTTCGTTTTTTCAATACTTTCAGGAGTTCTGTAAATTGCTCTAACTTGCTCATTTTGTTGTGTCAATTGAACCAACAAGTGAGCTCCCACTAAGCCTGTACCTCCTGTAACTAAAATCATCTTGCGAAGTTAGTTTATTTAGTTCAGAAATGTATCTTTGTTCTTTAGATTGTATGAATATGACAAATTTTGTTGAAGAGTTGCGATGGCGGGGATTGTTGCATGATATCATGCCAGAAACAGAGGCCTATTTATTAGAACACCCCACGACGGGTTATATTGGATTTGATCCAACAGCAGATTCCTTACATATTGGTAGTTTGGTTCAAATTTTAGTTTTGAAACACTTTCAAAATGCAGGACATACACCCATTGCGCTTGTTGGTGGAGCTACTGGTATGGTGGGAGATCCTTCAGGGAAGTCTGCTGAAAGAAACTTATTAGACGAAGAAAGCTTGTTAAAAAATATCAAAGGGGTCAAAGCTCAACTAGAACGATTTTTAGATTTTGAAACCTCTGAAAATCCTGCCAAACTGGTTAATAATTTTGATTGGATGCAACCTATTTCTCTGATCGATTTTGTGAGAGACACAGGAAAACACATCACAGTAAATTACATGATGGCCAAAGATTCTGTTAAGAAACGTTTAGGCTCGGAATCTAAAGAAGGAATGAGTTTTACAGAGTTTACTTACCAATTGTTTCAGGGTTATGATTTTTATCACTTGTACAAAAATTTGGATTGTAAGTTACAAATGGGTGGCTCGGATCAATGGGGAAATATTACCACAGGGACAGAACTGATTCGAAGAAAAGCGCAAGGAAAAGCCTATGCCATTACAGTTCCTTTAATCACCAAGGCAGACGGAACAAAATTTGGAAAAACAGAGGGAGGCAATGTATGGTTAGATGCCAAAAGAACCTCTCCTTATAAATTTTATCAATATTGGCTAAATGCTTCGGATGAAGATGCTAAGAACTATATCAAAATCTTTACTTTTTTAGACAAAGAAACCATCAGTACTTTGATCGAAAAGCATGAGGAAGCACCTCATATGCGATTGCTTCAAAAGAAAATTGGAGAAGAAGTAACTCTCATGACACATGGAAAGGAGGCTTATGAAAACGCAATAAAAGCTTCTCAAATATTATTTGGAAAATCAACAGCAGAGGATTTAAAATCTTTAGATGAAGGTACTTTTTTAGAGGTGTTCGATGGAGTTCCCCAAGCAAAAATTGCAAAAGATGATTTTAAAAATGGAGTTGATATGATTGCCGCTTTGGCCTCTAAAACTGGATTTTTAGGCTCTAATGGTGAAGCAAGAAGAGCTTTAAAAGAAAACGCTATTTCTGTCAATAAAGAAAAAGTAAATTCAGATTACATCATCACAAAAGAAGACTTGATTTCAAATCATTATGTTTTATTACAACGTGGTAAAAAAAATTACTTCTTGCTAACCGTTGAATAAATAAGAAACTCTTTTATTTGTCATTTGTGACATTACACAACCAATAAGTTGCAGCCCCGAATGTCTGAATGGTCAAAACGGCCTAATACCTGAAAAGTTCCGTCCTCTTTTACCTTTCCAAGATCTTGAGTGGCAATAAAAGAACAAGAGTTGTAATTGGCTAAGTCAATGATGTTAATTCCTCCTGTCTGGTGGGTATCAAGAATCGTTAACGCATCTTCCGTATCTCTGGTAAGTACTCTCATCCAAGGAGGGCATTTGAAAACCCCTTCCCCATTAGAGTACCCCTGACTCAACAGTTCTGTCATCCCATATTCTGAGTGAATCTTATTGACCCCAAAACCCTTGGAAAGAATCTTGTGAAGCTGTTCCCTAACAAGCTCTTTGCGTCTTCCTTTCATTCCTCCAGTCTCCATAATGAGGGTATTGTTTAATTGAAATGTTTCTTTTTCTATCAAATCTAACAAAGCAAATGTAACCCCTATCAATAACGTTTTTTCTCCTTTTGCATCCAATTCTTTCAAGGTTGAAGATAATTCTGACAAATTCTGCATGTAAAATCCACTAGCGGGTTTGTTGGTTTGCTGAATCAAATCATCCACCATATAAATCAACGAAGAACCCTCCCTTTCTAAATAGCTTGGTAATAAGGCCAAAATGTTGTAATCTTTAACATCTCCATAAAAAAATTGGAAGCCTTTGAGATAACTTTCATGATACCAACTTAGATCTGTGACATTGTGTTTGCTGGGAATGCTTCCTGTAGTTCCAGAACTTGTAAATGTTTTTATCACATTTTCTTTAGAGGAAAGGATGTCATGAGATTTAAAAAATTGAATGGGAAGAAATGGAATTTCTTGAATCTCTTTTACATCGCTCGGATTCTTATACAACAAGTCACAAAATGAACGATAAACATCATTATTGTCGAACTGGTGTTTGAAAACACGTAGAGCAGCCTCTTTGAAATCCTGTTCTGATTGTATGTTGAAAATGGTTTTTTGCATTTATCACAAAAATAATAGGATTTAAACTAATTTCTTTGATTATAATTGATAAAAACACCCCATTGTTTTGTAAAACTTTATTGTATTTTTGGTTTCACATATCAAAACAACAAATAAATGACTGATTTCGGAATCAAACAAGCCCTAAAAGAATTAGGCTTACAAGAAATAAACCAAGGAACTTCTACTGGCTCACATCACTTTTCTCATGGAGAAATTATAGAAAGTTACTCTCCTGTTGATGGAAAAATGATTGGGAAGATACAGACAACAACCAAAGAAGATTATGAAAAAGTAATGCAAACTGCTACGACGGCTTTTGTAGAATGGAGAAAAAAACCCGCACCAATTCGGGGTGAAATTGTACGTCAATTTGGAGAAAAGCTACGAGAGAAAAAAGAAGCTTTAGGAAAATTGGTTTCTTATGAAATGGGAAAATCATACCAAGAAGGTCTGGGAGAAGTTCAAGAGATGATTGACATCTGTGATTTTGCCGTTGGGTTGTCTAGGCAATTACACGGACTGACCATGCATTCAGAAAGACCGGGTCATCGAATGTATGAACAATATCATCCATTGGGAGTAATCGGAATTATCTCTGCTTTTAACTTTCCTGTGGCTGTTTGGGCTTGGAATACCGCATTGGCATGGATTTGTGGAGATGTTTGTGTTTGGAAACCATCAGAAAAAACACCCATGTGTGGAGTTGCTTGCCAAAAAATTGCAGCAGAAGTTTTTGCTGAAAATGACTTGCCTGAAGGAATTTGTAATCTGATCAATGGAGACTACAAGGTTGGAGAATTTTTATCAAAAGATACTAGAATCCCATTAGTCTCTGCCACAGGGTCCACTAGAATGGGTAAAATCGTTGCTCAAGAAGTGGCAGCTCGACTTGGAAAATCATTGCTGGAATTAGGAGGAAATAATGCAATCATTGTGACTCCAGATGCCGATATAAAAATGACGGTAATTGGGGCCGTTTTTGGAGCAGTGGGTACTGCCGGACAACGATGCACCTCAACAAGAAGGTTGATCATCCATGAATCGATCTATGAAACAGTAAAAGATGCAATTGTAAAGGCTTATGGCCAATTGAGAATTGGGAATCCTTTGGATGAAAACAATCATGTAGGTCCTTTAATTGATACCGATGCTGTAGACATGTACAAGGAAGCCTTAAAAAAGGTGGTAGCAGAGGGTGGAAATATTCTTGTTGAAGGAGGTGTCCTCTCAGGAGAGGGATATGAAAGTGGATGTTATGTAAAACCTGCCATTGCTGAGGCAGAAAATTCTTATGAGATTGTACAACATGAAACTTTTGCTCCTGTTCTATATTTATTAAAATATACTGGAGATATAACCAATGCCATTGAACTTCAAAATAATGTTGCACAAGGACTTTCCTCTGCAATCATGACCAATAATTTACGAGAAGCAGAGGCTTTTTTATCAGTTGCTGGGTCTGATTGTGGGATTGCCAATGTCAATATTGGAACTTCTGGAGCAGAAATTGGTGGAGCTTTTGGTGGAGAAAAAGAAACCGGTGGTGGAAGAGAATCTGGATCTGATGCTTGGAAAATATACATGCGCAGACAAACCAATACAATCAATTATACCACTGATCTTCCCTTGGCTCAAGGAATCAAATTTGATTTATAAACAGAATATAATTTGTAAGATTTGATTCAAAAATGATCTATTGATTAGCAGTAAATTATCATTGCATACGTCAGAGTTAAAACTAAAAAGATGAAGCATTTATTTTTATTGATATCGATACTATTGCAAAATGCATCCTTTGCACAAAATCAAGAAAAACACTCTAAAAATCGACTCGTGATTAAATTTAAGTCAAAAGTTGGTGGTGAGTATAGAATGTTCAACAGTGCTAAAAAATTCAATGATCAAGAATTAGATGACTTGAATAAAAAAAATAAAGTTCAATCCATAATTCTTAGTGGAAATAAGAAAAAAGGAGACACATATATCTTAAATTTTGAATCAAATCATGATATAGATGATTTAATCGAACAGTACAAAAGCACCAATCTGTTTGAATACGTTGAGGCTGATTTTATTGGTTTTGGTGGTGGGAAAAAAGCAGCATCCCAATTTATGCCAAACGACACACACTTTTCGAGGCAATATGGATTATATAATGACGGAACATTTTCATTATCTCCAGCGACAAATGATGCAGATATTGATATGGAACTTGGATGGGATATCGAGCAAGGTGATCAATCCATTATCGTAGCGGTTTTGGACTCTGGTATAAAGTTAGATCATCCTGAATTCAGCGGAAGAATATGGACAAATCCCAATGAAACATTGAATGGGATTGATGATGATAACAACGGTTATATTGACGATATAAATGGATGGGATTTTGCAAACAATGATAATGACCCATCGGATGATCATGGACACGGAACTAACGTAACAGGAATCATTGGAGCAAATTCAAATAATAATCTTGGATATTCAGGTGTTGATTGGAATTGTAAATTAATGATTGGGAAGATTTTAAATGCGAACAACAGTGGTTATTATTCCTGGTGGACTGATGCTATTTATTATGCTGTTGATAATGGTGCTAAAGTTATCAATATGTCAGTAGGTGGTTCAGGTTTTTCTAGCTCTATGAAAGATGCGATTGATTATGCATATGACAATGGGGTAACTGTTGTAGCTTGTATGATGAATGAAAACAACGATACCACTTTTTACCCTGCGGGCTATCAAAACACAATTGCAGTGGGAGCAACAAATCCCAATGACGAGCGTTCAGCCCCATTTTTTTGGAGTCCAACGAGTGGAAGTAGTTATGGAAATCATATTGATGTTGTTGCCCCTGGAAATTATATTTATGGTCTAAACTATCAATCAAATACAAATTATAATTCCTATTGGGGAGGAACATCACAAGCAGCTCCTTTAGTTGCAGGGCTAAGTTCATTATTACTTGCACAAGACATTGACAAAACCCCTGATGATATTAGAAGTATCATTAGAAATACAGCAGAAGACCAAATAGGAAATGTTTCCGAAGATATTTTAGGTTTTGATATTTATTATGGATACGGTAGAGTCAATGCATATCAAGCCCTTCTTCAAAACTCGTTATCAATTAATGAAATTATAAACCCAGAAGATGTATCGATTTTTCCAAATCCTGTCTCAAATTTTGTAACCATTAACAGCTCTTTAAAATTCAGTACAGTGTTAATTCATAATATTTTAGGAGTTGAAATATTAAGAATTGACAATTCATCTAAACAAAACTCTTTAAAAATAGATGTTACTAATTTTAAGAGAGGTGTTTATTTAACCTCTTTATTAAATGAGAACGAAACTGTATTAGTTTCCAAAAAAATAGTCAAGAAATAGTTTCGTCTCACCTAGAATATCTTGTATGATAGAAATACTATCAAGCTTATGAAAAGAATTATAATCAACACAATCGTTATTTTGATCCTATCTGCTTTGTGGGTGGGTGTTTGCTTTTTTGGCACCACAAGTGGTTGGTGGCACAGCCCTATTTCAGAGAAAAAAGACACGCAATCTTTTATAGAAGCCGTCAACAAAGAACTTGACAAAGAGTTTGTTGGGAACTTTGCTATGGCCATTATTAAAGAGGGAAAAATTGACAAGGAAATCTATTATTCAGAGGGAAAACCAGTAACTAGAAAAACAATCTTTCAAGTAGCTTCTCTATCCAAATTGGTTTCCGCTATGGGTATTATGAAGTTACGAGAATTAGGAAAGATTGATTTAGACACTCCTGTGAGTCAATATTTAACCAGATGGGAATTGCCTCCTAGTGAATTTGACAACGAAAAAGTTACCATAAGACGCTTGCTAAGTCATACCGCTGGACTAACAGATGGTCTTGGTTATTCAGGGTTTGAAACCCAAGATTCTGTGCAAACTTTAGAAGCCTCTTTAACAAAAGCTAGTGATGCTGATGAGGGAAGAAGTGGAGAAGTAAAGGTTGGAATCGAGCCCAATTCTAGTTGGGAATATTCTGGAGGAGGGTTCACACTTTTACAATTATTAGTTGAAGAAACAAGTGGACAAACATTTGATGAATTTATGAAAGAGAACATATTTCATCCGTTAAATATGACACAATCAACTTATAAATGGTCCGAGACTCTCAACAATAATTTATGTGAGTTTTATAATGAAGACGGAAGCAGGGCTCCTCATTTTTATTATACTTCTTTAGCAGCGACATCACTATACACTTCCATAGAAGATTTAGAGAAGTTTTTTGTGTTGTTTTCAAATAAGGAAAGTCTCCCTGATAACACACCACTCAGTCAAAATTCATTAAGGCTGATGCGAAAATCACATGGTGAGATGATGGGTGCAGCTATTTATGGCTTAGGAACATTTCTTTATGTGGACGTTGGAAAGGATGATTACATTATTGGACACGATGGGAAAAGCACCCCTCCTATCAATACAGCACTTCGTATCAATCCTATAACAGGTGATGGAATCGTAGTCTTAGAAACCGGGAATCCATATTTAGCAACTCAATTGGCAAGTGATTGGGTCTTTCTAAAAACAGGAAAAGTAGATCCTCTTTTATTTTCAATGCTTCAAGATAAAATGGTAAAAATGATCGCAATCGGCATCTTTTTAATTACATTAGTTGTCATTGTGATGGGGATATGGCGAAAAAAAAACACATCAAATAAAGAGCATACGAAGTAATAATTATATTAGAAAGTCATTCTATGGAAGAAGTCACAATAAGCAAACTTATCCCTGTAACTGTCTTACTAGTTTTAGGGGTCATTGAATCCATTGGAGGATTGTATTTTGATGATAAAAGATCAAAAAATGATTTTACCATTGAATTGTTTAGCTTGATTTCTTTGCCAACATTGATTCAACCCGGAATATTCCTTTTTGTGCTTTGGCTAATGGGTTTCACTTTTCCTGAACTTGAAGATTATTATATAGAAGCCTCGTTATGGTGGCATATTTTGGCATTTCTTATATTCGATGACATGACGCAATATTGGTGGCATAGGCTTTCGCATGTGAACAGAAAAATGTGGAAACTTCACAGACCTCATCATGTGGTAGAGGAAATGGGAGTACTTGTTACCTACAGAAATGCAATATTGTACTATGCATTGATGCCTGGAATATGGTTTTCGGCCGTCTTAATCTATTTAGGAATGGGCTATATTTATCTGTTTTATCTTCCAATAAAATTAGTGGTCATCTTATTGGCCCATAGCGAAACTAAATGGGATCGATTTCTTTATCGTCATAAAATCTTAAGCCCTTTGGCATGGATTATAGAAAGAACCATTTCAACTCCAAGCACACATTTTGCACACCATGGTTTAACAGCAGAAGATGGAGTGTCGCATCCAAATGGAAATTATGGCAACCTCCTTTTTATTTGGGACGTTATTTTTGGTACTTCAAAAATTACAAGAAAGTACCCCTCGAAGTTTGGCGCTTGGAATCAACTAAAAGAGCCTTGGTATGTTCAACTCCTTTTCCCAATAATTACCTCGAAAGATTCCAACAGCGAATTGTATTCAATCAACACCAACAATGATTATGATCCGTCCATAGACTTCAAAAAGTTTTCAAAATAAATACATCATTGAACGAATTAAAAAAAATAAAAAATTAATCTTTACAAATTTTACAATAGTTGTTTACTTCGTTTTAATTTGGCTAGTCAACTTTTATAAAATTGATTTTATCATTGTAGGAGTTTTAAGAGAGCTATTAACAATTCCATTTCTTATCGCACAAATTATTTTTTTATTCATTGGAATAAAGCATACAATAAATAATCAAATTCATTTCTTAACACTTTTCAGTGTTTTATCGCTAGGCATTTGTACAATTGTTACAATTGGAAGTTTCTTTTAAATTTAAATAAAATATTAAAATGATCTTCCTCTATTGAAAATCCAATACGAATCCATACCGCCTAATTGAAGTTATTGTTGTAATTTTAAATGCTACTAATTCATAATAAAAATAAAAAATGTTGAAGCTTCGTCTTAATTATATCGTTCTTTTCGTGATGGCATCATTGATTGTTTCCTGTAAGAAAAGTTCAAATACAACTCCTGCAAATAGTGAAGAAGAATTAATCCAAAAAGCACTTGATATTCATCATCGAGTTCTGACTCTTGATACCCATGCTGATACCCCTTTGAGAATGATACAGCCTGGTTTCGATATGTCTGAGCGTCATGATCCTAGAGAATCAGGTTCGAAAGTAGATTACCCACGAATGGTTGAAGGAGGGCTCGATGCTATTTTCTTTGCTGCTTTTGTAGCTCAAGATATTCGAGATGATGGTGGACATGACAGGGCAAAAAACCTATGCCTCCAAATGATCGACTCCATCGTCACATCCACAAAAAGAAATACAGACCTAGTAGGGCTTGCACTCAATCCTGAAGATGCATATTCTTTAGAGAAAGCAGGGAAACGTGCGATCTATATTGGAATTGAAAATGGTTATCCTGTTGGAAATGATCTTTCCAATGTCGAATTGTATTTTAATAAAGGAGTCCGCTACATCACTTTGGTGCATTCCTCTAACAATGATTTGGCTGATTCTGCTACTGACCCTAATGGCCCTGAGCACGGTGGCTTGAGTGAATTTGGTAGTGACGTTGTGGAAGAAATGAATCGTTTGGGAATTATGGTGGACGTTTCTCATGGTAATGATAGTTTATTTTATGATGCAATAGCGCTTTCAAAAGCTCCCATCATAGCAAGTCATTCCAATGCACGAGTGGTGACCAATCACAAACGCAACATGACTGATGAAATGCTGAAGTTAATGGCAAAAAACGGAGGTGTTGTCCAGCTTACAATGCTGGCTGATTACTTACGTGAAGCACCACCGAATGTAGCAAGAGATTCTGCCATTTCAGTGTTAAGAGCTAATATGAAGCCGTTTGGTGAAATGACCGAAGAAGAACAGACTGCCGCCAGAAATACCTTTAGAGAAATCAATGAAAAGTACCCTGCCCCTGCAGCAACAGTAGAGCACGTTGTTGATCATATTGATCACATCATCAAAATAGCTGGAATCGATCATGTTGGTATTGGATGTGATTTTGATGGAGGAGGTGGAATTGAAGGAGTTTTTGATGCCAGTGAAGTTATGAACATCACCATTGGACTTGTCAAAAGAGGTTACTCCGAAGAGGAAATTGAAAAGATTTGGGGAGGGAATTTAATTCGTGTCTTTAAGGAAGTTCAAGAGGTTGCAAAAAAAATACAAGCTGAAAAAGCCTGATTAATTAAAATTCTATGAATGTGTTTCGAGGGTTGATTCTAATAATTGGATTTTGGATGACGGTTCCAACATTCGCTCATCCACTCAAATTGTCCTTGTGTGAAATTGAGTATTCTTCCGAAAAAGAGTTGCTAACAATCAACCTCAAACTATTTCTAACAGATGTCAATGAAGCGATTGTTTTCAACCCTAATAGTAACGAGCTTAAGTTTTGTCAGCCCAATGAATCAGCGCAAGCGAATCAATTATTGCTCAACTATTTGAACCAGTTTTTTTATGTCAAAGTCAATCAAAAGTTGGTAGACCTTCATATAAAAAATAAGAGGCTCAAAGGAGAAAATGACAATACAGCACTTTGGGTATCCTTTGAATACAAACAATCTTCACCCTTGGAATCTCTTGAGATTAAAAATGCTGTATTTACGGATCTTTTTTTTGATCAAAATAACATTGTGTATGTTCATGTCGACAAAACATCAAAAAGTTTAATGCTCGACAAAAAAAAATCGGTTCATCAGTTACGCTTTTAATATGGATTCTTTTGATTTTTACATTCGGTTAGGTTTTGAACATATTTCTGATTTTGCAGGCTATGATCATATGTTATTCCTTGTCGCTTTATGTGCAATTTATAGAATTCAACAATGGAAAAACATTCTTGTATTGGTTACTGCCTTTACAATTGGTCATAGTATTACCTTAGTTTTGTCGTCGTTGGATATCGTTACCATCCCGTCCAACATCATTGAATTTCTCATCCCAGTAACTATTTTTTTAACTGCAATCAACAACATTGTCGGTTCTAATCCAAGCGGTCAAAGTTCAAAAATGAATAAAAACTATGCCATGGCTTTATTTTTCGGATTGATTCACGGAATGGGTTTTTCAAATTATTTCAAAGCACTTTTAATGGATTCGTCCTCTGTTGCAATGCCTTTATTGGGCTTCAATATTGGAATTGAACTTGGACAAATTCTAGTGGTGTTATTTATCGTCAGTATTGCATATTTGTTCCTAACAAAGCTCAACGTAAAACATCGTGATTGGAATGTTTTTATTTCGGGAGCTGCTGCCGGTATCTCACTTATTTTTATTCTAGAAAACAAAATCTGGTAAGAGCGTTTATTGACAAAAAAATTTTAGACTTTGGTTTATTTAATTCCTTAATCAAATTATTTAACACGTTTTTACCATCCTGTTAATGCAACATAGTTGCGTTTGTTAGTATTTAGAAATACATTTGTAAAATGTTGGATTAAATACAAAACATATGAAAAAATTACCTGTGACCGTATTAAGTGGCTTCCTTGGAGCTGGAAAAACAACTTTACTCAATCATGTTTTACACAACAAAGAAGGATTAAAAGTAGCCGTTATCGTTAACGATATGAGTGAAGTAAATGTTGATGCGGAATTGGTGAAAAATGAAAATACTCTTTCCCGAACAGAAGAAAAATTGGTTGAAATGAGTAATGGTTGTATTTGTTGTACACTCAGAGAAGATTTAATGATTGAAGTTGAGCGATTAGCAAAAGAAAATCGTTTCGATTATTTACTCATTGAAAGTACTGGAATCAGCGAACCCATTCCGGTTGCTCAAACCTTCTCTTTTGTCGATGAAGAAAATGGAATTGATCTTTCTCGATTTAGTTATGTGGACACCATGGTAACAGTTGTAGATGCTTTTAATTTTTTTAAAGATTTTGGAAGTCCTGAAACACTCATGGATAGAGAATTAACTGATATCGATGGTGATTATCGTACCATTGTAAATCTTTTAACTGATCAGATTGAATTTGCCAATGTGATTATATTGAACAAGACCGATTTGGTTACCAAAGAACATCTTGGTGTATTAAAAGCCACTATTGAAAAATTAAATCCCTCTGCCAGAATTCTTGAGTCTAGTTTTAGTAAAGTTGCTCCAAAAGAGATTTTAAACACAGGAGTGTTTGATTTTGATGAAGCGGAACAAAGTGCGGGCTGGATAGAAGAATTGAATAAGAGTGAACACACCCCTGAAACTGAAGAATACGGAATCAGTTCTTTTGTTTATAGAAGCAAAAAGCCATTCGATTCCGAAAGATTTTGGAAGTATATACAACATCATTTTCCAACGATGATCTTGAGAAGTAAAGGTTTATTTTGGCTATCTTCTAGACCTCAGCAAGCGTTGGTCTGGGGTCAAGCGGGAGGTTCTTTAAAAGCAGACAGCGCAGGAGTTTGGTGGAGTAGCATGCCTTTTGAGAAGCGAATTCGAAATTTAGTATTTATTGAAAATCAGGATCAAATAGAGACTGATTGGCACAAAGACTTTGGTGATAGAAAAAATGAAATTGTATTCATTGGTCAGAATATGGATGAAAAACAAATTAGGGCAGACCTCGACTTATGTCTATCAACGAATGAAGAATTGGATACTCAAAAATGGAGGGAAGGTTACGAAGACAACTGGCCTGTTGAAAGGGCTTATGCCTATGAATAATCCATTTCAAAACAAAATCAGGATTTAAGTTTGAGTGAATCTAATTATTTCATTCAATCTTGATAAAACTATGTATCAAATAGGTTTTAAATTATTTTATTTGATAATTTTTTAACTTTGACTTAAAACAAAAGAGTGGGATGTCGCCTTTTGATCTCTCTAATCTTGTAATCTTAAGCAATCAAACTTAAAAATGAAAAAAGGAAGTTTATTCTTTGTTGTTTTATTTACAATTCTAAGCTGTAAAACAGACGGCAACAAAGAAAACCTAGAATTTTGTTATTTGAATGCAAATTCAGAAGTCCTATTACATAATGATATTGACAGAGAGTACATATTGTACATTCCTGATTCCTATGATGGATCAACCTCTGTCCCTTTAATGCTCAATTTTCATGGTTTTGGAGGTAGTGCAAGTAATTTTATGGCCAATGCTGATATGCACCCCATAGCCGAATCCAATAACTTTATCTTGGTCTATCCTCAAGGCAGTTGTTCCGAGGGGTCATCTCACTGGAATCCTTGTCCAATCGGAGGAGATAACAAAAGTACCGCTGATGATGTTGGATTTATCGAATCTCTCATTGAAAAAATATCTTCTCAATACAATATAGATCATGAAAGGATTTATGCGGCCGGTTACTCCAATGGGAGTATGATGGCATATGGGCTTGCTAATTATAAAAGTGAATTGATCGCAGCTGTTGCTTCTGTCTCAGGAGCCATGTTGGATTGCATCGGTCCTACTAGTCATCCAATGCCGGTGGTTCATTTTCATGGAACTTCTGATGAAGTGATTCCTTATGATGGCAATGGTTATTATAATGCTGTTCAAAGCACCTTAGATTATTGGATTCATTTTAATAATGCAAATACAACCCCATCAATTTACACAGACAACAGTGGAACATTAATCGTTGATCATTATGTTTATGATCAGGGAGACAATTCAGTTTCTGTTGAACATTACAAGTACAATGGAGGTGAGCATAGTTGGTTCAATACAACCTATCAAGGACAAAATACTTCAGAATTAATTTGGAGTTTTGTGTCACGATATGACATCAACGGTTTGCGATAAAAGTGATATCTTGCTGAATAGAAAAATTAAGGCGCTAATGACAAAAAAATATCCTTCTAAAATTTCTTACGGTTTACTATCGTTTATATTTTTAGTTTTTTATGCCCCAATCGTCCCTGCTTTTTTAAGAGATGAAATCAATTCAAAAATCATTGGATTTATTGTATTTCAATCTTTTGTTTTTGCTTTAATTGTTTCTCTTTTTTTGAAAACTGAATACATCATTGACAAAACACAGCTCATCATAAAGTGCGGATTTTTTTCCTATAAACCAATTGACATTAAACAAATCAAAGAAATCTCTGAAACGAAAAGTATTCAATCCTCACCCGCCCCATCATTTGACAGGATTGAAATCAAGTACGGAAAGTTTGATGAAACGATCATTTCTCCTCAAAACAAATTCAGTTTTGCCAAAGATTTGGTAAAAATAAATCCGAGCATAAAAAACAATCTCTCCGAATAACAGTCTCTAATATTCGTATTCAACCGCTTGTCCTTCAACACCAATCGACCAATGGATTTGAACAATTTCCCAAGCTCCATTTGTTTTTTTGATTACCCCACTGTTTCTAACATCCTTAATCTCTCCATTTTCTCCATTTACATTAAAAGAAAAATCTAACAATTGTGTGTAAGAAGCCATGTCTCCGCCAGAACTCATGACAATATTTAAATCTCTGGTTGAAAATTTAGGGTCCTCTATTGCCAATTGACCAACAATCGAGGGTTCTATTTCCGACCATCCTTTTAAATATTCAGATTTATCAGTTCCAATTAAAATAGCATCGCTCGAAAATGTAGTTTTTGCTTTTTCAATACTACTTGAGGTAAAAAAGTCAAATTGACTTTCAATGAACGCTTTTGCTTCACTATTTGCTTTGGTTAAATCAACTTTATCAGAGGAGCATCCAAAAGAAATTAAGAACATAAGGAGCAGAATGAAATTTTTCATCGTGTTAAATTTTAGGGTTAGAATTGCAAATAAATATAACGATAATTTTGAAATCTGAAAAATATACTTACATTTGTATTATACAAGTTGTATAATAGATTAAGATTAGAATGAAAAGACAACATAAATTAAATGAATTATTACTTTCTTGGGAAAATACTTATAAGAAAGGACAGTTGACCCTTTGGATTTTTATGGCCCTCCAGGAAAGTAAAAAGTACGTTGATGAAATTAAGAGTTTTATTGAAAAAGAATCTAAGGGGACCATTCGCTGTGAAGAACAAAGCCTTTATAGGGCTTTGAGAAAATATGAGCATATCGATGTTCTAGACTATGAATTAAGGCAAGGTAACAAAGGCCCTGATCGAAAATATTATTTTTTGACTGATTTGGGACAAAAACTATTCAATGAATTTGTGAATAGAAATATTCGTCTTTTTTACTCTGAGGATATTAAAACAATTTTAAACTACAAAAAACCATGAAAATAATTACACCATCTTTAGTAAGATTTGGAATAGCTGCATCCTTTTTTACAATCATTTTTAGATATTTTTTAAGTTACGGTATCGAAAATCGTTCAACAATTATTGTGGCGTTAACGGCATTCATGTACTTCTTCTCAATGTGGATCTCTGGATGGGTGTTTGGGAAAAAAGATGGAGAATACTTGCCTATAAATGATGTTGGGTTTAGATTTCATTTCGCTACCTATTTGATTCATAACGCCATCTCAATTGTATGGATCGCTTTGGAATACGGCTCATCATATGAAAAATTAAGCGTCTCTTTAACTGTGTCTTTTTATTGGGGAATTTTCTTGTTGTTGCATTGTCTGTTTTATCTATGGGCAAAAAGAAACTCCATTGATGATTTAGATAAAGAAGATTTATTTGAATAGCCATCATCATTGTTTAAATTCGTTGATGAAAAGAAATTCTTATCACAAAAAAAGTTATCTTTAAATAAAACAGCTTTTTCAATGACTCTGGGTAATCAATTAGCAAATCGACTTCAAGAGGTCGTTTTAAACGGTACATGGATTGCAAATACAAACCTAAAAGATCAACTGGAAGATATTGACTGGGAAAACGCAAACAAAGAAATTCAATCTCTCAACTCAATCTCTAATTTGGCTCGTCATATTCATTACTACATTGCAGGTATTAAACAGGCTCTCTCTGAAGGAACTTTAGAAATCAAGGACGCCTATAGTTTTGATTTTTCTCCAATTAGATCACAGAAAGAATGGGAAACATTTCAAAATAAATTTTGGGAGGATACAGAAAAACTTGCCTTGCTAATAGAGAAAATGCCAGATACAGAATTGAAAAAGAGTTTTATTGATAAAAAATATGGGAATTGTCTTAGAAATATCGATGGGTTGATTGAGCACAGTTATTACCATTTGGGTCAAATTGTTTTGATAAAAAAAATGCTGTTTTCATGAATGACATTAACAGGATCATCAACCTAAAAAAATATCCAATCAATGATTTGAAAGGGTTTGCTTCTGATTGCTATGCAAAATTAAACAAGCATGGTTCAATTGTTTTGCCAGATTTTATTTGTAAAAATATCGTACAAATGGTGAAAGAAGAAGCTGAAGAAAAAAAACACCTTGCGTATTTTTGTGATCAAACACATAGTGTGTATTTGTCTCCTAGAGATCCTGATTATCCAGAGAATCATCCAATAAATCGACAAATAATCAGTACAAAAGGCTGTATTACAGATGATCAGGTTGGTTCAACATCTCCCTTAAGAATATTGTACAATTCTAAAGAATTTCGAGAGTTTCTATCTGTCGTATTAGGTGTATCAACGCTCTGTTCGTATGAAGACCCTCTTTCTTCCATCAACATTCATTACCATAAAACTGGACAAGAGTTAGGATGGCATTTTGATAATTCTTCATTTGCAATCACTCTCATGATTCAATCTGCTGAATCTGGCGGACAACTCGAATACGTAAAGCAGCTTCGAAACTCTGAAAAAGAGGATATGAACTTTGAAGGTGTTAGAAAAGTGCTTGACGGAATCACAACGCCCATTCAATTAAAACAACCTGAGGGTTCACTCATTTTATTCAAGGGTCGTGACACAATGCATCGGGTCACTCCTAATAAAGGGAAACGTGATAGAATCTTAGTGGTACTCGCTTATAATACAAAACCAGGAATCTCTTTGTCTGAAGAAGCAAGGCTTACTTTTTATGGCAGAGTAAACTAACCCTTACTCCCAGTTTTTTCGTTTGCTTGTTCTTCCAATCCCCGGATTAAATGCATTTGTAGGATCCAGTTCTTGATAGAACTTTTTTAACGAAGGCTTTGCAAAATATTCGTGACCTACATTGTGCTCAGCAGGATATTCTGCACCTCTCACATCATAGGTTTTTAATAATTTTTCCCTCAAAGCTTTTGCATCTACTCCTTTTTTTACAATATAATTCTGGTGCATTACATGGCAAAACAAATGACCGTAATAGAGTTTAAACTCCATTAAGTCATCAATTTCAGGAGGAAGTTTTTCAAACCAATTTTTTTCATTTTTAGGCAACGCAATGTCCATTGATAAAGAACCTCCTAACCTTTTCTCATGAAGAGCGTGATATCGACTAAAAGACCCTGCCGCAACATATCTGTGTAGCAACGCCTTTTTTGACTCTTTTGGATTGCATTCAAAAAAACTTCCCTCGTTTGTTTTAAAAAATTTTTCAAAATAGTCTCTGGCCTCATCAATCCCATCGTCAGACATTTCAATGATCCAATGATGCTCGTATAAATCTCTAAATTCATCCATTCTCTTTGGAAGATGATTCGGCCAAAGAGTGCTCATAAACTGCATGATTCTATCTGATAACTTGTTGGGTAAGAAGTTGAATTTTTTAGAAAGTAAATCAACACTTCTTTTCAGCTCAAAAAGGGTTGGTAAAAAATTTGTTCCTAACTTTTCTATGACAATGAAATTGTCTTTACTGTATTTTTTTGCAGAATCATAGCAATCTCTGTGTAAATAATCTCCTAGTTTGGGGAGTGATTTAAATGTTGAAAGAACATCTCTTCTGATTTTCCAGAAAACATCAGGGTTGTTTGTACCAAGATAAAATACTTGATTTTTCTTTGCTATTGGATAGGTGTCCAATCTTACGGCAAAAACTGCAATTTTACCCGCACTTCCTGAAGCGCCATATAAAAGCCTCGTGTCTGAATTGAATCTTGCTGGAATTTTTGAATCAATTTGTCTTACGATTTCAGAGTATTTATCATCAGAAGCTAATTTATTAGGATACTCAATTTGATCTTTTGTGAAGTTTTTATCTTGTAGATTATTTAAAATTTCTTCAGGATTAGAACCTAAATCAATCCCCAATTCGTTCACCAATTCTAATTCTCCATTTTCATTGACTTTCGCATACAATGCCAATTGAGTGTATGCAGGACCTCTTTGCACCAAAGAGCCTCCAGAATTATTACAAACTCCTCCGACAATAGACGCCCCAATTGAAGTAGAGCCTATAATCGAGTGAGGTTCTCTACCGTAAGGAGCTAATTTTTTCTCTAAACCATACAACGTACTTCCGGCCAACCCAATGATTTGATTTGCTTGATCAATTAAATAAATGTTGTTAATTCGCATCGTATTTATGATGACGATTTCACGATCATAATCATTTCCATAAGGTGTAGAGCCTCCTGTCAAACCTGTGTTTGCAGCTTGCATCAGCACAATAACATCTTCACTTACACACAGCTGTAGAATTTGCCAAATTTCAATTAATTTCCCGGGTTTAACGACGGCCAAAACCTTCCCATATCCATATCTCCATCCTTTAGAATACGGTTCTTTGCTCCATTGGGCAGTAAGGGTATGATTTTCGCCAGCAATGGCTTTTAGATCTTGTATTAATCTGCTTTTATTTAGGGACTCTTTCATCTGTTTCTTCTAGCTAAAAGTTCATGAAATATTGTTGCTTTTTCGAAACATCAAAAATACTTATTAAAAACCATTTTTTATAGAATATTCAATGATTTTAAACGCTAATTCGTCTATTTTATAAAAATTGATGTTTTGAATATTGATTAAGTTTGACTTTAAATTTAATTTTTATTTTTAACCTTTTTAACTCAACAATAGGATGAATGAAATTATAATTCAAGGAATAAACTTTGATGAAAAATCATCGTATCAAAAGGGTGCCAAACATGCCCCAAAAAAAATAAGAGAGGCATTATATTGTGGTTCGTCAAATTTATTTACTGAAAATTTAACATCAATCAAAAATTCGAAAATAATCGATCATGGTGATTATGAAATCTCTGAATATTTTGATATTGAAAAAATAACAAACAATCACCTTAATTCTGATGTTAAAATATTGACTTTAGGAGGAGATCATTCGATAACATTCCCAGTCGTTAAAGCCTTGAGCAAAAAATATTCATCCATAGACATTCTTCATATCGATGCTCACAGTGATTTGTATGATCATTACGAGGGTGATCAATATTCTCACGCCTGTCCTTTTGCAAGAATTATGGAAGGAGGTTTTGCAAAGAAATTGGTTCAAGTAGGAATTAGAACATTGAATCCTCATCAGATGGAACAAGCAAAAAAATACAATGTAGAAATCCATCAAATGAAAGATTTGGATTTATCTGCAATTCCTAAATTTAAAAACCCACTGTATATTTCTCTTGATATGGATGGATTCGATCCTGCGTTTGCACCTGGAGTTTCTCATCATGAGCCAGGAGGATTAACTTCAAGAGAAGTAATTCATTTGATTCAAAATATCGATGCAGAGATTATTGGAGCAGATATTGTTGAATACAATCCTGATAGAGATTTCCAAAATATGACGGCTTTTTTAGCTGCAAAAATGATGAAAGAGATCTTAGGGAAAATGATGTAAATTCATTACATTTAGCAGACATATAAAAATCCTTATTATTCACAAATAAATTGTAATCATTTCGATTTTTAGTAAATCAAAAGATTACATAATTCTTTTATCTCTTTTTAAAATTTAATTTTTTATACATGAAACTCTATCATTGCTTTTTTGCACTTTCTCTTTTTTTTCTAATCAATGCATGTTCAACAAAAAATGACAAAACTTTTGCGGAGTTCAATTTTGCCAAACCCGAAGAAGTTGGCATGATTTCCGATAGCCTTGCTAAGATTGACAAAATGGTTCTTAATTTTATGAATGCAAATAAATTCCCAGGAGCCGTTACATTAATTGCTAAAGAAGGAAACATCATATATGAATCAGAAATTGGTTGGTCAGACTCCTTAAAAACAGAGCCTTATAGAAAAGATCATTTGTTTAGAATGGCCTCCATGACAAAGCCAATTGTTTCTGTTGCTGCCATGCAATTGATTGAAAAAGGAAAATTAAATTTAGACGATCCTGTTGGTAAGTATATTCCATCTTTTAAATCAACTGAAATATTAACAAGTTTTAATAGTGCAGATAGTAGCTGGACATCCAAACCTTCAATGTCTTTACCTACAGTTCGTCAATTACTAACTCATACTGCAGGAGTTCCTTATGGTTTTGTGAATCCTAGTGTTAATGGTGCAATTCTTTATAAGAATGGGATTCCAGATTTAAGTACTCATCTACCTCTTACTATCGAGGAGACCATGAGTACTATTGGTGACTTGCCTCTGATGCATGAGCCTGGAAAAAAATGGATGTATGGTTTAAATACAGATGTTCTAGGTCGTGTTGTTGAAGTTGCATCAGGAGAAAAGTTAGATGAATATATCCGTAAAAATATCACCAAACCAATCGGTATAGAAATGCTTGATTTCTATTTTGATGATTCTGAAAAACCGAACCTTACCAAGGTTTTTGTTCCAAATGAAAATAATGTAAATCAACAAGTTTCAAAAATGGGGAAAATGTATATTGCGGACTACCCTACTGATGGTTCAAAATCTTACTTGTCCGGAGGAAGTGGAATGACTGGAACTGCAAGGGATTATTTTTTGTTTTGTCAAGCAATGTTAAATGATGGCGAACTTTTTGGGAAGAGAATATTAAAAAAAGAAACCGCATTATCAATGCATGAGAATCAAATAGACACTATTTCTTATCCTTGGGGTGCCGCTAAATTTGGTTTTGGTTTTGATGTTGCTGAAGGAGGGCCAATAAAACCTGATGGGTCTTATGGTTGGGGAGGAGCTTTTAGTACTATTTTCTGGATTGACCCAGCAAACAATCTAATTGTTATTCAACTAAGACAAGTCTTACAATCTCGCTTCAATCAAGAAATCAATCAACAATTAGAGAAAATTGTTTATAGTGCTATTAAAAAATAAAAATTCATTCACATAATAAATACAATCTAGGGAATTATGAAAAAACTACTGTTAATCACCGCTATTATTTCAACTTTAATTGGGTGCGAACCTGAAATAAAAGAAACCTCTCAATTAAACTCCTATTTTAAAAATAGTACGATTCCTGCTGCGGTTATGGGAAGTATTAATAAAAGTGGAGAAAAAGAGTGGAAATCATTCGGCCCCTCAGTTTGGGACGGCAAAGACACTGTAAACAATGAACATATTTTTAGAATTTTTTCCATGACCAAAGCAATTGCTTCTGCTGCTGCACTTCAACTTGTAGAACGAGGGGTTATTGGTTTAGATGATCCATTAAATAAATTGATGCCTGAAATGACTTCAATTCCCATTTTAACTGAAGAAGGGGAACTCATCAAGAGTAATTCGCCTATCACCCTCAGACATTTACTTACCCATACTTCGGGTTTTGGATATGAGTTCACTTCCAGCAGACTTGCTAATTTCAAACCCGATCAATGGGAGTATGAAGATTTGCCAAGATTGTTTGAACCTGGAAAAAGATGGCATTATGGAACAAGCACAGACTGGGTAGGGAAAGTGATTGAAAGGTTGAGTGGACAAGACTTAGAAACCTACTTAAGAGAAAATATTACTGGTCCTTTAGGGATGCAAAGCACTTGGTTCAATGTTCCTGACAACCTAAAGAATAAAATTGTTTCTTGGGGAATGCGAGATTCAATTGGATTCAATGAATTTGATCGTGTACCGAGCCCAACAAAAATATTTAGTGGAGGAGGCGGATTGTTCTCATCACCGAAAGATTATCTTGTTTTTCTTGAATGTATATTAAATGATGGAACACTTAACAATGTGCAAATTTTAACTCCCGAATCGATTGATATGATGTTCAAAAATCAACTTCCAGATCAGATGAAAATAAATTTTGATCTACCAGAAGGTGGGTTGCCTGATACTGTTGGAAGATTTTCTGATGAATCTGACACTTTTAGCTTGGCCTGGGCTATTGAAGATAGTGAAGATGAAAAAGTAAGACCTAAAGGCTCTGCATATTGGGCTGGAATTGCAAATTCTTATTATACTGTGGATAAAAAAAATGGTAATGCAGTTGTATACTTCACACAATTTCTTCCATTTAATGACAAAGAATCTTACGATTTTTATCGTTTGTTTGAAAAAGAAGTTTTATCAAATTAAAAATCAATTTTTCAAGGCTTTGTTTTTGTTTGACAAAACATCGCAAAAAAATGACCTTGTAAGATGATTCAAAAACTTGACAATAAAAATCGAGCTGTTTCTAAAAAAATACGAGCTGTTTTTCAGGCATCTTATGCAATTGAAGCAGCATTGTTGAATGCTAAAAATTTCCCTCCTTTACAAAGGACTTTAGAAGAATTTTTAGAAAGCAATACTGCTTTTTTTGGAGTTCTAAAAAATGACGAATTTGCTGGGGTCATCGAAATAAGTGAGTATCATTCTCATACACATATCAATAGTCTAGTGGTAGAGCCCAAATTCTTTAGACAAGGAATTGCATCTAAGTTAATGCAATTTGTTATTCATAAATTTGACTCCAAAAGATTCACCGTTGAAACAGGTGTACTAAACACTCCTGCTTGTCAACTATATAAAAATTTTAACTTTAAAGAAGTCATGCAATGGGATACTGATCATGGTGTGAGAAAAATACAATTTGAATGCACCAAAAACTCCTATAAAATAAAATGATATGAGAATTCTTCCACTTTTTTGCTTTCTCTGATTTTCTATGTCTTACGTACTAAAAAATAGCAACCTTGAGGTTCTAATTGATACTCCTCTAGAAAATTACAGAAATCCAAGATTTGATTGGACTGGAAAAATCGTTTCCATAAAATTTAAAAAAATTCCAGTCACCACCATTGAGAATAAGACTGTTGACAATGATCTTTTTTATGGAAAAGGCTTGTACAATGAATTTGGAATTGATTCTGCTTTAGGATTCAATGAGGCAAAAACTGGGGATTGGTTCCACAAGATTGGAATTGGTTTGTTAAAAAAAGATCACAATCAATATAAATTTGACAATCGCTACAAAATCAAACCAGCGGCTTTTCGTGTGTCTAAAAAATCGAATGTGATTTTAATTAGATGTACATCAGATCAAATCAATGGTTATTCATACGTGCTAACAAAACAAATTGAATTACTTGACTGTAAGCTAAAAATTAATTATTCCCTTCTCAATACTGGTGAAAAAAAGATTGTTACCGATGAATATACTCACAACTTTATCGCGATGAATGATGCTTCAGCAGCTACAAATAATCTCTTAAAATTTCCTTTTCAACTAAAACCTTTACTTTTTGAAGAAAATGTAAATCCTGAAAATAAAGTGGTTTTGGGAGTAGATCATATTGCATTCAAAAGCACTCCTAAAGAACAATTTTATTTTAGCAACCTTTCTGGAAGTGAATCTGTCGAGGCTTCTTGGGAATTGATCAATCATAAAACTTGTATTGGGCTTAAAGAGACCGGAAACTTTAAAACAAATAAAATAAATCTTTGGGGCTGGAAACATGTTATAAGTCCAGAGTTGTTTGTTCGAATTGACATTGCGCCTCAAGAAACACAAGAATGGTCACGGACTTATGATTTTTATCAAGTTTCACCCATTCAATAATCTTTTTACACAGCTCGAGACATCTCTTTTTTTTAATTTTAGTACATTTAAAGTTATGAAACAAGCTATTTTCTTTTTATCGCTTTTCATTAGTTTTTCGAGCGGATATGGTCAACGATTGAACGCGCCTACCTTAAGTCCTTTTAACTCAATGACGCAAGAGGTTGGACTTACCAAAATCCAACTAGAGTACTCTAGGCCCTCTGCAAAAGGAAGAATTGTTTTTGGGAAATTGGTTCCTTTTAACAAAATTTGGAGAACAGGAGCAAATGCTTCTACCAAAATTACCCTTTTAGAATCCGTTAAAATTGGCTCCCAATACATCGATGCTGGCACCTACGCCATTTATACCATTCCTCGCAAAGATTTTTGGACCGTCATTATTCATTCCAACACAAAACTAAGAAGCTTGGCTGGCAACGCCTACAATGCTAAAAACGATGTTTTTCGATTTGATGTAAAGCCAAAAATACTTGATGACTATATTGAAACATTTACCATCCAATTCGCAGCGCTTACAACAAACTCTTTAGAGCTTCAATTGATGTGGGAAAATACTCTAGTTGCCATCCCTATAGAAGTTGAAGTTGATGCCAATATAGAAAAGCAAATGAAGGAGTTTATGAAAAGCCCCAAGAGCATTCCGCATCGAACATATTTTGAAGCGGCACAATATTACAGCAACAATAAAAAAGACCTCAATGAAGCCCTAAGATTTATCAATGAGGCGCTTTACAAAAGCCCTCAAAATTTTAGATATGGTTTACTAAAAGCAAAAATACTTGAGAAAAATGGAAATCATGAAGAGGCTTTGAAGACAATTGAAATCGCAAATCAATGGGCAAAGAACAAAAATAATGACAATTATATTGAACAAACCTTTCTGTTTTGGCAAGAGTTAATAAATAAAAAATGAACTTTAACTTATATCAAATAGATGCTTTTACCAATTCTATTTTTGGAGGAAATCCTGCCTGTGTTGTTCCTCTAACAGAATGGCTTTCTGACAAAACCCTTTTACAGATCGCAAAGGAAAATGCAGTTGCAGAAACTGCTTTTTTCATCAATAAAGGAGATCATATACAGCTACGGTGGTTCACTCCAGAAATAGAAATGGACTTATGTGGTCATGCAACACTTGCTACGGCACATTGCTTGAAAACAATTTTAAACCATCCTTCAAACAAGATTGTTTTTAAAACGTTAAGTGGAGAGCTTTTTGTTTCGATAGAGAATGGGTTTTATTCTTTAGATTTTCCCTCAAGAATGCCTGAAGTTTCTGAACTCCCACTCAATATTGAAAAATCATTGAACATGCTTCCTAAAGAAGTATACAAATCAAGAGATTATGTATTGGTGTATGATTCGGAGGAAGAGGTTAAGAACATCCAAATCAACAGAAATGATTTTGATCAAATAAACATTGATCCCGGAGGAGTTATTGTTACTTCTCAAGGTAAAAATGATGATTTTGTCTCTCGTTTTTTTACCCCTCAAGCATCCATTTTAGAGGATCCTGTAACTGGATCTGCACATTGTTCTCTAATTCCTTTTTGGGCAAAAAGACTTCAGAAAAATAAGCTCTCCGCAAAACAACTTTCTGAAAGAGGAGGGGTATTGAACTGTCTAAATAAAAAAGACAGAGTTATTATCAGTGGCCAGGCAAGAACGTACTCGATTGGGTCTTTTTGGATTGAGTAGCTTATAAAAACTAACTGTATTTTACCTTTCTTATGGCCCGCATGGCCTCTTTGTATTTTATATAGGTTGTTTTATCTTCTATGTTTTTTATATAATCTTTTGCCTTTCTAAGCCGGTCGCCAGCATCTAAATAACCTTGTAAAAAACAGAGTAAATAATTGTTAGGAAGTCTTAAAACATCTTCATGTTCTAAAACGGATAAGGGTATTTTGTTTTCAATTTTAGAAATAATTGTATTGTTGTTTAGATATAAATGTTGAATCAGTCGATCCTCAAATTGAGGAGGTTTAAATAAAAACTCTGTGACAATATCATGCTTCCCATTATCCTTAAAACTGATGATTGTTTTTTCAAGTGGGTAATGTTTTTCTTCATTGGCAATCCCCAACAATATAAACTCTGTAATGATAAAAGAGCTTTCATTGTATTTAATTTGCACCTCATCCAAAGACGAAAAAAACAGTCGAACTTGCTCATTGATCAATTCAATATCCACACGTGTTAAAAATACTTCTCCATTGATCTGTTTCTTTTCCCCTGCCCAACACAAAACAAACTGCTCGTTAAATACTTTGTATTGAGGGCTGTATTCTGGTTTATGATTGTTGAAAAAATCAAAAACACCTGCCAAGGTCAATTCTATGTTATTATTCGCATTCTTTTCAATAGATGCTACAATGGTTTTATTGGTTTCTCTTAACTCAAATTTTTTTGAGGCTGGCATAGAATTACTTCCTCTTCTATAAAAAATAGTTTCTTTTTTATATTTCCATACATTTTTGAGCAGAGAGGTAATCTTTCTATTGGGATGGATAGTAACCAACCCTATTACCTTGTGTCTTGGTAATCGAGGAAAGGGGACATTTTCATAGGTGATTTTTGGAGGATTTACAAGATAGGCGTTGACAAGGTTTTGTATTTTACTATCATCATAGAAATCTACCCCGATGATTTTGTTTTCTTCATCATCTACCCCGATAATCATATACGAATTGTTGGCAGGGTTTGAGTTTGATAGTGCACAAACGTGCTTCAAAAATTTTGCTTTTCCTTCCTTTCTTGTAAATGCTAGCTTTAACTTTTTATCATAAAAACTGTTCTCATCACTGTGGCTGAG
>JAYPZA010000001.1:301709-377956 GCA_038136095.1 Flavobacterium sp.
AAGTTTTTAATCAAAAGTCTTTTATTAATCATTTTACAAAACAGGGTGTCCTTGACTTTTCTCTAACAAATCAAACCAATCTTCTAGTTCCAGTTTTATATTGAGAGATTGTACCGCCTTTTCTAATCGGTTTTTTTTCGTTGTTCCTAGGACTGGTATCACTCTTGATGGATGATTTAAAATCCAAGCCAGTAATAATTGATCTTCCGTTGCATGGTATTTTTTTGTGAGCTTTTCCATCACTTTTCTAATCCGTTCATTTGTTTTATTTTTTTCTTTGAAATAATTCCCCAAGGGGCTCCATGACATCGGTCTGATTTTTTTTACAAACAATTGATCTAGTGTCCCTTGATAAATTGCTTGGTGTTGTGTCAAAGAAAATTCTATTTGATTGACAGAAACCGGAGTTTTATTTTCAACCAACAAAAGTTGTGATGGAGTAAAATTAGACACTCCAAAATCAAGAATTTTTCCCGATTCTTTTAATGTATGAATTGCTTCTGATATTTCATTTGGGTCCATCAATGGACTTGGCCTATGTATTAATAAAAGATCTAAATAATCTGTTTGTAAGTTTTTTAGTGATTGTTCAACACTCCAAACAACATACTCTTTAGATGTATTGTAGTGTTTTGTTTTTGTTTTTCTAGTTTTTCCAACCAACTGAATCCCGCATTTAGAAATCAATTGTATGGACTCCCTTTTGATTCCGCTTTGAACAAAAGCACTCCCAAATTCTTGTTCAGTTGTGTAATCTCCATAGATGTCTGCATGATCAAAAGTGGTAATCCCTGCCTCTAGCGTAAGTTGTATTTGAGCAATCATTTCTTGCTTCGAAAATTGTTTGCCCCACTTTCCCCAAGACATACATCCTGCAATCATATCAGAATACTTAGTCATTCCTTTTTATTTAATATTGTTGTACTCGCCTGAACTGTTGGATACACTACTAAATCTTCAATATTGACATGATAAGGTCTACTGATGACAAAGTAAATAATTTCAGCAATGTCTATTGCTTCCAAAGGTTTGTATCCTGCATATGTTTTTTTTGCTCGCTCAAGATCTCCTTTAAATCGAACCTCTGAGAATTCTGTTTCTACCATACCAGGATGGATTGCACTCACTCTTATATTGTATTCATTTAAGTCAATTCTCATCGCCTTATTAAGCGCATTTACCGCAAACTTTGAGGCACAATAAACATTTCCATTTGGGTACACCTCTTTCCCAGCAACCGACCCTATATTGACAATAAACCCTGAATTTCTATTGATCATTCCGGGCATGATTGCTTTAGAAACGTATAACAATCCCTTCACGTTGATATCCAACATCGCATCCCAATCTTCTAGATCCCCGTCTTGAATTGAATTTAGTCCATGAGCATTCCCTGCGTTGTTGATCAATACATCAATATGATGAAAGTTTTCCGGAAGACTTTCAATCGCAGCAAAAACCTCTTTTTTGAACCGAACATCAAACTGTAAAGTCGTTACTTCTGTGATGTTTCCTAAGTCATTCTGCAATTGACGAAGACGTTCTTGTCTTCTTCCACAGAGAATCAATCGATAATTTTTTTTAGCTAAAAATATTGCAGTTGCTTTTCCAATGCCTGAAGTAGCCCCAGTAATGAAAACAGTTAAACTCATCTTCTCAGTTTTTTTATTAAAGATAACTGATTTTGTTGATATGTTGAATAACTATTTCAAGATCGTAAAAAAGAGGGCATTAAAAAACCGCCCTTGTCCTAGAGCGGCTTTTTCTTTCAGCTAATTATTGAGGATAATTAGCTGAAAATCAACTAACCAAACTTTATTTTAAATTCTTTTTTTTCTTTTTTCTAATTATTTTTGATCGTTTTCTTCCTTGAACTTGAGTAGATGGCTGTGTTGTGTCGGCCCCTCCTCTTAGAAGCTGAATGAACCCTCTTCCAGAAAACTCATAGGTTGTTTGAGAGTCTAAATGAAACAGTTCAATTCTTTGATCATTTAAAACGCGAAGTTCGAACTCTTTTGTATAACCTATGTCATAATTAAGTGTTAAAATTTTTAAATCCTGATAACCAATCACATCATAAATTTCATAATTCCCACTAAAGTCCCAAATTAATTGATCAATATCCAACCCGACGGAATCTAGTGAGCTAAAAAATATTGGATTGATTTGTGAGGCAAACTGTAAATAATGTTCATCATCAAATGGATTAATCATCCCTGTCGAACTAATTGCCGTCTGCTCCCAAGCATTATATTCTTGTAAAAAATATTCTATATTGTCATAAAACAACATATCATAATCAAAATTATTTCTTTGATAGCCTACCAATACATAACTTAAATTCTGAAATGTATCATAAACTCTTATTTCATTTAAGGATAATTGTACTACCTCAAAATTATATCTCCCATCGATCTCGTGAAAAGTTTCTAAAAACCCTCCATAGGTATTGTAACTTCCAACAGGAATTCCAAACCCATTTCCAGTATACCCAATATCCACAATGTTATTGTTGGCATACATCGTCCCATTCAAAAACGACAAGGTAAAAGCCATGGACATAAAAGGAATATCGCCATTACCTGAAGTTCTATGGATGTCTACATACCACAAATCATAACTCGACATTAGTTCTTCTAGTGTGATGGTATTGTCTAAGGTATCGTCTATAATGATAGAGCACGAGCTAAAAAGAACTCCACTTGCCATTATGATTAAAAATAATTTCATCTTTTTCATTATGAGTCTTGTTTAGTGATTATTATTATTGACATTTCAAATTGCATGCCAAAAAAGATCAGCAGAAAATTTATCGATTGTAACTCACTTATTGAAACAAATATTAGACCCCCAAAACAGGGAAAAGCTCCCTTTTTATGGGGAGTTAAAATTTCACTGTTTATTAGGATTGACAGCTATGTGATAGATCTGTAGATTTACATGCTTTTAATTTTAAAGACTCTTTCATCATTTTTAAAGAGTATTTTAATTTACTTGTTTTTCATAGTTAATTAGGAAAGAGAAGTGTCTTGGTTTAATAATTAGGATGCAATAATTAGAACACAATCTCTTTCAGGAAAATCTCCAGGCAAAAACAGATCATGTTGTGTTTGTCTTGCCTGGTTGGTTTTTTTACTCTGAAAACAGTTTTGATGAATTTGAGCGAAAGAAAAATTTAAAAAATGAAAAAAATACAATATACGAAAGAACGATTGAGAAGTCATTTAATAATAGGGGCTTTTTATATCGTAATAGGACTTGTGTTCATTTCAATTTCATATATCGTCGTTAGTGAAATAATTACATCGATCATCGTTACACTCGGTTATAGTCAAATTGTAGCGGGTGTTTTTTCATTCATTGCCTATATTTTTGAAAAACAAAGGAAATACTTAACACTAAAAGATGGGAAATTAATTAAAAACACTTTGTTCAAAAAAAAAATAGAACTAACGGAAGCAAAATTTATGAAAGAATTTAAGGGAGAACTAAGATTACTGACAAGGAAAAGTGAATTTACAATCAACACAGATATTATCGAACCTGATTGTCTAGAAAAGTTGAAAAAAGAAATTAAACGTCATGAAGTAAGTCCTCCGTATTATAGCTTTTCTGTCGCAAATAAAATTTATTTTGAAAAATAAAACATCAAACCGAAGCATTCATGTTTGTCTAACATTCAGTTGCGTAATCCTGAGCATCTTCTCTTTTTTTCTCATCGATTGGGAGGTCTTTGATTCAAGTTCGGAAATAAGCGAAATGATAGATGAATTATTCCATACAGGTATTTTTTTTCTCTTAAGTATTACCTATGGATTTGAATATTTTCTTACAGACTAAAAATGATTTTTCTATCGCTGAAAAACGTAAGAAAAGAGATCGTTTCCAGAGAAATCAAAATAACTAGTTGCTATCTAATTTGTATGACTATTTAATTGTTGAGGGCTTCTGCTCCCCCGACAATTTCCAAAATCTCATTTGTAATTGCGGCCTGTCTCGCTTTGTTATAGGTCAATAACAACTCATCACGTAGTTCTTTTGCATTGTCTGTTGCTTTATGCATCGCAGTCATCCTAGCACCGTGTTCTGCAGCAAAACTGTCTCTAACAGCTTTGTAAAGCTGTGTTTTTAATGACTTAGGAATCAATTCTAATACAATGTCTACTTTTGAAGGCTCAAAGATGTAATCAACGTTGGTATTAGTGTCTCCTTCTACAGGTTTGATTGGTAAGAATTGTTCTACCTGTGATATCTGGGTTGCGGCGTTTTTAAATCTATTGTAAATAATCTCTACTTTATCATAGGTTCCATCTACATATAAATTCATTATTTTTTTTGCTACTTCAGCTACATTGTCAAAGGTTAAGTCATCAAAAAGATCATTTCTTGTTTCTAAAATTGGATAGGTTTTTGATAAGATGTCACCCCCTTTTTTTCCAATTGGTAAAAGATCTACATGAATGTCTTTATAATTTGAATCAATATTTTTGATCGTCTCTTTGATGATGGAAGAGTTAAACCCTCCACAAAGACCTCTATTAGATGTAATGACAACCAACAATACTTTTGAGACTTTTCTTTGTTTTGAATAATCTCCTCCTGCATCAGCATCTAATGTTGCGCTCAAGTTTTGTAATAACTCTGTTAATTTTGATGAATAAGGTCGCATCGCTGTGATGGCGTCCTGCGCTTTTTTTAACTTTGCTGCCGATACCATTTTCATGGCACTTGTAATCTGCATCGTCGATTTGATCGACGATATTCTGTTACGTATTTCTTTGAGGTTTGCCATTTCTAAATCTTTGAGCGTTTAGCTTTTAAGCAAATTTTGCTGATATTTCTTTTGCTGTACTTTCTAATGTCTCAATGGCTTGATCAGTTAATTTACCTGATTTTAAAACATCAAGAACATCTCTGTGCTTCGCATTTAAATAATCAATATAATCTCTTTCGAATTCTTTTACTTTATCAACAGGCACATCACTTAATAAGTTTTTTGAACCTGCATAGATAATTGCCACTTGGTCTTCAACAGTATAAGGATCGTTTTGCGCTTGTTTTAAAATTTCTACGTTACGCTTTCCTTTTTCAATGACATTCATTGTCGCTGCGTCAAGATCAGAACCAAACTTTGCAAATGCTTCCAATTCTCTATACTGAGCTTGGTCCAATTTTAAAGTTCCTGATACTTTTTTCATTGATTTAATCTGAGCACTTCCTCCTACACGAGATACTGAAATCCCAACATTAATCGCTGGACGAACACCTGAGTTAAACAAATCTCCATCCAAGAAAATTTGTCCGTCTGTAATAGAAATTACATTGGTTGGAATGTAGGCAGACACATCTCCTGCTTGTGTTTCAATGATTGGTAATGCTGTTAAAGAACCTCCTCCTTTTACATTCTCTTTTAAATCCTCTGGGAGATCATTCATTTCACTAGCAATTTTGTCATCGTTGATTACTTTTGCTGCTCTTTCTAACAATCTTGAGTGAAGATAAAATACATCCCCTGGATATGCCTCACGTCCTGGAGGTCTTCTCAACAACAAGGAAATTTCACGATAAGCAACCGCTTGTTTTGATAAATCATCATAAATAATCAAAGCAGGCCTTCCAGAGTCTCTGAAGTACTCTCCAATGGCTGCACCAGCAAAAGGAGCATATACTTGCATTGCTGCAGGATCAGAAGCATTCGCTGCAACAATCGTTGTGTAGGCAAGAGCACCTCTTTCCTCTAGCATGCTAGCAATCGCTGCAACAGTAGATGCTTTTTGACCAATCGCAACATAAATACAGTATACTGGTTGACCAGCGTCATAAAATTCTTTTTGATTTAAAATCGTATCCAACGCAACCGTAGACTTTCCTGTTTGACGGTCTCCAATAATCAATTCTCTTTGTCCTCTACCAATCGGAATCATCGCGTCAATAGATTTAATTCCTGTCTGCAATGGCTCTGTTACTGGTTCACGGTAAATAACCCCTGGAGCTCTACGTTCCAATGGCATTTGATAAGTTTTCCCTTCTATTGGACCTTTTCCATCTATTGGGGATCCCAATGTGTCAACAACTCGACCCACGATTCCTTCTCCTGCTCTCAAAGAAGCAATTCTTTTTGTTCTTTTAACAGTTGATCCTTCCTTAATTGAAGTAGAAGCTCCTAACAATACAACTCCGGCATTGTCTTCTTCTAAGTTTAATACAATTCCTTCAAGACCATTTTCAAACTCAACCAATTCTCCGTATTGTACATTAGAAAGTCCGTATACACGTGCGATACCATCTCCTACTTGCAGAACACTTCCTACTTCAGATAATGAAGCGTTGGCGTCAAAATTTGTTAATTGTTGTTTTAAAATTGCTGATACTTCAGCGGGTTTAATTGCTGCCATCTTTTATAATTTGATGTAGATTTAAATTTTTGGAATAAAATGACTATTGTCAAATTCCTTTCTTAATTCGTTTAAATGATTAGAAATGCTTGCATCGTATTGCACATCTCCAACACGCAAAATAAATCCTCCTAAAATTGATGGATTTACAATATTTTCCAAGTTCGCTTTGTTTCCAGTTAATTCTACAATCTTATCCATTACTTTTGTTTCCAATTCTTTGGTTAATGGAACAGCTGTAGTAACTTTAGCGACTTGAACTCTTTTCAAAAAGTCATAAATAATTGAATACTGCTTCGCTATTGAAAGCAACATATTCATTCGTTTGTTTTCTTGAAGTAAGTCAAACAATCCTAAAGAGACTGTTTCAATCTTAGTTGAAAACAAGTTTTTTAACACTTTTAATTTATCAGATGCTTTGATTACTGGACTGTTTAGTAATATCATCAAATCATTATTATTAGTAATGGTTGATGCAATTAACTGCATATCTGCATTCACCTTTGACTCAACCTTTGATTCTTTGGCTAAATTTAAAAGTGCTTTTGCATAACGTAATGCGGGTCTAGCGTCTTTCATCCTTTTGGTTTACTTTAAAGTAACTTCTTTTAAAATTCCGTCAACTAATTTAAGTTGGTCTTCTTTTGAAGACAACTCTTTTTTAATGACTGTTTCTGCAATACCTATTGATAAGTCAGCTACTTGCTTTTTTAATTCAGCTAACGCTGCTTGCTTTTCTTGTTCTATAGAGGCTTGTGCATTTTCAATCAGAGTCGATGTCACTTGTTTCGCTTCTTCTTTTGCATCTGCAATGATTTTATCTTTAATTTCGCGAGCTTCTTTCATCAAAACATCTCTTTCTGCTCTGGCATCTTTTAACAATTGCTCATTGCTAGCATTCAAGTTTTGCATTTCTTTTTTAGCCTCTTCAGCAGAAGCTAAAGCATTTTTAATTCCTTCCTCTCTTTCATTTACAGAATCAAGGATTGGCTTCCAAGCAAACTTTTTTAACAAAAGAACTAATCCTACAAAAAGAACCAATTGCCAAAAAAATAATCCTACAGAAAAGTCTTCAATTAATTTTTCCATAATATCTTATTTGTACTTTTTTAACTATTTTTTGTTTAATGAAAGTAGAGGTCATAGCCAACCGCTATGACCTATTACTCTAAAATGTTAGCTTATACTGCGAATAACGCAGCAAATCCAATTCCTTCAATTAAAGCGGCTGCAATAAGCATCGCTGTTTGGATTTTCCCAGTCGCTTCTGGCTGACGAGCAATTGCTTCCATTGCTTTACCACCAATTTGACCAATACCGATACCAGCTCCGATTACTACTAATCCTGCTCCGATAAAATTTAAACCTGTCATAATATATATTTAAAATTAAAAAATTCTTTATTTATCATCTTAATGATGATCATGTTCTTCAACTGCCGCCCCAAAATAAAGGGCAGACAACATTGTGAAAATATAGGCTTGTAAAGCCGCTACTAATAATTCTAATATTCCTAACACCATTGCTAATAAAAACGATAAGGATCCTCCTAACCAATTTTGAGCAATAAAAATCATTCCTAATATGCTCATCAATACAATATGCCCCGCAGTAATATTTGCATACAAACGAATCATTAACGAGAATGGTTTGATAAACGTTCCTAACAATTCAATTGGCATTAATATAAATTTCATTGGTGTTGGAACTCCTGGCATCCAGAAGATATGTTTCCAATAATCTTTTTTTGCTGTGGCAGTAGTAATGATGTAAGTAATGATTGCCAAACAAAATGTAATGGCAATGTTATTAGTAACATTAATTCCTAAAGGTGTTAGCCCAAATAAATTGATGATCCAGATAAAGAAAAATACTGTGAGTAAGTAACTCATGTATCTTTTGTAGTGTTTCTCTCCAATATTTGGTCGAGCGATGTCGTCACGAATGTAAATGACGATTGGCTCTAGCAATCGTCCAATACCCGTTGGTATGGACTCATTTTTGTGATACGTTTTTGCCATGCTGCTAAACACAAAAAACATTAACAAACCAACCATCATCACCGTAAATACATTTTTTGTAATAGAAAAGTCTAAGGGTTTTGTATTTGTTGCATGATGATCTGCATCATAATTGATCGTCCCTGCGGCATCTGTTTTGTATATTTTACCGTGATCTAACTTGTAATAGTTTTCTCCCGATTTGGCAACTGTTTCGCCATGATGGAATTCTGAAGACATAAAAACATTGAGTCCATTATCCCAAAGAATTACTGGAAGAGGAAAACCAACATACACATGTTCTCCGGCATCATTTGTGTAAGAAAATAAGCTAAAGTCGTACGAATCTAGAAGGTGATGAGGAATATACTCCTCTACTTCTTTTTCTCTTTGCTCTTTTGTTTTTTGAGTCAGATGTGCTTTTTCTTCTTTTGCAAATGATGCAATTGAAAATAAAAAGAATACTAGGGTTAACGCTTTTACTGTTATTTTTCTATGCATTTCACTCTAAATAATAGTGGCTTAAAAATCGATGCAAATGTAAGTCTTTCTCCTAAAAAGAAAAACTATTTTAAAGTTTATTTTAGACGGGTTTGTGTAAGATCCTGAAGGGGTTTGCTATTAGATTTTGTTAAGCCATTTAGAGAGGCTATAAATCTCAATGGTATGCGTAAAAGAATAGGGGACAAAGAAGCTGAAAAATTCTGCTTTTGAAAGGATGCCATCAGCATAAAATGGCTTGAATAAAATTAACAGAAAAAGACCAAATTTAATGACGCTACCAAACAAAAAAATGAATCCTAATTGATTTTTAAATTGATCCCTTAAAGCAAATAGTATTATAAAAATTATTATTGCCGATAATGAATTAGCGAGATAGGAAACCACTATATTGTTGTTAAAAGCAGGAAGTTCTAGAGCATCCAATACAAATATGTGGGTCACAAAAACTACTGATGTAATCACAACTAACCTCACTAAAAAATTCGTCAGTATGGTGTTCATTAAGAATTGATCCTATTCAATTGTTTGACCGTAAGATATAATGAAGCTGCAACACCAACAAGGGTTGTAAGGATAATGAAGGCTCTATCTCCATCATTATAAGTGCTATCTAACCATTTTCCAAAAGATACAAAAAGATAGATTGTTGCTCCCATTTGAAAAGCAACTCCCGTTAGTATCATTGCGTTTTTAAGCGGTTTTTTCTGCGAGGTTTTTTTGTTCCTCATTTTGATTGAGTTCTTTGATGGCTCCTTTCATAGAGCATTTCGCATTAAAAGTTGCTCCTGGCTCTACAGATAATTTGCCGATCATCACATCTCCCGAAATGTTTGCTGTTGCTTTAATTGTTAGGGTTTCTTGAACAATTAATTCTCCAATAAACTTCCCTTCAATATCCGAATTTTTAGACTCTATTTTCCCCTTAACAAGACCATCAATACCAATAATAACACGTCCTTTCGTTTTAACATTTCCTTCCAACGTTCCATCGATTCTGAAGTCTCCTTCAGAAATAATATTCCCTACAACCGAGGTGTTTTTGGCAACAACATTAATTTCCATTTTTGTGAGTTTTTGAGTTTTTTCTTTATTGCTAAACATGAAGACTATTTTTTAAGTTTTTTCATTATTTCTAATGCTTTTTCTCCTTGTTCTGTTTGCGGATAATTAACCGCAACCTTCTCTAAGGCAGCAATATACGATTCTTTCTTTTGATATTTGCCAATTGCATAAGCTTTTAACAATTCAAATTTAGAAATTAACGGCGTTCCTTCCTCGAGAGTTGGGATTGTCATATTAATAAAACAAATTGTTTCCTCAAAAAAATCGTCCTTGTATAAGCGATAGGCAATCTCGTAAACCTCTGCATCTTTGTCAATCTTTTTTTCTTTTGAAAGCTCTATTTCAGGGTTGATGATGATTTTTGCGAAGGGTGACTCTGGATAATTACTCAAAACCCTGTTTTTGTATTCTTCGGACTTTGGATTCTCTTGGTCTGCATACAATTGGTAAAGATGATAATTTATGGGTAAAATAAGTTCTTCATCTGGATTGGAAACCAACAATCTCTCTAGATTTTCAATCGATTTTGAGCTATTTTTAAATTGTTCTTTATAGATCAATCCCAATTCAAACAATGCGTTGTTTCTTTCTAAAACCAAAGAATCTATTTCTTTTGATGTTGTTGGAACTGTCTGTAGGTAGGTAGACAACTCGTAACGTGATTCTATTTGATTATCAACAAGCTCATCTTTAAATTTTTGATTGCTTATAACGGATTTGTCTGACCATCTCCAATCATCTTCCAAAGGTCGATTCCCCCATATTCGTTCAAATTCTCTCTTCCCATATCCTAGTGATTGAACATTGTAGAAATACCATTTTCCTTTGGATTCTGAAGTTTTCGTTTGTCCTCCAAAAGAAGTTCCAAAAGAAATGGCGTTTAATTTTTTCTGAGCTAATTCTTCGTCTTCTTTTTTAATTTTATCAATATAGTCTTGAAAATATTTTTCAAGTTGTTCGTCAGAGAGAGAAGTGAGATAGAGAATGCTATCATTATTTTTGAGGGTCTTTTCAAATTGAACAAGATTTCCTAAGTTTTTAGCTCTTCTTTCAATTTTTTTAATTCTGACGTTTTGTTTATTAGAAGCAACTTGCAATACGCTGTCATAATAAGCGCCTGCTTTGATATAATCTAAGTTTTTAAAATAAATTTTTGCCAAACTTTCATAACTATAAGTCTTCTGTTTAGCCGTTCCTTTTTTTGTTCGTAGTGATTTGTTGTAGTTAAGAACTGCTCGATCAATACTGTCTCTAGACTCCTCAAGAACAGCAACTTGATAATACAAACCATCTAAATAAGGTCTATTATCTCTGTTTTTAATCATTTTATTATAACGATCAAATAGTGCAATTGTTGAAGAATCTGATACAGAATTTTTTGCCAGTTCTATGGCTGCGTAAACTCTGTATTTATAAGGTCCTCTTTTAAAATTTATCAATTTGTTGTATACAAGAGTGGCTGTATCTTTCATTTGATCATTTCCATATAATTGCCCTAGTATGAATAAATTTCTTGCTTTTTGAACTTTATTTTCTGAGGTTTCAATAGCGTTCCACAAATATTTTTTTGTTTCATGTATGCTGTCTACTTTGGCATAGGCCATTGCCAGTGCTGTATTTGCTTCTTCTCGGATTCGATCTGTTAAATCTGGATTTTTTAGCATCAGCTCCAAGGTTTCAATAGCTAGCTCTTCATTGTCTATTCTAATGTGTGCTTTTGCTCTCCAAATTTTTGTTTCATTAATTAAACTTGCATTTGGGTAGTTAGAAATGATATAGTTATAAGCATCAATTGCTGGAATAAAACGTTGTGTATAATATCTTGCTTTTCCTAAAAGCAAATAGGCGTCATCTATTTTTTTATTTTTCTCTTTTCCATTTATATTCATGGAATGCTTTTGAATTGCTTTTACTGCTTTTTGCTCAGCAATATCAAAAGGAGATTGTGCTTCTTCAGAATTGTCGCCATCAAACCCAAATCCTAAACCCCTATTACTAGATGAAGCGGTTGAGGTTTTTAGGGGTTTTCTTTCAAATTTTAATGGTTCTATTGGGAGTAATTCAAAAAAATCATCCTCATATTGTGAGTTGATCTCATCAATCCCCTGCTGGAAAGCAACCTCTCCATTATACAGAATATTATATTGGGTGGTTAAGGCATTGTATTTTCTGTTTAAAAACGCATCTTTTTTTGTGCTACAAGAAACAATGGTTAACAGAAAACAAAAAATCGCTATTTTTTGAATGTTATGCATGAAAATTAAAACTATAGTCTACAACATTTTTTCTTAAAATATATTGCCATATAGCTTGTAAAAATAGGAATAAAACTGAGATTATCTTTTTTATGCAGAAAAATAACTCTCCAGCTCTTGCAGGGTTTCTTTTGAGGTTTCGAGATCCTTTACAACAATTCCTTTATCAAGAACCACAATCCGTTCACACACCTCTGTTACATGACTCAAATCATGACTTGATACCAAAACAGTAATGTCTCTATCGTCAGTAATTTTTTTAAGTATTTTTTTTAATCGTATTTGTGTTGTAGGATCTAAATTAGCAAATGGCTCATCTAAAATGATGACCTGAGGATTTCCCATCATCGCAGCGACAATTCCAGCCTTTTTTTGATTTCCTTTACTTAAGTCTCTTAGGTATTTTTTCTTTCCCAGAACCTCTCCATTAAAAAACTCATCAAACTGAGTTAAATAATCAGTGATGTCTGATTTATTCATTCCCCTTAAGTCACCGATAAAATCAAAATATTCTTCTGGAGTCAAATACCCAATCAAGAAACTTTCATCGATAAAAGATCCCGTAAACGTTTTCCAAGACTCACTCTTGTTTACTTGAATTTCATTGGAGGTAATCATTCCTGTGGTGGGTCTAATCAAGTCTAACAAAATATTAAAAAGCGTTGTTTTTCCTGCCCCATTATTTCCTACCAACCCAAAGCTTTGGCCTTTGGGTATTTGAAGCGAACTGATATTTAAAACTTCTGTGGTTCCGTATTTTTTTGAAATCGTATCTATTGTTATCATTATTTCCTCTTTAATTAAAATTTAGGCTTCTTTTTCAAACGCATTGATCATTACGTATTTATTTTTAATGTATTTTTTTTCTATAAAATTCATCAATTGATTTTTTAAAATCAAACAGATGAGTCCAACTGCCGCTATTGCAATATACCCAGAATGTCCACCAACAAATTTGTTAAACAACCAAAACATCAACGCGGGAAAAAGTACAACTGGAATGATGATTAAAAACTGAGTTGCACTTGTCCCTTGTGTGTTTCCAAAAGCACTTGTATTTAGGTCAATTCTTTTTCTATTGAAGGATCCTGCGTACAACAAAAAAAAGCTGTTAAATCCGATATTAAACATCGCTCCTACAGAAATCATTAAAAAGATATCGACATCATCATACAAGGCATCAAAATACAAATAAGGAAAACTAAGTAAATACAAAACAATGGTCATTACCACCATTAAAATCCATTTCGATTCTAAATACTTACGATAACTAAAACCTTGACTCATCAACATTTTATAATGAACACTATCCCATGCGGGGATAAATTGACCGTAGTTTAATGCAAACCCCCCAGTTACAAACAATGAGGCAAACATTAACACCGCTGGAATTTCTCTGTAAATCTCTTGAGTAAAAAAGATCAACCCATAAAAAAGAAATAAGAAAGAAAATAAAAAAATGGTTTTCGTTCTTTTGTTTCTCCAAATTAGACGAATGTCATTTTTAATAAAAGGAGCCACATCACCAAGTCGATTTACCCATGATAAATCTACTGATCTAGCTTCTTCTACTTTTTCAGAAAGTGCTTGATCTAAATATACTTGAGTTTGAAGCTGACTGTAGTTTAAACGATATAAAATCATTAAAATAATAAGACCAATTAATGAATAAGTAGGCTCTTTGTAAACAGTGTTAAAAAACTGTCCTCCGTAGGTTGTGATGTCAAAAACATCAAATTTTTGGAGAGCGATGAGTCCTCCCAAAATTATTACAATAAGAACAAGAACTTGACTATTTTTATTAATTAAAAAATTTAGAAAATTGATCGATTGGGTGATTAAAATCATAAAAAACAACCATCCTAAAACACCAAGAGTGTCATATCCTTTATTGATCAAAACAACGGAAAAGGGAATGTAAAAGAACAATCCGAAAATATTGAAAAAAGATAAGGATGACTTCCTTAAAACATAGTGCACCAATCTTTTCTTTTCAAGAGGTAGTATCAAAAAAGGTTTGATGTTCATGATCGGTAATGTTTGCATCAAATACCTTATTGATAGATCCCCTAAGATTGCATACAAGAGGAACGAATTTACAATCTCAAATGGATCTTGCTCAGGATATAGTTTTTTTAGTACAAAATACGCACTCGTCCCGGCAAGCAAAAAAGCGGCAATAAAATAAAGTCCTAAAAAACCTAGAATTATTTTCAATGCAATCCCTTTTTGCCAATGAGATGATCTAAAATATTTTTTCCACTCTAGAGTAATAAAATATGAGGTCATAGCTATGGATTTCTTTTTATGATGTTGCAAAGTAAGGTATATTTTATGATATAAAAATTATTTGATTTAATTCCTTTTTTTGTGTGCCGAAAGCTAGCCTTTTTTAAAGATTAAACAAATCCCAATAAATGATGAAATTTTATCCCCATAAACAGGGGGTTGGGTTGGTTAAAGTACCCATTTCAACACTTCAAAAAGGTTAATTTGAGTATTTTTGTATTTGTAAATTGTATCGATCAATAAATATATTTGTCAATGCTTAAGGTAAACAATATTCATTTTCAGTATCATCAAAAAAAAAGGGTGTTGAATGACCTTTCTTTTTCTTTAGGTGTTGGAGAGCATTTGTGTATCATGGGAGAAAGTGGAAGTGGAAAATCTACCTTATTAAAAGCGATATACGGTTTACTGGATCTTGATCATGGGTCTATTACTTGGAAAAATCAAGAAGTTTTAGGGCCTGCTTATCATCTTATTCCTGGGATGGATTTCTTTAAATACGTGGCACAGGATTTTGATTTAATGCCTTATACTTCTGTTTCAGAAAATATTGGAAAATTTTTGTCTCGTTTCTATCCAGAAGAAAAAGCAAAAAGAACTCAAGAGTTATTGGAAGTAATTGAAATGGTTGAGTTTGCGGATGAAAAAGTTAAAAATTTAAGTGGTGGTCAGAAACAGCGAGTCGCCATTGCAAGAGCTTTGGCAAAAGAGCCTGAGCTTATTTTGTTGGATGAGCCCTTTAGTCAGATTGACACTTTTAAAAAAAATTCTTTGCGAAGAAACTTGTTCTCATATCTTAAAACTAATTCTATTTCCTGCATTGTCGCCACTCATGACGGGTTTGATGCATTGTCTTTTGCAGACCAACTGATTGTAATAAAAAATCACAAAATTCTTGCAAAAGGAACTCCCAAAAGCTTGTACAACAATCCTTCTGATATTTCGGTCGCTACTTTGTTTGACGATGTTAATAAAATCATTGTACAGGGAGATTCATTGCTTTTATATCCACACCAGATTAAAATTTCAAAGAAATCTGAACATATTGCCACTGTAGTGAGCTCTTATTTTAAAGGGTTTCATTGGTTAATTGAGGCAGATTTTCTATCTCAAAAAATTTATTTCTATCACTCAGAAATGATCCCAGCAGAAAAAAAAGTGATGGTTTCTTTTTAAAAACTTCTAGGAAATTTTTTTTATAATTGTTTTTTTTCCATTCCAAAACAAAAAATCTCCTTTTTGTTTTCCTAACATTTGTTTTCCTATTGGAGACTTTATGGATATCGCAAAAAAACCATTCCCTTTTACAGTATGTTTCCCTGAAGAAATTGATAAAAAATAGGTTTGTTCTGAGGTTTGAACCAGGGAGCCCAAACTCACTCTTGTAGTGGTTTTAGAAACATCAATTTTTGTTAAGACCTTTTTCATTTGTTGAATATCAAATAGTTGCTTTCCTGCTTTTTCTATTTCTAAATGAAGCATTGACCTCCCTGTCTCGTGTTTGTCGCCTGCGGTACTTTTTACTTCAGAATTCAGGGCTTTTTGATGAGAAGAAATTGTTTGTTGAATTGTGGTTAAACGAGATTCAACATGTAATTTACATTGATTCAGAAGGGCCTGCTTTATATCCATAGGCTTAAATAATTAGGTCTGCCAATTCTTTTCCTACCAAAGATCCAATTGCGACTCCCATTCCACCCAATCGAACACCACAAAAAACATGGTTTGAAAGTTGTTTAACAATTGGTTTCTTCTGATTCCCAACCCCCATAATTCCACTCCATCGATGTTCTATATCAAATTCTTTGTTTGGCAAAATTGTGTTTTTAAGTAGTTGTTCCAGTGCTTGTTGTATTTGCTTTGTTTGACCAAAGCGGGTTGTTTCCTCAGTTTTAAAATCGAGATTTCTTCCTCCACCAAATAAAATTCTATTGTGAATATTTCTAAAATAGTAATACCCCTCATCCAAATGAAACGTTCCTTGTATGTGCAAGTCGTTTATGGGGGTGGTTATCAATACTTGAGCCCTGGCTGGTTGAACACATTCGTGGAATAATTCTTTTGAAAAACCATTGGTGGCAAAACATAACTTAGAAGCTTTAAACACTCCTTGGTTGGTTTGAATTTTTACATGATTCGAGTCTTCAGAAAAACTTTTCACCATTGTATTGTTTAAGATTTTAATCCCATTCTTTTGTGCTGTTATCAAAAGCTCTGCAACCATTTTACCGGTATCTATTTGACCCTCGAAAGAATTAACAATTTGAGTGGTTACACAATTTTTGAAGTTAAATTTGTCGTTGGTTACAGCAAAGACATTCTCCTTAAAAATAGGAAAAAGTAGCCGATTCAACTCATCAATACTATTACTACATTCTTCAAATTTCTCAGCTTCCATAAAGAGTTCATATCCATAGTTTTGCTGATAATCAATTTTTTTGTCCCCTAAAAGACTTCTTAGCATTAAGAGCCCTTCCCAACGTTTTTTTACCAAGGTAAAAACCTCTTCTTCTGAGTGGATTTTTAAATCACTTAACAATTCTGAAGTGCTTCCAAAACAAGCAAAGCCTGCGTTTTTGGTACTTGCTCCTTGGGGGAGAATGCCTTTTTCAAGAATCAAGATGTTTGCAATCGGAAATCTTTTTCTAAGATTGATCGCGCAAGTTAACCCCACAATTCCACTTCCAACAATCACAAAATCATTGCCCGTAAACCATTCTTTATGTTCCCAATAACTATAATTCAAACCAGATGTTTTTCAAAACAATTGCTATTTTCCATTTGGGTATATTGACCATAATTTGGGATCTTTTGATACCCTGCTTTTTTATATAATTGAATGGCTTCTTGCTGACGATCTCCTGTCTCTAAAACACAGGTTGTAAAATTTTCTTGTTGCGCCCAATTTTCCAAAAACACGAGGATGGTTTTTGCAACTCCTTTTCTTCTAAATTCTTTTTTAACATACATTCTTTTTATCTCAACAGTCTTGTCGTCAATTTTTCGAAAAGCCCCGCACCCTATCGCTGACTTATCATTGTATGCGACAACAAGATGATGGATGTAATCAAGACGGTTGAACTGATTGTAAAACTCATGATCTTCTCCATCCGTTTTTTTTAAGTATCGATCCAGCTCCTTTATTAAGACATTGAGGTCTTTATTCGATTTCTTAGCCTTAATAATTTTTATCATAGATCAACAAAATGTTTGGGGTTTATTTGTGAATTGAAATTACAAAAATATTGTCAAAATTCTAGTTTTAACTGAACCCATATAGGTAATTTTTTTTGAGTGTTTAAATTTGAAAAAGAGATTCCTAAAAGCCGAACCGAGTCTTTCAATTTTTCTTGAAGCAATAGCTCTTTTACAAGTGGTACAATCTCCTCATATGTTTGAATAAAACAATCTGTGGTTTTACTTCGTGTTTGTTGTGTAAAATCACTGTATTTAATTTTTAAAGTAATTGTTTTCCCTTTTGTGGCATTCTCTAGCATTCTTTTTTCTAATTCTTTTGCTATTTTTTGTAATTTTTCTAACATGAATATTTCTGAGGAAAGATTTTTTTGGAAGGTTCTCTCGGCTGCAATTGATTTTCTAACTCTGTTTGAAGATACTTTGCTTTTTTGAATTCCTCTAACAATATTGTAGTAAAAATCTCCTGATTTACCGAAAAGTGATGTCAATTCTTCTCTTGATTTTTTTTTCAAATCCATTCCGGTAAAAATCCCAAGGTTGTTCATTTTGGAGGATGTGACTTTCCCTACACCGTGAAATTTATGAATTGGGAGTTTTTCAAGAAAACCAATCACCTCCTCTGGTTGAATTGTTTTTTGTCCATTCGGTTTGTTCATATCTGAGGCTACTTTAGCAATAAACTTGTTAATTGAGATTCCTGCTGATGCTCTCAATTTTAGTTCGTTGTAAATTCTTTCTCTTATTTCTTTTGCAATGAGTGTTGCTGAAGGATTTCCTTTTTTGTTTTCGGTTACATCAAGATAGGCTTCATCCAAAGACAAGGGTTCTACCAAATCTGTATAGTCGTAAAATATTTCTCTTATTTTTTTTGAGATTTCTTTATAGCGAAAAAATCTAGGCTTTACAAAGATAAGATGTGGACATTTCTTTTTAGCTAATGCACCACTCATTGCAGACCGAACGCCAAACTTTCTTGCCTCATAACTTGCTGCAGCAACAACCCCTCTTTCTCCTCCTCCTCCAACAGCGATAGGTTTTCCAACAAATTCCTTATGGTCTAATTGTTCTACAGAAGCATAAAAAGCATCCATATCTACATGAATGATTTTTCGATATTGAAAGGATTTGCTCATAAGCTAAATGTACAACCTTTAATCGTTTGCATAAAAAAAGGCGCTTTTAAAGCGCCTTTTTAAACATACTTTTTATTATTAGACAATCCCTTGTGCCAACATCGCATCTGCAACCTTAACAAAACCGGCAATATTCGCTCCTTTTATATAATCTATGGATCCATCTTCGTTTTTACCATATTCAACACAAGATGTATGGATGTTTTTCATTATTTCTTTTAGTTTGTCATCCACTTCTTTTCTTGTCCAACTAAGACGCAATGAATTTTGACTCATTTCTAATCCTGATGTTGCAACACCTCCCGCATTGGATGCTTTACCTGGAGCAAACAAAATTTTTGCTTTTTGAAAAGCATAGATGGCCTCAGGTGTTGACGGCATATTGGCGCCCTCTGACACACAGATGCATCCATTTGAAATTAATTTATTTGCTTCTTCTTCGTTCAATTCGTTTTGAGTCGCGCAAGGCAATGCTACATGGCATTTAACAGACCATGGTCTTTCTCCAGGAAAGAATTTAGCAGATGGGTACTTTTCTAAGTATTCACTTATTCTCCCTCTTCTGTTGTTTTTCAGATCCATCACATAGGCTAATTTTTCTGAGTCAATTCCTTCTTCATCTAGAATATAGCCCGATGAATCTGACAAAGTAATTACTTTTGCCCCCATTTGTGTTGCTTTTTCGGTGGCATATTGAGCGACGTTTCCTGATCCGGATACGACCACTGTTTTTCCTTTGATGGAATCATTTTTTGTGTTTAACATATTTTCAGCAAAATATACATTTCCGTATCCTGTTGCCTCTGGTCTGATTAAAGACCCTCCCCAAGACGCTCCCTTGCCAGTGAGAACTCCTGTAAATGTCTTTTTTAATTTTTTATACATTCCAAACATAAACCCAATTTCTCTTCCCCCAACACCAATGTCTCCCGCTGGAATATCTGTATTGTGGCCAATATGCCTGAATAATTCACTCATAAAAGCGTGACAAAACCTCATGATTTCATTATCAGATTTGCCTTTAGGGTCAAAATCAGAGCCTCCTTTTCCTCCTCCCATTGGAAGTGTTGTTAATGAGTTTTTAAAAACTTGTTCAAAAGCTAGAAATTTTAAGATACTTGCATTCACGGTTGGGTGAAAACGCAGCCCTCCTTTGTAAGGCCCAATTGCAGAATTCATTTGAACCCTATATCCTCGATTTACTTGTATTTCTCCACTGTCATCTACCCAAGAAACCCGAAAAGATATTAGTCGTTCAGGTTCAACCATTCTTAAAAGAATGTTTTTGCCATGGTATATCTCTTTTTCCACAATGTAAGGGATTACCGTTTCAGCAACCTCTTGCACTGCTTGTAAAAATTCTGGTTCATGGTGATTTCTTTTTTTCACCAAATCCATAAAAGCTTTAATTTTTGCTTCCATACGCTTCTTGTTGTTTTCTTGTTTAATTTGCGGTAAAAATATATATTTTAGAGCATCTTAATGTTACTTTTTTTATTTTTTTTTGCCTTGGAGCATTAGTTTTCAATCGTTTTCGTTAACAATCGCCTTTTCAGGTAAAATTTGATTTGGTTTCTTTATAAAAAATGTAAATTTGTACCACCATAACCTATTACAAAAATGTTAGATACGGTCAAGAAACTTACCGAGGAAGTCCATCTGTTTGAGACGGATTCAAAAGAAGAGTTGGAATCTTTTAGAATTAAATACCTTGGAAGTAAGGGATTGTTAAAAAATTTGTTCTCTGAATTCAAAAATGTTGATTCAGAATTGAGAAAGGAGTATGGTCAAGCCTTAAACAATTTAAAAAAAATAACCGAGGAAAAAGTCCGTTCTTTAAACGAATCCCTTGATAGTTCCGAAGGAGAAAAGGGTTTTTATGGAGATTTAACTCGCCCTGCAGAACCGATTCTTTTAGGGTCAAGACACCCAATATCCATTGTGAGAAATAAAATAATTGATATTTTTAAGCGGGTTGGTTTTACTGTTTCTGACGGACCGGAGATTGAAGATGATTGGCATAATTTTACCGCATTAAACCTTCCTGAATACCACCCAGCAAGAGATATGCAGGATACTTTTTTTATTGAGAGAAATCCTGACACACTGTTAAGAACTCACACCTCTTCCGTTCAGGTTCGTTATATGGAAAACAACAAGCCTCCCATCAGAACTATTTCTCCAGGAAGAGTGTTTAGAAACGAGGATATTTCTGCAAGAGCGCACTGTATTTTTCATCAGGTAGAGGGATTGTATATTGATACCGATGTTTCTTTTGCTGATTTAAAGCAAACCTTATTGTATTTTACAAAAGAAATGTTTGGAAAATCTAAAATACGATTGCGCCCATCCTATTTTCCGTTTACAGAACCTAGCGCAGAGGTTGATATTTACTGGGGATTAGAAACCGAAACTGACTATCGGATTACTAAAGGAACCGGATGGTTAGAAATTATGGGGTGTGGAATGGTAGATCCTAATGTTTTAGAGAATTGTAATATTGATTCTTCTGTATATAGTGGATACGCCTTTGGTATGGGTATAGAGCGAATTGCAATGTTGTTGTATCAAATCCCAGACATTCGAATGTTTTATGAAAATGATGTTCGGTTTTTAGAACAGTTTAAATCTGTTTAACAAGACTGCTTTCTATCAATATAAAAAAGAGGCGATCAATTATCATGATCGCCTCTTTTATTTATTGAGCTTAACACTTATTTAGAGATAATCAATCTTGATGATGTAGATTGATTTCCTTGTGTCGCTTTTAATATGTAAATCCCATTCGCTAACATTCTTACGTTGATGGTTTTTTGATAAACTCGTTGTTCTGAAGAGTCTTCAGAACGGAATACTTTTCTTCCTTGTAAATCAAACAATGTTATTGTCACTGGTTCATTTGAACTTGTTTCAAATTGAATATTGATCTCCTGTGAGGATGGGTTTGGATAGATTAACATTTTTGACAAATCATACGATATTGTGCTTAAGGTTGTTGCTTCAATATTAATAACTTGGTTTGCCAGCCAACCATTCAAGGAGTTGGTAATGTCTACTTTAAATGAGTCTGTAAACAAACTTGTTTGGTTATTTGTATAGGCAATATTACCAAGGTCAACATCTTCCTGTGTAAACGTATCTCCAACAACTAAAACTGTTCCACTCTTAGTGATGTCCCCTTTCGTTGGAAGAGCAATTATTGTATACACTTGCTGTGATGCTGTCTCGCTTGTTGAGGTGGCTTGTATGTCCGCAGATGAAATGTTTGTCGTACCATTGGCAGCTACAGATATTAAGTTGTTTTCAAAATTTGGTAATGAGGTGTTTGCTGACGCTGTACAAACAGTTATGGTTGCTCCCGTCATATATCCTGCTGTGAATTCACCTCCGTTTTGAAACGTTTCATCAATTGCATGAATCGACCATAAACCTAAAGAGCTTTTTCCTGAAGAGCTAGCTAAACTTTGAGCAGGCAGAATTGTTCCTGAAATGGCCGGGTCTTCTGTTCCACACTCTAGCGCAGATCCTGTATCACTAAAAATAGCGCCTGTAATGTTTGGTGCTCCAGCACATACGTTTTGAAGAAGGTATGTCTGATTTGATCCTAATCCATCAGGCTCTTGTAGGTAAACTTCTAATTCACCCACATCTAAATGTTCGATATCTAAATCAACAATCAACCTGCTAATTGTTAAGTCTTGATCAATTTCTATTGGTAAAGATGCTGATCCAGAGCTACCGGCACTAATTCGATCATTATCAAAATCAGTTGCTGTAAAAGAATTTGTACAATCCTCTGCGCTCGCTGTTTGAAAACTGAAAATATTTGTTGAGTTTACTGAACCACACTCATTTGAGGGGTTTACTCTCCAATAATAAACAGTGTTTGACTCAAGACCTGTTACCAGGTGCTCTAACTCTGTCTGAGTAGAAGAGCTTATCACATCGATAAAAGATGGATTCTTTGAAATCTCAACAGTATAACTCTGAGCATTGATGTTTTCTTCCCATACCAATGTCACGTTGGGAACTAAAATTCCTGCTTCACTGTTGGCTGGGTAAGAAAGAGTCATTGGATTATCAGTAAAATCTGGTTTTACAACCCTTAATTCAACTTTTCTTGTTTGTGTTGAAGATCCGTTATCACCAACAATATTTATATCATAGGTTCCTGCAGCAACATTTTCTAGACCACTAACGGTAAAAGTAAACTCCCCATCAGAACTCATGGTTTCAGGAGAAAAGTTCGCGGTTGCCCCAGAAGGAAGGTTTTCAAACGAAAGGTTTGTTGTGGTTTCTATCGTCTGAACGTAGTTAAGATTAAATACTGCATCAGAATCCGAACATTGTGTTTTTGGTGAGTTAATACTTGTTATGTTAAAATCAGACGTCATTCCTGTCACAACTAATGAGAAATTTACAGGGCCGTCTGCTAAAGTTCCTTTGTGTGTTACGGTGATTGTATAATCTCCTGATGCATTTTCTACATCTACTCTTTCATAAGGGTCAACAATATTATCTCCTTTATCATTTGTGTTTATTGATGTTAATTTCCAAGGCTCAAAACTATCATCACCTTGAGTCACCCTAATGTCTAGGTCATTCACTAGAGCAGGCGTAGGGTCGTTTGCACCAATACTTAATTCTCCTGGGACATCTGTCCAAGAAATTGAAGCTAATAGCGGGTTTACATCATCAGACCTAACAGAAATTGTATAGGTATCTCCTTCATTTAAAACCTCTTCCATAATAAGGCTGTTGAATCCGTTGTTATTAATTGCTTCTGCGGCTTTCTTAGTATTCATTAACCCCCAACCTGTTGTGGCGTCTGGTCCTACTAATGCTTGTGTGGCTCCATTAGAATTGTCTGTTGTGATATCATCAGCCGTGTGAAGAGCTAAGCCTTTCAGTGTTGAAGCCTTCATAAAAGCACCATTAACGTTGTTATAATGTTGTTGTAACAATAACAAAGAGCCCATTACATTCGGTCCAGACATTGAGGTTCCTGTATAATTCCCATAATTATTACTATCTCCTACTGGAGAAATAAGCCCTGTTCCATTTCCAATAATGTCCGGTTTGATTCTAAAATCATCCGTTGGTCCCTCCGAACTTCCGTTATTTCGAATCATTGAAATTAGGTTTCCTTCAGCATCTATTTCGGCATCTCTTCCGTTTGCAACAGCGATATTGTTTTTCGTTGTAGACATTCCGCTAAGTTTATCAAATTGGCTATTCCCATCAATAGGGTCTGCATTTGAAGAACCATCAGATCCGTCATTTCCACAAGAAACCACCATTAAATAGTATGGTGCATTGTACATAATTTCGTCAAAATCTCTTGCATCATCTAAATAAGCACCAAACCACGCGTCAGGTATTCCTGAGGCTCCATAACCATATGAGTGGTTTGACAACAACATTCCATCTGCTGCTGCTGCGGCTACTTCAGGCACATCACTATTCCATCTGTATGATACCGCGGTGGCTTGAGGAGCCATCCCTTTTGCTTCTGGATTCACCCCTGATGCAACAATGGTTCCAGTTACGTGTGTACCATGATCACTATATTGATTTTCATCATCTCCGATACTAACTCTATCTTCTCCTCCAGCCCCATCAAACTCTTGATGAGTCGTATGAACCCATCCTCCGTCCCAAACATACGCTTTCATTCCTTGACCTTCTAACTCAAGCCCTAGACCACCACCTGTGTTAAGGTAGTTTGCTCTTGTTGATATTGCAGCATTTTGGTTGTGTGTTTTATAATAAATTGGCTGATTGTCTTTCGTGATTGACATCAGCTCATAAAAAGAACCGTTTTCAGTGTAAGTGACTGGCCATCCTTTTATTTGGGCCATATCTAAGGCCTCTTTTTTAGCGTTTGTTTTTTGTTCTTTCGTAGTATTTTCTATCGTTTTTAACTTCGATAAATTATATGTTTTTCTTATTTTTTCTGCTTCTTGTTTTGTTTGAGAAAAAACAAAAGAAGAAAACATTAAACAACCTAATAAAATAGGTTTTACATTCTTTAAATTGATCATTTTGTTATTTTTTTACGAAGATAATATTTTGATTTTGATTTTATGGTGATACGTAAAAAGTTTAACAAGTTGATACACAGGCAACATAAAAGTTCCCTGCTTTTTTATTTTCTTGTACACAAAACCGTTAAGCTTTTTTTGTTAATTAAGTTTTTTTGTTAATTTTTCTAGAATGTGTTTTGGGTTTTTTTCTTCATATAGAATCGAATAAACCGCATCTATTATAGGGGTTTCCGCTCCGTTTGTTTCTTTAATTTTAAAAGCACTTTTTGTTGCATAATACCCTTCAGCAACCATACTCATCTCCAACATTGCAGATTTGACGGTATATCCTTTACCAATCATGTTTCCAAACATTCTGTTTCTACTAAAAGTAGAGTAACCTGTTACTAATAAATCCCCTAAATAGGCTGAATTGTTAATATTTCTCTTCATTTTATGAGTCTTTTTTATAAAGCGCTTCATTTCTCTGATCGAATTACTCATTAGCACTGCTTGAAAATTATCTCCATATCCCAAACCGTGGGATATTCCGGCGGCAATTGCGAATATGTTTTTTAACATGGCGGCATATTCAGTTCCTATAATATCGTCAGAAATTTTCGTTCGTATATACCGGCTTCTTAGCTTGTTGCTGAGAAAAGATGCATTTTCTTCTTTTGTACATGCGATTGTTAAATAAGAAAGGCGCTCCATAGCCACTTCCTCTGCATGACAAGGCCCAGTAATAACACCTATGTTTTCTATTGGAATCTTATAATGTTCTAAGAAATGTTCCCCTACAATAAGACCTGATTCTGGAACAATTCCTTTGATTGCTGAAAAAAGTATTTTTTTATGTAGTGGTTCTTTTATCTTTTTTAACTCTGATATTAAATAAACCGAGGGTATTGTAAAAACCAACACATCATAATCTTTAATTATTTTATTAATATCATCTGATAAATCTAATTGTTCTGGGTGTAATTCTGTAGATGTTAGGTAATTAGGATTGTGTTTATTGGTTTTAATATATTCAATTGTTTGAGAACTCCTCATATACCAGCCGATTGAACTTAAATTTTCTGAAAACATTTTTACAAGAGCTGTTCCCCAACTTCCTCCACCAAAAACGGCCACTTTTTTATTCTCTATCATTGATTGTTTTTTACTTAAATCCAAAAGTAACAATTCTTATAACGAATACACAAAGCTTTATTGATTTATCATATATTTGTCCATATCGCCTTATAAAATGAATGTACAAATAATAAACAACTCAAAGCATCAAATTCCGGCTTATGAAACCCCTTTATCTGCAGGGATGGATTTGCGGGCAAATATTGAACAAACGATTACACTAAAACCTCTTGAAAGAGTGGTTGTAAAAACAGGTTTAAGGATAGCTCTTCCTTCTGGGTATGAGGCACAAATTAGACCAAGAAGTGGTCTTGCAGCTAAGAAAGGAATCACTGTTTTAAACAGCCCGGGAACAATCGATGCTGATTATAGGGGTGAAATTGGTGTTATTTTAATAAATCTTTCTACTGAGGATTTTTTAATTAACGATGGAGATCGCATCGCGCAAATGGTTGTTGCAAAATATGAAAGAGTTGATTTCGAACACGTTGAAGAGTTAAACGAGACAACTAGAGGGATTGGTGGTTTTGGAAGTACTGGAGTTTAGAATTCTTACTCTTTACTATCAATACTTTCTTTAATTTTATTTTCCAACTCTTCCATTAAATCAGGGTTGTCATTAATAATGTTTTTTACCGCGTCTCTACCTTGCCCTAATTTCGTTTCTCCATAACTAAACCAAGATCCACTTTTTTTAATAATTCCAAGATCCACACCAATGTCTAGCACCTCACCAACTTTGGATATTCCTTCTCCATACATAATGTCAAATTCTGCAATTTGAAAAGGAGGGGCAACTTTGTTTTTTACAACTTTGACTTTGGTTTGATTTCCTATCACTCGATCTCCTTCTTTTATTTGAGTTCTTCTTCTAATATCTAGTCTAACAGACGCATAAAATTTTAGTGCATTTCCTCCTGTGGTTGTTTCTGGATTTCCAAACATGACACCTATTTTTTCTCTTAGTTGATTGATAAAAATAACAGTACAGTTTGTTTTGCTGATTGTCCCTGTTAATTTACGTAAAGCTTGAGACATTAATCTAGCATGTAGACCCATTTTTGAGTCTCCCATCTCTCCTTCTATTTCTGATTTAGGGGTTAAAGCAGCAACCGAATCAATAACAACAATATCGATGGCTCCCGATCGTATTAGATTGTCAGCAATTTCTAAAGCTTGCTCTCCATGATCTGGTTGTGAAATAATTAAATTATCTATGTCTACACCAAGATTAGAGGCATAAAAACGGTCAAAAGCATGTTCTGCATCAACAAATGCAGCAATACCGCCAGCTTTTTGTGCTTCTGCAATTGCGTGTAAGGTTAATGTTGTTTTTCCTGATGATTCAGGTCCGTATATTTCGATAACCCTCCCTCTAGGATATCCTCCTACGCCTAAAGCTAAATCCAAACCTAAAGATCCTGAAGAAATTGATTCAACTTCTTCAACAACACTATCTCCCATTTTCATTACAGAACCTTTTCCATAAGTTTTATCTAACTTATCTAGTGTTAATTGAAGCGCTTTGAGTTTGGCTTGTTTTTCTTTATTTGTAGACATATTTTTAATTTTTAATCTTGATGACAAGGTACAAAAAAAGCATAGGATTTATACTCTTTTTTTTGATATTAACATTATGATAAAACAACGGTTTTTACTTTCTTAACATTTTTATATGAGGGATCCCATCTTCTAAATATTCTTCTCCTTGTTGAATAAAACCAAGAGAGTTATAAAACTTTGTCAAATATTTTTGTGCTGAAATTAAAATGCTTTTTTCAGTAAAGTTTTTGTTTATAAAATCTATCGATTTTTTTACCAATTGATAACCATAAGAAGAACCTCTATATTCTTTCTTAACAACAATTCTACCAATACTTGGTTTTGAAAAATAATCTCCCGAGTCAAAAATTCTACTATACGCTATAATTTTTTCATTTTTTATACCAAGGACATGAAGTGCTTTACTGTCTTTAGAATCTAAATCTTGATATACACAATCTTGTTCTACAACAAAAACTTCAGATCTTAGTTGAAGTATTGAATAAAGTTGTTTTGTGGTTAATTCTTTAAACTCTATGACTATAAATTTCATTATTTACAGAAGGTTAATTTTATGAATTCTATTTTTATGTCTGCCTCCTTCAAAATTTGTGTTTAAGAAAGTTTCCACCATATTTAAAGCTTGAGGTATAGAAGTATATCTCGCTGGTATGCATAATATGTTTGCATTATTATGTTGTCTAATTAATTCAACGATTTCTTTATTCCAACATAAACCTGCTCTTATTTCTCTGTATTTATTAGCTGTCATAGCAACACCATTTGCTGTTCCACAAATAAGTATTCCATAGGTTGATGTTTTATTAACAATGTCTTTAGCAACAGGATGAACAAAATCTGGATAATCTACACTTTCTTTAGAATTGGTTCCATGGTTTATTATCTCTATTTTTTTTGATTGTAATAAGTTGATGATCGCAAATTTATAATCAGTACCTGCGTGATCATTACCAATAGAAATTTTCATAGGGTTTAAATATTTAAAATACAAAAATACAAATCATCTATAGTTTCAACTATTTATAATATAGTTTTAATATCAATGTTAAAAAGTTATATAAAATTTTAAAAAATAAGTTTGACTTTATTATTTATTTTTTTATTGTGTTTTTTAAAAAAAAGAACAAAAAAAAATTTCATTTTTTAATGACTGTTTATAAACAATTAATCGACGATTTCTTGACAATTATTTAGATAAAATTTATTAAAAATTTACATTTAAAAAGATATTTCTAAGATGTTAATATAGTTTAAAAAGAATTGATTTTTAAGATGTTATCATTTTAATAAAGTGTGAATATATTTTAATAATTAAAATAAAAAATAAATAGAGATTATTTTATTGTGTTTATTCACATTCTATTATAAACATCATCTTTAAAATAAAATTAATAAAAATTAAAATAGACAATAATAAGATGTTAATAAAAAAGTTTTTATTTATTCTGGAATCATGAATTGAATTGCTTTAGGAACAATAGAAACTTTTAAAGATCCTTTTCCTACTAGTTCTCCATCTGCTTCTATAAAAGAGGTTTCATTATTATTTTGCACAATTCTTAAAACCTTTAGCTTATGGTTTTCTATTTTTTTATGCTCTAAAATACGACCATTATATAAATTGTGAAGATTTAAGATGATATCAAAAAAAGAAAAATTTTTAACAATTGTTGCATCTAACAAACCATCATTAGGTTTTGGATTATTGGTCAATCTTAATCCACCACCAGAGTATTTACAAATCCCAAACAATATCATTAAGCATTTTTCTCTTTTTCTCTTTTTTAAATAAAATAAATCATAATATAAATTTTTATAGAAAAACAAACTATAAATCCCACTCAATAAAAAAGAAATTCCTCCTAATTTTTTTAATGTTTGTAATTTATTAACAACATAACCATCAAAACCGATACCAGCTAGATTATTAAAATATTCTGTATCACCATTATCTAACTGTAAATAGCCTATATCTTGTAATTTCGAGAAATTTAATTTTATAATTTTGATCGCTTTTTCTATTGAATTTGGTATTTCATAAGTTTTAATCCAATCGTTTCCTGTACCCGTTGGAATAACAGCGATTTTTACATTAGTTGTTTCTACATCATCTTGTTTCATGATCCCATTTACAATATGATGTAAGGTACCATCACCGCCAACAGATATAAATTTTCTAAACCCTTTTTTTAAAGCATTATTAACAATGGTTATTTCATGTTTATTGTAGTGAGAAAAAGCAAAAAAGTAGCTTATCTTCTCTTTTTTTAATGTACCTTGAATACGGTTCCAAGACTTTTTAAAATTTTTATTCCCTGCAGAGGGATTTGCTATTAAAAACCAAGAGTCAAAAATCATTTTACAAAAGATAAGTTCAAAAAATCAAACACAAATTAGGACTTAAAAATAAAAAAAACCATAATAGATAGATAAATTCTTGATTTTCATAATTTTAAAAGAATAAGAAGCGATGGGTAGAAAGAAAAAAATCTACAAAAAAAAAGGAAAAATAATAAAAAATCTTACAAGAAATATCCTTAGAATTTTAGGTGAAAATCCAAAAAAGCACTTTAATTACAAACAAATTTCAGCGAAGTTAAGTATTTCTGATTCAGACGGAAAAACCCAAATATTAAAGAAATTACAAGAACTTCTTGTAAAAAAGAAAATTAAAGAAATTGATAGAGGTAAATATCAAATAAATGAAGAAAAAAATTATGAAATAGGTCTTTTAGACATTACATCAAGTGGTAAAGGTTATTTTATAAACGATCAATATGAAAATGATATTTTAATACCATCAAATTATTTAAAAAATGGTCTTCAAGATGATTTAGTAAAAGTTTTTATTTATAAAAATAGAGGAAGTAAAAAATTAGAAGCAGAGGTTGTTGAAATTATAGAAAGAAGTAAAAAAACATTTATTGGGGTTTTACAAATGAGTAAAAACTTTGGTTTTGTTATTTGTGATAAAAAGAAGATAAGAGTCGATATTTTTATCCAAAAAAATAAATTAAATGGTGCATCTCATGGAGATAAAGTTCAGGTTACTCTTATAGACTGGCCAGAAAACTCAAAAAATCCTTTTGGAAAAATAACTAAAGTTATTGGAAAACCTGGTGATCATGAAACAGAAATTCATTCCATATTATTAGAGTTTGATTTACCGTATAGATTTGAAAAAGAAGTAGAAGATGATCTTAAATCGATCTCTTTAACCATTGATAAAAAAGAAATATCAAAAAGAAGGGACATGCGTAAAGATTTAACCTTTACGATTGATCCAAAAGATGCAAAAGATTTTGATGATGCTTTATCTTTTAAAACATTAGAAAACGGAAATTACGAAATAGGAATACATATAGCTGATGTGTCTCATTATGTACAACCAGATACCATTATAGATAAAGAAGCTTACCATAGAGCTACTTCTGTATATTTAGTAGATAGAGTTGTACCAATGTTACCTGAAATTTTATCGAATGGTGTTTGCTCTTTAAGACCAAGAGAAGAAAAATTGACCTTCTCTACAGTATTTGAAATGAATTCTAATGCAGAAATTGTATCGCAATGGTTTGGTAGGACCGTTATTTATTCGAACAACCGTTTCTCTTATGAGGAAGCTCAATCAATTATAGAAAATTGTTCAGAAAACATACCTAATAAATATGAAATTCCTAAAAATATTTCTTTATCTGGGAATTCTTATGCGGTTAAAACACCAATAATACAAGCAATTATAAAACTAAATAATCTTGCAAAAATTTTAAGAACAAAAAGGATGGATAATGGAGCAATATCTTTCGATAAAGTAGAAGTTAAATTCCATTTAGATAACCATGCAACTCCAATTGGCGTTTATTTTAAAGAAGCAAAACAAGCGAATAAACTAATTGAAGAATTTATGCTATTAGCAAATAAAAAAGTGGCAGAATTTATAGGGGAAAAAAACAAAAAACCAACGAATAAAACATTTATATATAGGGTTCATGATGAACCTGATGTAGAAAAATTATCATTATTACAAAATATTGTAAAAAACTTTGGTTATAAAATCAATACAGACACTAAAGAAAGTATTTCAAAAAGTTTAAATAAACTATTAAAAGATGTTCATGGAAAAAGTGAAGCCAATATGGTAGAAACTTTAACAATAAGGTCTATGAGTAAGGCGATCTATACTACAGAAAATATTGGTCACTATGGACTAGCCTTTAACTACTATTCACACTTTACTTCACCTATTAGACGATATCCAGATGTGATGACGCACCGTTTACTTCAACAATATTTAGATGGAGAAAAATCACAAAAAAAAGAGGAGTATGAGACAAAATGTAAACACGCGTCCAAACAAGAAGAACTAGCGTCAAAAGCAGAAAGACAATCCATAAAGTATATGCAGATAAAATATATGGAAAAACATAAAAATATGGAATTTCAAGGTGTTATTTCGGGGGTGACAGAATGGGGAATTTATGTAGAAATTAATGATAATAAATGTGAAGGAATGGTTAGGATTAAAGATATAAAAAGCGATCATTATATCTTTGATGAAAAACAATATGCGATGATTGGACAATCAACAAAACAAATATATCAATTAGGAGATTCTGTGATGGTCAAAGTAAAAAATACAGATTTAGAGCGGAAACACCTTGATTTTTATTTGATTGAAGAATAAAAAAAGAAGTTATGTTTTTATATCTTTAGTTTTTAAAAAATCATTTATGAAAAAACAGGTATTTATCTTTTTTTTATTGAGTCATTTCATGGTTACTTCTCAAACCACGATTTCTAAAAAATTAGGAGATTTTCAAAAAATAAAAGTTTATAATGGGATCAACTTAGAGCTTATTAAGTCAAACGAACAAAAATTACAAATCAAAGGAGAAAAAGGATCTAAAGTAAAAGTAAAAAATATAAATGGGGTCCTAAAAATAAGTTTAAAGTTTCCTGAAATCAATACCAAAGGAAAGGTTGATATCAAATTATTTTACAATAAAAACATTTTAGTTATTGATGGAAATGAAGGAGCAACAATCACAGGAAAAGAAGTGAAACAAAAATTTATAGAAGTAAAAGCTCAAGAAGGCGCATTCATAGATTTAGAGATTCAAACAAAACATTTAAAAGTTAAATCCTCCTCAGGAGGAGTGATAAAATTAACAGGAGACTCAAAAAATCAAGAGGTTGATTTAGACTTATATGGAGTTTATCAAGGGTATGGTTTAAAAATTACTGATTTTACAACAATTAAAGTAGGAACAGGCGCAAAAGCAGAGGTTCAATCAGGTGAAACACTTGACGCAAAAGTAAGCTTTGGAGGGTCTATTTTCTATAAAGGAGATCCAGAGATTATTAAAAATAAAAAAGTTGCGGGCGGAATTATAAAACAAATGAATTAACTGATTAAAAGGATTTTGTATATTTGTTTTTATAATTTATAAAGAATAAAGATGATTACAAATATATTTCTTTTAGGGGTGCCAAGTATTGGATCTTGGGTAATTATAGCGCTTGCTCTCTTGTTGTTTTTTGGAGGAAAAAAAATACCAGAGTTAATGAAAGGTCTTGGAGGCGGAATTAAAGAGTTTAAAAAAGCATCCAAAGAAGATAAAAAAGAAGACAAATTAGAAGAATAAAAAGAAACCGAGGTATTCACCTCGGTTTTTTTATACTTTAACAGCAGTTCCTGATGCTGTTACCATCAACATACCACTATTAACACCTAACGTTTCGTAATCTAAATCTACAGCAACAACAGCATTTGCATTCATGTGCATAGCGTTCTCTTTCATTTCCTTTAGAGCGGTATCTTTTGCTTCACGAAGAACTTTTTCATAAGAACCGGCTCTTCCACCTACAATATCTCTAATCGAAGCAAAAAAATCTTTAAAGATATTTGCCCCAATAATCGTTTCACCAGTTACAATTCCTAAATACTCTTTAACAGGACTCCCCTCTATCTGATTTGTTGTTGTGATAATCATTATTTATTCGTTTAATTTTTTCTTGTTTTTTTTCATTGCTTCTCCTATCTGATTGCTGGCAGTAAAACTTGCCACCATATCATTTAACATTTGGCTTCCTGCCTGAGGAGAATTTGGTAGTAAAATTAAGTTACTGTTGGTTTCTTGACCGATAGACTGAAGCGTGTCATAGTGCTGAGTAACCACAATTAATGCAGAGGCTTCTTGTGAATTGATTCCAACCTTATTTAAAACTTCTACAGACTCTTCCAAACCACGAGCAATTTCTCTTCGTTGATCTGCGATACCTTGTCCTTGCAGTCGTTTGCTTTCTGCCTCAGCTTTTGCCTTTTCGACAATAAGAATTCTCGCAGCATCACCATCATATTGAGCGGCAGTTTTTTCTCTTTCAGCTGCATTAATTCTATTCATTGCTGCTTTCACTTGCGCATCAGGATCAATGTCTGTTACCAAGGTTTTTATAATATCAAAACCATAGTCCATCATGGCGTCGTTTAACTCAGACTTTACTGCGATGGCAATGTCGTCTTTTTTCACAAACACATCATCTAGTTTCATTTTTGGAACCTCTGCACGAACCACATCAAAAACATACGAAGTGATTTGATCACTTGGGTAATCAAGCTTATAAAAAGCTTCGTAAACTTTGTCTTTAATGACTTTGAACTGAACAGAAACTTTTATTTTAACAAATACATCATCCAATGTTTTTGTTTCAACAATTACATCCAATTGCTGGATTTTAAGACTCATTTTTCCTGCAATTCTTTGAACAATAGGAACTTTCAATTGAAGCCCAGATTGACGAATACTACTAAATTTTCCAAAAGTTTCAATTACAGCTGCTGTTTGTTGTTTTACAATAAAAACAGCACCAAAAAGCAGTAATAAAACAACTGCGATTATTATATAAGTAAAAAATGCATTGATCATAATAATAAGTATTAAGTTATAGTTTAAATAAATATAGTCTATTTTATAAGACGAAAAAAGAAGAAAACGTTACAAAGAGGTTATTTTCTTTTCAAAACCATTTTATATTTATTCCATTTATTTAATTCTTTTGAAGAAAGAATTTTCTCAAGTTCTAAATCTAAATTTTTTTCTTTTTCTTTCACAACTTCAACAATTGGCTCAAACATTGTTGTCACGTCTTTTGTAGCGTTACGAATGATACTAAAATCTCCAGATTTAGCAGATTCTTTTCGTGCGAATTCGATCTTAGATTTTCCTTCGGAAAACAAAAAACTATTAATTCTCTTAACTTGATTTAAGTCTCTATTAAATTTTTTTAAAATAGAAACAATAAGACTAAAATTCTTAGATGATTTTTTTACACCAATTTTCTTAAGGACTTTTTCTGGGTCATAAAAAATCATACCAACAGCTTTTTCAACATCCACTTCAGGAAACCTCTGTTGTTGAGAAACAACAGGTGTTCTCGGTTGTATTCTTTGTCTGTTGAACTGAGCATTTATCGTGACAGAAAACAGAAATAATAAAATAAAAACAATGTGTTTATTCATGACAAACTTCTATTAAGTTGTTAATTCGATTGATAGTCTCCTCTTTTCCAATGATTTCCATAATATCAAAAACATTCGGCCCTTTCATTTTGCCCACAAGAGCCAATCTTAACGGTTGCATAATTTTACCAAAACCGATCTCTTTGCTAGCTATCCATTTTTTCAAAAAGTCTTCTGTAATATCTGAAGAAAAAATGTTTAAAGAAGAAAAAACGTTAGTCAATTCTAACAATAAGGTTGTCGTTTCGGGCTTTCGTTGTTTTTTTAAAGCTTTTGAATCGTATTGAGAGGGAGCCTCAAAGAAGAAATGACTTAAATTCCAAAAGTCATTTACAAAAACAGCCCTTTCTTTAACTAAAGAAACAATTTTTTCTACCTCTTTAATATGCGTATTGATTTTTTTATCGATCAATTCTGAAAGAAACAGCTCAGAAAGTTCGGAAACAGATTTTCGTTGAAGATACTGTTGATTAAACCAAATAGCTTTGTCTAAATTAAATTTGGCTCCTGATTTACTCACTTTTGATAAATCAAATGAATTAATCAATTCTTCAAGAGAAAAGATTTCTTGTTCAGTTCCTGGATTCCAACCCAAAAAAGCGAGCATGTTAACAAAAGCATCAGGAAAATAGCCCTCTTCTCTATATCCTGAGGAAACCTCTCCAGATTGTTCGTTGGTATATTCTAGAGGAAACACAGGAAAGCCGTGTTTGTCCCCATCTCTTTTGCTTAGTTTGCCCTTTCCTATTGGTTTTAATATCAAAGGAAGGTGAGCAAATTTTGGAGGGTCCCAACAAAATGCTTTATACAACAACACGTGCAGTGCTAAAGACGGCAACCATTCTTCTCCCCTAATTACGTGACTTATACCCATTAAATGGTCATCAACAATATTTGCCAAATGATAAGTAGGCATGCCATCGCTTTTAAATAATATTTTATCGTCTAAGGTGTTTGTGTCAATTTTTATTTCCCCTCTTATTTCATCCCTTAAGATTAAGGTTTCGTTTTCAGGAGCTTTGAAACGAATGACAAAATTTTCTCCCGATTCAATTTTGTTTTGGACCTGTTCTTTTGATAAAACCAAAGAATTTATAAGTCGCCCTTTTTCTCGATTATGCCAATTATAGATAAATGTTTTTCCTTTATTCTCATGATCTTTTCGATGAGCATCAAGTTGTTCTGATGTATCAAAAGCATAATAAGCATGACCACTCTCAAGCAATTTTTCAATGTGTTTTTTGTACAGGTGTTTCCTCTCAGATTGTCGATAAGGCCCTTCGTCAAAAGGAGTTTTACACCAATCTAAAGCATCAATGATGTATTGTTCTGCATTTGCTACATATCTATTTTGATCAGTGTCCTCTATTCTAAGAATGAATTCACCACCGTGTTTTTTAGCAAACAAATAATTGTATAAAGCCGTTCTCACGCCACCAATATGAAGTGGACCAGTTGGGCTTGGGGCAAAACGAACTCGAACAGTAGATTTCATTAAAGCGAATAATTAAAACAACAAAGATACTTTATTATACCACATAGAAAAGTAATTTACAGCAATGGAATCGAAATAAATCTTTTCCATTTCAACACTTCTCACCAATATAAAAATGTTATTTTTATTCAATGGAGAGCGCAGAGGTTCATATTCAAAAAAAATTACACTTTTTCTATAAAAAGTACTATCTGAGTAGCTTTATTAAAGGGCTTATATTGTTTAGCGCTTTGGGGTTGTTTTATTTTTTAATTGTCCTTTATCTTGAATATTTTCTATGGTTAAAACCATTCTACAGAACCATCTTGTTTTGGATCTTTGTTTCTGCAGAGCTTTACTTGTTTGTTAAATTCATACTACTTCCTTTGACTTATCTATTGAAGATCAAAAAAGGAATCAATCACATACAATCCTCAAAAATTATTGGAAATTATTTTCCTGAGATCGATGATAAATTGCTAAACATCCTTCAACTAAAAAACAAAAATGAAGAAAATGAGCTTATCTCTGCCAGTATAGAACAAAAAGCAAAACAAATAAGCGCTTTTCATTTTTCAAAAGCAATTTCTTTAAGCAAAAACAAAACCTATTTAAAATACTTTATTCTACCCACCCTGTTTTTAGCAGCTTCTTTTTTCACAGGAACCTATAAAGAATTGTCACAAAGTTTTGAAAGAGTTGTTCATCATCAAACTAAGTTTTCGCCTCCAGCTCCTTTTTCAATCATTTTAGAAAACCAAAAATTAGAGGCGATTGAAGGAAGCTCATACACAATTTACGTGAGAACAGAGGGGGTTGTTGTTCCTGATCAAATCACGGTTCAGTATAACAACCAAAGATATTTTTTACAAGAAGAATCTTTGGGCTTCTTTTCTTTCACTTTTAAAGATCTTCTTCAACCCATTTCGTTTCAATTGATCTCTACACCTGTCATCTCTCCAATACATACGATTAAAGTATTAAAAACGCCAACTTTTCAAAATGTATGGGTTGATTTAAAGTACCCAAAACACACTCAAAAAAAAGATGAAAAGATTGTTAATTTAGGAAATCTTTCTGTTCCTGAGGGAACAAACATTGTTTGGAATGCAACAACAAACCAATCAGATGTTGTCAGTTTTATTGAAGGTAACAACAGGACCTCTTTCAAAAAAAAAGGCGCTGATTTTTTCACCTATCAACGCAAAGCAAGATCAAACATTGAGTATCAAATAAGCACTTCAAATGAAAAACTTATTGATTATGAAACCCTGCCTTTTTCATTGAACGTAATCGAAGACGAATTTCCCGCTATTTTTGTTCAGTCAGACACTGATGAAGAAAAAAACAAAGAGCTCTTATTTATGGGGCAAATCTCCGATGACTATGGTTTAACTAACCTAAGTCTTTTTTATTATAATGAAGAACTCCCTGAAGAGAAAAACGAAGTTAACATTGCAATTAACAATCAAAAGGTTCAAACGTTCATCAGTCAGTTTCCTAACCAATTAAAACTTAAAAAAGGCGTTAATTATAAAATTTACTTTCAGGTTTCTGACAATGATGGCGTTCGTGGTCGAAAACAAACAATTAGCAAAACATTTACTTTCAGACAAAAAACAACAGAAGAGGTTTTACAAGAACAATTAAAAAACCAAAAAACAGCAATTCAAAACATAGAAAAATCCATTCAAAATTATCAACAACAGCAACAGCAACTTGATAAATTTCAAAAAGAAACTCAAAATAAAAAAGAAGTTAGTTGGAACGATAAGAAAAAAATAGAATCGCTTATCAATAGACAAAAAAAATATAGAGAAATGATGAATCGTCAAACAACATTTCTTCAAAAATCTCTTCAAAGCAACAGTAGTTCGCAGCTTAAAGAAAAAAAAGAAGCCTTAAAACAAAGAATAGAAGAGCTTCAACAAATTGATAAAAAAAACAAATTATTAAAAGAGCTTCAACAAATATCAGAAAAGTTAAATAGAGAAGAGTTGCTAAATAAAACCAAACAATTGGCTTCTCAAACCAAACAACAAGAAAAAAACCTTGAAAGAATTCTCGAATTAACGAAGCGATTTTATGTAGAAGAAAAAACAATACAAATCGCCAACAAACTAGAAGTACTTTCCAAAAAACAAGACACAATCAAAAACAAAAACCAATACGCTCTAGAAAAACAAAAACAGATTCGCCAACAGTATGACGACATAAAAAAAGAACTAAATGAGCTAACAAAAGACAATCAAAATCTTAGAGAACCGATGAGTTTGCCTGATGTAGAAGAACAAAAAAAAGAAACATCTAATCAATTAACCCAAGCCGAAGAAAACCTAAAAGAACAAAAAAATATTAAAGCGAAGAACCATCAAAAAAACGCTTCAAAAAAGATGAAAAAAATGAGTCAGAAAATGCAACAAGCAATCTCTGACATTCAATCGAATTCAATTGATGAAAACATAGATGATCTTAGACAAATCTTAGAAAACCTTGTTCACTTCTCTTTCAGCCAAGAACTATTGCTAGAAAAATTTTATAATATTGACGCCACTCACCCAGATTATGGAAAAGAATTAAAACAACAAAACAATCTAAAATCTTATTTCGAACATATTGAAGACAGTTTGTTTGTCATTTCTTTAAGAATACCAACCATCACAACAAAAATTCAAACAGAGTTAACAAAAACACAATATCATCTTAAGCGTTCTCTAGAGAATTTTTCTCAAAATAATTTTAGCCAAGGCACTTCTAATCAACAACAAGCTTTAACCTCTGTGAATACTTTGTCAGATTTTTTAAGCAACCTTTTCAATAACCTTCAAAGTAGAATGGGGTCTGGAAAAGGAGGCTCTTTTAGTTTACCCACATTAATCCAACAACAACAAGGTCTTACAGATCAAATAAAAAAAGGCTTACAAAAAAGAAAACAAAGCGGCGGTACAAAAGGAAACAAACCAAACCAAAACAAAGAGGAAGCGGATGATGGTTTTTTGTTTCAACTATACCAGGAGCAAAACAGAATAAAAAATCAACTAAACGAAGCAATTAAAAATAAAGGAAATGGTTTTGGTAAAGCTGCTCAAGTAAAAAAAACAATGGAACAGCTGGAAAATGAAATTCTTGAAAAAGGATTGTCAGAAAATTTACTTCAGAAAATGCAACTTTTGGAGTATGAATTGTTAAAGTTAGATAAAGCATCCTTAAAACAAGGTCAAGAAAAAAACAAAACCGCCAACACAAATACACGACAATATCCAAAAAAGAAGCGAAAACCGCTTAAGTTTAAAAAGCAGTTTTATAACCAAATAGAGATTTTAAATAGACAATCACTACCTTTGCATGACGATTTTGAAAAAAAAGTACATTTGTATTTTTTAAAAAAAGACAAAGAGTGATTACATTCAATTATCAGACAGATTTTATTCTAGATAATCAATCACAAATTTCTGATTGGATTGAAGAAATTATGATCTTAGAAGGATATCAAATGGGGGATATCAATTATGTTTTTTGTGATGACTCGTATCTAAATAAAATGAACGTTGAGTTTTTAAACCATGATACGTATACAGACATTATAAGTTTTGATTATTCTTTAGGAAAACAGTTGCACGGTGATATATACATATCCGTTGAACGTGTCATTGAGAATGCACAGATCTATCAATCAAGTTTTAAAAATGAACTTTGTCGTGTCATGATTCATGGAATCCTTCATTATATGGGTTTTAAGGATAAGACCAACGATCAACAAAAAGAAATGACAGAAAAAGAAAACCAGTGTTTATTAAAGTTAAATCACTGATATTCAATTGTTTAAATAGTTCCACGTGAAACATTTATGAGTTTGTTAAACACCACATATGATGTAATTGTTGTTGGAGGCGGTCACGCAGGAAGCGAGGCTGCGGCCGCAAGCGCAAATATGGGCGCCAAAACATTGTTAATCACCATGAATTTACAAAACATCGCCCAGATGAGCTGTAATCCAGCAATGGGAGGAATTGCCAAGGGTCAAATTATTCGTGAGATAGATGCTTTAGGGGGTTATAGTGGTCTTGTGACCGATCGTTCTGCGATTCAGTTTAAAATGCTTAATAAATCCAAAGGACCAGCAATGTGGAGCCCCAGAGCACAATCAGATAGAATGATGTTTGCTCAAGAATGGAGGAACGTCTTAGAAAACACCCTAAATGTAGACTTCTATCAAGATTCCGTTAATGGCCTATTGTTTGATAATCAAAAAATTACAGGTGTTACAACGGCTCTTGGTCTTCATATCAAAGCTAAAACAGTCATTCTTACCGCAGGAACGTTTCTTAATGGACTAATTCATATTGGAGAAAAAACATTTGGAGGGGGACGAGCAGGTGAAAATTCATCTACTGGTATTACAGAAGATTTGGTTAAACAAGGCTTTGAGTCGGGCCGAATGAAAACCGGAACACCACCAAGGGTTGATGGTCGTTCTCTGGATTACTCAAAAATGGAAGAACAACCCGGAGATTCTGAAACACATTCTTTTTCATATTTACAAGATTCTACTTTAGAAAAACAGCGTTCTTGTTATTTAACTCATACCAATCAAAAAGTTCATGATATTCTTAGAGAGGGATTTGACCGTTCTCCCATGTTTAATGGAAGAATACAGTCAACAGGCCCAAGATATTGTCCGTCCATTGAAGATAAGATTGATCGTTTTGCTTCGAAAGACAGGCATCAAATTTTTGTAGAACCTGAGGGTTGGGATACTGTAGAAATCTATGTTAATGGTTTTTCTACATCTTTGCCTGAAGACATACAAGACAAAGCCATTCGTCAGATACCAGGGTTCGAAAATGTAAAATTTTTTCGTTATGGATATGCAATTGAGTATGACTATTTCCCACCAACTCAATTGAAACATTCTTTAGAAACGAAAAAGATTGAGAATCTTTTTTTTGCGGGACAAATTAACGGAACTACAGGATATGAAGAAGCTGCTGCTCAAGGGCTCATGGCAGGAATAAATGCTGCTTTAAAAACGAAAAATAAACAACCTTTTATTTTAAAGCGCAATGAGGCTTATATTGGTGTTCTTATTGATGATTTAATCACAAAAGGAACTGATGAACCGTATCGAATGTTTACCTCAAGAGCTGAATACAGAACGTTGTTAAGACAAGATAATGCAGATCTTAGACTAACTCCAATGGCCTATCAGTTAGGTTTGGCATCGAAAGAAAGGTTTGATAAAATGCAACTTAAAAAAACAAAAACAGAAGCATTTCTTAAGTTTTTAAAGGAAACAAGTGTTAGCAAAGAACAAATCAACCCAATTTTGATAGAAAAAGAATTGTCTACAGTTGATCATTCACTAAAACTTTATAAAGTTGCAGCGAGACCCCAACTATCCATCACAGATTTTAAGAATATTTCTTCACTTCAAAAGTTTTTAAAAGACGAAAATATAAATTCTGAGGTTATAGAACAGGTAGAAATTCATTTAAAATATTCTGGATACATAGAAAAAGAAAAGTCCAATGCTGACAAGCTTAATCGTTTGGAAAATGTTTTAATCCCTCAAAATTTCAATTATCAAAAAGTGAAATCATTGTCCTTTGAAGCAAGAGAAAAACTAACTAAAATACAACCAACCTCCATCTCTCAAGCAACAAGAATTAGCGGTGTGTCTCCAAGCGACATCTCTGTTTTATTGGTTTATATGGGGCGATAATTAATATTTTTTATGAATGTTCCACATGAAACATTCTTAAATACCGATGACAGATAAAGAACTTCATAATCACACAAAACCTTTATTTTCTTGTAATGATCATCTAATCACAGGAGAACAGTATACGCTTATGATGAATCATGAGTATGATATGTTGGTCACCTCTCCAACCCCATCTGATCTTCAGAAGTACTATGATTCAAACGAATATGTTTCTCACAACAATACCAAAATCACGCTTTTTAATTTTCTATACAACAGCATTAAGAAATGGTCATTCAGACGTAAAAAATCGTTGTTTTACAAAAAATCAATTCAACAATCCATTCTTGATATTGGAGCAGGTACAGGAGATTTTTTACTGTTTTGTAAAAAACATGGCATGAATATTTCTGGAGTTGAGCCTAATGAAAAAGCTAGAAAACAAGGATTGTTAAAAGGCGTAAAACTTCAACCGAATTTTGTAAACGTTTCTAATAAACAATACGATGTAATTACTTTATGGCATTCTTTAGAGCACATTCCAAAATTATTTGAACGTGTAAATCAATTAAAAAATTGTTTGGCTAAAGATGGTCAAATGTTTGTAGCGGTTCCAAATTTTAAATCTTTTGATGCGAATTACTATAAAGAATTTTGGGCGGCCTATGATGTGCCGAGACACTTATGGCATTTTTCTCAAAAATCAATGCATTTGATTTTTGAATCAGTCGATATGAAGGTTACCAAGATTCACCCATTAAAATTTGATTCATTTTATGTCTCCCTATTAAGCGAAAAACACAAAACAGGAAAAATGAATTTTATCAAAGCGTTTGCTGTTGGTTTGTATTCAAACATTAAAGCGTCTCGATCTAAAGAATTTTCCTCGCTAATTTATCAAATAGAACATAAATAAATTGTTTTTAAGCTGTTTTAAGAGAAAATAAAACAGTTTAAACCCCCAAGGGCAGGAATTTTAAATTAATGGCTTAAAAACAGTAAAAAAAAGGAGTAAAAAATCACTAAAACTTATAAATATAGTTTTTTTAATAGATTTTTATTATAGCTCTATGAAAAAACCATCATCCCTAAAATTGTGATGATAAAATATACGGCCAATGTCATTGCTCCTGCATAATCTTTTGCAAGTCTTTGACCAATCAAAAGAAAAATTAAAGTTAATGCGCTAAGTTGAAGGCCCAATATTCCAGTTAATGAAATCTCACCATAAGATAGAATTGAATACACCCCCATTATCATAAATAGGGAGGCGATTATTTCAAGAAATAAAATGATCGCCAATAGAAAAGGAACCCCCTTACCCAACGGAGAGTTTTTAAAATGTTCTTTTATGAACGAAACATTTCCTTTCCAATCGAAAAGCTTATCAAGTCCAGATTGAAGAAACGTTACAATGAGAAAAAGTAAAATAAGGATCCCTGAAGACTGTTGTATGAAAGTTGACATAAGATTAGAACCACCCTTTTTTACCAACCTGATATTCATTGATAAATTCTTGATCAGATTTGGTTAAGTAAATAATTCCCTCAATAAACCCAATCAAACCTGCGATACCACAAGTTACAATAGACATTGCTATTTGAATTAAGCCTTCTTTTGTGTAACCAAGAATGAATTTATGAACCCCTAATTGTCCTAGGAAAATACCCAAAATACCAGCGATAATTCTCTTACTTTTATAATTTTCTGTTTGCATATTGAAATTTTATGATTGTTATGAAGCTAAATAAAAGAAATTTTTAAAGGAAAACAATTATTATGTATTCGGATTAAAAAGTTTCTTGATTTTTGAAACAATAGTGTTTGCCAAATTAAGCTTACTTTCTTGTGTCCACCCGGCAATATGTGGAGAAAGAATAACCTTGTCAGAGTGAATCAAATATTGATATTCATTTGGAATCAGATGTTCATTGAACAAGCTTTCAAAAGAGGATTTCTCATATTCTAAAACATCAAGACCCGCTCCCAATATTTTTCCTGATTTCAAAGCATCGACTAAATCTTTTGTTACGACACTTTTCCCTCGGGCAGTATTGATGAACCAAAAAGATTTTTTAAAATTTTTGATAAAATCCGAATGAATCATCTTTTTTGTAAGAGATGTCTCTGGAGTGTGTAAGCTTAAAACATCTGTTTTTTCAAAGAGCTCTTTAAGTGATACCTGTGTTGCATTCTCATCACCCACCTCAGATAGGATGTCATAACAGAGCACCTCTACATTCAATCCACTAAGCTTTTTTGCAAAAGCCTTTCCCGTATTTCCATAGCCGATCAACCCAACAGTCTTTCCCTGCAATTCAACACCTCTGTTTTCCTCCCTTAACCACAACCCCTTTTTTACTTCACTGTCTGCTTTACTTAGATTGTTGAATAAAGCGAATAACATTCCCAAAGCATGTTCTCCAACAGCATTGCTATTCCCTTCAGGAGCAGCGATCAGTTTGATTCCTTTAGAAAAAGCAATTTCAGCATCAATATTTTCTGTACCAGACCCCACTCTGGCAATGAACTTAAGATTTGTTGCCTTTTCTAAAAAAGAGGAATCGATTGTAAAACGGCTTCGTATGACAAGGCCGTCGTATAAATTTATTTTCTTTTCAATGTCGGACTTAGAGGATGTATAGTCTTCATGGTTCTCATACCCTTCAGCAGAAAGTTGCTCAATTAACGAGGGGTGATTGATGTCTATATGTAGAATTTTCAAATGAAATGTCTAAAAATTAATACTGCTCTTTTTCGTTTGGAAAAAGGTGATTTTTTACATCAGAAATATAATTTTGTATTGCAGAGTTCATTTCCTTGTGTAAATCAAGATATCTTCTCAAAAAACGAGGATGAAACTCTTGAGTCATCCCTAACATATCATGTGTCACCAAAACCTGACCATCAACACCATTTCCTGCACCAATCCCAATGACAGGAATAGAAATAGATTTGGCAACTTTTTCTGCTAAGGAGGCGGGAACTTTCTCCAACACAAGAGCAAAACAACCTAATTTTTCGAGCAGCATTGCATCCTTTAACAATTGTTCCGCTTCTTCGTCTTCTTTAGCTCTTACAGTGTAAGTACCAAATTTATAAATGGATTGTGGTGTTAATCCCAAGTGACCCATCACTGGAATTCCTGCGTTTAAAATTCGTTTAATAGAGTCTTTAATCTTTGCACCACCCTCTACTTTTATTGAATGTGCACCACTTTCTTTCATAATTCTAATAGCAGAACGCAATGCTTCTTTGGGATCAGATTGATAACTTCCAAAAGGCAAATCAACCACTACCAATGAACGTTCTACCGCCCTAACCACAGAGCTTGCATGATAAATCATTTCATTCAAGGTAATTGGAAGTGTTGTTTCATGTCCTGCCATTACATTTGAGGCAGAATCTCCTACAAGAATCACGTCAATCCCAGCTCCATCAACAATTTTAGCCATGGTATAATCGTAGGCTGTTAGCATGGAAATTTTCTCTCCATTCACTTTCATTTCAACCAAAGATTTGGTCGTAATCCTTTTGTATTGCTTCTTGGCTAATGACATAATACACTGATTTAATTTTGGTAAATGTACTAAATATCAGTAGAATTAATGAATAGAAAATATGAATCAACAAAAAGTTTCAGTAACAAAATACCCAATCCCTTAAAGGGACAAGTATCAGTGAATGTTGGGAAAGAATCGTTAAGAAGTAAAGGACGAAATTATTGTATCTTCGAGGATTAAAATTTGTAATAATTACTGTTAGGAACTCAAAGTTTATCCAACACAAAATTTAAAGAATAATGAACTTTTTACCTAAAAACATAGACAATTATGTGCTTGCTCATTCGCAAAGTGAGCCAAAAGTATTGCAAGAATTAACCAAAGAAACATGGCAAAAAGTTTTAAATCCAAGAATGTTAAGTGGTGCACTTCAAGGAAGGATTTTGTCCATGATTTCGAAACTTATTCAACCTAAAAATGTCCTAGAAATAGGAACTTATACAGGGTATTCCGCAATTTGCATAGCTGAAGGGATTTCCAACAATTCAACCATCGACACGATCGATAAAAACGAGGAGCTGCAAGAGATACAAAACAAGTACTTTTTAAAATCTGGTTGTCAACATAAAATCACACAACATATCGGGAATGCCATGGAGATCATTCCTTTAATCGATAAAAAATTTGATTTGGTTTTTATTGACGCAGATAAGTCAAATTACTCAAATTACTTTCACTTGGTTATTGACAAAATGAACTCAGGAGGGGTGATATTGTCTGACAATGTGTTGTGGAGCGGTAAAGTTGTGGAAACATTAGACCCAAAAGATAAGGATACAAAAGAATTGTTGGCCTATAATCGTTTATTAAATTCGGACAAAAGAATTGAAACGATTCTTTTGCCAATTAGAGATGGGTTAACAATCAGTAGAGTAAAATAGCATCAAAAGCCTCGTTTGATAGACCCTGTGGCCTTATCAATACTTTCTTTTGCCTTGTTAATTTCACTATTGATATCTTTAGTCAAGTCTTCGGTGATTCCCTGACCTTTAGCACTTTCGTTGATTTCGTTTTTGATTTCGTTTGTGGCATCTTTTACCTGACGAATTCCTTTTCCTAAACCTCTAGCAACGTCTGGAATTTTATCAGCACCAAAAAAAAGTACCACAATAAGAAATATGATAAAGATTTCTGGGCCGCCAATAAATAAATAATTACCAATCATAGATTCACAAAGATAAGAAAGTATAGAGATAAAAAAGCAATGAAAAATTTAAAAGAACCACAACGAACAATTAAGATTCTTTATTTTTTTACCAACATTCTTTTAATTTCATTCAATTTCATTAAGGCTTCAATTGGAGTCAGGGCATCTAAATTCGTTGATAAAATTTCTTCACGCAAATCCTCTAATAAAGGATCGTCTAATTGGAAAAAACTCAATTGCAAATCTTCTTGATCATGAAATGTTTTGAGCGTTTCCTTTACCTCATCATTGGCGTGGTTTTTTTCAAGTTGTTTTAGCACTTTTGAAGCCCTGTGAATGACTTGGCTGGGCATCCCTGCTAATTTGGCAACATGAATACCAAAACTATGATTACTGCCTCCAGGCACCAATTTCCGCAAGAAAATAATATGATCTTTTAGTTCTTTCACCGAAACATTGAAGTTTTTAATTCGGCTGAAAGAGTTTGTCATTTCATTCAATTCATGATAGTGTGTTGCAAAAAGCGTTTTTGTTCTTGAAGGGTGTTCATGTAAATATTCTGCAATCGCCCATGCAATAGAAATTCCGTCGTAGGTAGAGGTTCCTCTCCCAATCTCATCTAATAAAACCAAACTTCTTTCAGAGACATTGTTCAAAATGGAAGCTGTTTCATTCATTTCGACCATAAAGGTGGATTCTCCCATAGAAATGTTGTCACTAGCTCCTACCCTGGTAAATATTTTATCGACAACACCTATTTTGGCATTTTGAGCTGGCACGTAACTTCCCATTTGAGCTAACAAAACAATTAAAGCGGTTTGTCTGAGAATGGCTGATTTACCAGACATGTTTGGTCCTGTGATCATGATGATTTGCTGTTGTTCTCTGTTTAAAACAACATCATTTGCAATGTACTCCTCACCAATAGGCAATTGTTTTTCAATCACAGGATGACGACCATTTTTAATTTCTATAGCCGTACTTTGATCAATGACAGGGCACACATAATTATTTGAAATTGCTAAAGAGGCAAAAGAAAACAAACAATCAATTATAGCAATAGCCTGAGCATTTTGTTGAATGGGTTGTATGTGTCCAATAATATCATTGACTAACTTGGAAAAAAGCCTCTGCTCTAATTCTTGAATCTTTTCCTCAGCACCTAAAATTTTAGTTTCATATTCTTTGAGTTCTTCTGTGATATACCGTTCTGCATTGACCAAGGTTTGTTTTCGTATCCACTCTTGAGGAACTTTATTTTTATGTGTATTTCTAACTTCAATATAGTACCCAAAGACATTATTGAAAGCAATTTTTAAACTCGGAATATTTGTTCTTTCACTCTCTCTTGCAAGCATGCCGTCGAGATACTCCTTACCAGAATTGGCAATCTTCCTTAACTCATCAAGTTCCTCAGAAACACCTTCTGCAATTGCTTTTCCTTTGTTAATATGAACAGGAGCATTGTCAAATAAAACGGTATCAATCTTAGAAATGATTTCAGAACAGTCTAAAAATTGACTTCCTAGTTCTTTGACAGACGTATTTTTACTTTCCAACGCTTTTTCCTTGATTGGCGTAATGGCCCTTAAAGAATCTTTTAACAAAACCACTTCTCTTGGAGAAACTTTTCCAGTAGCCACTTTTGAGACCAAACGCTCAATATCACTAATTTGCTGAAGTTGATATTCAATTTTTTCTAAAAAACCCTCATTTTCAATGCAATATTTAACCAATTGATGACGGTTCTGAATTGTTTTAACATCCTTCAGCGGGAGCGCTAGCCAACGTTTTAACAAACGGCCACCCATGGGTGAAATCGTTTGATCGATCACATCTATTAAGGTGACTGCATTTAATGAAGTGGATTGATATAACTCTAAGTTTCGAACCGTAAAACGATCCATCCAAACATAACGGTCTTCTGCAATTCTTCGGATATTCTGTATGTGCTCTAACTTGTTGTGTTGTGTCTCAGATAAATAATACATAACAGCACCCGCAGCAATCACCCCTTCAGAAAGCTCTTGAACACCAAAACCTTTTAAAGAATTCACCTTAAAATGTGTATTCAGTGTTTCAAACCCAAACTCTTTTTGAAAAATCCAATCTTCAAGAAAAAAAGTATAATAGCGATCTTCAAAAAGTGTTTTGTACGCTTGTTTATGTTGTTTTTGAACCAATACTTCTGAGGGAGAAAAATTTTGCAACAATTTATCAACATATTCACCATTTCCTTGAGCAAGAAAGTACTCTCCCGTAGAAACATCCAAGAAGGAAACTCCCAATAGCTTTTTTCCAAAATGTACAGCGGCTAAAAAATTATTTGATTTGGACTGCAAGACCTCATCATTCAATGCAACCCCCGGAGTTACCAGTTCGGTTACCCCACGTTTTACAATTTTTTTTGTCAATTTCGGGTTTTCTAACTGATCACAAATAGCAACTCTCATTCCAGCTTTCACCAATTTTGGCAAATAAGTGTTTAAAGAATGGTGTGGAAATCCAGCCAAAGCCGTTTCACTTTCACTTCCGGCACCTCTTTTTGTCAAAATAATCCCCAGAACTTGGGCTGCTTTTTTAGCATCCTCTCCAAAGGTTTCATAAAAGTCTCCTACGCGAAAAAGCAACATTGCGTCCGGATATTTTACCTTAATGCTATTGTATTGTTTCATTAAGGGGGTTACCTTTTTAGAGTTTGTTTTTGCCAAATTTTGGAAATTTTCAGTTAGTTTTACTGTTGATTATAATACGTGTTTAAAGATAGAACTTTTTATGAGAAAACTACGAAATAACGAATTAGGAAGAATCTCTGTTGAAGAGTTTAAAAAAGCAACTAAAACACCGATTATTGTCATTCTTGACAACATTAGAAGCCTAAATAATATCGGGTCTGTTTTTAGAACAAGTGATGCTTTTTTAATCGAAAAGATTTATCTCTGTGGAATTACTGCAACACCACCTAATAAAGAAATTCATAGAACAGCCTTAGGAGCCACTCAATCAGTAGATTGGGAATATAAAAAAGATACCCTATCATTAGTCAAAGAGTTGAAATCAGAAGGTCATGTTATTGTGTCTATTGAACAGGCTGAACATAGCATCATGTTAGATCAATTTTCCCCAGAACCCAATAAAAAAATAGCAATAATTATGGGAAATGAAGTAAAAGGGGTACAACAAGAAGTGGTCTCTGCCTCTGATTATTGTGTAGAAATCCCACAAAAAGGGACCAAGCATTCATTAAATATTTCTGTAAGTTGTGCAATTGTTTTATGGGACTTATTTCAAAAACAACATTAAATTCCCAAAATAAATTTAGCAATCATAAAATAAATTAAAATCCCAAAAATATCATTGCTCGTCGTAATAAATGGACCGGTAGCAATTGCAGGGTCTATTCCTCTTTTGTTTAAAAATAAGGGCACAAAAGTTCCAATCAAACCCGCAACAATAATGACAGCCACCAAAGAAACAGATATCGCAATCGCAGTGTCTAATTTCGCTTCATAATACCAAACAAAAAGAAATAGAAATAGAGCTAAAACAAAGCCATTAAGAGCGGCTAAAAAAAGCTCTTTTATCAGACGGCTGTTGATACTTCCTTTCACATCGTCATTTGCCAAACCTTGAACAATAATTGCAGATGACTGTACACCAACATTGCCTGCCATTGCAGCAATGAGAGGTGTAAAAAAGAACAATACGGCATTTTCACTGAAAGAGCTTTCAAACAACCCCATAATTAAAAAAGCACCAACACCACCAATCAAACCTAAAAACAACCAAGGTAAACGAGCTTTTGTCAATTGAGCAATACTATCATCGGCCTCGACATCTTGTGTCAAACCTGCCGCTAATTGATAATCTTTGTCAGCTTCTTCTTTGATCACATCAACCATATCATCGATGGTAATTCTTCCTAATAAAACCCGCTTATCATTAACCACAGGAATTGCCTCCAAGTCGTACTTTCTCATTTTTATTGAAACCTCATCCAAATCATCATTAACATTTACGTAGTCTACCTTAGGAATATAGACGTCAGATATTGAGGTTTTAGTTGAGGCTATGAGCAAGTCTTTTAAAGAAAGTCTTCCTTTTAGTTTATTTTTATTGTCAACCACATAAATCGAATGAACTCTTGTTACATTTTCTGCTTGAGCACGCATTTCTCTTACACACTTTAAAACAGTCCAATTTTCATTAACCTTTACAAGTTCTTTGGCCATTAATCCACCGGCCGAGTTTTCGCTATAGGTTAGAAGTTCTTCAATCTCTTTTACATGTTCCTCATCTTCAATTTGAGACATAACCGCCTCTTGTCGTTCTTCAGATAGTTCTCCAATAATGTCTGCAGCGTCATCAGAATCCAATTCTTCAACTTCTTCAGCAATTTCTTTTGCCGAAAGGTTTTGCAGAATCTTTTCTCGAAGTTCGTCATCCAATTCTGTTAGTACACCAGAAGTTTTTTCACTATCTAAGAGTTTGATCAGATAAATGGAACTATCAAATGAAATTTCTTCAACAATATCTGCAATGTCTGCATAATGCATCTCCTTAAACAACTTTACAATTGCTCTATTGTTAGAAGCATCAATATATGATGTGATTTTTTCTAAAAGCTCGGATGTAATTTTAAATGACATTGGCAGCTATTTTATGCGTTAGTTCAATAAAATTATTCACAGACAATTGTTCTGGACGCATTGCAAAGATAGAATCTTCTTTCAATGTATCCGACAGTTTCAAAGATTTTAAGCTGCTCCTCAACATTTTTCTTCTTTGGTTGAAAGCAGTTTTCACAACCCTAAAAAACAATTTTTCATCCACAGGCAATGAAAAATTCTCTTTTCTTATGAGTCTGATTACCCCAGAATCTACTTTTGGAGGAGGGTTGAAATCTCCAGGAGGAACGGTAAATAAGTATTCCACATCAAAAAAAGCTTGCGTTATCACAGAGATGATTCCGTATGTTTTACTTCCTTCTTTCTCTGTAATTCTCTGGGCGACTTCTTTTTGAAACATTCCTGTTAGTTCAGGCACAAATGCTCTATGCTCAATAGCTTTAAAAATGATTTGAGACGAAATATTGTATGGGTAGTTTCCAATAATAGCGACCTGTTTGTTTTTAAAAAAGGTAGAGAGGTTGTGTTTTAAAAAATCGCCTTCAACAATTTCAAAGTGATTTTCTGAAAGGTCTAAGCTGAGGTGTTCTTTTGTAAAATCATTTTGTAAATAAACCACAGAATCCTTGTCAATTTCCATGACAATAATTTTTGCCTTCTTTTCCAACAAATATTTGGTTAACACCCCCATACCTGGCCCTACCTCCAAGATCGTATCGTATCCATTACCCGTTAGTGTGTTGGCAATTTTTTTGGCGACCGTTTCGTTTGTAAGAAAATGCTGACCTAAATATTTTTTGGCTTTTACAGTCATATTAATGAGAATTGTTTTTAGGAAAAAACTCTTTGATAATTTTTAGTTCTGTTCTAAATGAGACTGTTTTATCAGAAAATTTCCGAAGGCTATCATTTCTTAATTTTGGAGCATGGACCTCGTAATATTGATCTAAACTTTCACGACTTTTTGCTGTGTATTGAACCGAATAGGTAACTCCACCCATTTCCTCTTCAACCAACACGCGTGTTAGTTTTGCAGAAAGAAACAAGTCCGTCTCCAGAACCTCTTTTATATGATCCTCTATCCAGGAAAGCCATTCTCTATGAATGCTGCTATCGACATTGATGGTGATGTTGTATATGTACATTTTAAATAGAGGTTTTTTTAACGGTTAATTGAGAATTTCACCTCGCAATTCTCTGAACTTTTTCCTTGCATCAACCAAATAAATACTTGATCTTTTTTCAAAGATAATTTTTTGATAATACTCTGAGGCTTTTTTCGAATCTTTGATGAAATTTTTGTAGGTTTCAGCAAGCAAATAGTATGAATCATCCACAAAGATGCTGTTTGGATCAATAGAGATCAATTTTAGTAGCGCGGCAATTACTTTTTCGTACTGAGCCTCACGAAGGTGTATTTTAGCAAGATTAAAAAGAGCATCATCTTCAATATTTTGACCGGAATATGTTTTCAATAATTCATTGTAAACTGCAATGGCTTCACTATTTTTATATTGATAGGCAAGCAGATCCGCTTTGGCAAATTCTTTTAATCCAGAAGGGATGGAATCTTTTGGTTCGTTGTCAGAAATGATTAAAAATAATTGAACAGCATCGTTTGCAATTAATTGAGAAGCAGAACCTTTCAAAACTTTTAATTGAGATTTTGCCCAACTAAAATCTCCCTTAAAATAGGAGGTTTGTGCCACTTTGAAACGAGCTTCTTGTGACAAGGGATGGTTTTTTAATTGTGTTTGAACTTGGGAAAAATACAGCAGCGCCTTATTAAATCTATTGGTGAATACAAAAATGTCTCCGAGCAATAGTTTTATGGTTGCCTTTTGAAATTTAGATTGCGACAAAGACAACGCAGACTGTAAAACATCAATTGCTTTTTGCGGATTGCTTTTTTGAAAAGCCAAATACTTGGCAAAAGCAATTTGTATTTCAATTGTGTTTCTATTAACACCATAACCATCAAGAGTTTTATAAAACATTAATTCACAATCCTTGTCCTTGTTCTTCACTGCAATTTTTAGCAGATACAGTTCTGCAGATAAACGATCTTCAATAAAAACACTGTGTTCTAAAAAGAAGATAAAACAACGTTTTGCAGTGGCTAAATCAGCCCCTTCAAAAGCAATTTTACCAAGTTCAAAAATGGCTTCAAGATAGGCTGGATCTCTTTTAAAAAGAGCTTTTTCCTGAACAAATGCTTTGTTGTATTCTTTTTGTTTGGCAAATAACCAACTTAAAAGTTCATTCCAAACATTTTTGGGATTGCTGATTGATTTTCTGAGCAGGGACCTTTTTAAAGCGATGTTGTTTTTGTCGAAAGGATCTTCTGTGATGTATCTGCTTATGAAACGCTGAATGCCTTTAAGGTTGTTGGTATCTTCATTGATCAGATCCATGTAATAATCAAACATTTTCTCAAATTGACCTTTTTCCCCATAAATTTGACCGATCTGAAATTCGTAACGAGCATTTTTATTCAGAGACATTGTTTTAGAATAAGCCTCTATCGCATAGTCTAACAGGTTGTTCTCTTGAAACATCTTACCAATGAGCCCCCCTAAATTGGGTTTGGTATCAATTGCGGTAAGCGCAGCCGAATACGCTTTTTTTGCAAGTTCTTTTTTTTGTTGACGATCAAAATTATATCCTATTTCAACATATAAAAACAGCAGGTCAGGATTGTCAAGAAGTTTGTTTTCAAGAAAATTTTCAGCCTTTTCATAATTATTAACTTCTTGAAAACAGGTAATCAATCGTTTTAAATATTTAGTGTTATAGGGATTGTTTTTTTGCAAAATCTCATATAATTGAGTAGCTTTTTCGTACGCTCCTTGTTGAAAATAACGATCAGCCAAAGCAGCATTATTTTGACCAAACGTTTTTCCGAAATAAAACAGACTGATAATGAGTAAAAACTTCTTCATTCCAATCAAAGATAGCTAACTAGTATGATTATTTTTACCTAACAGATTTGTTTTTAAATTGCTCATGGAATTTTTTTTGGCACAATAGTTGTCTTACAATGTATAGAAGTCAAATAAATTAACGATGAGAGAACGAATCAAAAAATACGAAATCGCAAAAAAGAATGCTGCTAGATTTATGAAAAGTGGCCAAATCGGTGATTACCTTAAAGCACTATTAGAGATGAGCAAGTACAAAAGACTCATTACAGCTTCAATTGCCAATTAGGTCAAAACCTGTATAAGGAATCAATACTTCGGGTATCTGAATACCATCTTTGGTTTGATAGTTTTCTAATATCCCAGCCAACACCCTAGGCAAAGCTAGTGAGCTTCCATTTAAAGTGTGAGCAAGTCGATTTTTTCCATCCTTGTCTTTGAATCTAAGTTTCAATCGATTGGCTTGAAATGTTTCAAAATTAGAAGCAGAGCTAATCTCAAGCCACTTATCTTGAGCTGTTGAAAAAACCTCAAAGTCAAAAGTCAAAGCCGCAGTAAAACCCGTATCACCTCCACAAAGACGTAAAATTCTGTAAGGCAGTTTCAATTCTTTCAATATTCCTTTGATATGAGTGACCATTCCGTCTAAAGCTTCATAAGAATGATCGGGATGTTCTACACGGACAATTTCTACTTTGTCAAACTGATGGAGTCGATTGAGTCCCCTAACATGCGAACCATAACTTCCTGCCTCTCGTCTAAAACAAGGAGTGTACCCCGTACAAGTAATAGGCAAATCACTTTCATTCATGAGGTTTCCTCGAAACATATTGGTGATGGGAACTTCTGCAGTAGGAATCAAATAGAAGTCGTCATTCCCAATATAATACATCTGCCCTTCTTTATCTGGTAATTGACCGGTTCCAATTCCTGAAGCTTCATTAATCAGGTGAGGTACTTGAAATTCTTCATAGCCAGCAGCAATATTTTTATCTAAAAAATAATTGATAAGGGCTCTTTGAAGCCTTGCGCCCTTTCCTTTGTATACAGGGAATCCTGCTCCTGAAATTTTTGTACCAAGTTCAAAATCAATGATGTCGTATTTTTTTGCAAGTTCCCAATGAGGAAGTGCTCCTTCAAATAATTTAGGAATCTCCCCTTCTCTAAAAATCTCTTCATTGTCATCCTCAGAGATACCTGAAGGCACAGATTGATGAGGAATGTTTGGAATTTGAAATAACAATTCTTGCAACTCTTTAGAAACATCATTCAGTTGATCATTTAAATTTTTTGATTCAATTTTAAGTTGACTTGTCTTTTCTTTTACCAGTGTTGCTTTTTGAACTTCTCCGGATTGATATAGAAGACCGATTTCCTTAGAAAGAGCATTCGATTCAGCCAAGGTATTGTCTAATAAAACTTGAGTCTTTCTTCTAGTTTCATCTAATTTTAAAACGGATTCAATAATTTGCTCTGCATTTGCAAAATTTCTTTTTGACAATCCTTCTAAAACTAAATTTAGATTGTTTTTTATGAACTGAACCTGTAGCATGATTTGCGAAAATTGTTAAGGTCTCAAAGATACAGGAAGTGAATCAATATCACAATGAGTTATGAAAGATTGTTGGAAAGAAAAGAAATGGCATTCTTTTTATCCTTGGCCAACTGGTTTGACAACATTTCAATGGTATCAAATTTTTTCTCATTTCTCAGAAAGTAAAAAAGTTCAACAGTGATAATTTCATCATAGATGTCTTTTTTGAAGTCGAAAAGATGCACCTCGATTGTCTTGTTTTTTCCACCCAAAGTGGGTCGAAAGCCGATGTTCATCATTCCATAAATGACCCGATGATCAATCTCTGTTTTGACAATATACACCCCTGTTTTAGGGATTAATTTGTAAGACTCTTTGATTTCTAAATTTGCCGTAGGAAACCCTATTTTACTTCCAAAACTCTCCCCTCGAATCACTTTGCCATTCAGCATATAGTTATAGCCCAAAAACGTGTTTGCAGTTTTTAAATTTCCAGAAAGTAAGGCATTTCTAATTTTAGTAGAGCTTACAGAAACCTCATCAATATCTTGGGAAGGGATTTCTTCAACAAAGAAATCATACAACAAACCATACTCTTTCAACTGATCAATATTTCCCTCCCTGTTTTTCCCAAAATGGTGATCGTAACCAATAACTAGTTGATACGTGTTGAGTTTATTTACCAGAAACTCTCTCACAAAATCAATAGCTGACAACCTAGAGAAATCTTTGCTAAATGGATGGATAATTAAATAATCCAATCCCATTTCATCTAACAAAAGAGATTTTTCCTCAATGGTGTTCAGCAAGTAAAGATCCATTTCTTTTTGTAAAACCATTCTCGGGTGTGGGAAAAAGGTTAAAAGCACAGATTTTTTACCCCCTTCTTTAGCTGTTCTAATTAGGTTTTTTAATATTTTTTGATGCCCCACATGAACGCCATCGAACGTACCAATGGTAACGATGGTTTTATGAGAACAGTGAAATTCAGCAATGGAATGAATAATTTTCAAAATAGTCGAATTAAAAGGCAAAGTTACAACTCAACAAAGAAAAAAAACAAAGGAAAACAAAAATATGGTTTTCATAAAAAAAAGAAGTCAAAACAACTGATAATCCAAAAATAGGTGAAAAATATTATACAAATAAAAAAAAATTGTACATTCGTAATAGTTAACAAATAAATTATATCATGATAAAAAAGACACTATTCTTCACGTTTGTGATTCTTTTCAGTGCAGCGATGACTGCTCAAACAACCGTTACAGGAACTGTTAAAGACGCAAAAACAGGAGAAACACTTTTAGGAGCCAATGTTAAAGTTTCTGGGAAAGCTGTTGGAACAACAACAGATTTTGAAGGAAATTTTATTCTTGAAGTTAAAGACGCTCCACCTTTTACCCTAGAGATTTCTATGTTAGGATTTCAGATGGTAGAAGTTGCTATTACAGAAAACAATCAAAAGGTTTCAGTAGATCTTCTTGAAGATTCTATGGCCTTAGAAGAGATTGTTTTTTCAGCTTCTAGAAGAAGACAAAAAGTACAAGAAGCACCTTCATCGGTGAGTATTATTACACCCAAAGACATTCAGAATTCTGCGAATGTTGTAGACCCAGTTCGTAATTTAATTAACGTACCTGGAGTTCAAATTCAGCAACAATCAGCAAACTCTATCAATATTGAAATGAGAGCTGGTTCTGGAGTATTCGGAACATCTACGTTCCCGATTCTAGATTATCGTTATTTGGTGACTCCATCTGCAGGAACTTACATCAGTTATCAGACAGGAATGTCCAATATTGACATTCAAAGAGTTGAGGTTGTAAGAGGTGCTGCCTCTGCACTGTATGGACCAGGAGTAACTTCTGGGGTTGTTCACTTCATGTCTAAAAGCCCAATTGATCATCCTGGAACCACTGTTGAAATGTTAGGAGGATCTTTAAATACTACTGGATTAACCATGCGTCATGCGTTTAAAAATGATGACGATACGTTTGGGTTCAAAGTGAATATGAGATATGTAAGAGGTACTGATTTTCAGTTGGATGCTGAGGAAGATGCAGCTTTTATCTCATCGTTAAGAACATCGATTGCACAGCCAGCAATTGTAAACAAAAGAGTAGACCCAACACAACCTGGAGAAACTTTACTGACGTTAAATGATTTAGATGACAATGGTGACGGAAATCCTTTGGCTACAGAGTATAGAAATTACTCAGCAAACGTACATTTAGAATTTCGTCCATCAGACCAGACAACCGCGTTTGTCTCTGCTGGATTTGCTAATGGTGGAGGATTGTTTTTCAACTCTCAAGGAGTTGGGTATATCCAAGGAAATGACTACTGGACTCAGGGAAGAATCCAATCTGGAGGATTTTTTGGTCAAGTATATTACAACTACAATGATGGAGGTAGCGCAGAAAAGCCAACCTTCTTATACAATTCAGGATTAAGACAAGTTGCCAAACGTTCTTCTTTAGAAGCACAATTGCAATATAATTTTGACATTCCAAACTTCTTAAACTCTAACTTTACCATAGGTTCAGACTACAGAAACACGATGTCAGATTCTGAATATACTTTATACGGGATCAATGATGATAGTGATGACTACATCATTACAGGAGCTTATCTTCAAGGAACTTCCCAAATAGGGGATAAGTTAGAACTTACCTATGCTGGTAGATATGATAAAATTAACTTTATAGACAAAGGAGCTTTTGCGCCAAGATTTGCCCTTGTTTATAAAGCAAATGATAAAAACACATTCAGAGCATCTTTTAACAGATCTACATTTGGTCCATCAGCATTGGAGCAAAACATAGATTTTCCTGTGTCAGTTTTAGCACCAGGGATTGCCGATGTATGGTTATCGGGACAAAATGCCCCACAAGTATTTTCTGACAACCCAACAATTGATCTTTCAATTCCAGGATTACCAGACCTTCCTTATGGAGCACAACAGTTTCCACTAGCTTACGCTTATGGTGCGGTTGCTCAGCCAACTTTGGCAGCCTTATCTGCAGGTTTAGCTGGAAATCCTTTTGCAGGAGTTGTTTCAAGCTTCTTTAGTACTTATGTGCCCTCTGGAGGATCAGGTCAATTGGTTGGATACAATCTATTTAATGGAGAGGCAATGGATGAATTGACTCCTACATTACAATCTCAAGTAGGAACTTTGAATTCTTTTGAAATTGGATACAAAGGGATGATAGGAGAGAAGCTTTCAGTAGCATTAGATGTTTACACCTATGAAAGAAAAGGGTTTACCCAATTCACAGCAGTAGCACCAACTTTCCGTCTTGAAGGAGCAGATTTCGCTACGGATTTAGGAGGACAGGTCGCTTCAGATTTCGCATCTGACCCAGGAGTAGCAGCAGGAGTAGCAGCAATTTACGCTGCCCAAGGCTGGCCAACTACTGGAATTCCTGGTTTACTTCCATCAGCAGCTGAAACAATTGGAGGCTTGGCAGCAGCATCTGGAGGTGCTTTTGCACAAGGAGGTGCTGGATTTGAAGCTCAAATTGCGCCATTAATGCCAATCATTGGTGCTGTAGAAACACTTTCTGTACCACAAGGAGACGGATTGATGCACATTCCTGCAGGATACCGTATATTCTCTGATGTTACAAGAAGTCATTATGGAGCAGATTTAGCTTTAGAGTACTTCTTAAATAACAATGTAACTTTATGGTTGAACAGCTCATGGTTAAGTCAAAATGAATGGATTCCTGGAGAGTCTAACGATGACGGACTTCCTTTTTCATCGTATTTGAATGCTCCAAAATTCAAATATAGAGCAGGAGTTCAGTACTCAAAAGACAAATTAAGTGGTGCAATTGCATTCCAGCATGACGATGCCTTTATGTCTAATCAAGGGGTATTCTCTGGAGAGGTTCAAGAAAAGAATCTTTTTGATGTGAACGTTGGATACAAGGTTTCAGACAATCTAAGAGTAGACTTATCTGCAACTAACATTCTTGACCAGAAATATCGTGCTTTCCCAAGCATGCCAGTAATTGGTCGTAGAACCATCTTAAAATTAACTTTTGATTATTAATCGAAAGAGTAAATACAAATAAAAAAGCGGCCATGAGCCGCTTTTTTATTGCATTAATATTTTAGAAAAGTTGATTTTTTGTGGCTTACTTATTGAAGCATCAATACCGCTCTTTTCAAAGCCTCTACAAAGAGATCGATTTCTTTTTTTGTATTGTAAAAAGCAAAAGAAGCCCTAATTGTTCCTGGAATTTTATAGAAATCCATGATCGGCTGTGCACAATGATGACCCGTTCTAACCGCAATCCCCAATTTGTCTAATATTGAACCAATATCATATGGATGGATATTGCCTACATTGAATGAGATTACAGAGGTCTTTTGAGAAGTCCCATAAATCTTTAACCCTTCAATCTTAAGCAATTCTTGAGTCCCATATTCCAATAATTCTTGTTCGTAAGCAGCAATGGCATCAAAACCTATCGCATTCATATAGTCAATTGCAACCCCAAAAGCAATCCCACCACAGACATTGGGTGTTCCTGCTTCAAATTTGTGAGGCAGATCCGCATAGGTGGTTTTATCGAAAGTAACGGTATCTATCATTTCACCACCTCCTTGGTAAGGGGGAAGTTGATGCAACCATTCTTTTTTCCCGTAGAGAAAACCGACACCCGTTGGACCACAAATTTTATGAGCCGAGGACACATAAAAATCAACATCCAACGCTTGAAAATCAACTTTGATATGGGGTGTAGATTGTGCTCCGTCAATTAAAACTGCAGCACCAACCTCATGTGCCTTTTTTATGATGTCTCCAATTGGATTGATGGTTCCTAATGCATTTGAAATATGATTGCAAAAGACTAGCTTGGTATTTTTTGAGAGCAATTTATCATAAGTCTCCATATCCAAAGCCCCCTCTTCATTCATTGGGATGACTTTTAATATTGCACCTGTTTTTTCACACATCATTTGCCATGGAACAATATTAGAATGGTGTTCTAAGGCAGAAACAATGACTTGATCTCCTTTTTTAAGCAAGGTAGAAAACCCAGAAGCCACAATATTGATGCTATGGGTAGTACCCGAGGTAAAAATCATTTCAGTCGCGCATTTCGCATTAAAATGTTTTTGTAATTTGATACGAGCTTGTTCATATTGATCTGTTGCCTCTTGACTCAAAGAGTGTACTCCTCTATGAATATTGGCATTGTAGTTTTCGTAATAATCTACAATCGCATCAATTACAACCTTTGGAGTTTGTGAGGTCGCGGCATTGTCAAAGTAAATTAGCGGGTGACCATTTACTTTTCTTTGTAAAATAGGAAAATCATTACGAATTTTTTCTATTGGAAACATGCTACAAATTTTACTTTACAAAGGTAGGACATCAAAGGCAGAACTTCCAATAAACGAGAGATTTAATTCGTTTTTTTGTATAAAATTAACGTATCTACATGCTCGTTAATAAAAGATTTTTTCTGTCAATTCTTGTTGTTTTTTTACTTTAGAGGGTCATGAACGCGATCATTTTAGAAACAGAGATAACAGGGGGTTGAGTTATTTCTTTCTGTATCTAGATTCTTGTAAGTGAATGGAATCAATTAGGTTTGTTATATTTACAATAGAAACTTTTCTTAAAAGAAATAATTAAATCATAAAAAATGAAAAATATTCTTTTTACAACCTTGAGTCTTATAATTTTAGGGACTACTTATGGACAAAATAATGACAATAAAGTAAAGTCACTTTCAGAAAAAGTTGAGAATAAAGTCATTGAATGGAGAAGGCATATCCATCAAAACCCAGAGTTGTCAAACCGTGAGTTTGAAACAGCAAAATACATAGAGAATCATCTAAAAAAACTTGGAATCGATGTTCAAACAGGGGTTGCAAAAACAGGCGTTGTGGGCATATTGAAAGGGAATAAACCAGGGAAAGTAGTTGCCTTAAGAGCTGATATGGATGCATTGCCAGTAACCGAAAGAAATGATTTGCCATTCAAATCCCAGGCCACATCCATCTACAATGGAAAAGAGACAGGGGTCATGCACGCTTGTGGTCACGATTCTCATGTTGCCATTCTTATGGGAGTAGCTGAAGTATTGTCTAAAATGAAAAAAGAAATTCATGGAACGATAAAATTTATCTTTCAACCTGCAGAAGAGGGGGCGCCTAAAGGAGAAGAAGGAGGCGCTGAATTAATGGTGAAGGAGGGGGTCTTAAAGAATCCAGATGTGGATGCTATTTTTGGGCTACATATTGCTTCAGGACTTGATGTTGGAAAAATCAACTACAAACCAGGAGGGATCATGGCCGCTTCACAATCCTATGAAATTAATGTCTTGGGAAAACAAGCTCATGGGTCAAGACCATGGGCCAGTGTGGATCCTATTGTCGCTTCTGCTCAAATCATCAATGGTTTACAAACCATTATCAGTAGAGAATCAGAGTTGACTAAGGAGGGTGCAGTAATCACTGTTGGGATGATTAATGCTGGAATTAGAAGCAACATCATCCCAGAAACAGCAAAAATTGTTGGAACGATTAGAACATTGGATTATGGGATGCAAGAATTTATCAACCTAAGAATGAAAGAAATGGTTCCAGCCATTGCAAAATCATTTAGAGCAGAGGCAACCATAGACATTGATAAAGGGTATCCAATTACTTACAATAATGAAAAATTAACAAGTCAAATGTTGCCCACAATCCAAAGAATTGCAGGAACAGAAAATGTAATAGAAATAGATGCCATTACAGGAGCGGAGGATTTTTCTTTTTTTCAGCAAAAAGTTCCTGGATTATACTTTTTCTTAGGAGGAAAAGCTCTTGATGTTCAGCCAGAAGATGCAGCAGGGCACCATACCCCAGATTTTCTACTTGATGAAAGTGGCTTTGTATTAGGTGTAAAAACATTAGCGTCTCTCTCTTTGGACTACCTCAACCAATAGGCAATTCTTGGTTAGAAATTAAGAAAGGAGAATTGCTTTTTTTTAGCGCTATGCGAATTAGATATTGAAACCAATATTCACATTAAGTTTATTGGCAATTAATTGGGTAATTCTGGCTTTCACTTCTGGAATTCGCACACTTTCTAATACAGTGTTGGCAAAAGCATACATTAAAAGAGCTCTCGCTTCTTTTTTTGGAATCCCTCGTTGTTGCATGTAAAAGAGCGCTTGCTCATCCAATTGACCAATGGTACAACCATGAGAACATTTGACATCATCTGCAAAAATTTCTAGTTGAGGTTTGGCATTGATGGTAGAGCGATCACTCACCAAAACATTGTTGTTTTGCTGATAAGCATTGGTTTTTTGAGCCTCTTTTTCAACGATTACTTTTCCATTGAAAACTCCCGTAGAACGTTCATCAAAAATACCTTTATAATCTTGATGACTTTCACAATTGGGTTCTATATGATGAACTAAGGTATGATGATCAACGTGCTGCTTCCCTTCGATAATGGTAATTCCTTTTAAGATTGAATCTATGTGCTCTCCTTTTTGATAAAAGTTCAGATTATTTCTTGTCATACTCCCTCCAAAAGAAAATGTGTGAACAGAGACAACACTTTTTGAATCTTGTTCAATATAAGTATTGTCTACCAAAGAAGCCGAAGTTGTATCGTTTTGAATTTTGTAATAATCAATGTTCGCATGTCTTCCTGCAAAGATTTCGGTAACACTATTTGTAAGAACTGGATGTTCTGTTAAGCTCTGATGCCTCTCGATAATTTGAATGTGTGAATTTTGATCCACTACAATCAAGTTTCTAGGTTGAAACATCGTTGCTGTTTGAGCTCCAGTACTAAAATTGATGATTTGAATGGGTTTTTCAACTTCAATATTCTTTGGAATATGAATGTAAGCACCCTCTTTTGTAAAAGCAGTATTTAATGACGTTAAATGGTCTTGCTTTGCTACCTTATTAAAGTAGTTTTCAATGACCGCTTTGTATTTTGATTTGGTCAATGCAGAAGACATCAAACAGACATCTATCTGATCATGAGTTGTTTCAGACAGGAACGAACTGTATTTACCATCGATGAATACAATTTTATACGTATCGATGTCATGAATGAAGTACTTTTTAACCGCTTCAAGATTGATTGTTTTTTCCTTATTTGGAAAGAGACTGTAATCTTCTTTTAAGATTGAATTTAAAGAGGTGTATTTCCAGGCTTCTAATTTTTTCGTTGGGAAGCCTAATTTTTCAAAGTTTTGAAAAGCTTCAGTTCTGATTTCGTGAATATCAGAATTGACATTAACACCGTCCTCAAAGGCAACATAGGAAGAGACTATTTTTTCTTTCAAATCCATTTCTAATGTTTTATGAAGTCATTTCTTCTTTGATCCAATCATATCCTTTTGCTTCTAATTCTAATGCCAAAGAAGCGTCACCTGTTTTTACGATTTTCCCATCGTGTAAAACATGAACATAATCAGGGATGATGTATTCTAACAATCGCTGATAATGAGTAATGACAATGACTGCATTGTTATTTGACTTCAATTTATTGACCCCATTGGCAACCACACGCAAAGCATCGATATCCAATCCTGAATCCGTTTCATCTAAAATTGCCAATTTTGGATCTAACATAGCCATTTGGAAAATCTCGTTACGCTTCTTTTCTCCTCCAGAAAACCCTTCGTTTAAGGAGCGAGACAAAAACTTGCGATCAATTTCCAAAAGGGCTGATTTTTCACGAATCTTTTTTAACATGTCTTTTGCGGGCATTTCCTCCATTCCTTTTGCCTTACGAGACTCGTTAATCGCAGTTTTTACAAAGTTTGTAACAGTAACTCCAGGAATTTCTACAGGATATTGAAATGATAAAAATACTCCTTTGTGAGCTCTTTCCTCTGGCGCTAATTCACTAATGTCTTCTCCTTCCAATTCAATAACTCCGTTATTGATTTCATATTCTTCTTTTCCTGCGATGATGGATGCAAGTGTACTTTTTCCAGCACCATTTGGACCCATAATTGCATGTACCTCTCCAGCATTTACTTGCAAAGACAATCCTTTCAAAATTTCCTTGTCTTCAACGTTAGCATGTAAGTTTTCTATCTTTAACATGATTTTTCAGTTATTTCTGATTACAAATTTATCCGACACTTCCTTCTAAACTAATTTCTAATAATTTTTTAGCCTCCACTGCAAATTCCATTGGAAGCATGTTTAAAATTTCTTTACTAAAACCATTGACGATTAAAGCGATCGCCTTTTCGGTATCGATTCCTCGTTGATTGCAATAAAACAATTGTTCTTCTCCAATTTTACTCGTGGTTGCTTCGTGTTCTATTTGTGCAGTTTTATTTTTTACTTCGATGTACGGAAATGTGTGTGCTCCACAATCATTCCCCATTAACAAGCTATCACATTGTGAAAAATTTCTTGCATTGGTTGCCCTTGAACCGATTTGGACCAGCCCACGATAACTATTTTGTGATTTTCCAGCAGAGATTCCTTTGGAAATAATCGTTGACTTGGTATTTTTCCCCAGGTGAATCATCTTTGTTCCAGTATCTGCTTGTTGAAAATTATTGGTCACAGCAATTGAATAAAACTCACCAACAGAATTGTTCCCCTTTAGGATACAACTAGGGTATTTCCAGGTAATCGCTGAACCTGTTTCTACTTGTGTCCAGGAGATTTTTGCATTCGTTTCACAAAGCCCTCTTTTGGTCACAAAATTATAAACTCCTCCTTTCCCATCAGAATCTCCGGGGAACCAATTTTGTACTGTTGAGTATTTGATTTCAGCATCATCCAGTGCAATCAATTCTACAACTGCTGCATGCAGTTGGTTTTCATCTCGTTGAGGAGCCGTGCAGCCTTCCAAATAACTTACATAACTACCTTTGTCTGCAACAACAAGTGTTCTTTCAAATTGTCCAGTCCCACCTTCGTTGATTCGAAAGTAGGTGGAGAGTTCCATTGGACATTGAACTCCTTTAGGAATATAGCAGAAGGATCCGTCTGAAAAAACAGCCGAATTCAATGCAGCATAAAAGTTATCTTTTTGAGGAACCACAGAGCCTAAATATTTTTTCACCAACTCTGGATGTTTTTGAATTGCCTCAGATATTGGCATAAAAATAATTCCTTTTTCTGCTAACGTATCTTTAAAGGTGGTGGCCACAGAAACAGAATCCATAACAATGTCTACAGCGACATTTGCAAGACGCTTTTGTTCTTCTAGTGAGATTCCAAGCTTTTCAAATGTTGCTAATAAATCTGGATCTACCTCATCAAGGCTGTTCAGTTTAGGCTTCTTTTTTGGTGCAGAATAATAAGAGATTTCTTGAAATTCAGGTTTTTTGTATGATACATTAGCCCACTCAGGTTCTTTCATCTTGGACCAAACTTTAAAAGCTTCTAGGCGCCATTGAGTCATCCATTCAGGTTCATTTTTCTTTTTTGAAATAGCGCGAACCACGTCCTCATTCAATCCTTTCGCAAAGGTTTCACTGTCAATATCAGTATAAAAGCCATACTCATATTCTTTGTTTTTCAGTTCTTCCCTAAGATCATCTTCAGTGTACTTACTCATGTTAACAGTTGCTTGTAAATTAAGAATGTTTGATTATAATGAAAAACTTTCCCCACAACCACAGGTTCTGTTGGCGTTTGGGTTGTTAAAAACAAATCCTTTTCCATTCAACCCTCCAGAAAAGTCTAAGGTCGTTCCAACTAAGTACAAGAAACTTTTCTTGTCAACAACGATTTTAACGTCATTGTCTTCAAAAAGCTTATCGTTCTCTAATTGTTTGTTGTCAAAATTTAACTCGTAAGAAAGTCCAGAACACCCCCCGCTTTTCACACCGACTCTTACAAAATCTTTTGTAGCGTCAAAGCCATCATCTGTCATTAATTCAATGACTTTCTTTCTAGCAAAATCAGAAACTTTAATCATAATGGTTAATTATTAACGTCAATTTTGGCTTCAAAGATACGACATAAGTATAAAATGACTCATGAGGCTTAGAACAAATTTAATTTTGACAAATTTAATTGTTACGAAAATCAGGATTATTGATGAAATCAAAATCTGATAAGGAGAGTAAAAAAGCTTTGAGATCTTCCTTGTCTTGGACAGAAAGTTGGACCCCTCCCTGTTGTGCTTTTTTCATCAAAGGGTCTATTGTTGGGGAGATTTGCAAGCCCTCGCTGTAATGATCTATAACTTCCTCTATGGTTTCAAAACGCCCATCATGCATATAAGGGGCTGAAAAAACAAGATTTCTCAAAGAAGGAGAACGAAACTTACCATCGTCATTAGGATCTCCTGTAACTGCTCCTAATCCCAGATCTTCAATAATGGCATCCAGTCCATTGTTATGAAAATCATTGTCTGTCCATAATGGATTATTATCACTTCCATGACAATGAAAACAATCTCCTTTATTTTCATCCATAAAGACATTGAATCCATTAAGTTCTTGAGGGTTTAGTGAGGCATTTCCCAAAAGATATTGATCAAATTTAGAATTCCCAGAAATGAGTGTTCTTTCAAATTGAGCAATTGCTTTTGTGACAAGAGTTGAATCGATGGTTGAGGTTCCGAATGCTCTTAAAAAAAGTGTTGGATACTCTGGATCTTGTTGCAACTTATTGGCAACATCTGTCCATCGGCTATGCATTTCAATCGTATTTCTTACGGGTTCAAGAGCCTGTCTTTCGAGCCCAATCTCTTTACCATCCCATGCAAAACGTTCTGAAAAATTCCATGCTAAGTTCATCAATGGCATTGAGTTTCTTGTCCCTAACACACCATCGATTCCACCACTAAAACGAGTGTCATCAGTAAATGAGTTTTGCGGTTTGTGACAAGAGGCACAGGATTGGGTATTATCTCCTGAAAGGGACCTGTCAAAAAATAATTTTTTTCCTAGAGCAACTCCTTCAACAGTGAGTGGGTTGTTCGAAGGAATTAACGGGCTAATTAACTTTTCTTGAAACAACGGCGGGATGTCTAAAGAATAGGGGATTGGGATATATTCGTTTTCATCACTGGCATCGTTGTCTGAACAAGCCATTACAAAAAATCCAACAAAACAAATCAAAAAGAATTCTTTTCTCATTTTTATTGAGTTATGGAAACTAAGCTAAATACGGATGCTGCGTTTTGATTTATCAACAATTGAACTTCATAATTCCCCATCAAACTTGTATTATATACGTTTAAATCCCAAGTATTTGGATTTTTAAACCATTCAGAGACATCCATTTGAATATCAATACTGGTGCTTCCCCCAACAACCAATGATCCGATGTTTACTTTCAATGAAGTATCGACAGGGTCGTTTGTGTTGGTCAGATCAATCGCACTAATTGCATGGTAGTTAAAAGGGGACTGATTGGAAAGATTATCTACGTAATTTCCATCAAATTGCATGTAATGATAGCCTCCGCCAAGATTTGGAGTAGAATTTTCACCAGGGACATTAAATCCTGCGGTATTTAGGTCTGGATACGCACCATCAATATTATTTTCTTCGCTAAAACCAAATCTAAATGAAAGATTGGTATAGTTCCCAGGTAATATTTCGGTAGAAGTTGTGAATGTTAATCCTTCGTTGTTGGTAACATCCACTAAATTATAATCATTAAGACGTGTGACAAAACCACTTTCATGTGTCAATGTTATTTCTGAAATCAAATAACGAAGTCGATCAATACTAAGCAAATCACCATTTTCATTCGTAAATTTAAGTTCCCCAAAGTCTTCACTACCAATGTTGGTTTCTTCCCAAGAATGATGGAAGTTTAAAGAAATAGAAACAGGCTCTATACGAATGTCAGAATCCTCACTACAATTACTCAGCATCACAAGCATGCAGATTGCTAACAAAAAACTTTTTTTCATTGTTTAGTTCATTTTTATGATTAATACATCGGCAAATCCTTTATTTTGAGAGATGTCACCATCAGAGCTGGAGCTTTCACCAACTGCAATAAGACTTCCATCGTTCAATTGAACAGCATCATAGCAAAAGTCTATTTCGGAACCCCCAACGCTGGTTTCCCACATCAATTGACCCTCATTCGAGATTTTGACCATCCAAGCATCATTTAGACCTTGATTTTTTGAAACATCGCCATCAGAACTTCTTGAGCTTCCTGAGACAAGATAGCCATTATCTAAAGTTTTTGCAATCGATCTTGAAACATCAAAACTTGAGCCTCCAAACGAACGATTCCATAGAAGATGACCATTTTCATCGATTTTTATCATCCATAGATCTGCCGCCCCATTGTTTGAAGAAATGTCCTGATCGTTGCTACGGGTATCACCAACAATTACATAGCTTCCATCCTCTGAGTATACAACCCCTCTAGCTTCATCAATTTCAGATCCTCCATAAGATTTTTCCCAAATGATTCCTCCTTCAAAATTAGTTTTGACAACCCAAAAATCATAAGACCCCTTATTGTTTGTAATATCTACATCGTTGCTGTCAGAACCTCCCACAACAATCAATTCATTGTTGTTATTTTCTATAACTTCTCTTGGGCTATCGGTAAAAGAACCCCCATAAAACTTTGACCATATAAGGTCTCCATTGGATGCTATTTTAATGGACCAATAGTCTCCTCCAGCATGTCTTATTGAGAATCGACCAAAGTCCCCTTGACCTCCTGATGCGCTGACATCTAAAACCCCTGAAAGCAAAAGGTGATTGTCTGAAGTTTCCAGAATTTTGGTCCCTTCGTCAATGCCAGAAAAACCAAAAGATTTTTGCCAAGAAATATTCCCAAAAGGGTCCGTCTTTACCACCCAAAAATCTCTTAGACCTTGGTTTGTGGTGAGGTCACCATCGGTACTATCTGAGTATCCTAGTAATGCAAAGCCCCCATCGGAAGTTTGAATAATATCATGACCTCTATCATCACCGGTTCCTCCGTAAGTTTTGTTCCACTCAAGGACTGCTTCTGAATCAAATTTAAGAAGCCAATAATCAAAACTATCGTCAGATTTACCAGTGATGTCACCATCGGTACTTTGAGTATGACCTAAAACAACAAATCCTCCGTCAGATGTTGCGTGGACAGCTTCTGCAACATCGTTCTTTGATCCTCCAAAAGTTTTAATAAGCGTTACATTACCATTAGAAGAAATGGAGTCAATATCCAAACCAGGGTCTGTACAGCCGAAAGCAATCAAAAGCCCCATTACATACCATCTTTTTTTCATAAAAACTAGAGGCTTTTTCTTACGACAAAAAACCCTCTATTAATATCACTAATAATGATATTACCGCTAGAGAAATAAGGATATACATTCCAAACCCCGTTAAAAGAAGCATTGTCATTTTCTGGATAGGTGTCAAAGTATCCAACTTCTGACATGGTTTCGTCACCAATATTTGTGATGTCAATAATTCGTATTCCTGCAGCATAATTTGCGAGGTAATATTCACTCCCTTTCACATAACCATTGTGGTCAATGGCTGTTGTAGGGCCATAATAATCCATATGCAATGACGGATTGTTAAGGTCTGTAAAATCAAACACTATATTCCTAGTATTCCCTCCAAAATTAATCTCATCCAATTCATCACCAAGAATAAAATAATTGAAATCTTCAGTGAACCACCCTTGATGAGTGTACCCTATGTTGGGGTAGTTGATCGTTGAAATTTGTGTGGGATTCAATTTGTCCGTCACATCCACAATCACAACTCTATTTCGATTGCTACCAATTAAAATTTCTCTTCCTATATAAGATGAATCGGGCCCATTGTAAGTAATTACCTGTGCATCATGAGAATACGAATCGTCACCATACCCACCCGCGGCTAGTGGATTTAGAGGATTTGAGATATCAACAAAATGCGGGCCGCCATTGTAGGTAGTAGTTCCTACAGCATATGCATACCCTTGTGACTCATTAATGACGATATTATGTGCTTTTCCAAAACCATCATAATGGGCATCTGCAGTAAAAGTTACAGGAGGTGAATTTGAGTCAACAGCCCCTAATCTAGTTAGGTCAAAAACTTGCATTCCATGATCGGTAGCTTCGCTAACAATAAACGCATAATTTCCATACGTTTTGATGTCTCTCCATGAACTACTGACGGTATGAGTAGGCAAGAAACCAACAATTCTTGGAAATTCTAGATTTGAAAGATCAATAAAAGAGGTTCCTGTGCTAACTCCCACAAGAGCATATTCTTTTCCCGTAGATGGATCTGTCCAGCCCCAACAATCATTCCCAGAAGCACCAGGACCTCCAAGAGCATCTAGATCAATATGCGCAACTAGATCGTAATCGTTGCAAGGATATTCTCCAGCAAATCCATTTTCACAAGACTCAAGTACATATGGAGGAGTTTCATCTACATCTATAATTGAAAACGTAACTGTTTGTAAATTACTGATATTTCCATCTATATCGTAAGCGGTCAACCCAAAACGGTAGCTAGATTTTGTTTCAAAGTCTGGATTGGCATCTAAGATTACCAGGTTGTCATTTAAAGACAATAGGTCTGCATCTTGACCATTCAAATAATACCCATTTATTTCTAGAGTTGATGAGGTTGTAATCGTATAAACCGTTTGGCCAGCCCCAGTATTTTCGACCAAATCTATTCCAGTATCTCCAGAGGTGATTACTGGAGACATTACTAGCGGATATTCATTTTTTTGACAAGAATATAGTATCAATAAAACAAATAGAGACAGAAGATTTTTTTTCATTTTTTTAAAACAGTTAATAGATGATGAATTTTTGAAACAATGTACCATATCACAATTTACATTTATTTTAAATGAATTCCTAGTTTGAAACGAATTCTTGTAAGGAATCGTATGCACAATAGTTTTTATTAATATCAGCAGAGATCGTGGATTAGACACCCCTTTTTACGGGATCAAATTTAACTGTTTATCGGGGTTAATGCATGATTTTTAACGAACAACTGAAAAAAAAGAGAATCTTAGAACAATCGTTCAAATTATTCTCTAGATGTCTATATCTTTGCAAGATGTTAGAAGATAAAAATCAAACAAAAACACCTTTGTCAGAACTCGGAGAGTTTGGATTAATTGAACACATTACAAAACACACCAGACTTTCGCATCAATCAACTGTGAAAGGAGTTGGGGATGACTCAGCAGTATTGGAGAGTTCTGAAAAACAAACACTAATCACTACAGATTTATTGGTCGAAGGAGTTCATTTTGATTTGAGCTATATGCCACTAAAGCATCTAGGGTATAAGTCAGTCATGGTGAATCTATCAGATCTCTATGCGATGAATGGTAAAGCTGAACAAATTACGGTATCCCTGGCGGTTTCTAATCGTTTCACCCTTGAAGCGATTGAAGAACTATATGCTGGCATCCGTTTAGCTTGTGAAACCTATCATATTGACTTAATTGGAGGAGATACCAGTTCCTCGTCAAAAGGAATGTTAATATCTATTACTGCAATCGGAAAAGTTTCTAAAGAAGATGTGGTGTATAGAAATGGGGCCAAAGACACAGATCTTATTGTGGTTACGGGTGACCTAGGAGCTGCTTACTTGGGCTTGCAGATCCTTGAGAGAGAAAAACAAGTTTTTGAAGTCAACCCAAAGAATCAACCAGATTTAGAGAATTACACCTACCTTATAGAACGACAATTAAAACCAGAAGCAAGAAAAGACATTCCAGCTCTTTTAAAAGAAATTGATGTAAAACCTACTTCAATGATTGATATTTCTGATGGCTTGTCTTCTGAAATAATGCACATTTGTTCTCAAAGTAATGTAGGCTGTAAGATTTATGAGGATAAAATTCCATTGGACCCTCAAGTGATCTCAGCCTGTGAAGAATTTGATATAGACAGTACAATGGTAGCTTTGAATGGCGGAGAGGATTATGAATTGTTGTTTACAGTTCCCGTTACTGATTATGAAAAAATAAAAGGAAATCCTCATTTTTCAGTCATTGGTCATATCACTGAAAAGACGTCAGGATTGCATCTTGTTACCCGTGCAAATCAGGAGTTAGAATTGAAAGCGCAGGGCTGGAATGCTCTTAGAAAAGAGTAGTAGCAACTCTTTATTTTTTCAAACAGTCTTTTATAAATACTTTTAAGGTACTTATCAGTTTTGTTTTGTTTTCAATATGACTCATGTGTCCACCAGATAAGATTGCAATTTCAGAATGAGTTGTTGTGGCTTCTTTCATCACTTTTTTAATGGACAAAACAGGGTCTTTTTCTCCTGCAATAAATAACTTCTTGAAGTGATTTTGACAAAGAACATTTGTTCTATTAGGACGAATTTTCATTCCTTCCTGACAAGCAATATACCCTTGAAGAGGGGTTTTTAGAGCTTCTTCAAGAGCAAGATTCACTTCTGCTTTGAATAAAGAGTTGTTTTTTTCTCCAAACAAGTTCATAAAAGACATTCGAATCATTGCTCTGAAGTCTTTTTTTACCAATTGAATCGCTCGAGTCCTTGTTTTTTTACGCTCGGCATCATCTTCCATTGCGCTTGAATTTAATAAACACAAGCCTCGAATCATTTTTGGTTGTTTTTCTGCAAAAGCAAGAGACACATAGCCCCCCATGGAATGTCCAATGAAAGTAAATTTTTTAATTTTTAAGGTTTTTAAAACAAAATAGACCGTTTCAGCCATCATTTCCATGGAATGAACATATCCCAAACAATCTGTTTTTCCATGCCCTAATAAATCGATGGCAAGGACTCTGTTTTTCAACGAAATTTGCGAAATTAAATCTTTCCACATGGTTTTGTTTTCTAGAAACCCATGTAATAAAACAACAACTGGGCCTTTCCCAGAATCAATAAAAGAAACCTTCGTATTTTTGAAATAAAGAGACTTTTCCATCCTACAAAAATATGTATCTTTCGTATTGATCTAATATTTTATTTCTTGTTTTCTTCTCCACAAGATAAATCGATGAAATAAAGAGAAGTAATGATGATAGAAATTGTCAATTTTTTAGATTTTAAAAATGATCGTTTTTTGCAAAAAAATTACATTTTTTGATTATTTTTTGCTCTTTTTATTAAAAAAACAAACAAAAATGAATAAAAATAAGGAAATTTGGATATTTGGTTTTGCTCTTTTTTCACTCTTTTTTGGGGCAGGAAATCTCATCCTTCCTCCTTTTCTAGGAGCAACTTCTGGGACGCAATGGTGGTTGGTATTCTTTGGGTTTATCATTACTGCAGTTTTCATTCCTATGTTGGGGATTTTTGCACATGCAAAAGTTCAAGGAACGCTTTATGATTTAGGGAAAAAAGTATCCTCAAAGTTTAGTTCCATCTACTGCATAATTATTTATGCAATTGCGGTAACAATCCCTGCACCAAGAACCGCTTCAGTTACTCATGAAATGGCGATAAGCCCCATCTTTAACTCACATTCCTTATTGACAAGTAGTATTTACTTTTTGTTGGTATTTCTTTTTGTAATCAATCGATCTAAAATTATCAGTCTAATAGGTAAAATTTTAACTCCTGTTATTGTGATCATTTTATTAATGATGATTTCTATGACATCCTTTTTTCTTTCAGAAAATGAATCAATATCAAATGATCATTTTTCCTTCGCAAAAGGAGTTTTGGAAGGGTATCAAACTTTTGATGCAATTGGAGGTGTTGTTGTGGGAGCAGTTCTGATCATTTCCTTATCTTCAGAGGGATATACTTCTTATAAGCTCAAGAAAGAACTCATTACAAAGTCTTGTTGTATTGCCGGTGTGGGATTATTAATGATCTATGGAGGATTGATTTTTAGTGGAGCTAAATTAGGAGCCTCCTTTCCTGAAAACGCCTCAAGAATTGAGGTTTTAACAAGTTTAAGCATCCAAACATTGGGAAATATTGGAACTTCTTTTTTAAGTATTTTAGTTTCTCTAGCTTGCTTTACTACAGCTGTAGGAATTGTAACAGGTACGTCAGATTATGCAAAAGGGGTTTTTAACAATTCTCAAAAAGTGTATGTTTTTACAGCCTTCATCAGCTCTTTACTTGGGGTTTTGATAGGGCATTTTAAGGTAGATTTTATCATTGAAATAGCCATCCCAATTTTGATTTTTATCTATCCAATTACAATTGTATTGATTGTGCTTAATGTCATTTCAAATCGCTTTGCATCAAACATTGTTTTTAGAGGAGTTGTCATTGTAACCTTTCTTTTTAGTATTCCAGATGTTTTGCTTGTGTATTTAAAAAACGAATGGTTCGTAGCTCTAAACTCATGGATTCCTTTATCCTCACAAACCTTAGGATGGGTCATTCCTTCAATCTTGACCTTTTTGTTTTTAAATCTTAAACCCATACGAAAGATATTTAAATGACAAAAGTTAAGTTGATTTAGCCAACGTTATAATTTGCTACATAAATTCTCTAGGAGTTTAATAGGGATTCGTGGGAACGGATGACTATTAAAAAAATAAAAACCCTCTTCTTAGAAAATAGCAGGACCTAAATGAATTTGATTATTTACCCACCATATATTTTTCTACCAAACGCTCTAATCTTGAAATTTTATTATCTTGTTCTTTCAATTTACCCTCCTGTTTTTTTAATTTATCATCTTGCTCTTTCATTGCATTGATCATTACAGGAACAAGTCCTTGATAGTTTACTACTAACATTTCATTGTCATTTTTATGAACCAGTTCAGGAAATACTTTTTGTATGTCTTGAGCCAATAGACCTATCTTTTGTTTGCCATTTTTTTTAAGGGTATAAGTCTTACCGTCTATCAGTAATAGTTTTGCTAGGGTAGCGCCCAGTGATACAATGTTGGCTTTTAGCCTGGCATCAGAAGCAACGGTTACATCACCATTCACCGTTACGTCATCTGCAAAGGTTGCATCATCGTCTGATAATGTAAGTATAGCATTAGAAGCAGTTCGTAAACCGGCTGCATAAACAGTAGCCCCTGAGTCTTGTCCCATATATACTGCAGTTACCTCTGAATTCCCAAGAGTTACGGAGTTATTAGCTTGTCCTATTGCATTATAACCAATTATTGTTTGATTTGTTGCATTTTCACCATTTGTCATGGCATTATGACCAAAGGCGGAATTACGATTGCCTGTTTTGTTATTATATAAAGCATGAACTCCCGCCGCGGTATTATACACTCCTGTGGTGTTACTAACTAAAGCCTGAGATCCGGATGCGGTATTATTGGTTCCTGAGCCA
>JAYPZA010000002.1:0-150377 GCA_038136095.1 Flavobacterium sp.
ATACTACTTTCTTGAGTAACTGAAATACCACTATCTGTTGTGTCAAATGATAGAGGCCAAGTTTCAAAATCATCTTGAGCAAAAGAGGAACTGGTTGTAAAAAAAATAATTATTGCAAAAAATATTAGACGAATAATATTTTTTAAAAAAAAGAATAGAGAAAAGTAATTTTTGATCATAGGAGGATTTTTAAAAGCATGAATAATTTGCTATTTATAAAATGCATATATGCATTTTATGAAATGCCATGGCAATTTAAAAAAAATAATCGGGTTTTTATTATTAATTTTAAAACTAGAGTAATTTTAAAATTCTTTTAATTTTTTCTCCAAAAGAACGGAGAGAAAAGAATCAGAACAGTAAAGAGTTCCAGCCGTCCTATCAACATCAAAAATGAACAAAACCACTTGGCACCGTCAGAGAGATGGGCAAAATTATTGACTGGGCTAACAGATCCAATTGCCGGTCCTATATTTCCTAGACTAGAGGCTGCTGCTCCCAAAGCCGAAGTGAAATCCAAGCCTAAAAAAGTCAGTATAACCGAGGAGATCATGAAAATTAACATATAGATCACAAAGAAAGAGAGGATGTTAAACACGATCGTCTCACTGACTGGTTTTTTATTGTATCGAACGGGAATGATGGCATTTGGATGTAGGGTTTTTTTGAACTCCAAAAAACTGTTTTTTAACATCACAATATGCCTTACAATTTTAATTCCTCCACTGGTAGAACCAGCAGAACCTCCCACAAAGAAAAGCGCAAAGAAAATTCCGGTTGCGAAGAAACTCCACATGGTAAAATCTGCCGTTACAAACCCTGTGGTGGTCATAATAGATGTCACTTGAAATAGCGCATGTCTTATGGCGCTTTCTGTTGTCCCTAAAACTTTAGGATGTGCAATGGTAGTATGCAATGTCTCGTCATGAAAAAATAAAATAATCAATACTATAAGAACTGTGATGCTTAGAAGACCTCCCACATAATATTTGAATTCTTCACTTTCAATCACTTTTCTTATTTTTCCTTTGATGGCAAAATAAGTAAGGACAAAATTGGTACCTGCAACAAACATAAAAAAGATGATGATGTACTGAACTAAGGGCATTGAATTCCAATAAGAAACACTTGCGTTTTTGGTAGAAAATCCACCAGTACTTACTGTAGCCATTGCATGATTGATGGCATCAAACCAGGACATGCCTGCGAATTTGAGCAAGAAAAATTCACTAAAAGTAAGAATGACATAGATCAACCAAAGACGTTTTGCAGTATCTGTTATTCTGGGGTGTAATTTATCAGCAGAAGGTCCAGGAGCCTCTGCCATGAATAATTGCATCCCTCCAATCCCGAGAAGAGGTAAAATGGCGACAGTCAGAACAATAATTCCCATTCCACCAATCCAATGGGTAGCACTTCGCCAAAATAAAATTCCTTTGGGCATTGATTCAACGTCTGTTAAAATTGAAGAACCTGTCGTGGAATATCCAGAAAGAGTTTCAAAGAATGCATTGGTTAGGTTGGGAATGGCTCCAGAAAAAAGATAGGGAAGCATTCCTGTCAAAGAGAGGGTAAGCCATCCTAGGGTAACAATGAGATAACCTTCTTTCTTATGGATGTTTGTACTTGTAGGTTTGTTAAAAAAATAGAGTAGCAAACCAACAAATACAGTCACAATACCTGCATTTAAAATTCCCATTTGAGCTTCTTCTTGATGATACATGCTAAATGGAACCGCAATGAACATAAATACTCCATTGAGAACTGCGGTAAGTCCGAGAAATCTATAGATTATTTTTAGGTTGATGGTTCCCACGGTTATCGAAATAAGTTTTCAACGATACTGATGGCTTCTGGTAAACAAAAAACAATGGCTTTATCCCCACCTTTTATTTGGAAATCTCCATCAGACATGAATGCTTTTCCTTCTCTAATAATACCTCCAAAAACAGCATCTCTAGGAAATTTTAATTCTTTGATTGGTTTTTCAGTAACCGGAGCATTTGGTAAGACTTCGAACTCAAAAACTTCAGCGTCGATATTGTGAAGATTTGCCAGTGCAAGAATTTCTCCTTTTCTAATATGTCTAAAAATACTACTCGCTGCAATTAACTTTTTATTGATCAATGTATTGATTCCAATGGTTTGAGAAATATTGATGTAATCCATATTTTCAACCAGGGCAATTGTTTTTTTAACTCCTTTAGATTTGGCCACCAAGCAAGACATGATATTGGTTTCAGAGTCTCCTGTGACGGCAACAAAAGCATCCATATCTCTGATATTCTCTTCTTCTAATAGTTCAATATCTCTACCATCACCATTAATGAGTAGTGTATTGGTAAGTTCTTCTGCCAGTAGATGAGATTTTTCACGTTCTTTTTCTATCAAAGTAACCTTAAAATTCTCTTCACACAAGTTTCTAGCTGTTTTGGCACCAATAGAACTCCCTCCCAAAATCATGACATTTTTAATGGCTATATGTTCTTTACCAACAATGGGATACAATTTTTCAAGGCTAGAATTCGGAACTGAAAAATAGACTTGATCTCTTAATTTGTATTGGGTATCTCCTCTGGGTATGATGGTTTGTGAAACACCTTCTCTTTTGATTGCAATTGTGATAAAATCAACATTTGAAAAGGTTTTTCGAGCCTCTTTTACACTTTTATCCAATAAGGGTGACTTGTAATCCAAGGTTGTCCCCATGACATTAAACAGTCCATTTTCAAAGGTTACGGTGTCGTTGAAAGAGGATTGGTTTAATAACATTTTAATTTCTTCTGCAGCTAATTCCTCTGGAGAAATCATGAAATCCAAGCCAAATTTCTTAAAATCTATCTGGTTGTTATTTAAAAATTCAGGGTTGTCTATTCTAGCAATGGTTTTTTTGACTCCTAAAGATTTCCCAATGACAGAAATGGTGAAGTTGGTGTTTTGAGAATCCGTCACACTAATTAATAAATCTGCTGAATCTACCCCTATTTCTTGAAGTAATTTTACAGAAGTAGCATCCCCTTTTTTAGTAAATACATCTAAATGATTGTTGATGTAGTGCAGTTTTTCACCATCTTGATCGATCACATATGTATCTTGTGATTCGTAAGATAATAATTTGGCCAAATGGAATCCAACGTCTCCAGCACCAGCGATGATAATTTTCATAATTAACTAGAAAGTTACTACAAAGATATAAAACTTAAGCATGTGTGCTTAAAATATTGGATGATATTAATTTGTATTGGGGTTTTGTATCTTTATCAAAAAATGCTACATGAAAAAATTAACCATCAAATCTTGGGCACAAGACGATCGTCCTAGAGAGAAATTACTTACCAAAGGAGCTCATGTTTTAAGCACGGCAGAGTTGATTGCTATTCTAATAGGAACGGGGAATAAGGAAGAAACGGCTGTAGATTTATCAAAAAGAATTTTGGCTTCTGTTCAAAATAACATTCCTAAACTTGCAAAACTTTCTTTTCATAAATTGACTAATTTCAAAGGAATTGGTCCTGCAAAGGCAATTGCAATTATGACAGCCTTAGAACTTGGGAAAAGAAGACAACAAGAAATGACGATTCAACACGAAACCATTAGCAGTAGTAAAGAAGCTTTTGATATGATGAAGCCAATACTAGCAGACTTACCACATGAAGAATTTTGGGTTTTATATTTGAATAATTCTAATGAAATTTTGTTAAAAAATCAGTTAAGCAAAGGAGGATTAACCGCTACTTTAGTCGATGTAAGGCTCTTGTTTAAAAAAGCAATAGAAATCGCTGCTGTTGCCATCATTATATGTCACAATCATCCCTCAGGAAAAATGACCCCAAGTTTGATGGATAAAGAACTCACAAAAAAAATTAGGCAAGCAGGAAGAAGTTTAGACATAAAACTTCTGGATCACTTGATAATAACTGAAAAGTCTTATTTTAGCTTTGCCGATAATGGTGAAATTTAAATTTAGTCTCAATTTTGATCCTTGTTTATACGCATAAAATTACTCCAAGAGTACAGTATATATTTAAGCATATTTTCACAAGAATTTTATTGCTTCCTGTTGATTTTACTTCAAAAGTTGAGGAATTTGTTGCATTCAATGGTCCAAAAATAAGTTATACAAAACTTCCTCTTGGAAATGAATTCTTTATACGGAGTCATGAGTTACTTTTTGAACAAGGTGTCAACGATATGGAAATACAAATTTCAGACTGGGAGTCAACCCCATGTTTTTTTAGTGCGGGTGCAAAGTCTAGTATTCCTTTCGATATTTTCGCAGCTAGTTTTTATCTTATTTCTAGGTATGAAGAATATTTACCTCATGTTAGAGATAAGCACCAACGGTTTACCGCTGAGCAAAGTTTGGCTTATAAGTATCGCTTTTTGGAAAAACCTGTGGTTGATATTTGGGCTTTGAAATTGAGAACTCTGTTACAAAAGCGTTTTCCTGAATGTCAATTTCAAGAAAGAACGTTTTCCTACATCTCTACCATTGATGTTGATAATGCTTTTGCCTACAAGCATAAGGGTTTTGTGAGATCAATTGGAGGATTTTTAAAAGATTTTTTCAATCTACAAATTCGAAATTTTTTAGACAGGTTTTTGGTTCTCCTTAGAATTTCAAAAGATCCATACAATACTTTTGAAGAGATCTTAGCACTGAGTAAAACCTATCAAAAAAAAGTTATTTTTTTCTTTCTGTTATCAGATTACACCACTTTTGATACAAACGTTTCTGCTTCCAAACGTCAATTCAGATTATTGATCAAACACATTGCAGATTATGCAAGTGTTGGCTTACATCCATCCTATTATACGATGAAAGATCATCTGATGTTGAAAAAAGAAAAAGAACGATTGGAATCCATTACCAATATTCCTCTGGTTAGGTCTCGACAACATTTTCTGCGTTTTAGTTTGCCTGAAACCTATCAGAATTTGATCGATTTAGAAATTCATGAGGATTACTCTATGGGATTTGCAAGTCATACTGGATTTAGAGCAAGTACCTCCATCCCTTTTTATTTTTATGATTTGGATTTTGAGATACCAACTCCCTTAAAAATATATCCTTTTGCTGTGATGGATACTACTTTAAACGATTATATGGGGCTTACACCCAAACAATCACTTGGGAAAATTAAAGATTTATTACAAGAGGTGTTGAAAGTTAACGGCACTTTTATCACCCTATTTCACAATGAAAGTATGAGTGGTTATTTGCGATGGAATGGTTGGCAAAAAGTCTATGCAACGATGTTAAAAATGATTCACAAACATGCCAATTAAGTATATTCAGAGAAAAGATATAGATGATTCTAAATACAATGCATGTGTTCAGGGTTCCAAGCAAAGCTTGCTCTATGGATACTCTTGGTATTTAGACATAGTTTGCGACCATTGGGATGTTTTGGTGTTGGACAATTATAAAGCTGTCATGCCAATTCCCTGGAGAAAAAAATACTTTATCAAATATGCATACCAACCCCTATGGGTTTTACAACTTGGGATATTTTCTATCAACAAAAATTATTCTCTACAAAATTTTCTGAATGAATTACAAAAACACTTTCGATTCATAGAATTTCGCTTAAATGCAGGAAATATTTTTCAGAATAACAATCCACATATCATCAGTAAAGAATTTCAAGAGTTGTCTTTAAACCAAGGATATGATAAAATTAAACATGCGTATCAAAGTGATCGCAAAAAAGATTTAAAAAAGTCAAAAAAACATCAACTTAAAATAGCGTGGGGAAGGGGCCAAAATGAATTCATTCAACTTTTTCGTCAAAATGTTGGGAAAAGAACACCTGAAATTAAAGATCCAGATTACAACAATTTAAAACATCTTATGAGTTTGTGTTCAAAGAAAAACTTAGGAGAAGTTTGTACGGTATATCAAGAAGATCAGTTGGTCGCAGGAGCCTTTTTTTTAAAAGATCAGAAAAATATAACCATCTTATGCTCGTCAACAGATTTTTCAAACAGAAACAACGGGGCAAATACTTTTCTGATTGATCAAGCGATTCAGCGATACACCAACAATTACCAAGCATTAAATTTTGGAGGCTCATCCATACCATCCATTGCTTCCTATTTCTCAAGCTTTGCCGCAAAGACCTATCAATATCCAATGATACGACTCAATCGATTGCCTTTGTTGATCCGTGTTTTTAAATCCTAAAAAGAATTTTAAATTCAATGAGTATCTCTAGGTTATACTGGGATATTCTTTGTAGTAAAATAAAAAATAGATCCAAGACAATATTCCTGTAAACCACATGAGTAAAGAGGTGGTGATTGCTGCTCCTTTGATTCCATGAAGAGGGATAAGAAAATAATTACTCACAATATTGATCACAATGGCAAAACAAGTGATGTAATAATTTGTTTTGGTTTTACCAATGGATGATAAAAGGTTTCCAAAAAGACCTCTAAAAATATAAACTCCAACAATTCCAAAAATTAAGATGATAAAACTGTCAAAATGTTTTCCATAGTCATTTCCGAAAAAAAAGTTCAACATCCAATGTCCAAATACATAGAAAAAAGAGACCATCACTATACTTAAAATGCCAAAAAACATGACATAGCTATTTATATAATCTTTGATGTGTTTTTTTTGGTGTATTTTTTCTGTTAGGGATACAAAATCGGTGGCTATAAAAACCCTAGGTAGAAACAAGAGACTAAAAGGGATGATGGAAACATAGCGATAGTTAGTAATTGTAATTGGATCGGTCATCAGATATCCAATAAGAAGCATGTCAATAATAAAAAGAAATTGTGATGCAACATTGGACAAGCCTCCAAACAAACCATATTTCCAAAAGTCAAGATCTGTGATAGAAAGATGAGGATTTACAAGCAATTTAATTTGAAGCTTTTTAAATAAAAATAAAGAAACAATCATTGGAGAACTCACAAGAGCTATGATATAGCCTAAGCCACTGAAAAACTTACTCAAGAGAAAAATCAAACAAACAAGTAAGGCATTTTGCCAAAACTCTGCTTTGGCAAAAAGCTTATTCTTGTGTTGTAGCCTAAATTGAGTTTTCACAAGTTCAAAAATAAAATGACTTAAAATAGCGATGGACAACAAGCATAAATATTCATAAGTATTATCAAATTGAAAAGGAATGGTTCTTCCAATAATCCCCACCAAAGCGATTAGTATTAAAGAACCTATAACTCCATTTTTTAATACATAGGAAAATAACTTTTCCTTTTCATCATTAGATTTTAAAAGAGCGCCATATCTAATCAAACTTTGATGCAAGCCAAAACCACCAATAGGAATGATGAATTGGACGATGCTGAAAGCAAAAAGAATCACACCTAGTTCTTTGTTGTCTATTAATTTTAAAGCAATCCAAGATCCAACAAAGGAGAGTCCTCTTGAGAGAATTGTAGCAATAAAAACAGCATTTCCTGATCTGTTTATAAATCCATTGATAAAGTTCTTGATTAATGTCAAAATATATTAGTTTAGGGCTCTCATGTATAATTCCGTAAAGGATTTACAGATTCTTTCCTCACCAAAATTTTCTATTGCGTATTGGTGCATCTTAGATTTTTGATCGATTGGGTTTTCATACAATTCAACGATTTTTTCCAATAATTGTTGTTCATTTTTTTTATCAATAAGACAACCAAATCCGTCTGGAAAATGTTCTTTGATTCCTCCAACATTTGTTGAAATCACAGGAATTCCACAGGAGAAAGCTTCCAAAATTACACAGGGTAAATTTTCATAATTGCTAAAAAGTACAAAGATATTAGAGGCATTCAGGTAATCAGAAATTTTCTGATGAGTGGTATGGTCTATAAAATGAATCTTAGCTTTGGTAAAATTTAACTCTTTTATCAAATCTACAAATTCATCTCTTTTTCCTCCGATAAAATTCCAAGTAAATACCGCTACTTCACTTTCCAGTTGTTTTGCAACTCGAAGCATCCCTGAGATATTTTTATGTCGATCAAGCAAGCTTGAAACATGAGTGATTGTAAAATTTTCAATTGTTTTTGAAGTTGGCTTGAATACATTGGTATCCACTACATTGGGAACGATCAGGTATTTCCCTTTCAAACCTAATTGTTGCATTGAATTTCTTAGGTCTTCACTCACAGGGCATACTGAATCTGCATTGGTTGTGATTTTTTTTGAGAGCCAATGTGTAAGACTCAATAACTGTCGTTTTTTTCTTTTAATATGATATCCAGTCCAATGTTCTGATATGATATAAGGTATTTGTTTCCTTTTCTTTAAATGCAATGCAAAAAGACCAAAAGGGTATAATTTATGAAGATGAACGATGTCAAAATGCCCAATTTTTGATAATAAATTTTGGTAAGCCATCCAAAATCTATAGCATTTTACCAAAGGGTTTTTACTAAATTTAACGTAGGCTATGTACGTATTAAAATTGACTTTTTTTTCAATTTCAATTTCTGTTTTTGAAATTTTAGAATCAGAAATAATATGCAAAACACTGACCTGATGTTCGGTACTTACTGCTTTGGCATGTCTCATGATAAAGTCTCCGTTCGTTGGCAATACTTTGGAGGGGTACCAACCACATAAGAATAATATGTGAAGTTTTTTTTTCAAAAAATATATTTAAACAAATATATAATAAGTTCAATATATTGAACGTTTATATTCCGTAAATTTGATGGATGATTAAAGAACACATATTTTTTGATTTAGACCACACCTTGTGGGATTTTGAAAAAAATTCAGCGCTGACTTTTCAGGAAATTTTGAGTGCCTCAAATATTTCAATAGATATAGACGAGTTTTTACACACCTATGTTCCCATTAATTTAAAATATTGGAAAAAATATAGAGAAGAAAAAATTTTAAAAAAGGAGTTAAAATATATCAGACTCAAAGAAACATTTGATCAGTTACAATTTTCTGTTGATGACCAAACAATTGATCATTTATCGGATCAATATATCTTAAAATTACCTAATTACAATCATTTGTTTGAGGGGACCATAGAAATTTTAGAATATTTAAAAGAGAAATACAAGCTCCATATCATTACCAATGGTTTTGAAGAAGTTCAAAATAAAAAAATGAAAAAATCTGGGATTCTTCATTTTTTTGATCATATCATCACTTCGGAATCAGTAGGGGTAAAAAAACCCAACCCAAAAGTGTTTGAGTATGCCTTAAATAAGGCAAAAACCAGTGCTTTTTCTTCAGTAATGATAGGGGATAACTTAGAAGCAGATATTCGTGGGGCCATCAATTGTGGTATGGAAGCTATTCATTTCAATTCAGAAAAAATACCTCAAATCCCTGATCATATAACGTCTATTAATCATCTTTTAGAAATAAAAAAATATCTATAGTTGATTCAAAACAAAATTCTTTCATGAGAGCAAAATTCTTTCTTCCGCTGATTTTTTTTCTGATTCTTTTTTCTTTTAACTCATGCACCAATAATTTGAGTTTTGATCAGATCAATCTTAATGTTGATCCCGTATTTAATGGTCCTGTTACCTATTTTGAATTGAACCAAAATGATTTTCTAGAAGACGATGATATTACAGAAATACCTTCAATTTCAGATTTGACAGATTTTGAAGTTTTTGATTCATCCGAAATAAGTGACAATACGATCAAAATTGTCATGGACTTTCAAATCGAAAATACCTTTGACAGAGCCTTTGAAATAACAGTCTATTTTTTAAATGATAATAATGATATCATGTACACTTTTCCTGAGATGGAGATCGATGCAAGAAACCTCAATTACATCTTAAGTCAACCTGTTTTAATTGAAGATTTTCCTTCATTTGTAGATTCAAGAAAAATGAAAATAGAGGTTCGTCTTACACCTTCCTCCAATACATTGGATGCTGCGATTTCAAAATCACTGAAGTTTAGATCTGCTGTCACCGTTTTTTTAAGTTTTTAAGATGATAAAAAAAAGTATATTACTCATATTACTTACTGTAATCGTTCCCCTAAAAGCTCAACAACAATTGGCGTTTTCATTTGTAGAATCTCCTCAAACTTTAATGCTAAACCCTGGGGCAGAAACCAACTTTAGTAGTCATTATGGGGTTCCAATTTTGTCCAATGTCAATATTTCATTTGGGAATACAGGTTTTCAAATGAGAGATTTGTTTTTAAATGATTCTAGAGATTTTAACTTAAAATTTAAAGAGGTGCTCACAAAAATAGATGCTAGAGACTATTTTCAAATGGGTGCAGTTATTGATGTCATCAATGGAGGTTTTAGAATCAATAATAAAACCTATGTTAGTTTTGGTTTTTATGAAGAAATGGATGTTATTTTTTACATGCCAAAGGATCTTATAGAACTTATGTATTATGGAAATGAACCTTTCTTAGACAGAACTTTTTCTTTTTCTCAGTTGTCTATGAAAGCAGACTTTTTAGGGGTTTTACATGCTGGAGTTTCAAAGAAAATAAACGAAAAATTAACGCTAGGAGCCAGAGCAAAAATCTATTCTTCGGGTTTCAATATTGAATCCACAAATAATTCTGGAACCTTAACAACATTTAAAAATAGTGAAAACATTTTACGACAGTCATTGAGTAATTTTGATGTTGAACTCAGAACTTCAGGAGTTGAAGGTGAGATACTTTCTAACACTTTTTTGGGCAATAATTTAGGTCTTGGTTTGGATTTAGGATTGACCTATCATTTTACTCCACAACTAGAATTTACAGGAAGTATCCTGGATGTTGGTTTTATAAAACATTCAAAAGGAACAAGAAATTTTGGTTCTAAAGGAGATTACATTTTTGATGGGATCAATTTAGAATTCCCTGATTCGGGTCCCCTTATTGATTATTGGAGAGAATTTAAAGATGATTTTGATACGAAAGTTCCAAGACAAGAAGATCAAGAAAGTTATAGCTCTTGGCGACCTATGAAATTGAATGCTGCTTTAAAATACAGTTTTGGCGAAAAAAGATCAAAAAGCTGTTATGCTAAAACCCATAAACAATATCACTACAATTCAATTGGTTTTCAAATTCATACGATCATGAGACCTTTAAGACCTCAATTTTCTTTTACGAGTTTTTATGAAATGTCTTTGTCAAAAAAAATACATTCAAAGTTCACCCATACGATGAATGATTATTCTGCAGCAATTTTTGGAGCAGGACTTTCTCTTCAAGTTAGTAAAGTCAATCTTTATGGACTTCTGGATAATATATTAGGAGTGGCTGACCTATCATCTATTAATAATATTTCGATTAACTTTGGAATGAATATCATTATTGATTAACCATGAAACATACCTACCTACTAATTATCGCATTTACTTTCTCAATTGTTTTGAAGGCTCAAAACAACACCTCTGATCAAAAAAGATATGTTATTGTAAAAAGTACATTTGATTTTTTAAAACAAGTTGATCGATATAAAACCAGTTCATTTACAAAATTTTTATTTCAAAAAGCAGGTTTTGACACGTATCTTGACAATGAGGATTTACCAGAAGACTTATATAGAAACAAGTGCAAAGCACTTGTAGTTGATGTAAAAGATAAGTCAAATTTATTCTATACAAAAAATTACATCGAACTCACAGATTGTAATGATCGTTTATTTTATACCTCAGAGAAAGGTTCAAGTAAATTAAAAAAATACGATAGAGTTTATATAGAGTCCATTAGAAACGCATTTTCTACCATTGAGAATTTAGATTCCATCTATCATGCCTTTTCTTTAAAGGTTACAAATTTGAGAAAAAAGAAAAAACAGCAAAAAGAGTTGAATTTTGCTGAAGTCATGCCCTCAAAATCTGATATATCGAACAAACCAAAAATGATATCCAACCCCATAGTTTCATCCAAAACTAACACGGATGATACTTTAGAAAAAGAGAAGTATTCCCGGTTGTATGCTCAGGAAATAGAAAAGGGTTATCAATTAATTGATTCCAAATCCTCTGTTATTTTTGTAGTAATGAAAACAAATGATGAGGGAAAATTTATCATTAAAGACAAAAACGGAATACTAACGAATCGGGGAGACCATTGGGTTGCAGAGTACTATAATGGTGACATTTTCATCACAGAATCCTATCAGATTACGTTTTAATAATCATATTTTTTACCCCATTTTTTCTTTAGTTCCTCTCTAAATTTTTCCTCCCTAGCATTTTTTCCTGGTTCGTACAGTTTCATTGTTGATATTTCGTCAGGTAAAAATTCTTGAGGAATAAAATTGCCTTCATAATCATGAGCATATTTATAATTTTTACCATAATCTAGATCTTTCATCAATTTCGTTGGTGCGTTTCTAAGGTGAAGAGGAACTGATAAATCCCCTGTTTTTTTCACAACATCTTGAGCATTTTTAATGGCCATGTAAGAAGCATTGCTTTTTGGAGAATTTGCAAGATACACAGCACATTGACTTAGGATGATACTAGATTCTGGGTAACCTATCGAGGATACTGCCTGAAATGTATTGTTAGCCAAAATCAAAGCAGTAGGATTCGCATTCCCAATATCTTCTGAAGCAGCAATTAATAATCTTCTGGCAATAAATTTCAAATCTTCTCCACCTTCTATCATTCTCGCTAACCAGTAAACTGCCCCATTAGGATCACTTCCTCTGATGGATTTTATAAATGCTGAAATTATATCATAATGTTGCTCTCCAGTTTTGTCGTATCTGATCGTATTTTTTTGAACTTTATCTAAAACCAGTTTGTTGGTGATCGTAATGGATGATTCATTGCCAACAATTAACTCAAAAATATTCAATAACTTTCTGGCATCACCCCCAGAAACTTGTAACAAGGCATCAGTTTGTTTTAAACGGATTGTTTTTTGAGACAATATTGGATCTTTTTTGATGGCTCTTTTTAAAAGTAATACCAAATCACTTTTATCAAATGAATTTAAAATATATACTTGACATCTTGATAAAAGCGCCGGAATTACTTCAAAACTTGGATTTTCAGTGGTAGCTCCAATCAATGTGATCCATCCTTTTTCAACAGCTCCCAAGAGAGAATCTTGTTGTGATTTACTAAATCGATGAATTTCGTCAATGAATAATATTGGATTTTTTGTGGTAAATAATCCTTTTCCTTTTTTTGCTTGCTCTATGACATCTCTTACATCTTTTACCCCAGAACTTATGGCACTTAAGGTAAAAAAAGGCCTTTCTGATGTGGAAGCTATGATGTTTGCTAACGTAGTTTTGCCAATACCAGGAGGCCCCCAAAAAATTAAAGAAGGAAGAATTCCTTGCTTGATATGATTGATTAAAATTCCTTGTTCACCTACCAAATGTTGCTGACTTATATAGTCTTCAAGCGATTTAGGACGCATTCTTTCTGCCAATGGTTCATTCATACCCATAAAAATAGGAAAGATTTGTGAGAGAAATTGTACTTTTAGTAATTGGATTTATTTATGAGATATATAAGACATGCAAAGTGATGTAGTATTGACCTACCATAAGAAGGTTTTATGGATTCCAACAATGACTATTTTTCTAATATGGTTCATTTATTGGATAGAAATTAATTTTGGATATAATTTTAATGATTTTGGAATACTGCCAAGAGATTTCAAAGGTCTTAGAGGTATTTTTTTATCTCCATTTATTCATAGCAGTGCTTCTCATGTATTTAATAATTCAATTCCTTTGTTTGTATTGTTAGGATCGTTATTCTTTTTCTACAGAGAAATTGCTTTTAAAGTTTTATTATACGGAATTATTTTCTCAGGATTGTGTAATTGGATGATTGGAAGAAATGCTTACCACATTGGTGCCAGTGGAGTTATATATCTTTTATTTAGTTTTATTTTCTTTAGTGGAATTATCAGAAAACACTATAGACTCATTGCCATGTCTCTGGTCATAATATTTTTATACGGAAGCATGATATGGTTGTTAATTCCTGTTGAAGAAAGGATTTCTTGGGAAGGTCACCTATCAGGTTTTTTCGTAGGAATTTTATTTGCCTTTTATTATAGAAAAAAAGGAATAGTAAAAAAAGAGTTTCAATTTTCTCAAACAGAATTTGATAGTTTTTTTGATGATGAAGGCAACCTAATTGAAAATTCTGATGATATTAAAAAACCTACTCAGTCCTCTGACGAATAGACTCGTATAAGAAAGCACCACAAGCAACAGAAACATTTAATGAATCAATTTCACCTAATAAAGGTAATTTGGCCTTAAAATCTACAATTTTAAGCACAGAAGGATTGATACCTCTGTGTTCTGACCCCATCACTATGGCTATGGGTTGATTTAAATTTATTTGATAAATTGTATGGTCAGTTTTTTCTGTTGCAGCAACTATTTTAATGTTAGAGGCTTGTAATGTATATATTGCATCTTTGATATGATTGACTCTACAGATAGGCACTTTAAAAGCTGCACCAGCAGAGGTTTTAATGGTTTCAGCATTGATTGGTGCACTTCCTGATTGTTGAATGATGATCCCTGTTACACCACAACATTCTGCAGTTCTAATAATGGCTCCAAAATTTCTTACATCTGATACTTGATCTAAAATGATAAATAGTGGGGGAGTAGCACCATGCATATCTGAGCTCACTAGGTTTTCTAAGTCGACAAATTCTACAGGTGAAATTTGAGCTACAGCTCCTTGATGGTTTTTATTTTTTGAAAGTCTATTTAATTTCTCCACTGGAACAAAACTAGTGGTAATCTTATGATCTTTTATCAATAAATTTAACTCAAAGAATAAGTTTCCTCTAAGTCCCTTTTGAAGATATATTTTATTGATTGTTGAACCACTATGTATTGCCTCAATGATGGCTCTTAAACCAAATATCGATGTTGTATTCATAGTTGCAAATATATTACAATTGTGATTGCAAATAAGAACTCATACTGACATACTTTTTTAAATATTGATTATAAAAAAACCTTCCAAACAATTTTGTTCGGAAGGTTTATAATGATCCTGATTATTTTATGATTAAAACATCAGTTTATAATTGTTTTTCTTATAAACAATTTAGGATTGTTAATGTTCCTGGTGCTGGGTTTGCAGCAGCTAACAATAATGATCCATCTGGTGCATAGATTTGGAAAGAAACCTCACCTGGGTAAGAATCACCTGTGTATTCCCAAGTAAACCCTTCAGTTCCAGCAGGAACAGTCAAAGTTTGAGTAGAATCTGTCCATGAACAACATGCAGGTCCACCTGAATAAGAACTTAACATATCAATGTAAGTAACTTGTCCGTCATTCGGTCCACCAGATAAAGTAACTTTTATCCCGTCACCTTGCCATCCATCTCCATAAGAGTCTTGCATGTCAACTACATAGTCTCCAGGTTTTGGAGTACATAGAATTGGTGAACTGTACTGAAAAGGTGAAGAAAAGTAAGATCCTTGTAACGTACTCGATGCTGAAGATGCAGAGAATTCTCTACCATCAGTCAATTTTAAGTTTAATCGAATCTTGTAAACATCACCTACACCATAATTAGTTCCTAGACCAAGAGCATTTAAGGTTTCTCCTAAGGTCACAGAAATTGTACCAACTGGTAATCCTTTATCACCAGTAGTAAATGCGCTAGCAGGAATTGTACTTACCATTGCTTCTGTAGTTCCCGCAGCTCCACCAGATACATATACTTCTACCTCAGAAAATAAGGCACCGTATTCTTCGTCTTGTTCTTCAACGATTACGCTAAAAGCTGAATTTAAATCAGAAAGATTGAAACTCTTTCCTGTAACTTCAAGAGTTCTCAAAACAGCTCCATAACTTACACCGTCAAAAACGAGATCAATAGCTTTGTCGTCACTCTCACAACCACTAAACATGATCACTGAAAGTAATAAGACTACTATTTTATTTAATTGTTTTTTCATATTTGTATAATTTTAATTTATTAATTAGAAGCTGGGAAACCTGGAGATCCTGGGTTTGTATCCCAAAATACTTGACCAGTTACACCATCTTTTTGATTAATGTTTACATTGGTATTCGCATGAGCTGCTGGATACCAGAAAGAACGGATAAATCCACCTGGATTCGCCTCTAAATTTGGCTGTAAGTCTGGATAACCTGTTCTTCTGTAGAAGTTGTAAGCATCAAGACCATTTCCGTACATAGCCACAAAATATTGCTTTCCTAATACGTCCATTTTATCAGCAGCGGCATCCCACTCATCACCAATACGAGCATAAAACTCAGAAGTAACAAATGCTAAACCTCCAAAGTAGATATCCATAATTGCATCAAAACGATCTGTTCTTGGCTTGAAATTCATTACTTTATCCATTGATTTTTCCATTCCGGCGAACATGGCAGTTTTAGCTGCAGGCTCATTTCCTGCTAACAATTCTGCTTCACCAACCATAAAGTCAGTCCAAGATGCTAACATAATAGGAGTAATCCCATTACCACCAAAACCAGCACCATTTTGTTGTCCTCCGTAAGACCAGTCATCTAATTTACCACCTGCAGGATATACTCCAGCTAGTGTTCTTAAGAATCCATCTGGTGGAATACCATTGTCATTTCCATGGTCTCTACCCCACCATCCTTGTGGATTTCCACAAAATACATAACCTGCATAGTGAGCAGGAGGTGATACTAAACCACACTCGATCACCTCTTCATTAGTAGGTGCTCCGTCAATACCAGGAGTTGGATTGGTTTGTCTGTGGTAGTAAACCATGATACGTGGATCAGCAGTAAATGTTCCTGCACCAATGTTATAACCACCGTCAAAACCACCTCTCATGTAATCCATCATAGAGTTAGACATATAGTCTCCTCCTCCAGTAGCTGTATAGCTATCTCTGTATCTTGGGTGACGAGAGTCTGGTTGAACTTCTTGAGTTCCCCATTGGAATTGTAAATCATCAGCATTTGATGAAATGTAATTTCCAGAAGCCACAATAGCATTGAATTTAGAAACTGCACTTCCATCTACCAATCTAGTAGTCATGTACATTTTCATTTTCATCGTATTGGCTGCTTTGATCCATTTAGACCAATTACCACCATAGTACATGTCTAAGGCTGGCTCTGCTGCTGCATCTGCATTAAAGTTAGCGATTGCTGCATCTAATAAAGCTTCAGCTGCTGCATAAACACTTGCACCAGAATCTGCTGCAGGATTTAAGTTATCACCACCTTGAAAAGCTTCGCTATAAGGCACATCACCAAATAAATCAACTAAAGTCACTAAGATGTGAGCTTCAATCACTTGAGAAATTCCAGTATGGTGAAGTAAACCTGCTTCAGTAGCGATTTTATTCATTTCCTTGATGTCTAACATCATATTCTGGTAAGCAGAACTCCATCTTCCATCAAAACTGGTTGGAGCGTATGCATTGGCATAATCTCTACCACTCATGTAATCGATTCGAGTCACCGCACCAGCTGTTCTTCCAAAGCTTTCTACCCAGTATGCCCAATCGATTTGGATAGCATTCAGATAGAAATCTGGATCACCCTGTTCAGGTGTTAATGCGTTTGGATTTTGAATCAAATCCAATTCAGTAGTCTCACACGAAGCAAAGAATAATCCTCCGCATAAAACTAACATTTTAATTAAATTGTTTATTTTTTTCATAATTTAAATCGTTTTATTTTAGAAAGAAGCTTTTACTGAAAGTCCATATCTTCTTGAACTAGGTCCATTCAAATATTCAAAACCTCTACCATTACCAACTCCTAATCCAGCTACGTTAGGATCAAAGTTTGTATTCTTTGGCATATTAGGTGTATAAAACCATAAGTTATTAGCTGATAGCGTTACACTTAATGATCCAAATGGAGTCTTGCTAAGCATACTGTCTGGAAGAGAGTATCCTAAAGAAAGTTCCTGTAATCTGAATACAGTTGCATCATAAACTCCCATTTCATCTGGTCCGTATAATACGTTAGAGAAATAATATTGAGAGTTGTTGATCTGCATATTATTCGTTTCTCCAGCTGGATTTACCCCTGGAAGAATGAAAGAATTTGCTCGATCAACTCCTTCTTGACTTACAACCCCTCTACCTAATAAAGTTTGGATTGTTTGAGAGTACATATCTCCACCTTGGATCCAGTTAAATAAGAATCCTAAAGAGAAGTTCTTGTAAGAAATTTGATTCGAAACATTCATTGTAAAGTCTGGGTTTGCGTCTCCAATGATGTTGTTACCATTTTGAATCACATAACTACCAGCACCATTTACTCTAAAGTTTCCGTTGTCATCTCTTGCAATCGCTGTACCAATCATAGTTCCTAAAGACTCTCCTGCAATCGCTGCATTACCTCGGTTTGAAAAACCAGCAAATACTGCGATGTCAGTATCCAATCCAAGATCAGTAACGATCGCCTCACTAGTAGACCAGTTTACGTTAGCAGTCCAGTTGAATCCATCTCCAGCGTTTCTAAAGATATCATAAGTTAAATCAATCTCGATACCATCATTTTCAATTTCCCCTACGTTTGTACGAGTAATGTCATAACCTGAAGCAGCATCAAGAGGTCTGTTGATTACTAAGTCTTTAGTAATTCTCTTATAGATAGAAGCGTCTAATCTTACTCTGTTATCAAAGAAGCTACCTTCCAATCCAAATTCCAATTCGTCTAAACGCTCTGGCTTCAAATTAGGATTTCCTAAAACTCTACTAGTTGTATTAACTACAACATCAGCTCCTCCAGGATTAAATCTTTGAGTATTTAAAAGAAGCGTATTTGCTACAGGATAACCTGTTGTAAAACTCGCTGAAGTTCCGTAACCTGCTCTTACTTTTAAGAAATTGATTGCACTACTTTCTCTGATGAAATCAAATGCTTTTGAAGGAAGGAAAGAAATACTTGCAGAAGGATAAGTAATCGATCTGTTGTCTTGAGTCAAGTTTGATACCCAGTCCTTACGAGCAGCTAACGTTAAGTAAGCCATGTCTTGGAAACCAAGATCTGCTTGACCAAAAAGTCCCGCAATGTTTCTTTCTTGGAAGTACTGAATTTCATTTTGTGCAGCAAAGTTAAAGTGTCTTAACACTCCAAATACTTGCTGACCTGTACTTGCAACTCCACTTCTGTCATAAACATCACGTCTTGTTTCACCACCAACAGTAAAGTTTAAATCAAAGTCATCTGAAAGGTCGTAACTTCCAGTTAACGTAATCTTGTGGTTATTAATGGTATTGGTGTTGTTCCAAGTCTCGTATTGACCAGATTGGTTTGCAACACTACCTGTCTTACCTCCTCTGTTAGAGTAGTTAGAGTTGTTTTCACTATAAGTATCGAATCCAAAAACGTACATTAAATTAATGTTATCGTTTACGGCATAAGAAATATTTGCATTACCAAAAACTCTGTTTGTTAACTGAGTGTTTCCAGCATTAGCAACTGTCCAAAGTGGATGTTGGATACTGTTGTTTTGTCTGTAGTATACAGATTCACCAGTTACTGGGTTTTGGAATGGAAGTCCCATTAAATCAACACTTCTTGGTGTATAGAATAAGTTACCAAAGATAGAAGCGTTATCTCCACCTACGTTACTACCATAACTTGCAGCTACTGGAGGAGTTTTAAAGTTGGTTCTCGCATAATTCATTGTACCACTAATGGTAAACTTGTTTGATAATTTTGCGTTACCACCAATACTTAATGTATTTCTTCCTACTGAGTTTCCAGGTGTAAACCCTTCATCATCTAAACTACCATAGTTAATGTTGTAGTTAATTTTTCCATCTTCTGATGAAGAACGGATGTTGATGTTATTACTTCTTACAACACCTGTTCTAAAGAAATTACCTACTGAATTGTAAGGTCTCCACTCATATCTAGCTCCAGCAAATTCTGGGAATGCTTGAGGGATACCTGTTGTTGGAGATGCTGTAGAGTATGGGTGTTCTAGTGTACCATTTGCATCAAATGCACTACTACTTCCCCATCCACCAGGACCGTCTCTATTGAACGAAGGACCCCAGTTACTGAAGAACCAACCGAATGCTTGGTCAAATCCACCACCCCATTCGTTTTGGTAGTCAGCTAATGAAGCGATTTCGTTGAAGAACACAGAAGAACTTACTGTAATCTCTTGCTTGCTAGCACTCGCTCTAGATGATCCACTCTTGGTTGTAATTAAGATAACTCCATTACGTCCTTGTGTTCCATATAATGTTGCTGCTGCTAAACCTTTTAAAACGTTTACGCTTTCGATGTTGTTTGGATCGATGTCTAAGAAACGACTTGAACCGTTGTTTCCGTCTACGAAATCACCTTGAGCGTTTGTATCACTACTAAAAGGTACACCATCTACAACAAATAGAGGTTGGTTAGAACTACTAAATGAACTCATACCTCTAATAAGGATACTTGTTCCTGAACCTGAAATACCACTTTGAGTTTGGATATTTACCCCTGAAGCCTTACCGGTTAAAATTCTACCGATATCACCCTCAGAACGTTGTTCCAATTGTTCAGTTTTTACTTCACTTACGGCATATCCTAATGCCTTTTTCTCTCTTTTAATACCTTGTGCTACTACGATGATTTCATCTAAGACCTCACCTTCAACAAGAGTCACGTCGATTGTGTTGGAATCTCCAACAGTTTTTTCAACAGACTCATATCCAAGATAACTAAAAACTAGAACGTCACCAGCACTTGCCTTGATAGAATACTTTCCATCAAAATCTGTTTCAGCTCCTTGAGTTGTGCCTTTAATAATTACACTAACTCCTGGTAAACTACCAGAGCTATCAGATACTGTACCAGAGACAGTCTTTACTTGCGCAAATGATACCTGCACAATTAACGCCAAAATAAGCGTCAAAACTCCTTTGAACTTTGTCTTCATATTTTAAAATTTGAATTAATTAGCCCAAATATCTTGCTTTTTTTTTAAAATGCAATGAATTATGTTAAAAAAAAGCTAACAAAAAGTGAAAAACACCGAATTAAATTCAAAGAAATCTAGAAAAACGAGGTCCATTTTACGATTATTTTTGAATTGTTGAATTTTGTAGTATCGTTAGAATTGAATCCATTGGCATAGGCAAAATTGACATTATTATTATTTAATTTAAAACCATACCCTATACCAATACCAATTGCTTTGAGATGATTATTATCAATAATGTCTTTGTATATCCCTAGATCAGTGATTGTGTAAATATATGATGATAAGGAAGTTAGATATCGATATTCAAAGTTTAGATAAGAATATTGGCTAGTGAATATACTTTGCTCATTAAATCCTCTGATGGTATTGACTCCACCAATTCTAAAGAGTTCATTTACCAGATAGTTGTCAGAGTTCAAGACTCCAGTTTCGTTTTTTAAGAAAATGTAACTCTTTTCAGATGTTTTAAAATTCGCAAAAGAAGAAATAATTAATTTTTGTTGATTTATTTGACTCCTTTCAGTTTTTCTTCTCCCAAATACAGGTTGAATGCTAACATTCAATTTATATTTAAAAAGATTGGTTTTCGATAAAATAGATCTTTGATATTCTACCCCTAAAAAATTAGTTGAATAAGAATCAAAATCATTGGATTCAGTGTTTAAAAGATAAGAAGATTTTTCACTTGAAAACAACAATGATAGTTTAGAGAAATTATTAAAATCATAGTCAGTTTTCAAATTAAAATTTGTGTTAAGAAATGTAGAATCTTGTCGAAAGATATTGAAATCTAACTCACTGGAGAATCTGGAGTTCATAAAGTAAGGGACCTTAAGAAGGATGTTGAATTCTGTTTTTTCTTCAGCCACTTTATTCCAAAACAATTCTAGTTGTTCGCCAGTATTAAATACATTATTTAGTTTTAAATCTAAATTTCCATTTAATAACAACCCTTTACCATCTTCTTTGGAAGCAAAATTGATGATCCCATCAAAACTACTTGAAGTTAGTTTTTTTAAAAACAAATACAAATGGGTAGAGTCTTTTTTAAAAAGTACTTCAGGTTTTTTTTTCTGATCAACAAAGGTTAATGTTTTGGTGAGTTGAGAAATTTCTTCAATTTTTGCTTTTGAAAAAATAGTTTGATTGTCAATCTTAAAAAAGTTTTTAATGAATTTTTGTGGAAAGTTTTCATAACCTTTTACAATGATTTTGTCAATGTGTCTTTTTTTAGATTCTGAGACCTGTAGCTCTAAAACAAGTGTTCTGTTTTGAAATTTGGGATTTTTGTATGAAATTTCAGAAAATGATTTTCCTTTTTGATCTAATTTGTCTAATAGAGATTTTGTGAAAATTTCAAATTCGTGAGGTTTTAGTCTTGTGGAATCAAGACTTTGTTCAGGATTTACGATTGATGATTTTTTAGGAGAGATGACCATTATTTCTTCAGTTTTAAATCCTAAATCAAAAAAAGCAGTATATGCATCTTTATCTGTGACAACAGTATCGATTGTCGAAGTAAAAAAACCATTGTTCTTCAGTAGGTTGTGAACATGCTTTATTTCCTTGAAAACCTCTTGTTCAGATCGATGCTTGGACTTGTAAGAAACTTCATTTAGAACAGTTCTCAGAATTGTGTCTTTTGTCTTTATTTTTAATTCAAAATTTTGACTAAAAACACCCTGTGAAAAACAGCTCAAAAAAAGGATATATATATATGGTGTAAATTTTTTGCTCAAATTGTATTCTAAAAACACTCAAATGTACTTTAAAAACGCAAAAAAACAGCACTTTCTATTGGTCTATGAAAAAATCGCTTATGAGATTTGAATAGAAAGAAATTAGTTGTACATTTGCGCACTCTTAAAAAAGAGTAAAATATTTAGTACAAACGAAAATAGTAACAATTTAGTATGCCAACTATACAACAGTTAGTTCGTAAAGGAAGAACCAAAATAACTAAGAAGAGTAAATCGGTTGCTTTGTCGTCGTGTCCTCAAAGAAGAGGAGTATGTACACGTGTTTATACCACAACACCAAAAAAACCTAATTCTGCAATGCGTAAAGTTGCCAGAGTTAGATTGACTAATGGTAATGAAATCAACGCGTACATTCCTGGAGAAGGACACAATCTACAAGAGCATTCGATAGTATTAGTTAGAGGTGGAAGGGTAAAAGATTTGCCAGGAGTAAAGTATCACATCGTACGTGGAGCTTTAGATACTGCGGGAGTTGAGGGTAGAGCTCAACGAAGATCAAAGTACGGTGCAAAACGCCCAAAAAAGTAATTTAGTAACTTTTTTAATGTAATGACATGAGAAAAAGAGCAGCAAAAAAAAGAGTCTTACTGCCAGATCCAAAATTTAATGATCAGTTAGTAACGCGTTTCGTGAACAACTTAATGTGGGACGGAAAAAAATCAGTAGCATTCAAAGTCTTTTACGATGCAATCGATATCGTAGAACAAAGAAAAGAAGATGAGGAAAAGTCAGCCTTAGAAATTTGGAAAGACGCTTTGTCCAATGTAATGCCTCACGTAGAAGTTCGTTCAAGGCGAGTTGGAGGAGCAACCTTTCAAATCCCAATGCAAATTAGACCTGATAGAAAGGTCTCTATGGCTATCAAATGGATGATTACTTATACTCGTAAGAGAAATGAAAAGACAATGGCCCAGCGTTTAGCAGCTGAAATTTTAGCAGCAGCAAAAGAAGAAGGGGCAGCAGTCAAAAAACGTGTGGATACTCACAAAATGGCTGAAGCAAACAAAGCATTCTCTCACTTTAGATTTTAACAGAAATGGCTAGAGATTTAAAATACACAAGAAATATTGGTATTGCAGCACATATTGATGCTGGGAAAACCACTACGACAGAACGTGTTCTTTATTACACAGGAGTTTCACACAAAATTGGAGAAGTTCATGACGGAGCTGCAACCATGGATTGGATGGAACAAGAACAAGAAAGAGGAATCACTATTACTTCTGCAGCAACTACTTGTACATGGCAATTTCCAACTGAAAATGGAAAGCCAACATCAGATGCAAAAGGATATCACTTTAACATTATCGATACCCCAGGTCACGTAGATTTTACCGTAGAGGTAAACAGATCTCTTCGTGTTCTTGATGGTTTGGTGTTTTTGTTTTCAGCAGTAGACGGTGTAGAACCTCAATCAGAAACCAACTGGAGATTGGCAGACAATTACAAAGTTCCAAGAATAGGTTTTGTAAATAAAATGGATCGTCAAGGATCTGATTTTATGAACGTAAATACTCAGGTAAAAGAAATGTTGGGTTCTAATGCAGTCCCCATTGTATTGCCAATTGGTGAAGAAGCAGATTTCAAAGGGATTGTTGACTTAGTTAAAAACAGAGCCATTGTATGGCATGAAGAAACTCAAGGAGCTACTTTTGATGTGATTGATATTCCAGAAGAGTTAAAAGAAGAAGCTGCCAAGTACAGAGCTTTGTTAATAGAAGAAGTGGCGAGTTATGACGAAGATTTATTAGAAAAATTCATGGAAGATGAAGATTCTATTACTGAAGATGAAATTCATGCTGCTCTTAGAGCTGCCGTAATGGATATGGCAATCATACCTATGATCTGTGGATCTGCCTTTAAAAATAAAGGAGTTCAATTTTTATTAGACGCAGTATGTCGTTATTTACCATCACCTGTTGATAAAGAAGCGATTATTGGAACAGACCCAAATACAGGTTCAGAGATTTCTCGTAAGCCTGATGCTAAAGAACCTTTCTCAGCGTTAGCATTTAAAATTGCTACCGACCCTTTCGTTGGACGTTTGGCATTTTTTAGATCTTATTCAGGAAGATTGGATGCAGGATCTTATGTGTTTAATAACCGTTCAGGGAAGAAAGAACGTATTTCGAGAATCTATCAAATGCATGCAAACAAGCAAAATGCGATTGATTTCATAGAAGCAGGAGATATTGGTGCGGCTGTAGGTTTTAAGTCTATTAAAACTGGAGATACTTTATCCGATGAAAAGCACCCAATCATATTAGAATCAATGGATTTCCCAGACCCAGTAATAGGTATTGCCGTGGAACCTAAAACGAAAGCTGATGTTGATAAGTTAGGGCTGTCTTTAGGAAAATTAGCTGAAGAAGATCCAACCTTCACTGTTAGGACTGATGAAGCTTCTGGACAAACAATCATATCTGGTATGGGAGAACTACACTTAGATATCATTGTTGATCGATTGAAAAGAGAATTTAAAGTTGATGTAAACCAGGGGCAACCACAAGTAGAATATAAAGAAGCGATTACTGCTGTTGCTGATCACAGAGAGGTTTACAAAAAACAATCTGGAGGGCGTGGTAAATTTGCAGACATTGTATTTACCATGGAACCTGCTGACGAAGGAGTTCAAGGCTTACAATTCGAATCCATCATTAAAGGAGGAAACGTTCCTAAAGAATTCATACCATCAGTAGAAAAAGGTTTCAAAGAGGCAATGAAGAATGGTCCTTTAGCTGGATATGAAATGGATTCGATGAAGGTTACTCTTAAAGACGGATCATTCCATGCGGTAGACTCAGATCAATTATCATTTGAGTTAGCGGCTAAATTAGGATATAAAGCTGCTGCAAAATCTGCAAAAGCGAAAATCATGGAACCTTTGATGAAGTTGGAAGTATTAACTCCTGAGGAAAACATGGGAGATATTGTTGGAGATCTTAACAGAAGAAGAGGTCAAGTAAATGACATGAGTGACAGAGCAGGATCTAAGGTTGTGAAGGCAATCGTTCCTTTATCTGAAATGTTTGGATATGTTACTGCTCTTAGAACCATGTCTTCAGGTAGAGCAACTTCTACCATGGAATTTTCACATTATGCAGAAACCCCTTCAAATGTTTCTGAAGAAGTAATATCTAAAGCAAAAGGTTAATTTACTAAATAGCAAAACGATGAGTCAAAAAATTAGAATAAAATTAAAGTCTTACGATTACAATTTAGTAGATAAATCTGCTGAAAAGATTGTAAAAACGGTAAAAAGTACAGGTGCTGTCGTAAACGGTCCTATTCCTTTACCAACAAACAAAAAGATTTTTACTGTTTTACGTTCACCACACGTAAACAAAAAATCAAGAGAACAATTTCAATTATCTGCTTACAAAAGATTATTAGATATCTATAGTTCCTCTTCTAAAACCATTGACGCCCTAATGAAACTAGAGCTGCCCAGTGGAGTTGAGGTTGAAATCAAGGTGTAATCGAGTATGAAATCTCACTATTTATAGGAGATTGAAGATGATTTATAAAGAACAAAAAGCTACTGATAAATTTTAGTAGCTTTTTTAGTATAAAAAATTTTTGCGAGCAAAAAGTAATTAGTATATTTGCACGCATTTTAAAATAACATGTCCCACCGATGCGGTCGAGGGAAAAACGGTAAAAATACTATTCAAGGCTGATAATGTATTTTTCAGCCTTAAGTTTTTTAAATAAGCAAGTTAATAATAGATTGAGTTTTTAGAAAAATTAAATTATCAATCATAAATAAATTAAAATTATAATGTCTGGGTTAATAGGAAGAAAAATCGGAATGACCAGCTTATTTGACGAAAAAGGGAAAAACATCCCTTGTACTGTCATTGAAGCAGGTCCGTGCGTTGTTACCCAAGTCAGAACCGAAGAGGTTGACGGATACAATGCGTTGCAACTTGGTTTCGATGACAAAAAAGCGAAGAGCTCTAACAAAGCGTTAGACGGCCACTTTAAAAAAGCTGGCACCACTGCTAAGATCAAAGTTGTTGAATTCCAAGGTTTTGAAAATGAGTACAATTTAGGGGATTCAATTACTGTTGAACATTTTGAAGAGGGAGAGTTTGTTGATGTATCAGGTGTTTCTAAAGGTAAAGGTTTTCAGGGTGTTGTTAAAAGACACGGCTTTGCCGGAGTTGGACAAGCGACTCATGGTCAACACAATCGTTTAAGAGCCCCAGGATCTATTGGAGCTGCCTCTTATCCAGCAAGAGTATTTAAAGGAATGAGAATGGCCGGAAGAATGGGTGGAGAAAAAGTAAAAGTTCAAAACTTAAGAGTTTTAAAAGTAGTTCCTGAAAAGAACTTACTAGTTGTGAAAGGAGCCATTCCAGGGCACAAAAACTCTTATATAACTATTCAGAAATAATGAAAGTAGCAGTTTTAGACATTAATGGAAAAGATACGGGTAGAAAGGTTGAACTTTCTAAAGATGTGTTTGGGATAGAGCCCAACGATCATGCTATTTATTTAGACGTAAAACAGTACTTAGCAAACCAAAGACAAGGAACTCACAAATCTAAGGAAAGAGCTGAGATTACTGGAAGTACAAGAAAGATAAAAAAGCAAAAAGGAACAGGTACAGCCCGTGCAGGAAGTATCAAATCACCAGTTTTTAGAGGTGGAGGTCGAATTTTCGGTCCTAGACCAAGAAGTTATTCTTTTAAACTGAATAAAAATTTAAAGCATTTAGCTAGAAAATCTGCTTTGAGTATTCAAGCGAAAGAAAAAAATCTAGTGATTATTGAAGACTTTAACTTTGAATCACCAAAGACAAAAAACTTTACGAATGTTTTAAAAGCATTAGAATTGGATACTAAAAAGTCTTTGTTTGTGGTTGCTCAGCCAAATGATAATGTTTATTTATCATCTCGTAATTTGAAAAGCTCAAAAGTTGTCAATAATTCAGGTTTAAACACCTACAGCATCTTAAATGCTGGTAAATTAGTGATTTCAGAGAGCTCTTTAGAAGAAATTAAAAACAATTTAAGTAAATAGGATGAACGTTTTAATTAAACCTATTATTACAGAAAAAGCTACCAATGATAGCGAATTATTTAATCGTTATGCTTTTGTAGTGAATAAGAATGCTAACAAAATAGAAATCAAAAATGCTGTAGAATTAGCATATGGAGTTTCTATAACTAGTGTAAGAACCTTAAACTATCCTGTTCAAAGAAATACCAAGTTCACTAAAAAGGGTTTAGTAACAGGGATGAAAGGTGCTTACAAGAAAGCCATAGTTCAGTTAGCTGAAGGAGATAGTATTGATTTTTATAACAATCTTTAAGAATAGACGAAATGTCAGTTAGAAAATTAAAACCAATAACACCAGGTCAGCGTTTTAGAGTTGTAAATGGGTTCGACACCATCACAACTGATAAGCCGGAGAAAAGTTTATTAGCTCCGAAAAAAAGATCTGGAGGTCGAAACAACCAGGGAAGAATGACAACACGTAACATTGGTGGTGGTCATAAAAAGAAGTATCGTATAATTGATTTCAAAAGAGACAAGAATGGAATCCCTGCAACAGTAAAAACAATTGAGTATGATCCAAACCGTACTGCTTTCATCGCTCTAGTTAGTTATACTGACGGTGAAAAACGCTATGTGATCGCTCAAAATGGTTTAAAAATTGGTCAAACCATCATTTCTGGTTCTGGAGTAGCTCCAGAAATTGGAAACACAATGCCTCTTAGTGAAATTCCTCTTGGAACAACAATTTCATGCATCGAATTACGTCCAGGTCAAGGAGCTGTTATGGCTAGATCTGCAGGTTCGTTTGCTCAATTAATGGCAAGAGAAGGTAAATATGCTACCGTAAAACTTCCCTCTGGTGAAACAAGATTAATTTTATTGACTTGTTGTGCTACAATTGGGGTTGTTTCTAATTCAGATCACCAGTTATTGGTATCTGGTAAAGCAGGTAGATCTAGATGGTTAGGTAGAAGACCAAGAACAAGAGCTGTAGTGATGAATCCTGTTGATCACCCAATGGGAGGTGGTGAAGGAAAATCATCAGGAGGTCATCCAAGATCAAGAAACGGAATTCCAGCGAAAGGATTCAAGACAAGATCAAAGACCAAAGCAAGTAATAAATACATTATAGAACGTAGAAAGAAATAATAAGTTATGTCAAGATCATTAAAAAAAGGACCATACGTTCACTATAAACTAGAGAAAAAAGTTATGGCTAACGTTGAAGCAGGAAATAAGTCTGTAATCAAAACTTGGTCAAGAGCAAGTATGATTACGCCAGATTTCGTTGGACAAACGATTGCGGTTCACAACGGACGTCAATTTGTTCCAGTATACATTACTGAGAACATGGTAGGACATAAATTAGGAGAATTTTCACCAACACGTTCTTTTAGAGGGCATGCAGGTGCAAAAAATAAAGGAAAAAAATAGTAGCTAATGGGAGTTCGTAAACACAATATGGCACAACAGTTAAAAGAGTCAAGAAAAAGCAGAGCTTTTGCGAAGCTTACAAACTGTCCTACGTCACCAAGGAAAATGCGTTTAGTTGCAGATCAAATAAGAGGTGTTGAAGTTGAAAAAGCTTTACAAATCTTAAAATTCAGCCCAAAAGAGGCTTCAATCAACTTAGAAAAATTATTATTATCTGCAATATCAAATTGGCAAGCGAAAAACCAAGATGGCAATATTGAAGACGCTGGGTTGTATGTAAAATCAATATGTGTGGATAGCGCAGGAATGTTAAAAAGACTAAGACCAGCTCCTCAAGGACGTGCTCACAGAATTAGAAAACGTTCTAATCATGTTACCTTAGAGTTAGGAGTTAAAAATATCAGTAATTAATCATTAGTAGAAATGGGACAAAAAACTAATCCAATAGGAAATCGTTTAGGAATAATCAGAGGATGGGAATCTAACTGGTATGGTGGAAAAAACTATGTTGAAAAAATCGCTGAAGATGATAAAATAAGAAAGTACGTTAATGCTAGATTGTTTAAAGCTAGTGTTTCTAGAGTAATTATTGAACGTACTTTAAAGTTAGTCACTGTTACAATAACAACTGCACGTCCAGGAATCATTATTGGTAAAGGAGGTCAGGAAGTTGACAAACTTAAAGAAGAACTTAAGAAAATTACAGGAAAAGAAGTTCAGATCAATATTTTCGAAATCAAACGTCCAGAATTAGACGCTAAACTTGTGGCTGCTAGTGTTGCACGTCAAATTGAAAATAGAATATCATACAAAAGAGCCATTAAAATGGCGATAGCTGCTTCTATAAGAATGAATGCAGAAGGAATTAAGATTCAGATATCTGGTCGTCTAAACGGTGCTGAGATGGCACGTTCAGAACACTACAAAGAAGGTAGAATTCCGTTATCAACTTTTAGAGCAGATATTGACTATGCACTTGTTGAAGCACATACAACATATGGTAGAATCGGTGTTAAAGTATGGATCATGAAAGGTGAGGTTTATGGGAAGAGAGAATTGTCACCACTTGTTGGTTTGTCTAAGAAATTAGGATCAAATAAAGGTGGAGGTAATCAAAAACGTCAACCTCGTAGAAGAAAATAATTTTTAAAATTTAGAAATTAAAAATGTTACAGCCAAAAAGAGTAAAATATCGTAAGGTACAGAAGGCCAAAGGAAATATGAAAGGTATCTCCGGTAGAGGTAACCAACTTTCAAATGGAATGTTTGGAATTAAATCGATCGATCAGAACCTATTAACTTCTCGTCAAATTGAGGCAGCTCGTATTGCAGCAACTCGTTATATGAAAAGAGAAGGTCAATTGTGGATCAAAATATTTCCAGATAAACCGATTACTAAGAAACCTTTAGAGGTTCGTATGGGAAAAGGTAAAGGAGCTCCAGATCATTTTGTTGCCGTTATCAAACCTGGTAGAATCTTGTTTGAAGTTGGAGGAGTACCCATGGATGTAGCTAAAGAAGCCTTGCGTTTAGCTGCGCAAAAACTTCCAGTAAGAACGAAGTTTGTAATCGCAAGAGATTTTGATTTTAACGCTTAATTCTATAGAAAATGAAACAATCAGAAATTAAAGAATTATCAGTTGCTGATATCAAAGAAAAGTTTGGAGCGTTGCAAAAAAAGTATATTGATCTTAAGATGGCACATGCCATAACTCCATTAGAAAATCCAATGCAGTTAAGAACCTTAAGAAGAACTGTAGCAAAACTTGCAACAGAATTAACCAAAAGAGATAATCAATAATTCTAAGTCAGCTTTAAAGATGGAAAATAGAAATCTTAGAAAAGAAAGAATAGGTGTTGTTTCTAGTAACAAAATGGAAAAGTCCATTGTTGTTTCAGAAGTAAAAAGAGTAAAACACCCCATGTACGGAAAGTTCGTATTGAAAACAAAAAAGTATGTTGCACATGACGAACAAAACGATTGCAACGAAGGAGATACTGTTAGGATCATGGAAACACGTCCTATGAGTAAGTCCAAACGATGGAGATTAGTAGAAATTCTAGAAAGAGCTAAATAATTATGTTACAGACAGAATCAAGATTAAAAGTTGCAGATAATACAGGAGCTAAAGAAGTTCTTGTGATTAGAGTTCTTGGTGGAACCAAGAAACGTTATGCACGAGTTGGAGATAAAATTGTTGTTACTGTAAAAGCTGCAACTCCAAATGGAACGATTAAAAAAGGTCAAGTATCAAAAGCTGTAGTAGTTCGTACTAAGAAAGAAGTTCGTCGTAAAGATGGTTCATACATCAGATTTGATGATAATGCATGTGTTCTTTTAAACCCGACTGAGGAAATGAGAGGAACAAGAGTTTTTGGTCCTGTTGCACGTGAACTTCGTGAAAAACAATTTATGAAGATAGTATCATTGGCACCTGAAGTGCTTTAAAAAAGTTAGAGGATGACAAAGTTTAAAATAAAAGTTGGAGATACTGTTAAAGTAATCGCAGGAGAATACAGACAAGGTACTGACAATACTGGAAAGGTATTACAGATTATTAAGGATCAAAACAGAGCAATCGTTGAAGGCGTAAATTTAGTTTCTAAACACACCAAGCCGAATGCTCAAAACCCACAGGGGGGTATAGTTAAGAAAGAGGCTTCAATCCACATCTCAAACCTAGCTTTAGTAGAAGACGGTCAAGCAGTTAGAGTAGGATATAGGTTTGAAGAAGGTAAAAAAATCAGATTTTCTAAAAAATCAAATAAAGCGATATAATCATGAGTTACGTACCAAGGTTAAAAGCAGAATATAAAGAAAGAGTCATTAAAACTCTTATGGAAGAATTTAGTTACAGCAATTTAATGCAAGTTCCTAAATTAGAAAAAATTGTAGTAAGCAAAGGTGTGGGAGCTGCTATTGCAGACAAGAAGTTAATTGATTATGCTTTGGAAGAATTGGCAACCATCACTGGTCAAAAGGCTATTCCTACAATTTCCAAAAAAGATGTATCATCATTTAAGCTTCGTAAAGGAATGCCAATTGGGGCAAAAGTTACGTTACGAGGAGATAAAATGTATGAATTTTTAGATCGCTTAGTTACGGCTTCTTTGCCAAGGGTAAGAGATTTTAATGGAATTAAAGCAAATGGATTTGACGGAAGAGGTAATTACAATTTAGGAATTACAGAACAAATCATCTATCCAGAAATCAATATTGATCAAGTAAAAAAAATCAACGGAATGGATATTGCCTTCGTAACATCTGCTTCTACAGATAAGGAAGCAAAATCGTTGTTAGGAGAATTAGGTTTACCATTCAAAAAAAATTAAGAAATGGCTAAAGAATCAATGAAAGCTCGCGAGATTAAAAGAGCAAAAATCGTTGCTAAGTATGCTGAAAAGAGAAAAGCTTTAAAAGAAGCTGGAGACTATGAAGCATTACAAAAGTTACCAAAAAACGCATCACCAATCAGAATGCATAACAGATGTTCTTTGACTGGAAGACCAAAAGGTTACATGCGTCAATTTGGAATTTCTCGTGTGACTTTCCGTGAAATGGCAAACAAAGGATTGATACCAGGTGTTAAGAAAGCCAGCTGGTAACAACTTTTTATAAAAAATGAATAATAACTGATTAAAGGTTCAATTATCACAGAGCAATCTGTAGGAAAAATAGAGGTAATTGAAAACCCTAATCAAAATATAGATAAATATGTATACAGATCCAATCGCAGATTATCTAACGAGAGTTAGAAACGCAATTTCTGCAGGACACAGAGTCGTTGAAATTCCAGCTTCAAATTTGAAGAAGGAGATGACGAAAATTTTGTTTGATCAAGGGTATGTTTTAAGTTATCAATTTAATGATAGTTCTGTTCAGGGAGTCATTAAAATTGCCTTAAAATATGACAAGGAAACGAAAGAATCAGTCATCAGAAAGATTCAAAGAATTAGTACACCAGGTCTAAGAAAGTATGTTGGCGCTAAAGAAATGCCAAGAGTTTTAAACGGACTTGGAATTGCAATTGTTTCAACTTCGAAAGGTGTGATGACTAATAAGAAAGCACGCCAAGAGAATGTTGGGGGAGAAGTTTTATGTTACGTTTATTAAACCTTAAGAAATGAGTAGAATAGGAAAAAGTCCAGTTAGCATTCCACAAGGTGTAGATGTAAACTTAAATGATAATTTAATTACGGTAAAAGGGAAGCTTGGAGAATTGTCTCAAACAATTTCTGAAGGAATTACTGTAAAGATTGAGAACGATCAAATTGTTTTAGAAAGAGCTTCTGAAAGCAAAACTCACAAATCACAACATGGATTGTGTAGAGCTTTGTTATATAATATGATTGTGGGTGTTAGTAAAGGATGGACCAAAGAATTAGAATTGGTTGGTGTAGGTTACAGAGCCTCTAATCAGGGTCAAAAACTAGATTTGGCATTGGGATATTCTCATAACATTGTTCTAGAATTAGCCCCAGAAGTAAAAGTTGAGACCATCTCAGAAAAAGGAAAAAATCCAATCGTAAAATTAACTTCCTATGACAAGCAATTGGTAGGTCAAGTTGCTGCCAAAATACGTGGTTTCAGAAAACCTGAACCCTATAAAGGTAAAGGAGTTAAGTTTGTTGGTGAAGTATTAAGAAGAAAAGCAGGTAAATCTGCATAATTTATAAGAGTTATGGCATTATCAAAGCTTCAAAGAAGAAATAGAATAAAGCATAGAATCAGAAAAATTATTTCTGGAACTGCAACCAAACCAAGGTTAACAGTATTTAGAAGTAATAAAGAAATTTATGCTCAATTAATTAATGATGTGAATGGAGTTACAATTGCTTCAGTTTCATCAAGAGATAAAGATATCAAAGCAAGTACCAAACAAGAAGCATCTGCAGCTGTTGGTAAATCTATTGCAGAATTAGCTACTAAAGCTGGTATTGAAACTGTTTCTTTTGACAGAAATGGATATTTATATCACGGTAGAGTAAAAGTATTAGCAGAAGCTGCTAGAGAAGCAGGTTTAAAATTTTAATAAGTCTATAATATGTATCATAAATATAAAAATGTAGAAAGAGTTAAACCAAGTGGATTAGAGCTTGTTGATAGACTTGTAGGAGTACAACGTGTTACAAAAGTTACCAAAGGAGGTAGAGCTTTTGGTTTCTCAGCGATTGTAGTTGTTGGTGATGGAAATGGAGTTGTAGGTCATGGTCTTGGAAAATCCAAGGATGTTTCCTCTGCCATTGCTAAAGCCATCGAAGACGCTAAGAAAAATTTGGTTAAAATTCCAATTTTAAACGGAACATTACCACACGAACAAAAAGGAAAATTTGGTGGAGCGAAAGTATTTATCAAACCAGCATCCAATGGTACCGGAGTTATTGCAGGGGGAGCAGTTCGTGCTGTATTAGAGGCCGTTGGGATTCATGACGTTTTATCAAAGTCTCAAGGATCTTCAAATCCTCATAATGTAGTTAAAGCCTCTTTTGATGCTTTATTACAATTACGTAGTGCAGCAGAAGTTGCTAAACAAAGAGGAGTTTCTTTAGAGAAAGTATTTAATGGTTAAATCTAAGACGATGGCAAAAATTAAAGTAACACAAGTTAAAAGTCAAATCGGACGCCTTAAAAATCAGAAAAGAACATTAGAGGCTTTAGGTTTACGTAAAATCAACCAAACTGTAGAACATGAGGCAACTCCTTCAGTTATTGGGATGTTAAATAAAGTTAAACACTTAGTTTCCATTCAGGAAATTTAATAAATAATATGATGAGTTTACACAACTTAAAACCAGCAGAAGGATCTGTTAAAAGAAGTAAAAGAATCGCAAGAGGAGAAGGCTCAGGTAAAGGAGGTACTTCTACTAGAGGTCATAAAGGAGCTAAATCTCGTTCAGGATATTCTAGGAAAATTGGATTTGAGGGAGGTCAAATGCCTCTTCAAAGACGTGTTCCTAAGTTTGGTTTCAAAAATATCAATCGTAAAGAATATGCTGGCGTAAATCTTGACAAGCTTCAAGAGTTAGTTGATTCAAAAAAAATAAAAGATACAGTTACTACCGAAATTTTAGTTGAGAACGGAGTTGTTGGTAAAAATGACTTGGTCAAAATATTAGGACGTGGAGAATTAAAAGCTTCCCTGAAAGTAACTGTGCATAAATTTACAGCCACTGCTAAGGCAGCTATAGAGGCCGCAGGTGGCGAGGCAAACGCTTTATAAAAATCTATCAATGAAGAATTTTATAAAAATATTAAATGACATCTGGAAAATTGAAGAATTAAAAAATAAAATTCTTCTTACTCTTGGTTTAATTGCTGTATATCGTTTTATGGCTGGTGTTCCATTACCTGGAATTGATCCATTGCAACTATCAGCTTTGAAAGCAAGTACTCAAGAGGGTCTTTTAGGATTGTTGAATGCATTTACAGGAGGAGCATTTTCTAGAGCTTCGATCATGGCCTTGGGAATTATGCCATACATCTCTGCATCGATTGTTGTACAATTGATGGGAATTGCAGTTCCTTATTTGCAAAAACTTCAAAAAGATGGTGAGAGTGGTCGAAAGAAAATCACACAAATAACAAGATGGTTAACCATCTTAATTACCATGGTTCAGGGACCTACTTATATTGCTGCTATACAGAATACATTTGGGTTACCCCCAGAAGCATTTTTAGTAACAGGGGCTACATTTTGGATTTCATCCATGATTTTGCTAACCACTGGAACTATTTTTGCCATGTGGTTAGGAGAGCGAATTACAGACAAAGGTGTTGGTAATGGAATCTCACTTTTAATTACTGTTGGTATTATTGCAAACTTTCCTGGTGCTTTTTTACAAGAGTATGTTGCCAAAACAACGAATGCTGGTGCTGGAGGTGTCATGATGATTTTAATTGAGATCATTACTTGGTTTGTTGTTATTTTATTAAGTGTTTATTTAGTAACTGCTGTTAGAAAAATACCAGTTCAATATGCAAGGAGAACCGTATCAGGTAATATGCAAAGTATTGCCGGATCAAGAGATTATATACCACTTAAGTTAAATGCTGCTGGAGTGATGCCGATCATTTTTGCACAAGCGATTATGTTTTTACCTATGGCACTGGCAAGTAAATTTCCAGCATTACAAGATTTGCAAGACCCATTTGGTTTTTGGTACAACGTGATATTTGCAATTTTAATCGTTATTTTTAGTTTCTTCTATACAGCCATTACCATTCCAACGAATAAAATGGCAGAAGATTTGAAAAAAAGTGGAGGTTTTATCCCTGGAATTAGACCAGGAAAAGATACAGCTGAAAGATTGGACACAGTATTGTCTAGAATTACCTTTCCAGGGTCATTATTTCTAGCTGGGTTATCAGTGCTACCAGCCATCATTGCTCAATTTAAAGTTCAACCAAATTGGGCCTTGTTTTACGGAGGTACGTCTTTGATCATTATGGTAGGTGTTGCAATTGATACGATTCAACAAATCAACTCCTATTTACTAAATCGTCATTATGATGGTTTAATGAAAACAGGAAATAGTAACAGAAAATCATCAAAGTAAGCTATGGCAAAACAACCAGCAATTCAACAAGACGGAACAATCACAGAAGCATTATCAAATGCGATGTTTCGAGTGGAGTTAGAAAATGGTCATATTGTAACAGCTCACATCTCAGGTAAAATGAGAATGCATTACATAAAATTATTACCTGGAGATAAAGTGAAATTAGAAATGAGTCCTTATGATTTATCAAAGGCTAGAATTACTTACAGATATTAAAAAATAGAACTAATGAAAGTTAGAGCATCAATAAAGAAAAGAAGTGCCGACTGCAAAATAGTACGCAGAAAAGGCAAATTATATGTAATTAATAAACAAAATCCTAGATTTAAACAAAGACAAGGGTAATGGCAAGAATAGCAGGTATAGATATTCCAAAAAACAAAAGAGGTGTTATTGCTTTGACTTACATCTTTGGTATTGGAAAAAGTAGAGCTAAAGAAGTTTTAGCAAACGCAAAAGTAGACGAGAGCATCAAGGTTTCAGATTGGACAGATGATCAAATTGCTGCAATTAGAGGACAAGTAGGAACCTACACAATAGAAGGTGAATTACGTTCTGAAGTGCAATTGAGTATCAAACGTTTAATGGATATTGGATGTCAAAGAGGTATTCGTCATAGAGTAGGTCTTCCTTTAAGAGGTCAGAGAACAAAAAATAACTCCAGAACACGAAAAGGTAAGAGAAAAACAGTAGCGAATAAGAAAAAATAAGTTACAAATAGTGATGTAACCTAGTGTGGCGTGTTTGATACATAATTTACTAGGAACCATAGCTAAAGATCAAAATTATTATGGCAAAAACAAGTTCAAAAAAACGTAAAGTAATTATTGAGGCTATTGGAGAAGCTCATGTGACAGCATCTTTCAATAACATTATCATTTCATTAACCAACAAGAAAGGAGATGTGATCTCTTGGTCTTCGGCTGGTAAAATGGGATTTAGAGGCTCTAAAAAAAACACACCATATGCAGCTCAGTTAGCTGCTGAGGATTGTGCAAGAGTTGCTCATGAAGCTGGACTTCGAAAAGTAAAAGTTTATGTGAAGGGACCTGGAAATGGAAGAGAATCTGCTATCAGATCTATCCATAATTCAGGAATTGAAGTAACTGAAATAATTGATGTTACTCCAACACCTCACAATGGTTGTCGTCCACCAAAAAGAAGACGTGTATAATTTAATTTTAATTGATAGGAATCAGATTATCGAAGGAGTTAGCCTTAATTCATAATCCCTATTTTAACAAAAAAAGAAATGGCAAGATATACAGGACCAAAAACTAAAATAGCTCGTAAGTTTGGAGAAGCTATATTCGGAGTTGATAAAAACTTTGAAAAAAGAAATTACCCACCAGGTCAACACGGTAACGCTAAAAGGAGAGGAAAAAAATCTGAATATGCTGTACAGCTGATGGAAAAGCAAAAAGCGAAGTATACTTATGGTATCTTAGAGCGTCAGTTTAGCAACTTGTTTAAGAAAGCATCTTCCTCCAAAGGAATTACAGGTGAGGTATTGCTCCAGTTATGTGAATCTCGTTTAGACAATGTTGTATACCGTTTAGGTATTGCTAACTCAAGAAGAGGTGCACGTCAATTAGTTTCACATAGACATATCACTGTCAATGGTGATATCGTAAATATTCCATCTTATTCTTTAAAAGAAGGAGATGTTGTTGCTGTAAGAGAGAAATCAAAATCTTTACAAGCAATTGAAAATGCATTAGCTTCAAGTAGTAATGTTTACGAATGGTTAAGCTGGAATGCAGATAAAAAAGAGGGAACTTTTGTTAAGTCTCCAGAGAGACTTCAAATTCCTGAAAACATCAAAGAACAATTAATCGTAGAGTTGTACTCTAAATAATCTATACAAACGTATTATGGCAATTTTAAATTTTCAAAAGCCCGATAAGGTAATCATGATCGAATCTACAGATTTTTCTGGAAGATTTGAATTCAGACCTTTAGAGCAAGGTTTTGGTTTAACTGTAGGAAATGCTTTAAGAAGAGTTTTGTTATCCTCTTTAGAAGGATTTGCAATTACTTCTTTAAGAATTGATGGAGTTGAACATGAATTCTCAACAATAAAAGGGATTGTTGAAGACGTTACTGAGATTATTCTAAATCTGAAACAAATTCGTTTCAAGAAACAAATTGAAGATTCGGATAGAGAAACAGTATCCATAGCTGTATCTTCTCAAGATCAGTTAACGGCTGGTGATTTACAGAAATTTATATCAGGATTTCAAGTTCTAAACCCAGACTTAGTTATTTGTCATATGGACAAATCAGTAAAGTTAAACATGGAGCTTACCATCGAGAAAGGTAGAGGATTCGTGCCTGCAGAAGAAAACAAAAAAGCAGGGGTAGCTGTTGGTACAATTTTTACAGATTCTATCTACACTCCGATTAAGAACGTGAAGTATGCCATCGAAAATTTTCGTGTTGAACAAAAAACAGATTACGAAAAACTAATTTTTGATATAGAAACTGATGGTTCTATCAATCCTAAAGACGCTTTAACAGAAGCTGCAAAAATTTTAATTCATCACTTCATGTTATTTTCTGATGAGAGAATTACTTTAGAAGCTGACGAAATTGCTCAAACAGAGACTTATGATGAAGAATCTTTGCACATGCGTCAATTATTAAAAACGAGATTAATCGACATGGATCTTTCAGTAAGAGCACTAAACTGTCTTAAAGCTGCTGAAGTTGATACCCTTGGAGATTTAGTTTCCTTCAATAAAAGTGATTTAATGAAATTTAGAAACTTTGGTAAAAAATCCCTGACTGAACTAGAGGAATTAGTGAATGTGAAAGGATTGAGTTTCGGAATGGATTTAGTAAAATATAAATTAGATAGAGATTAACCTTTCATATTTTGCTCCTCAAAATGAGTTGAGCAAGATGAAAGCATAAAAAAAACGTCATGAGACACGGTAAGAAATTTAATCATTTAGGTAGACAAACTGCCCACAGAAAAGCGATGTTGGCAAATATGGCATGTTCTTTAATTGAACACAAACGTATCAATACGACTGTTGCTAAAGCCAAAGCACTTAGGGTATTTGTTGAGCCTCTAATTACAAAATCAAAGGCAGATACGACTCACAACAGAAGAGTTGTATTTAGTTACCTTAGAAATAAATATGCAGTTTCAGAATTATTTAAGGAAGTTTCTGTAAAAGTAGGTGACAGACCAGGTGGGTATGTTCGTATAATTAAACTAGGGAATCGTCAAGGAGATAACGCTCCAATGGCAATGATTGAGTTAGTTGATTACAACGAGTTATATAACCCTAAAGGGAAGAAAGCAAAAAAAGCAACCCGTAGAGGAAGAAGAAAGAAAAGTGCTGATGTAGAAACTGCTTCAACACAAGCTACGGAAACAACTTCTGAAGAAAAATCAGAAGAATAAAAACGTAGATTTAAATAAATGTTAAAAAGGGTTAGTTATTTTTTACTAACTCTTTTTTTATATATTTTTAACGCAACTTATACGTTCATTTATTATCTTATATAAAAGCTAGTATTTGTTCAATAAAAAATAAAAAAAATGAAAAAAATACAAATTACATTTCTCTTATTCTTATTTTCATCATCAGTCATTTTTTCTCAAGGCTCTACGGCTACAAGTGTAAGTGATAATAATGCAAATACTCTTAATTCGATTGCGGGAGGTAATGGGGATCGAACTAATAGGGTAGGAGTCGTTATGAGATTCATCAATCCTCCAAAGATTGTTGATGGTTCTATCTATTTATTTGAAAGTTGGAAAAATTATCCTGTTACTGTAATTTCAAAAGATAACAAGTCATATACATTAAACAATGTTAATTTCAATTTAAGAACCAATAGACTTGTGACTAAATTATCTAAAGATTCTGTGTTTGTTTTTGATATGACTAAAATAGATAATATCAACATCCAAAATAAAACCTTTAAAAAAATCCCTACTCAGATAGGGGAACGTATTTTTGAAGTGATTTATGAATCTGAGGATATGTCTGTATTAAACTTTCATAGTGTCAAGCTTGTGGAAGGTTCTGTGAACCCAATGATTGGAAGAAAAACAGATAAATTAATGCATAGAGAAACTTTTTATGTTTTAAAAGGAGAAACAGTGGTTGAGTTTAGATTGAAGAAAAAAGATATTTTAAACTTAATCCCTAGAGATGAGAATGAAAAAAGTAAACTCATGAAATATTATGCTGCTAACAGACTTTCTTTTAAAAGTCTTGATGATTTAAAAGAAGCGTTATCAAATATATAATAGATTTAATGTTGATCATCTTACTAAAAAAACTCTTGTAATATGAAAATAGGTAACCTAAAAAGTTACCTATTTTTTTTGTCAATAAATTATAATAACTCAAAGAATGATTATATTTCATTAATCCTTATTTTTGTTCGAACTAAGTTTAAAAATAATATCATTAGAATTAAATAATGAAATATCAACAAAGAAAAAAAGCAATCGTTTTGTTAGCAGATGGAACCATATTTTATGGGAAATCTGTTGGAATTGATGGAACTTCAACTGGTGAAATATGTTTTAATACAGGAATGACTGGATATCAAGAGATTTTCACGGATCCTTCATATTATGGTCAAATCATGGTGACCACCAACGCTCACATTGGGAACTATGGAATTAACAATGAAGAAGTAGAATCAGATGGGATTAAAATTTCCGGATTGATTGTTAGAAACTTTAGTTTTGAGCATTCAAGAGTAGACTCTGATGGAAATTTAAAAGATTGGTTTGTAAAACATAACTTAGTTGCCATTTCAGACTTAGACACAAGAGCATTGGTTTCATATATCAGAGATCATGGTGCCATGAATGCAATCATATCGACTGAAATTGATAAAATATATGAACTTAAAAAACAATTAGCAAACGTTCCTAGTATGGAAGGTTTGGAGCTAGCTTCCAAAGTTTCTACTAAAGAACCCTATTTTGTCGGAGACGAAAATGCTTCAATCAAAATTGCTGCTCTTGATATTGGGATCAAGAAAAATATTTTAAGAAATTTTGTTAAAAGAGGAGCTTATGTCAAAGTATACCCATACAATGCAACCTTTGAGGATTTAAGTTCTTGGAACCCGGATGCATATTTTATTTCTAATGGACCTGGAGATCCAGAACCATTAAAAGAAGCACAAGAACTTGTTAAAGAGATTATTAAAAGAGATTATCCTTTGTTTGGAATCTGTTTAGGACATCAGATCATCGCCTTGGCAAATGGAATTTCAACTTATAAAATGCATAACGGTCATAGAGGAATTAATCATCCAGTGAAGAATTTACAAACTGGAAAAGGTGAAATTACCTCTCAAAATCATGGATTTGCTATTAATAGAGAAGAGGCAGAATCTCATTCCAATGTTGAAATTACACATCTTCATTTGAATGATCAGACGGTTGCAGGGATTCGCCTGAAAAATAACAACTGTTTTTCTGTTCAGTATCATCCAGAAGCAAGTCCTGGACCCCATGATTCAGAATATCTTTTTGATCAATTCATCAATAATATTAAAAAATAATTCAATTTATCAGATCTACATTTTATAAGATTTAAATAGCTTAACATTTTTATTATCATATTAATAAAAAAAATATTTAATTTTTGCGAATATATGTTTGTCAGGTAAATAATATGTATTATTTTTACAACGGTGATGTATAACATCACTTTCTTTTTCATAGCAATTTTTCCCACTCTTAGGAGTGGGTTTTTTTGTTTTAACAGATGGCTTTTTAGATGAAATCGTTTTCGTAATAAAATAATTCCTAGATGACCAAAACCAGTCCATATTGTGTATTTTTGCGATTAAAGAATTCAACGCTAAACTGATATTATGAGTACGATTGTAAACATTCATGCAAGACAAATTTTCGATTCTCGAGGTAACCCTACTGTTGAGGTTGATGTAACAACAGAAAGTGGTGCTTTTGGAAGAGCAGCAGTTCCATCAGGAGCATCTACAGGTGAACACGAAGCAGTGGAACTTAGAGATGGGAAAAATGCTTATTTAGGGAAAGGTGTTTTGACTGCGGTAGAAAATGTAAATACGCTAATTGCCGAACACTTAAAAGGTCATTCTGTTTTTGAACAAAGTCAAATTGATCAAAAGATGATTGACTTAGATGGGACTCCAAATAAATCAAAATTAGGAGCTAATGCCATTTTAGGAGTTTCCTTAGCTGTTTCAAAAGCTGCTGCAAATGAATTAGGAATTCCTTTATACAAATACATCGGTGGAGCTGCTGCAAATACATTACCTGTTCCAATGATGAATATTATCAATGGAGGGTCACATTCAGATTCACCAATAGCATTTCAGGAGTTTATGATCATGCCAGTAAAGGCGACAAGTTTTGCTCAGGCAATGCAAATGGGGTCAGAAATTTTTCACAATTTGAAGAAAGTACTTCATCAAAGAAATTTATCAACAGCCGTTGGAGATGAGGGAGGTTTTGCTCCAACACTAGAAGGAACAGAAGACGCACTGGATACCATCTCTTTATCCGTAAAAAATGCAGGTTATAAATTAGGAGATGAGATCATGATTGCACTGGATTGTGCTGCTGCTGAGTTTTATGTAGACGGTCAGTATGATTACACAAAATTTGAAGGGGAAAAAGGAAAGGTACGGTCAAGTCAAGAACAAGCAGACTATTTAGCTGAACTAGCCGCTAAATATCCAATCATTTCAATTGAAGACGGAATGGATGAAAATGATTGGGAGGGATGGAATTACTTAACACAAAAAATTGGAGACAAAGTACAACTTGTTGGGGATGATTTATTTGTAACAAATGTAAATCGTCTATCTCGTGGGATTGAAAATGGAATTGCAAATTCTATTCTAATCAAAGTAAATCAAATAGGAACTCTTACTGAAACCATTGCTGCTGTTAATATGGCAAAAGATGCAGGGTACACCTCAGTGATGAGCCATCGTTCGGGAGAAACTGAAGATACAACAATCGCTGATTTATCAGTTGCCTTAACTTGTGGACAAATAAAGACAGGTTCGGCTTCACGATCAGACCGTATGGCAAAATATAACCAACTTTTAAGAATCGAAGAAGAGCTTGGGGAGATTTCTTATTTTCCTCAAGAGAAAGCCTTTAACATTTAACTGAAAAGATAGTTTGAAAAACAAAAACCTCATACTTTATTCGTATGAGGTTTTTTTATATTTCATAATTTTTGAGATTTATTTTTTCATATCCAAAAACTGCCTTAGCTTTTTTTAAAAAAGCTTTAAAATAGCTATCTTTGCATTACTTCATAAAAAAAAATAGGATACAGAATATGACAGATATAGCGAAATTGCAAATAGGTGAAAATACATATGAATTACCAATGATAAAGGGGGTAGAAAATGAAGTTGCTATCGATATCAAATCATTAAGAGTTTCTTCAAAAGGAATTATCACCATAGATCCTGGATATAAAAATACTGGAGCTTGTCAAAGTGCTATAACATTTTTAGATGGAGAAAAAGGAATTTTAAGATATAGAGGATATGCTATTGAAGAATTGGCAGAAAAAGCTCAATTTTTAGAAGTTGCTTATTTATTAATTTTTGGGGAATTACCCACAAAAGAGCAATTGACTCAATTTCATGAAGACATCAAAGACAATTCTATTGTAGATGACGATGTAAGAAAAATAATCGATGCATTTCCAAAGACAGCTCACCCAATGGGAATTTTGTCCTCTCTAACGAGTGCCCTTACTTCATTTAATCCATCATCTGTAAATGTTGAATCAGAGGATGAAATGTACAAGGCGATTGTAAAAATCATGGGGAAACTACCTGTTTTGGTAGCTTGGGTAATGCGCAAAGTTCAAGGATTACCTCTAAATTATGGTTCGAAATCTCTTGGATATTTAGAGAATGTGATGACCATGATGTTTGCTAAACCTAATGAAGAATATACAATCAATCCAATTGTAAAGGATGCTTTAGACAAATTGTTGATTTTACATGCAGATCACGAACAAAATTGTTCAACATCGACAGTTAGAATTGTAGGGTCTTCTCATGCAGGTCTCTTTGCATCATTATCATCTGGTATTTCAGCTCTTTGGGGGCCACTTCATGGAGGTGCAAATCAAGCAGTATTGGAAATGCTGGAAGCCATTCGTGAAGATGGTGGTGATACTAAAAAATACATGGCAAAGGCTAAGGATAAAAATGATTCTTTCCGTTTAATGGGATTTGGTCACAGAGTTTATAAAAACTTTGATCCTAGAGCTAAAATTATTAAAGTAGCTGCAGATCAGGTTTTAAACGATTTGGGAGTCAGTGATCCAATATTAGATATTGCCAAAGCCTTGGAAAAGGAAGCTCTTAACGATCCTTATTTTGTTGAAAGAAAACTATATCCAAATGTTGACTTTTATTCAGGGATTATCTACAGAGCTATGGGAATCCCAGTAGAAATGTTTACAGTCATGTTTGCTCTAGGAAGATTACCAGGTTGGATTGCACAATGGAGAGAAATGAGATTGGGGAAAGAACCAATTGGCCGACCTCGTCAAATTTATGTGGGTAAAACATACAGAAAATTTAAGAACCTATCTCAAAGATAGATTTTGATATAATTTCCCCTTAAGTATTCGGGTGACCTATTATTTACAATTCTTGATTTCTAAATATATCTGCTGTATGATGATCAATTTTTTTTTTGTTTTCGTATGTTTAGAACTGTTTATTCATAGTTACTCCAATGTTGCAACTTCACATCAAAAATGAAACATCGCGATTAAGAGCTGTTGTCTTAGGGATCGCAAACAATAATGGTCCTACACCGACATTAGCAAGTTGTTATGATCCTAAAAGTAAAGAGCACATCATTGCAGGGACCTATCCAAAAGAACACGACATGATTTCTGAAATGGAATCAGTTGCCAAAGTGTTTGAAAAATACAATGTTCAAGTTTTTAGACCAACCGTTATTGAAAATTATAATCAAATTTTCTCTAGAGACATTGGTTTTGTGATCGAAGACAAATTTATCAGAGCCAATATTCTTCCAGATAGAGATCAAGAAATTTTGGCAATAGACCATGTTTTGCAATTAATTAAAAAAGAAAATAGGATCACATTACCTGAGGAGTGTCATGTTGAAGGAGGAGATGTGATGCCTTGGAATGATTATATTTTTATTGGAACTTATTCGGGGGAGGATTATCCCTCATACATTACAGCTAGAACAAATAAAAATTCAGTGATTGCGATTCAAGAATTATTTCCAAATAAAATTATAAAATCGTTTGAGTTAAGGAAATCAAATGATCAGCCAAAAGAAAATGCATTGCATTTGGATTGTTGTTTTCAGCCCATTGGAAGAGATAAAGCAATACTTCATAAAAATGGTTTTCTTATTGAAGATGAGTTCAATTGGTTGGTCAATTTTTTTGGAAAAGAAAATGTGTTTGAAATTTCTAAGGAAGAGATGTATCAGATGAATAGTAATGTTTTTTCTATTTCTGAGGAGGTTATCATCTCCGAAAAGAGTTTTGTTAGACTAAACTCATGGCTTCGAGAAAACGGATTTAAAGTGGAAGAAGTACCATATAGTGAAATTGCGAAACAAGAAGGGCTGTTGCGTTGTTCAACATTGCCATTGATTAGAGATTGATTCAAAAGTAAAACAATCATCAAAAAAAAGGTTCATCAAATTGATGAACCTTTTTTTTTGGATACCTAAATTTTAGGGAAGAACAACATTGTTAATTGCATGAATAACACCATTGTCTGCTTGTACATTGGTAGCAATGATATTACTGACTCTATTTCTAGCATCTGTTAAAGTGGCTCCTCCAGTAATGTTAGCCGTTAGGGGACTTCCTAAGGTTGTGATTGATAAATTGTCAGTCAAATCTGAATCCAATACATTAGCACCTCCAACCACATGTGTTTTAAGTGTTAAATCTAATGTAGGCTCATCAATCTCAGAAAGGGCAGTTAAATTTAATTCTGCCAATAACTTACTGAAAGCATCATTGATCGGAGCAAATACTGTAAAAGGAGCTGGAGAAGTTGATGAATCTGTTGATAAGATTCCAACAAAATTAGTTGTCAAATCATCTCGAGTTAGTGCAGAAACAAGTGTCGAAAAATTTGGATCTGCTGTTGCAAAGGTAACTACAGAGGGCAAACCAATTACTGCATCAACTTTATGAACCACTCCGTTAACAGCAATGATATCCGCAGAACTAACCGATGATACTCCATTAAATTTAACACCGTTTGAAGTGTCAATATACAATGACATGGCAGAGCCAGAGGCTGCACTGGTTGCTAAAGTATTTGCATATCCAGTACTTAAATCAGAGGCTGTTAAAGAACCACTCACTACATGATTTAATAAAACTTTGGTCAGTACATTTACAGGAACATCGTCGAGGCTGTTAAAGTTATTAGCACTTAAGAAAGCAGCAAATGCATCGTTTGTAGGTGCTAATACTGTAAATGGACCTTCTCCGTTGAGGGTATTTACTAAATCAGCTTTTTGTAATGCACTTACCAGACTTGTTAAGTCTGCTGAGTCTACTGCTAAATTAACAACAGTAGATGGTTCCATTGTATTATCATCGTTGTTGTCACATGATTGGAATACGATTAAAATTAACAAAAGAACAGGTAATAATTTCTTGAAATTTTTCATGAATATTTTAGTTTAATAATTTTTCAGTAAAATTAAACAACATTCATGCCTGGACTAAAATCAAATTTGTTAAATAATATTTAAAATTCTAGTAATCAACTATTTAACTTTAATTTAAGAAATGATAGTATTTTATTAATTATTTTTTTTTGTACACGTTTATTGTTGATATTTGTACCATTATTATGTTATTATTTTGATTGAAATGAATCATACTACAAACCATATTTTAATGATACGCCCTATTCATTTTAGAATGAATGAGCAAACAGCTGTTAATAACTATTATCAGAAGGTTTTAGAAAAATTATCAACGGATTCCGTGAATTCTTATGCTCAAAAAGAATTTGATGATTTTGTTGCAAAATTAAAATTTCATGGAGTTCAAGTTGTGGTAATTTCGGACAATGAAAATCAGGATACCCCTGATTCAATTTTCCCAAATAATTGGATTTCATTTCATGAGGATGGAACCATAGGATTATATCCAATGTATGCTGAAAATAGAAGACTAGAAAGAAGAGAAGACATATTGTCTGAAATAGAGGATAGAGGTTTTTTAATCAAAAATAGTATGGATTATACATCTGCAGAAAAAGATAATCTTTTTCTTGAAGGAACCGGAAGTATTGTTTTAGATCGTAAAAATAGAAAAGCGTACTGTGCTTTATCACCTAGAGCAAATGAGGATTTATTCATAGAATTTTGTGAAGATTTTGAATATACACCTGTCGTTTTTACTGCGAATCAAACAGTTGGTCAAGAGAGAAAAGCGATCTATCATACCAATGTGATGATGTGCATAGCAGAAACATTTGCTGTGATTTGTTTAGCTTGCATAGATGATAAAAAAGAACGAAAAAATGTCTTAAAAAATTTAAAGGAGGATGGTAAAAAAGTCATTGAAATATCTGAAGATCAAGTACATAATTTTGCAGGAAATATGTTACAGGTTAGAGGTACAAATGATGAATTATTTTTAGTGATGAGTGCATCTGCTTTAAATTCATTAAACCAATCTCAAAAATCCCAAATTGAAAATCACTGTAAAATAATATCAAGTTCTCTTGATACCATTGAAGCTTGTGGAGGTGGAAGTGCTCGCTGTATGATGGCAGAGATTTTTCTTCCCAAAGAAACCTCTGTTTAGTGATTCTATCAGGTTTGAATACCTAAATATTAAATTACATTATTTTTTGATGATTTTTTTAATCAGAAATTCACCTGTCTTAAAACGAATTTTTAGGAAGTACAAACCTTTTGAAAAACTTCCTAGATTTAACTTATTTTGATTCTCAACAGAAAGAAGTTTTTTACCATGGATATCAATAATACTCAACGATAGAATTTCATGAGTATTATTTTTCGAAAAAATTTCTAGTTCCTCTTCAACGGGGTTTGGTATATGGATACTCAATTTTGATAATTCGTTATCACTTGTTGATAGGAGATAATCCAACTCGTTATAAAATTCGTATAACTTTTGTTCAAATATGATTGTAATGCCTGCTATTGAATTGGAGAAATACTCTCTAGAAATATAATATTTATTAGGTTCAAAAAATGCAACTCCTTCTATTTGACTTCCCTGTTCAAGATACAGAGGATCTACTAAATTAATTTTGGTTACACTGCCTCCAAATACATCGAGTGATGGAGGTCTATTCTGATCTACATAAATTAAAAAAGGAAGAAGTATTGAATTGTATCCAGAAAATAAAAACGCATCAGTATAAGGATTGTAACTAACTCCAGTAATCAGTCCTTCAACATCATAACTGCTAACTTTTGCTGCTACATGATCTCCAACGGTTTTAGGAATCGCATAGGCATTGGTTTTATTATCTACCCAGTTTTTTGTAAAAATTAAGAGGCTATCTTGATACACAGCAATGGCTTCAGCATCAAAATTTGTATGGTTCGGTTGTGATGAAAAATCAGTTTGATCCTCGTATGAAAAGCTAATGATTTCGGCAGTCACATTTGTTGAACTCGTGTAATCAGATTTAAAAACTTTATAGATCTTTAAATCCTCTCTATTTCCATCATTATTTCCAATATCAGCAATGTAAATGTATGTATCATCCTGACTGATGTCCTCCCAATCTATATGAGTAGCATTTGTAATGGTTATGACTCTAGAAATGTTTCCATGAATTGTGTCAATTTCATAGAGATAAGGACCATCACCGCTGTCGTTATGAGTGATTACTTTTTCGTTAAAAAAAAGAAGGCCAGAAGTTTCTTTTACATCATCTGGAAGTTCAAATTTTTCTTCAATTGTTGATTGACCAAAACAATAAATGTTCAAGAAAAAACAATAAATACAAAGGAATTTTTTAATCATATCATTCCAATAAGTCATCAATTACCATACCTGAATTTCCATTAGGGAATTCTACTTCTAATAGAGTAGCGAGTGTAGGGGCAATGTCTTTAACGTTGTATTTTTTATGTGAAATTCCTTTTTTTATTCCACTTCCATAAAAAATAATAGGGACATGTGTGTCATAACTGTAGGAAGAACCATGGGTCGTTCCTGTTTTTTCTCTTGAAATTGTGCCGGGGGTTGGAATGAAAAACACATCTCCAGAGAGCTTTTGATTGTAAATATTTTGAACCTTTTCTAAAATTCCTGATGTAAATTGAGTTGTTTGAAGTGTTTTCGCAGTAAGTGTTTTGTAGATTCCATCGAATGATAATAGTTCCTCTGCAAATGTGTTTGCTACTTCTTGATGATTTAATTTTAAATTTTTTATTCTTTCTTTGTTTAAGTAAATCTGAAAATTAGAAACATCTTCTACTAAAGCGTCATCACCAAAATTGGTCTTCGAAATTTTCGTCAAAAACTCATCAAATAGTTTGGATTTAAAATATGGGGCAGGAATTTTCAAGGATTCTAAATAAGATGGAACTTGAACAGCACCATGATCTGCTGTTAAAAAAACAAGATAATTTTTTTCTCCAATCTCCGTATCTAAGAATCGAAGTAATTCAGATAAATTTTGATCCAATCTCAGGTAAGTATCTTCGGTTTCAATCGCATCAGTTCCAAATTGGTGACCCACATAATCGGTACTGGAAAAGCTAATGGTTAGAAAATCAGTTGCATTGTTTTTTCCTAACTTTTCCTCCTTAATAGTCGTTTTTGCAAAATCCAAGGTCAAATCATTGCCAAAAGGAGTCTCTTTAATTAAATCATAATTTCCATTTTTTGATCTAAGATTGGGTAAGTCATGAGGAAACGTAGGAGAAGTTTCTCCTTTGAAAGTGGCCTCGTAAGGGTTGTCATCCGGTAAGCTTTGAGTATAACTCTCTATAGGGTATAAAGGATTCCATGGTTTTGATAAATATTCATCAGCTTTATTTTTTGAATTAAATAGTTGTACCCAAGTAGGAAGTTGATCCATATAATAAGAACTAGTTACCCATTTGTTTTCATCTTCTCCCTCATACCAATAAGCACTCATTGCTGCATGACCTGCTGGTAATATGGAGGCTCGATCTTTGATAGCAATTCCAATTGACTTTCCTTTCATATTTTGTCCAAGAAGCAGCTGATCTGTAATGGTTGTTGTCAATAATCTACTAGGTGATTTCCCGATCATTTCTTTCGAAGTTCCAACAGTCGTATATCGATTATCATCAACACAGTAGATGGATTTTTTCAAATTTTTGTCATACCAATCATTTCCTATAATCCCATGGTAATTTGGTGTTGTGCCTGTATAGATAGAGGCATGTCCCACAGCAGTATAGGTTCCACTATAATCAAAATGAGCATTGGTCAGTGAGTACCCTTCATTCATGAGTTTTTTAAATCCCTCATTTCCATACCTATGAGCATATTTAGTCAAATAATCATATCTCATTTGATCTACTACAATACCTACCACTAAAGAAGGTTTTTTGTTTTTTGATCTTGAATCTTTGCAAGCGCATATCAAAATAAAAAAACAAATGAATGTAAGTAGGTATTTTCTCATGGATTGTGATTTTTTGATCCTCTTATCAAAAGTAATTATTTTTTATCTGATCTTTATGAATATATCGTTAGGTTAATGATATTTTAATACTTTAGCATAAAGAAAAAAAATGAATCATTTAAAACATGTTGGGAAGTATTTTATAATGCTTGGTCAGGTTTTTAAAAAACCTCAAAACTTAAGGGTTTTTAAAGAAGCACTTTTCAAGGAGTTTGATGAATTAGGTCTCAAGTCTTTGGGGATTGTTATTTTTATTTCTTTTTTCATAGGAGGAGTTATTGCACTTCAAACAGCACTGAATATTGAAAACCCTTTTATTCCTCAATATTTAATTGGTTTTGCGACCAAGAGATCCATAATTTTAGAATTTGCACCTACATTTTGTTCCATTATTTTGGCAGGTAAAGTTGGTTCCTATATCACATCTAGTATTGGAACAATGAGGGTAACAGAACAGATTGACGCCCTTGAGGTAATGGGGATTAATTCTCTTAATTATCTGGTGCTTCCTAAGATTATATCAACAATTTTATTTTATCCTTTTTTAATCATACTAGCTATGTTTTTAGGAATTTTAGGAGGCTGGGTAGCAGGGTTTACCTCGACCATGTTTTCTGAGATTGATTATATGCAAGGGATTCAGTTAGATTTTAACCCCTTCTTAGTTACGTATGCTCTGATCAAGACCGTTGTGTTTGCCTTCCTTATTGCAACTGTCCCCTCTTTTCATGGTTACTATGTAAAAGGAGGATCTATCGCTGTTGGTAAAGCGAGTACTAAAGCAGTGGTTTGGACAATTATTTTCATTGTCATTACCAATTATTTTTTAACTCAAATGTTACTCACATAATGATTGTTGTAGATAATTTATACAAGGGATTTGATGATGTCCAAGTTTTAAAAGGAATTTCAACTTTTTTTGAACCTGGTAAGACAAGTTTAATTATCGGACAAAGTGGTTCTGGTAAAACTGTTTTTTTAAAATCTTTAATCGGTTTACACACACCCGAGAGTGGAACCATCTCATTTGATGGTAGAATCAATACTAAATTTACAGCATTAGAAAAGAGGCAGTGGAGACAAGAAATAGGAATGGTTTTTCAGGGAAGTGCTTTGTTTGATTCTCAAACAGTCGAGGAAAATGTGATGTTTCCATTAAAAATGTTTAAAAATCAGTCTGAGGAAGAAATGTTAGAGCGAGTCAACTTTGTTTTAAAGCGAGTGAATTTAGAAAATTCAAATCTTAAATTCCCTGCTGAGTTGTCTGGAGGAATGCAAAAAAGAGTTGCCATTGCTAGAGCCATCGTAATGAATCCAAAATATTTATTTTGTGACGAACCCAACTCTGGTTTAGATCCAAATACTGCGATTTTAATTGATGATTTAATCCAAGAAATTACAAATGAATATAAAATTACTACAGTAATTAACACTCACGATATGAATTCTGTAATGCAAATTGGTGAGAAAATCGTTTTTCTGAAAGATGGTAAAAAAGCATGGGAAGGAACGAATAAGGAGATCTTCAAAACTGATAATGAAGCTGTTGTTAAGTTTGTTTATAGTTCCGAATTATTCAAAAAAGTAAGACTCACATATTTAAATGAAACAAAGTAGAAAATTAGTTTGAAAATTAATATTTTGCTTTTATATTTGCAGCCGCTAAATAGCTATGACCTGGTAGCTCAGTTGGTAGAGCATCTCCCTTTTAAGGAGAGGGTCCTGGGTTCGAGCCCCAGCCCGGTCACATCCTCATAAAAACTCCAAACATTTTTTAGTTTGGAGTTTTTTATTTTTACTAAAAATCTTGGCTTTAAATTTTCTGGTATTCTATGATTTTTATGCTTATGAATGCTTCTTAAGTGAGGAAATTTTTCTTTTTCGTATATTTCTTCTTTAATTTATTTTCATGGAAAACAACATAAGAAATAATGAACTTGGTAGACAATCCAAACAGAGTTTTAAGAAAGATGTAAAGGGACTCTTAGAAACCATTAAAAAATTCTTAATAGAGTTATTGGATTTTAGAGATGATACAGATCATACAGCCACTATTGAGGCGATAAAAGATGATATTCCATTCAAAGGTGCTACAGCTTGGATTTTAATTTTTGCAGTCTTTGTTGCCTCTATTGGACTGAACGCAAATTCTACAGCTGTAGTAATTGGGGCGATGCTTATCTCCCCTCTAATGGGACCTATATTGGGGATAGGGATGTCTATAGCTATCAATGATATTGATACGCTTCGCAAGTCGATCTCTAATCTAGTCACAATGATTGTATTGAGCTTATTGACTGCTTTTTTATTTTTCTATATTTTTCCATTAAGTGAAGATAATTCTGAATTGTTAGGAAGAGTTCGTCCTGACATTCGTGATGTTTTAATTGCTTTTTTCGGAGGATTAGCTTTGATGGTAGCTAGAACAAAAAAGGGAACTGTAGCGTCTGTAATTTTTGGAGTTGCAATTGCAACAGCTTTGATGCCTCCTCTTTGTACAGCAGGTTATGGATTGGCAGTAGGGAATTGGAGTTACTTTTTTGGAGCGATGTATTTATTTATCATCAATACGATTTTTATTGCTTTGGCAACATTTTTAGTTTTGAAGCTTTTGAATTTTTCAATGATTCGATATGTCAATTCTGCCAAAAGAAAAAGAATTGCTCAATTAGCGTCTTTACTAGCCTTAGTTGTGATGATTCCTGCTTTTATCACGTTTGTAAAAGTGTACAAAGAAAATAAAGTAAGCAATCAACTTTCACTCTTTGTAAAAAATGAAATTAAGTCAAATAGGTTGTATCAATTAATGGATCAGGAATTTGACGAGGATAAGAATGTTTTAAAGCTGAACTTTTTTAATGAAATAAATGAAGCTGAAAAAAATTCATTGCAAAATAGGTTATCAACGGATCCAAGATATTCAGATTGTAAAGAGATTCAGATTGATATCAAAGGAAGTGATACCAAAAGTTTTGATTTGATTACTTCCGCCTACAATGAAAAGAGAGATGAACTTCAGCAAAGTAAAAATATCATTGATGGTTTACACAAAAAAATAAAAGATTTAGAGGTTACCATTTCATCGTTAAATGGTCGAATAGAACAAGAGGATTATAAAAGGAATCAAAAAGCCATTGCTTTTAGTAGAATTTCTAAAGATGCTAAAATTCGCTACAATGAAATTACAGAAATTGGTTTTGCAAATATACTATCCTCCAAAGATTTTATTAAAGTAGACACAATCCCTACACTAACAATTCGATGGAAATCTTCTTTAAGCGATAGTTTATTGTCAATAAAAGAAATTGAATTAAAATCTTGGTTACAACAAGAAATGCAGTTAGATACACTCTTTGTAAAAAGAATTCAATAGGATGGATTATACATAATCATTCCCAAAAGTATCTTTTACATCTGACACTATTTTTTTGATGTCTTGTTGGTCTTTTCTTGGGCAAATGAGTAACACATCTTCTTTTTCGACGACGATAAAATCTTGAAGTCCTTGAATAACTACTTTCTTACCTTTTTGGGTGCGAATCATATTCCCATGAGCATCACGGAAAATGGTTTCGGGCCCAACGATGGCATTATCGTTCTTGTCCTTTTCTAATTTTTCGTATAAAGAGCCCCAAGTTCCCAAATCATTCCATCCAAAATCAACTGGAAGTACATGTACATTTGATGCTTTTTCCATAATTCCAAAATCAATAGAAATGTTCTCCGCATCTTTGTAATGTTTTTGAATAAATGTACTTTCTTCTTTCGTATTATAAATATTTTTTACATCAAATAATGAAAGCATTTCAGGAAGTGAAGATGAAAAGGCATCGATGATACTTTTTGTAGACCATATAAAAATACCAGCATTCCATAAATAATCTCCACTTTCTAGAAATTTTTCAGCAGTTTCCAAATTTGGCTTTTCAGTAAAATTGATTACTTTTTTTATCGCTTTTTCAGATTTTTTAAATTGGATGTATCCATAGCCGGTATTTGGATTGTCGGGTTGAATCCCTAGGGTCATTAAAATATCATTTCTTGAACAAGCCTCAAATGAAGTTTCTATATTTTTTGAAAACTCTTTTTCATGATCAATCCAGTGATCAGAGGGAGCAACCAACATTACTGCCTCAGGATTTTGATCGTATATTTTTAAAGCAGCATATAAAATACATGGAGCAGTATTTCTCATTATGGGCTCCAACAAAAGCTGATTTTTGTTGGCTTTCGGAAGCTGAGATAATACTAGTTCTTTATAGTTTTCATTGGTTGCTATCAAGATATTATTAGATGGAACCAACTCATTAATTCTGTCAAACGTTCTTTGGATCAATGATTGTCCTTTCCCAAGCATGTCATGAAACTGTTTGGGAAATTCTTGAGTACTCATGGGCCAAAATCTTGATCCAACACCACCCGCCATGATAACGGCATAAAAATTTGTATTTTTCATTTCTTCTTTCTAATAAGTTGCTTCATCTTGATTATAAATCACCTCAGCATGTTGTTTGAAAAGATATATTCGATTTGTATCAAGTTGTAAACATTCAAATCTTGTATTCCTTTTATTCCCTTTTCTATAGATTTTGTTCTTATAGACAAAAATACTATTATTGGGGAGTTCGAAAATAAAAATCTTTCCTTTTTCTGCAGTATTTTTCTTCAAGGCCAAAGATAATTTCAAGTCACTATCGGTACTAGCTTTTGGATTTTTTAAGTAATGAGCTAGTGGAGCTAACATTTCATTTGGATAAATAGAAGGTTGTAAAAATGGCAGCATCAATCGCTGAAATGTTGATTTCCACTCACTTCCATGAGGTTGGACTCTACCGTATTCTTTGAATGTCACATAATGTGCAATTTCATGGACTAGGGTCAATAAAAATTGATATGGATTTAAATTGTTATTGATAGAAATTTGAAATGTTCCATTTGCAAGTTTTCTAAAATCTCCGTGTTTTGTATGACGTTGGTTTACAATTTTATATTTGACATCATAACGATCTGTCAATTCTTTTAGCAAATCAATTGCGTTTGTAGGGATGTATGTATCAAGATTTGCGGTCACTGGGATGATGGAAATGAATATTTCTAAGATTAAGGTGTAGAACTGGATACTTGTAAAATTTTCCCATTGTAAAAATTTTGACCCGTCGTAGCAAAATGATAGATATAATCTGCCATCTCATTAGCCTCTAGAGGAGCTTTGTAGTCTGGAAAAGCTTCTGCCAACATTTCAGTTTGAACCGCTCCCAAAGCCAACACATTAAAAGCAATTTTTTGTTCTTTATATTCTTCTGCTAGTAATTCAGAAAGTGTGATGACAGCTCCTTTGGCAGAGCTGTATGCTGCTAGACCAGGGAATTTTAAGCTACCCTGAATGCCTCCCATACTACTGATGGTGACCACATGGCTTCCTTTTTTTAAAAAGGGGATGCATATTCTGGTCAGTTCGGCTACTCCAAATACGTTGACATCATATACTTTTAAAAAATCTTCTTTTGTAAGTTGTTCAAATGATTTATTGATTAAAAATCCAGCGTTATGAATCAGAATATCGACTTCTTTCCAATTTTCATCAATATAATCTCCAACCTTATCAAGATCTTTATTTTTGCGAAGATCAACAGAAATGGACGTAATATTTTTTATTTGAAGTTCTTTCAAGGGGATGTTATTTCTTGAAAGTGCTAGTACTTCAAAATCGTGCTTTGCAAAAATTTGTGCCAATTCAAAGCCAATTCCTCTACTAGTTCCTGTAATTATTACTTTTTTCATCATACTTGTATATTGTTTCTCCACCACACACTTCAAAGATAATCATGATTTTAACAATCAAAACTCTTTGCGAATTTTCAAAGCCAATCTAGGTATTTTTTTTGACTTAGAATTCAATATGTTGATAAGCGCCTGCGTCTGGATTTGAGGTTCTTACAACCTCCAGAATATCCATTGGAACAAGGTTAGCTCCAGACAAACTCCCTAGGTTGATGGCCTCACTATCTTGACCAATAATAAAATCATTGAGTGACGTATTTCTAAAATGTGTAACCCCGTTAAGAAGGATGTTTTGATAATTAGACGTATTGTCAAAATCTACCTCAGGAACTTCAGAGAGCGTATTGTTTACATCGTTGAATTTAATCATTGAATTGCTCACACTAAAATTGAAAATACCCCCATCAACTCTGTCCGGAAGAAATTCGATATTATTATTTCCATCAATAATACAATTGATAAAATTGGCTGCCATTAGATCTCTAGTTTCAACAATTTCTTGACCACTGGTATTTCTATACGTATAGAAATTGTTTACTAAAACAGCTGGTAAAGAGCGAATGCCATTATTCCAAAAATTAGCAAAAGTACTATGTATAAAATTATATGAACCACCAACTGTACAAGCAAGAGATGCTTCTCCAGCATTCCCAACAACAATATTTTCTCCATAAACACTGGTTTCTCTGGCCAGAATACCAAAATTTGAATGGTTGAATATTTCTGTATTTTTTATTGTAAGTGTTGGTGTTGTGGCTGAGGTTATGGAATCGACAAGAATTCCGATGATTCCGTTCTTTATTTGAGCATGATTTATTTCATTTTCTTCACTTCCTGCTCTTAGCCAAATAGCACCCCATTGACCAGGATTTGTGCTGAATGAATTTTCCAATCGATCACCTTCAAAAACAACTTTTTCGTTGAGTGTGCCATTGACTTTTAAACTTGCTCCGTTGTCAATAATCAAACCAGAATTGTCATGAAAATAAACTTTGGTACCTGAATCGATTGTTAGGATATCATTCTCTGAAACAGCTGCATATCCATAGATAACAATTGGTTTGGAATTTGAAAAAGTAAGCTCAGTGTCTCTTAAGAATCGACCTTTGATGGTTGTTGGTTGTCCATCCAATGTTAATGAATCAATTTTCATTGTAAATGGATCTCTGCCAGGGTAAATAAAATGAGCATCTTGAACCAAGGTTACAAGATCAACATCTTGTTGATTTAATCCAGTATCAAATAAAATTCTATCCGTATACAAAGGACTTTGAATAGAATTGATATCAACTGTTGTTTCAACAAAAATAAAAATACTGTCTTTTGAAAGAATATCAATATTTTGAAATTCTTTACCAGGGATCCCATCGACATTCAATCTATAATTCGAGTTGATTCCATTTGCTAAAGTGATGTTTGGAATGGTGATGTCATGATTACTTCTGTTGTAGACTTTTAAATTATAAGTTGCAGAACCAATATTTGTAAAAATTGTATCGAGAAACACGGTATCTTTAGAAAACTCTAATTGACCGAAACTTGGAAGGGTACTAAAATCTTTTCGACAAGATGAGATGGAGATCGCTAGTAGGATAAAAAAAAGAAAAACGATATTTTTCATTCACTTAATTTAGTTAAAATTATAACTTGAAATCGAATTAATTATTGTTTTTTGATGAGTTCTATTTGGAAGAGTTTTCCCCAATTTTTTCCTGTAACAAACAGTTGATTGTTTTTTGAATCAAAAGCAATCCCATTTAAGACATCACTGTCTTTGACTAATTTTTGAGTTTTTTCCATTTCTTTAACTAAACTAGTTAAATTCACAATTCCCTCGACAACTCCATTGCTGGGATTGATGATCGCAATCAAAGGTTTTCTCCAGTAATTGGCATAAATTTTACCATTGATAAACTCCAATTCATTGAGTTGACTAATCTTTTGTTTGTGTGTATAGGCTTGAATGGATCTTTTTTCCTTTTGAGTTGATGGATCTAAGAACCAAATTTTTGAACTACCATCAGATTTAATCAATTCTGTATCAGAATGAGTCAATCCCCAACCTTCTTTACTTTTCTGATACGAAAATTCCTTTTCAAGGTCGAAGGTTTCTAAATTGTACACAAACCCTTTATTAGATTTCCAAGTCAAAAAGAATATTTGATTTTTAACAATAGTCATTCCTTCTCCAAAATAACGTCTGTCAAGATCTATTTTTTGTAAGACTTTTCCAGTTTTTATTTCAACTTTTCTTAATGAAGACTTTCCGTTCTGACCAGTAGTTTCATACAAAAACCCGTTATGATATTCCAATCCTTGAGTATATGCGTTTTTGTCATGAGGATAAGTTTTGATAATTTTCACATCATAAGATTCAAAAGGGGTGTCGGAAAAAACTTCAATGAAATTATTGACTCTTTTGCTTTTTTGATCTCCAAAGGTTACCATGGCTGATATCAGGTGCTTGCCGGTACCAAACTCTTTGGTGTCTAATGCAAATGAACGATCTTTTGAAGACATTTCTTTACCATTTACATAAAATAGTACCTGATCTATGGGATGGTTGTTTTTTTCAACTAAACTTACTTTTACCTTGTCGTTAAGTTTTGTTTTATTGGGAACTTTTATCAAGAGATCATATTGAGTCTCACAAGAATTAAAAATTAAGAGGGTTGCTAGTAAAATAAAGGATCTATTGATGGATTTCATTCGAATTATTTTTATACAAATAAAACAATTTATTTGTTTGAATATCAAAAAATATGGTTAAATTTGCCACCTCAAAAGAATAAATGCGTTTTTTTGATACTTTTAGAAGAAAGCCTTACCAACTTTGTTCATTGTAAAATCAAAATAGTAGAATATTTAAAATAGAGTAATCATGAAAAAAGGAATACATCCAGAAAATTACAGAATGGTAGCATTTAAAGACATGTCTAACGACGATGTTTTTTTAACTCGTTCTACTGCCAGTACAAAAGAGACTCTTGAAGTTGATGGAGTAGAATATCCTTTAGTAAAATTAGAGATTTCTAGAACTTCTCACCCCTTTTACACAGGGAAGTCTAAATTGGTCGATACCGCAGGACGTATTGATAAATTCAAAACAAAATATGCAAAATTCAAAAAATAATTTTTTTGAAACAGATGATAAAAAAAGCCTCGACATTGTCGAGGCTTTTTTATTGTGTGTCATTAAAATTTCAACATCAATTATACTTCTAAATATTCCTCGATTGGAGTGCAAGAGCAAATTAAATTTCTGTCACCAAAAGCCTCATCGACTCTCCGTATTGTTGGCCAAAACTTTTGATGATAGATATAGTCTAGAGGAAATGCAGCCTCTTTTCTAGTATAAGGAAAATCCCATGCATCGTTGGTTAACATTTCCATCGTATGAGGAGCATTTTTTAGTACATTGTTAGGATTTTCTTTGTTCGCAAAAGCAATTTCTTTTCTGATAGAAATCATTGCATCACAGAAACGATCAAGTTCGGCTAAACTTTCTGATTCTGTTGGCTCTATCATCATCGTTCCTGCTACTGGAAAAGAAACAGTTGGCGCATGAAAACCATAATCCATCAATCGTTTGGCAATGTCTACGACTTCAATTCCATTTTCTTTAAAATCACGACAATCTATGATCATTTCATGGGCTGCTCTTCCCATTTCTCCTTCATATAAGGTTTTGTAATGACCCTCTAAACGTTCTTTAATGTAATTTGCGTTTAGGATGGCAACCTTGGTTGATTCAGTGACTCCTTCTGCTCCTAGCATCGTGATGTAGCTGTATGAAATTAAACATGCGAGCGCACTGCCCCAGGGTGCAGCAGAAATTGCTGTGATTGCTTTTTCTCCTCCAGTAGGGATGACAGGGTTGCTAGGTAAAAAAGGAACCAATTGTGGAGCTACACATATGGGACCTACTCCAGGTCCACCACCACCATGTGGAATTGAGAATGTTTTGTGTAAGTTCAAATGACATACATCTGCTCCAATAGTTGCAGGATTTGTCAATCCTACCTGAGCATTCATATTAGCTCCATCCATGTAGACCTGACCACCATTTTCATGGATGACATTCGTAATTTCTTTGATAGCACTTTCAAAAACACCATGGGTTGATGGGTAGGTCACCATTAAAGCTGCAAGATTTTCCTTGTGTTCATTTGCCTTTGCTTTTAAATCATCGAGATCTATATTACCATTGTCTGCTGTTTTTACGACAATTACCTTCATTCCTGCCATTACAGCTGAGGCAGGATTTGTTCCGTGAGCTGAGGAGGGAATTAAACAGATATTTCTATGAAAATCTCCGTTGTTTTGATGATATGCTCTAATAGTCATCAATCCAGCAAATTCTCCTTGAGCACCAGAGTTAGGTTGCAGAGATGTACCTGCAAAACCAGTAATTTCATTCAATTGTTGTTCTAACTTTTTTAGTACTTCAAGATACCCTTGTGCTTGATTTAAGGGGACGAATGGATGGATATTTCCCCAATTAGCAGAACTTAAAGGGAGCATTTGTGTTGCAGCGTTTAGTTTCATGGTGCAAGACCCCAAAGAAATCATTGAGTGATTTAAGGCAAGATCTTTACGTTCCAAACGTTTGATGTAACGCATCATTTCAGTTTCTGATTGATAGGTATTAAAAACTTCATTTTCTAAGAAAGGAGTATTTCTTGTCAAATTTTCTGAAATGACTTTGACAGGTGGAGCTAATTCTTTACTCTTTAAGTCAAACGCTTCTTCGAAGCAACGAACGATATTTTTGATTTCTTTAATGTCAACAGTTTCATTGATGGATATGGAAATGTGATGATTGTCTATGTAATTGAAGTTTATTTCATTGGCTTCGGCTACAGGTCGAAGTTTTGAGGCTTCTACCTCAATTAAAATGGTATCAAAATAACAGGTATTTTTTTGACTAAACCCTAAGTCTTTAAGCGTATTGGATAAAACTCGGGTATGCTTGTGTACGCTTTCAGCAATGAATTGAATTCCTTTTTTTCCATGAAAAGCAGCGTACATACCGGCCATTACTGCCAATAAAACTTGAGCAGTACAAATGTTTGAGGTTGCTTTTTCTCTTTTGATGTGTTGCTCTCGGGTTTGCAAAGCCATACGCAGAGCACGGTGACCATCTTTGTCTTTAGTAAGTCCAATGATTCTTCCCGGAATGCTTCTTTTATACTTTTCTTTGGTTGCAAAATATCCTGCATGAGGACCTCCATACCCTAAAGGAATTCCGAAACGTTGAGTTGTCCCTACAACAACATCTGCTCCAAATTCTGCAGGAGCTTTTAACATCGCTAGAGATAATATATCGGCAGCTACTGCAACTTTAATACCATTTGAATTTGCTCTTGAAATAAAATCAGTGTAATCATAGACTTGACCATGTTTCCCTGGATATTGAACAATGGCTCCGAAAAATTCTTCAGAGAAATCAAATTCTTCATGATTTCCAATGATCAACTCAACTCCAATAGGAGTTGCTCTAGTTTGTAAAACTGACAAGGTTTGAGGTAAAATCTCATCAGACACGAAGAATTTATGAATATTCGCCTTTTTTTGATGACGATCTCGAACATCATATAACAATGCCATGGCCTCAGCAGCAGCAGTTGATTCATCTAAAAGAGAGGCATTTGCTAACTCCATCCCTGTTAAATCACAAACCATGGTTTGATAGTTTAAAAGGGCTTCAAGTCTGCCTTGAGCAATTTCTGCTTGATAAGGAGTGTAAGCCGTATACCAACCTGGATTTTCTAAGATATTTCTTTTGATAACACTGGGTAAAATAGCTTCGTGATATCCCAACCCTATGTAACTTTTGAAAACTTTATTTTTTTGTGAAAGTTTTTCAATGTGGTTCAAATATTCATATTCACTGATGGGTGCATCCAATTCCAATGATGTAGTCAATCGAATGTTATCTGGAATTGTTTGATCAATTAGTTGAGATAAACTATCAACACCAATGGTGTTTAACATCTCTTTTTGTTCCTTTTCGTTAGGTCCAATATGTCTGAATTGAAATGAATTTGTGTTCATCGAAATACAAGGATTAATTTACCATACAAAAATAATGAAAAAAGAACAGAGTAATCTGCTAATTATTAGGTAAAAAAGCAGGAATTAATCAACATAAAATTGTTGATAAAGAATCCTTATTTTTGTATGATGAACCTCTTAAAACTAATATTTAATTTTTATATCAACGCTAGTATTCATGTGGCTTTTTCTGTATATTCTCTTGTCTGTATCACGGAGATTTATTTTGAAATTCCTCATGATAAAAATTTAGGATGGTTTATTTTTTTTGCAAGCATCACTGGATACAATTTTATAAAGTATGCTGGAGTAGCAAAATTCTATCATATGAGCCTCACAAAAAGCTTGAGATTGATTCAAATATTTTCGTTTATTTGTTTCTGTCTGTTGATTTATTTCAGCACAAGATTATCATTCGAAACGCTCTCTTACTTCATTCCTTTCTCCATCATAACAATCTTTTATGTGGTTCCTTTTCTAGGAGGTTTTCAAAAAAATTTAAGAAAAGTTAGTTATCTTAAAATTTTTATTGTGTCAGGTGTTTGGTCTGGAGTTACTACAATTATTCCCATTCTTTTTAACAAAGGGCCGTTAGATATGTCCATTTTGTTATTGTTCATCCAACGCATGTTATTTGTTCTTGTTCTAATTCTTCCTTTTGAGATACGAGACATGCAATTGGATTTAAAGCACATCAAAACACTGCCTCAAAAAATAGGAATTGAACAAACCAAAAAACTTGGGTTTGTTTTATTACTTTTTTCTTTAGTGATAGAGTTTTTAATTACAAATTCGTACAGCCATAAAAATATTTTTTTTCTTATTTGTTTGGGTTTGTTTTTTTTGATCATGAGAGCTCAACAAAATCAACCCAAATTTTACAGTTCTTTTTGGGTTGAGTCAATCCCTATTTTATGGTTAATTTTGCTCATAATTTTTACAAAATAAGATTTTTTATGGATTCAAAATTTAATAATTTATTTGTGAAAACGTTTTAGTAAAAATTTAATTGAAAAGAATAATTATAACAACTCATTTCGTATGTTTATACTAAGAAAAAAATGATATGTTTCAAACAAAAAGAAATTTTGTATTTGATTTTGATAGTACCCTAACTAGGGTAGAAGCTTTGGATGTTTTAGCCGAAATATCTTTGGCAAATAACCCCAAAAAGGATGAAATCATCAATGAAATTATAGAGATTACCAATTTGGGTATTGATGGAAAAATTTCATTCACTGAGTCTTTAGAGCGTAGAATAAAATTGCTCAATGCAAAAAAATCTGATTTATCAATATTGATAGATGAATTGCGTAAAAAAGTATCGGTATCAATTGAAAGAAACAAAGAGTTTTTTGAAAATTTTTCGGATGATATTTACGTAATTTCCTGTGGATTCAAAGAATTCATAGATGACATCGTATGTGAATATAATATTCCTTCAGAAAGAGTATATGCAAATACATTTGAGTTTGATGACAATGATGTGATCGTAGGTTTTGATACAGAAAATGTTTTGTCAACTCATAATGGAAAGATTCAATGTTTAAAAGATCTAAATCTTGAGGGTGAAATACAAGTGATTGGAGACGGATATAGTGATTACGTTACTAAGGAAGCAGGTGTTGCAGATACTTTTTTTGCTTATACTGAGAATGTATCAAGAGAAAAAACAATAGAAAATGCGGATCATATTACTCCAAATTTTGATGAATTTTTGTATGTAAACAAATTACCTAGAAACATCTCTTACCCAAAAAATAGAATTAAGATTTTATTATTGGAGAATATTCATCCTGATGCATTTGAAAAATTATCTGAAGATGGATTTTCAGTTGAGACTGTCAATAAAAGCTTGCCTGAAGATGAACTCATTAAAAGGTTAGAGGGAGTCCATGTTTTAGGAATTCGTTCCAAAACTCAGGTGACTAAAAAAGTCATTGAATCAGCCAATAAATTGATGAGTGTTGGTGCTTTTTGTATCGGGACAAAACAAATAGACCTTGAGGCTTGCAAACAAAATGGAATTACGGTTTTCAATGCACCCTACAGTAACACACGTTCTGTAGTAGAATTAGCCATAGGCGAAATTATTATGTTGATGAGATCTGTGTTTCAAAGAAGTACGGAACTACATAGCGGACGCTGGAACAAAACTGCTGAAGGGTCTCGTGAAGTTAGAGGGAAGAAATTGGGGATTGTTGGTTATGGTAATATTGGGAAACAATTATCAGTCCTTGCAGAAGCCTTGGGGATGGATGTTTATTATTACGATATTGAAGATAAATTAGCGCTAGGAAATGCGACTCGTATGCAGAATTTAGAAGAATTACTAGCCATTTCAGATGTCATTACTTTGCACATAGATGACAATGCTTCAAATAAAAATTTTATTGGGGAAAAAGAATTAAATCTGATGAAAGATGGTGCTTGTTTGGTGAATCTATCCAGAGGCTTTGTTGTCGATATTGAAGCATTGAGAGATGCGATAAAATCTGGCAAACTTTCAGGTGCAGCTGTGGATGTTTATCCTCAAGAACCCAGAGCAAATGGAGAGTATTATACTGAATTGAAAGGTTTGGATAATGTAATTTTGACACCTCATGTTGGAGGAAGTACTGAAGAAGCCCAAAAAGATATTGCTGATTTTGTTCCAGGTAAAATCATGGCTTATATCAATTCCGGAAATACAGTAGACGCTGTTAATTTCCCAAACATCCGATTGCCAAGACAAACCAATGCTCATCGATTTTTACACATTCATAAAAATGTTCCTGGAGTGATGGCAAAAATCAACAAAGTGTTGGCTGAATTTGAAATGAATATTACCGGACAATATTTATCTACAGATGCTAAAGTAGGTTATGTAATTTCTGATGTCGATAAAGAGTACAATAAAAAAGTAATCAAGGCGCTGAAAAACGTTGACGGTACGATCAAATTTAGAGTTCTTTACTAAATATCAATTCAAAAAAGCATCTTCAAGAGCGAAAGATCAAATGATTGGTAATTCACATTTATCTATTTAAAATAGATTCATCAAAAATGATTGTTTTATATTTGAAGACAATCATTTGTTTTTGAATGCCTTATCATAAATCATTAAATCACGCCAGAGAATTAGACACAAAAGATTCACTCTCTTATCTGAGAAACGAATTTTATATTCCTAAAGATACCCAAGGCAATGAATCGATTTACTTTACAGGGAATTCCCTTGGTTTACAACCTAAAATTACTCAACAATACATACAACAAGAACTAGATGATTGGGCTCGTTTTGGAGTAGAAGGTCATTTTGAAGCTAGAAATCCATGGTTGTCTTATCATGAATTTTTAACTAATAGTATGGCTAAAATTGTAGGGGCAAAACCAGTAGAAGTTGTTGTGATGAATACATTAACAACCAACTTACATCTATTGATGGTTTCTTTTTATCAACCGACAGCAAAAAAATACAAAATTTTGATTGAAAGTGATGCTTTTCCTTCAGATCGCTATGCTGTTCAATCTCAATTGGCTTTTCATGGATATGATCCCAAACAAGGATTGGTTGAGTGGAAACCTAGAGAGGGAGAAGAACTTCTAAGAATGGAAGATTTAGAAAAAATACTAGAAGAAGAAGGGGATGAAATAGCTCTATTGCTTATAGGAGGTGTTAATTATTATACAGGCCAATTTTTAGATTTAAAAAGAATTGCTGCTTTGGGCCATAAAAAAGGTTGTATTGTGGGAATTGATTTAGCTCATGGAGCAGGGAACATTCAACCAAACTTACACGAGAGTCATGTTGATTTTGCTGCTTGGTGTACTTATAAATATTTGAATGCAGGACCTGGAAGTTTGTCAGGATTATTTGTCCATGAAAAGCATGCCCATAAAAAAGAGCTGCCTCGCTTTGCAGGTTGGTGGAACCATAATAAAGAGACTCGGTTTAACATGCGTCAACCATTTGATGTGATGGCTGGGGCAGAAGGCTGGCAATTGAGCAATCCGCCAATTTTATCGATGGCAGCCATCAGAGCATCTTTGGATATTTTTGAAAAAGTTGGGATGGATGCATTGCTTCAAAAATCTAAAAAGTTAACAGGGTATTTTGAGTTTTTAATCAATCAAATAGGTTCAGATAAAATAAAAATTATAACTCCAAATAACCCCAACGAAAGAGGATGTCAATTATCCATTCAAGTTAAAAATGCAGAGAAGGACTTGCACAAAAAACTCACTAAAAATAATATCATCACAGATTGGAGAGAGCCTGATGTAATTCGTTGTGCACCAGTACCTATGTACAATAGCTTTGAAGATGTCTATCGTATGGTAAAAATATTAGAAAGTTTATTGAGGTGAATAAAAATGATAAAATATTAATTGTTGGAGCTGGATTGTGTGGTTCATTGTTAGCTCTTCGCATGGCTCAACGAGGCTATCAAGTTGAAGTCTATGAAAGTCGTCCTGATATCAGAAAATCAGATTTTTCGGCAGGTAAATCTATCAATTTAGCCTTATCTGATCGTGGCTTTAAAGCCTTAAGACTTGTTGGAATTGATCAAAAAGCAAGGCAAATTTGCATTCCAATGAAAGGCCGTTTGATGCACGATACAGCTTCTAAAACTTTTGAATCTAATTATTCAGGAAGAGAGGGAGAATCTATCAATTCCATTTCAAGAGGTGATTTGAATAGTCTGTTACTTACGGAAGCTGAAAATCATGAGAATGTTCATATTCATTTTAACAAACGATGTATAGACATTGATATTGAAACCAATAGAGCAACATTTGAATCAAATCATACCAAGGAATCATTTTTGGTTGAAGCAGATGTGATTTTTGGGACAGACGGAGCAGGATCTTCCTTGAGAAAAAGTTACGAAAAACAATTTTCAGATTTTAAAGTCTCTCAAGAGTTTTTAACACATGGATATAAAGAGTTAGAAATTCCTGCTTCAAAGGATGGAAAGCATCTGATTAGTAAAGATCACCTTCATATTTGGCCACGAGGAAATTATATGCTCATTGCTTTGCCAAATATGGACGGAAGCTTTACCGTTACTTTATTTTTAGATTTTTCAAAAGGGACCTACAATTTTGAGAATTTGATTTCTAAAGAAAAAATTACCGCTTTTTTTGAAAAAGATTTTCCTGATACATTGCCTTTAATACCGGATATTTTCAATGAATTCAAAAACAATCCGACAGGCAGGTTAGGGACCATAAAATGTTATCCTTGGTCTTACAAAGGAAATAACTTACTCATGGGAGATTCAGCTCACGCAATCGTTCCTTTTTATGGGCAAGGTATGAATGCTTCTTTTGAGGATGTTGTTGTTTTTGACGAGGTTTTAGATCAAGTTGAAGGAAATTGGGAAACAGTTTTTTCTGAATTTGAACAACTCAGAAAAAAAGACACAGATGCTATTGCAGATTTAGCAATAGATAATTACTATGAAATGAGAGATCATGTAGCCAATCCATTGTTTAAAGATAAAAGAACTATTGAGATGGATTTGGAAAAGTATTTCCCGTCACAATATTTTTCAAAATACTCTATGGTCACATTTAATGAACACATTGGATATCATGAAGCAATGACTAGAGGGAGAGCTCAAGATAAAGTGTTGTTAAACATGATTAAAAATCAAGAATTTTCAGCCGTTCAAAAATTGTCTAAGGACAAATTAAAAATAGTTTTGGACAAAGTTCATCAAGCCACAAGAAAAATAGTAAATTAGAGACGTAAACAATTAGAAATGAGTAAAAAAGTAACACCAAGGGGCGCTTATCCACATGTTAAAGTTGTGGGTGATTTTATTTTTGTTTCAGGGACTAGTTCTCGTAGAGCAGACAATAGCATTGCTGGAGTAGACATTATTGATGAAATGGGAACTAAAAAATTGAATATTGAGGAGCAAACAAGGGAGGTCTTAAAGAATATTGAAAAAAATTTACAAAGTGTTGGTGCTAATTTACAAGATGTTGTTGATGTATCATCTTTTCTTGTAAATATGAATGATTTTGCAGGATATAATAAAGTGTACGCTGAGTTTTTTGACAAGGAAACAGGCCCTGCAAGAACAACAGTAGCTGTTCATCAATTACCACATCCAGATTTGGTCGTAGAAATTAAAGTTACCGCCTATAAGAAACAAGATTAAGTAAATAATTATTTTGATGATCCATAAAAAAATTCTCTTCATTGCTTTTTTTACATCAGTTTGTTTGAATGCTCAAAAAAACTGGGATCAACAGATTGATGCTAAATTTTTTGAGGTTCTTAATACCCATAGGGAATTCGTTAGTATTCCTAACATTCCAATGGATGTTCAAGATATGTTTTCTAACATTTCTTGGGTTAAAAATCATTATGAGAAAGTAGGTTTTCAACTCAAAACATTAGAATCCTCAACACTTCCAGTACTCTTTGCCGAAAAATTTATCAGTCCCGAACTCAAAACAATTTTGTTTTATTTTCATTTAGATGGTCAAGCTGTTGATCCAGCCAGTTGGGATCAAAAAGATCCATTTTTGCCTGTTTTGAAAAAACAAGAATTGTCTGGAAATTGGGAAGAAATCCCTTGGTCTGAACTTGAGAAGAATATGGATGATGATATGCGAATTTATGGTAGATCTGCAGCAGACGATAAAGGTCCAATTTTAATGTTTTTATCAGCAATGGAATTGTTGGAAAAGCAACAAATAAAGCCATCCTTTAATATCAAAATTATTTTTGATTTAGAGGAAGAGTATGGCTCTAATGGATTTTTATCAACTCTAAAAAAATACAAAAGCAAGTACCAATCTGACTATATGATTATCATGGATGGACCAGCACATAGTTCCAACCAACCCACATTGACCTTTGGATGTAGAGGGATTGCAAGTTGTAGTATTACAACCTATGGGTCTAAATTGCCTCAGCACAGCGGTCATTATGGGAATTATGTTGCCAATCCAGTATTTGGACTTTCAAGATTATTGAGTTCAATGAAGTCAGAGGATGGAAAAGTTCTTATTGAGGATTATTACAAAGGAATTTCGATCGAAAATGAGGTGTTAGATATCTTAAAGTCTGTTCCAGAAAATAAAAAAGAAATCAATGATGCTTTGGGTATTTATAAAGAAGAAAAAGTTGGTAACAGTTATCAAGAATCACTCCAATATCCTACGTTAAATGTTCGACAAATTGGAACCTCCTGGAAAGGTCAAGAATTAAAAACGATCATCCCAGAATATGCAACGGCACATATTGATGTTCGATTGGTTAGCGAAACAGATGGTAAATTCCAATTGGAAAAAATAAAAAAACATATTCAAAAACAAGGATATTTGGTGTTGGATAGAGAACCAACAGATCTAGAAAGATTGTCAAATAAAAACATTGTAACCTTTAAAGGGGATTCAGGAGTCAATGCTTTTAGAACCCCTTTGAATGATCCTTTTGGATTGAAATTAAGAAATTCTTTGACAAATTTTTTTGGAAGAGAACCCGTAAGCATTAGAACAATGGGAGGTACGGTCCCAATCATTCCAGCAATCAATGAATTGGACATACCCGCGATTATCGTTCCAATGGTAAACATGGATAACAACCAGCACAATCCAAATGAAAACATCCGAATTGGAAATATCAGACAAGGAATAAAAATTTGTCTTGCATTGCTAACGACTGATTTTTAATCTGTAATGATTAAATTGTAGGTCGAAACTTAATTGAAGTGAGTTGACGAAAATAGAGACCTATTAATTGAATGACTAGAATTTTTGGAATAAAAATATCATGAACATAAAAAACTACATCAATGGTGAATTTTCTTCTCCGATGTTGGATCATTGGATAGACAATTACAATCCATCCAATGGACAAATTTATGGACAGATTCCAAATTCAAGTAACGAAGATGTTGAGAAGGCATATGTTGCTGCCAAAAATGCTTTTCCAGGTTGGTCGAATACAAGTTTGGAAAAAAAATCTAAGATTCTCTCTAACATTGCTCAGTTAATTATTGAAAAATTGCCAGAATTGGCAATGGCTGAGGCAAAAGATAATGGAAAGCCTTACCAATTAGCCAAAAAGATTGACATTCCAAGAGCGGCAGCTAATTTTCAATTTTTTGCCAATGCAATTACACAATTTTCTTCTGAATCACATGAAACTACGGGATTGAATGCTCTTAACTTTACCCTGCGTCAACCTATCGGTGTTGTTGGATGTATTTCTCCCTGGAATTTACCTCTGTATTTATTTACTTGGAAAATAGCACCTGCAATTGCTTCAGGAAATTGTGTGATAGCAAAACCCAGTGAAGTAACTCCAATGACAGCTTACTTGTTGGGTGAAATTTGTACTGAAGCAGGACTTCCAAAAGGGGTGTTAAACATTGTTCATGGCTTGGGATCAACTGCAGGTCAAGCAATAGCAGAACATCCAAAAATCAAAGCAATTTCTTTTACCGGAGGTACTAAAACAGGAGCCCATATTGCAAGCATTACAGCTCCAATGTTTAAGAAGTTATCTCTTGAATTGGGAGGAAAAAACCCAAATATTATTTTTGCAGATTGTGATTATCAAACGATGTTAGATACCACAGTTCAATCATCATTTGCCAATCAAGGCCAGATTTGTCTATGTGGAAGTAGAATTTTTGTTGAAGAATCAATCTACAACAAGTTTAAGAAAGATTTTATCAGTGCTGTGTCTAAATTAAAAGTAGGCAATCCTTTTGATGACAATACTGATATTGGTGCTTTAGTCTCAAAATCTCATCTTGAGAAAGTAATGTCTTATATAGATAACACTACTAAATACGGTGGCAAAATAGTACATGGTGGTAACAGAGTAAAAGTTCATACATTAGAGGAAGGGTACTATTTAGAACCAACGATTATTGAAGTAAATGACAATCAATGCAAGCTCAATCAAGAAGAGATTTTTGGTCCAATTGTAACGATCATGTCATTTAAAACAGAATCTGAGGTTGTAGAAATGGCAAATGATGTATCTTATGGATTATCTGCTACTTTATGGACGCAAGATTTGAATAAAACGATGAGAATTTCTAAAAAAGTGCAAGCTGGAATGATTTGGGTAAACACTTGGTTGCTAAGAGATTTAAGAACACCTTTTGGAGGCACTAAAAACTCAGGAGTTGGTAGAGAAGGTGGTCTTGAAAGCTTACGCTTTTTTACTGAACCAAAAAATATATGTATAAAATATCAAGATGAATTTAGGATTAACGAATAAAAACGCACTTGTTTGTGGAAGTACCCAAGGTATTGGGAAAGCTACCGCTATTGATCTGGCAAATGAGGGAGCAAACATTACTTTACTTGCTAGAAATGAAGATCGATTGAAAGAAGTTTTAGGGGTGCTCCCACAAAATGGGAATCAAACACACACTTATTTAGTCGCAGATTTTTCTGATTCAAATCAAGTAAAAAAGATCATTTCGAAACACAACAATTATCACATTTTAATCAATAATACAGGTGGGCCGAAAAGTGGTTCTATTTATAAGGCCAGCTCTACAGAGTTTCTAGAGGCATTTCAAATGCATCTGATAACCAATCAGTTGCTGGTACAGGCAGTTGTTCCATATATGAAATCAGAAAATTTTGGAAGAATTATCAATATTATATCTACCTCTGTGAAAGAACCGATTCCTGGATTGGGGGTCAGTAATACCATAAGAAATGCTGTGGCTAATTGGGCCAAAACAATGGCTGGAGAATTGGCAGAATTTGGCATTACCATCAACAATGTTTTACCCGGGTTTACCGAGACAGCTCGTTTGGATCAGATTATAAAAATTAAAGCAACTCAAGGAGGTACATCAGAGGAAGCAATGGCACAAATTATGAAAAACTATGTTCCAGCCAAAAGATTTGCAAAACCTGAGGAAACGGCTCATGCAGTTACATTTTTAGCCAGTACTGCAGCAAGCTATATTACAGGAATCAATTTACCTGTTGATGGAGGGAGAACAAAATCGTTGTAACTTTAACAAGCAAAAACCAAAATTATGAGTCAATTAGTACAACCTATAAACTTTAAAAAGTGGATCGACGAACATCGTCATTTATTAAAACCACCTGTGGGAAATAAATGTGTTTGGGATGGTGGAGAATATATTGTAATGGTCGTGGGAGGTCCTAACAGCAGAAAAGATTATCACTACAACGAAACTCCTGAATTCTTTTATCAGGTGGAAGGTGACATGGTGCTAAAAATCATCAATGACAAAGGCGAAAAAATTGATGTTGAGATCAAGGAAGGAGATATTTATTTGTTACCAGCCAAAGTACCGCATTCCCCTCAGCGTAAGGCAAATACGGTAGGATTAGTTATCGAATATCCTAGACCGAAAGGAGTCAAAGACGCACTCGAATGGTATTCTGAAGAATCTGGAAACTTATTATACAGAGAAGAGTTTGAATTGAAGAATATTGAAACGGATATGCCTGCTATCTTTGATAGATTCTACTCAGATGTAGACAAAAGAACCTGCTCCGAGACTGGTGCAGTAATGCAGCCACCCGCTGGATGGTCACCAAAGCACTAAATAGTTTTTTTAACCAAAAGACTCCATATCAATGAAACGAAAATTAAGAATTAACGGACACTCACATTTGCTTCCATATCCGGAACAAATTCCTGATTTTTTGAAAGAAAAAGAGATTTTTTGGGTTGATGATGAGCGCAAGCACATGCTTCAAAAAGGTTGGAAAAGACCAGTGACAGATTCTAGTTTTTTTCTAGACGAAAAATTAGTGTGGATGGAGAAAAATAAATTGGATCATGCAGTGGTTTTAAATCTTTCTCAGTTGTATGGAAATGGATTGCGTTTGGAAGATATGAAAAAAGCACTTCGTTTTCAGAATGATTTCAATGCAAAAATACAACATCAACATTCCTCTAAATTTACTTGTGGTTTTGTCATTCATCCTGGTTTTATTCATGGGGCACTATGGGAAATAGAGCGTTGTGTTGAAGATTTAGGATTGAGAGTATTGTGCTTACCAACTCATTTTATGGATTCAATTGGACAGTGGCGTTGTGTTTTTGATAAAGAAAACGATGCAATATTTGAGTTGGCAGATAAGTATCGCTTAGCCATAGAAATTCATCCTTATGATGGCGATAAAATCATCAAACTAGAAAATACGTCATGGCGTTTTCATTTGATTTGGATGCTAGCTCAATGTGGAGATGCTTACCACTTCTATACCTTGAATGGAATGCAGGAACGTTTTCCTAACATAAGGACCTGTTTTGCTCATGGAGGACAACTAGCACAAATGAATTTAGGAAGAAGAATTCAAGGATTTGATGGAAGGCCCGATTTATTTGTAGGGAAGACTCATCCTAGGAAAGCTGTGGGTCACCCAAATATATTTTTTGATACTTTGGTTCATGATACGGACTCTTTAAAATTAATGATAGATCGTCAAGGGTCTGACCAAGTAATTATGGGTCTTGATGATCCCTATCCTTTGGGCGAAATGGAAAGTGATGCTCAATCATCTTATCCTGGTAAATTATTGGATTTAGCCAAAGACAGAAACATCATTAATCAGCAACAATATGAAGAAATATGGGAAGACAATGTATTGAGATGGTTGTTTGGTGATGATAAAAAAGCCACACAAGACTTGATTGATAAAATTTTAATATAAAATCAATCCATCAGACAGTTTTCATTCAATAATTTTTAAATAAATTTTGATTTATTCAATCGATGTTTTGATGACCATATCTCCATTGAAATTAAATTTAACCTTGTCAAATTTTGGAGGGCCAAAACGTCCTTTCTCTCCATTAGAAAATTGATACGGTTCTTTGGGGGCTCCAAAAAAATTGGTATCTAATTTTTTGTTTTCATTAAGATCATGAAATAAAGAGAAAGCATAGGTGTCTTTTTTAAGATTTTTAAAAGTTACAATGGTGCTCCCTGTCTTTACTTTAACATCTGCATCTCTATATGAGTTTTTCATATAATTTTCCTCAGAATTATAGAGCGCTATAAGAATACTTCCATTTTCATACTTGGTAGTTGAAATTTCAATAGTAAGGCTATTGTGTTCATCTTTCTGATTCAAAAATAGGATTGAAAAACTAAGTAGTAATAAATAATAAGGAAATACTATTTTCATTTCGTATTTGTCAAATTTAACAATTGAGTGATTTTGTAAATTTTCTAACAATATATAATTAATAAACAAGATAGTCTAAGAATCAACCATAAAAAAACGCAACCAAATTAATGATTGCGTTTTACTCTTATTTGAATTTCGGGAAGTTACTTAACTTCTTCAAAATCAACATCTTCAACATTGTCTCCCTCAGCATTCGATCCTGCCTCTGGTTGACCTTGTTCTGGAGCAGCACCTCCAGCTTGTGCTTCTTGTTGTGCTTTATACATCTCTTCAGATGCAGCTTTCCAAGCTTCATTTATCTTTTCCATTGCAGCATCGATTTGAGCAATTTCTTTGGATTCATGAGCTTTCTTCAATTCTTCTAAAGCAGCTTCAATTGGTCCTTTTTTATCATCAGATAATTTATCCCCGAATTCTTTTAACTGTTTTTCAGTTTGGAAAATCATACCATCGGCAGCATTGATTTTGTCAGCTGTTTCTCTGGCATTTTTATCTGCATCTGCATTTGCTTCTGCATCTTGTTTCATTTTCTCAATTTCTTCTTCAGATAAACCAGAGGAAGCTTCAATTCGAATTTCATGAGATTTATTGGTTCCTTTGTCTAAAGCAGAAACTTTGATGATTCCGTTTGCATCAATGTCAAAAGTTACTTCAATTTGAGGGATTCCTCTTCCTGCTGGTGGAATTCCATCTAAATGGAAGCGACCAATGGTGTTATTGTCCGCAGCCATTGCACGTTCTCCTTGAAGTACATGAATTTCTACAGAAGGTTGATTGTCAACAGCAGTAGAAAAAACCTGAGATTTCTTGGTTGGAATGGTTGTATTTGCCTCAATTAATTTTGTAAATACATTCCCCATAGTTTCAATTCCTAATGAAAGAGGGGTTACATCTAATAATAAGACATCCTTAACGTCTCCAGTTAATACACCTCCTTGGATCGCTGCTCCTAAAGAAACAACTTCATCAGGATTTACACCTTTACTTGGAGCTTTTCCGAAAAACTTCTCCACAGCTTCCTGAATTGCAGGAATTCTAGTGGAACCTCCTACCAAAATGATCTCATCAATATCAGATGTAGATAGGTCAGCAGCTTTTAGAGCTTTTTTACAAGGCTCAATGGTTCTTTTTACTAAATCATCAATCAATTGCTCAAACTTTGCTCTTGATAATGTTCTTACCAAGTGTTTTGGACCACTTGCAGTGGCAGTTACATAAGGCAAATTGATTTCTGTAGAAGAAGTACTTGATAATTCAATTTTTGCTTTTTCAGCAGCTTCTTTCAAACGCTGTAATGCCATCGGATCTTTTCTCAAATCCATGCTTTCTTCTGCTTGAAATTCTTCTGCCAACCAATTGATAATTTTTTCATCGACATCATCACCACCTAAGTGAGTATCTCCGTCTGTGGATAAAACTTCAAAAACACCATCTCCCAACTCTAGAATAGATACATCATGTGTTCCTCCACCAAAATCAAAAACAACGATTTTTTTATCATCACTAGCTTTATCTAGTCCGTAGGCTAATGCCGCGGCAGTAGGCTCATTTATAATTCTACTTACTTTTAACCCTGCAATTTCTCCAGCTTCTTTAGTAGCTTGCCTTTGAGCATCATTAAAATATGCTGGAACGGTTACTACAGCTTCTGAAACATCTTGTCCTAAGTAATCTTCTGCAGTTTTTTTCATTTTTTGCAACACCATCGCAGAAATTTCTTGAGGAGTGTACAAACGTCCATCAATATCAACACGAGGGGTGTTATTGTCTCCCTTTACAACCTTATAAGGAACTCTTGAGGCCTCTTTTTCAGACTCAGAAAATTTATTCCCCATAAATCGTTTGATTGAATAAATTGTTTTTGTTGGATTTGTTACAGCTTGACGTTTTGCAGGATCCCCTACTTTACGTTCTCCACCCTCAACAAAGGCAACAATAGAAGGAGTGGTTCTTTTTCCTTCTGCATTAGGGATTACAACAGGCTCGTTTCCTTCCATGACGGAAACACATGAGTTTGTTGTTCCTAAATCGATTCCTATAATTTTACTCATAATAGTTATTTATATTATTTTATTTTTTTCAAATTTTTAAACACAATTACTATAGTCAATTTGTATGCCAACATAATTTTGAATCGAGAATGTCATATTTTTAGCAATTCTTTGTTCTTTTAGTGACATCTTGACATACTGAGAATCATTGAAAGTGTCGTTTTATCCAAAATATTAGAAAATGTTATTTTAGCTATCTTTGGTTATCGAGTACTGAATCAATTTAGAGATCATGAATAAGTTTGATGAAAAAATTAATTTTTATAAAGGACAGATGGAAAAAATAGGAATTCCATGTGAAGACGTTTTACTAAGTAAAATAACAAAAGGTTTAGGTCCTTCAATTTTTAAAAGAGATGCTGCTTCAGTTTCCACCTCTGATGAAAAGGAGATTCATACGGTAAAACATAATTTTTTGATTAAAAAACTTGGCTTAGAGGATGGAGCTTATTTGGACCAAGCCATAAGAATAGTTGCTGATAAGATGGGGAAAACCAACCGAGTTAAGTACAGAGCAATTTTTTATTATTTATTGGTGAAAGAATTAAAACAAGAATTTAAATACATCAAAGAGTCTTAAACACGATCATCTCTTATTGTAGAAGATGCCATATGGGCAAAAAAAAACTCTAAAAATAAGAACATTTTTAGAGTTTTAATTTTTTTTAAATCGCGATACTAGTCACTAGATACTGCTAGGTTGTATACAACTAATCCAAAACCAATTTTGTTAATTGCATCACCAATGTTATAGATAACATCCATATCCAATCCTCCAATCATTCCTTCGTACCAACCTGGAGTTCCTGCCATATATCCTAAAGGATAAATAGCCCATCCTACGAGTACAAACCAACATAACATCTTGTGTGCTGATAAAACTGCTCCACCTGCTTCGTCAGCTAATTTCTTAGCTCCACCTAACCAGATATCATAAGCAATTACGAAATATGCTGCTCCTGAGAAAAGACCCCAAAGCCATGCATTATCTCTATCTACAGCTTCTCCCCAATAACCAGTAACTAACATAATCACTGATAAGAAGATTAATCTCCACATCATTGATTTTTTAGCACCTGCCACTTTTAATATTAAGTAGAATTCTACACACATTAGTGGTACTGTTAAGATCCAGTCTACGTATCGGAAGAAAGTTGGAGATGTTCCAGTTTCTAGGTAGTAGTCTCTCATATACCAATAGTGTACAGCAGCAATAAATGTAATTAGCCCTGAAACTAATAGCGAAGTTCTCCATTTTTTATCAACGCTATTCATTGACAAAAAGAAGAATACAGATGCAGCCATCATAGCCATACATCCAATAAAAAATGTAAAAGAAGTGGCTGAAGTAAAGTTTTCGCCACCAGCAATTAAGTTAAAGTAATTCATGGTAAATTTATTTGTTAGTAATTAATTTAGTTTAATTATTTAAACATGTTATTTAAACGAAAATACAAAAAAAATATTAAATTTGAAAAATACACCCATGCTTTGCGATTAGATTATCAAAATTTTATGATTTTTTTTACATTTTTGCTATTTTGGATCAGTATCCAGTTTGGCCAAATCATAGAAGATTCTATAGCATATGTGATCATACTATCCATCGGGATTATTCATGGATCCAATGATTTTACGATCCTTAAAAAACAACAAAAAGACAGAAGTAACTATCTTAAGTCTACACTCTTTTATTTGTTTCTGATTCTTTTGTGTTTGGGAAGTTATTGGATCAACTCTTTCGTGTCAATTCTCTTTTTTATTATTTTGAGCTCTTACCATTTTGGCGAACAACACCTAGAGAATAAAGTAAGTGGGACCAAATTTGTAAATACAATCGTTTATTTTACTTATGGATTGTTAATCTTTTCTTTAATCTTTATAGAGAACCTCGAGGATGTTGATTTGATTATGTCCAATTTGACAGGTGTACTCATTCCAAAAAATATAATTTTTGGGATGCTTATTTTTTCAGTCGTTGTTTTAGGAATCCTCTATCTATATCATTTGATTCAAAAAACAGCCACCAAGATTCATATTGTTAAAGAATTATTTTATTTGCTTTTATTGTATTTGGTTTTTAGAACAACCTCTCTCACTCTGGGATTCGCAATTTATTTTGTGCTTTGGCACAGCATTCCATCAATTATAGATCAAACAAAATTTTTATCAGGTTCTCATTTTAATGAATCAATCATCTCCTACATAAAAACAGCTCTTTTATACTGGATTATTAGTATTTCAGGATTATTAATGGCTTATGTTTATTTAAGTGAAAACTATTTCAATTCCATTATTTTTCTTGTGCTATTTGCCGTTACAGCTCCACACGTTTGGGTCATGTATCGGATGAGGGAATGATAAACTATCTGGTAAATACCAATTCTGTCTCGGATGATAAAGCTTCAGAAAATCCATAACCTTCTGTATTGAAACCTTTGAGTTCATCGAGCGAATTTACATGATTGTCTAAAATATACCGAACCATCAATCCTCGTGCTTTTTTAGCATAAGTCATGACAATTTTATAGGCTCCATTTTTTAATTCTTTAAAAACAGGCGTGATCATTGGTACTTTTAATACTTTTTTAGGAACCGCTTTGAAATATTCAGAACTTGCTAGGTTGATTAGCAGTTCATCATCTGACATTTCATCATTCAAAGCATTGGCAATATCTTCTCCCCAGAATTGATAGAGGTTTTGATGAGATTCAATTTTTAAGCGAGTTCCCATTTCTAATCGATACGCTTGAATCAAATCCAATGGTTTTAGCAAACCATACAATCCAGACAAAATTCGCAATCGATCTTGTAACAAATCAATTTTACTCTCTGGGATGGATCCAACATCAATTCCACGAAATACTTCCCCTGTGAATGCAAAAACAGCTTGTTTGGCATTTTTTATTGAAAACGGTGGTTGCCAATTCTGATTTCTGTGATAATTCAAATCCGCAAGGGCTGGAGAAATTTTCATCAAACTTCCCAGTTCCTCTCTGGAGAGTGTTTTTAGCTTTGTTTGTAAACTAATTGATTTTTCAATAAAAGACGGTTGAGAACATTGAGTCGTTGACGCTTTATTTTCGAAATCTAATGATTTGGCTGGAGAAATGATTATTTTCATACGTGTTATGCTTTTATTTCATAATTGAATATCCATGTAATCAAGACTTTTTATAGGTTTGTCATCCATGGGATTGTCCCTGCATTGGGGGATTCTTATGTAAAAATAAATATAGTTGAGAGAATTTTCAAATATTCATCATTCAATTTATTGATATGATATCATCTTTGAGTGAAATGCACTGTTAAATGTTTCAAAAGTTTTTGAAATATGCAACGGGTCTGAGAATCAACAACCTATTATTTTCTTGAGTTTAAGGTATAGGTTTTCCACTTTTTTAAGCAATCAGTCATATCTTGTGGAATTTCAGAATCAAATTCCATCATTTCTTTGGTAACTGGATGTCTAAATCCAAGGGTTTTGGCATGAAGTGCTTGTCTTGGTAATGCTTTAAAGCAATTCTCAACAAATTGTTTGTATTTGGTGAAAGTAGTTCCTTTCAAAATTTCATGACCTCCATAACGTTCATCGTTAAAAAGAGGGTGTCCAATATGTTTGAAATGTGCGCGTATTTGATGAGTCCTTCCAGTTTCTAATCGACATTCAACCAAGGTTACGTAGGAAAAACGTTCTATGACTTTATAATGAGTAATTGCTTGTTTTCCGTAGTCTCCTTCTGGAAAAACATCCATTCGAAGACGGTTTTTAAAACTACGACCAATATTTCCTTCGATGGTTCCTTCATCTTCAGAGATATTTCCCCATACTAAAGCTAAATAATTACGACGAGTAGTTCTTTTAAAAAACTGTTTGGACAAGTGTGCCATGGCAAATTCAGTTTTGGCAATCACTAATATTCCACTGGTGTCTTTATCGATTCTATGAACCAATCCTGGACGTTCATTGCTATTGGTTGGTAAATTTTCTATATGGTATATCAGCCCGTTGACCAAGGTACCCGAATGATTCCCATGTCCAGGATGAACGACCATTCCAGCGGGTTTGTTTACAACGATCAATGTATCGTCCTCATAGATGATATCCAATGGGATGTTTTCAGCAATCAACAAGTTTTCATGAGGAGGATGGGCCAAAACTATTTTAACCACATCTTTTGGTTTTACTTTGTAATTAGATTTGACTGGAAGATCATTCACCAAAATATTCCCTGCTTTGGCGGCTTGTTGTAGTTTATTACGAGTAGCATTCTCGATAAAGTTCATCAAAAATTTGTCCACACGCAGTGGTACTTGACCATCCGTTGCAACAACTTTATAATGTTCAAATAATTCCTCATTTTCGATGGTAGAACTTTTGTCTTCAGTCATAACTTATTTGCCCTTTCCATCACCTAAAATCAAGTTAATGATGGTGTTTTTTGCGAGTTTTGTACCTGGTTTCACTTTTTTACTGTCAGATTTTAAACCACGGACAACATCTTTTCCAATATCTGGGATGTAGGAAAATTCTCCAATTTTAAAACCAATGGATTTTAATTCTGTGATGGCTTGACGTTTTGATAATCCATGTACATCAGGAACACTTACATCCCTATATTTTGATGGATTTAACGTTAAGTATATTTTTCGTTTTTCTTTTACAAAATCACCTGCTTTAGGCGTTTGCTCTATGACTGATCTCTTGGGGTAATTTGGGTTGTAACTTGCAGAATCAATGACAAGAAAATCTAAATCCAAATCTTTCAAAGTACTTTCGACATCCAATAAAGACATCTTATTTAAATCTGGAACTTGAATTTTTTGGTCATGGTTTGTTGTGAAAGCAAGCCACCATTTGAAAAAAGTAACAAACACTAGGATGCTAATAAGCGCGATACCAATTTGCTTGAAGAAAGTTTTACTTATCAAAAATCTAAATAAACTCATTTTTCTTTTTTTATGAAACAAATGTAGTACAAAAATAGAAGTAATCGAATTGAAATTCTTTTATCTATCAACGAAATTTTAACTAAGTTTGTGCGTAAACCCAAAGATATATGCAAAAAAACATTGCCATTGTAATGGGAGGGTATTCCTCAGAAATCAATATTTCTCTAAAAAGCGGTGATGTCGTTTACAATTCTTTAGATAAAAGCAAGTACAATGTATATAAAGTTTTTATTCTAAAAGAAAAATGGTTTGTGGTTGAGGGTGAATCTGAATTTCAGATCAATAGAGATGATTTTTCTGTGACAATCCTTGATCGTAAAATTATCTTTGATTGTGTTTTTAATGCCATTCATGGCCATCCAGGAGAAAATGGGGTTTTGATTGCTTATTTTGATTTATTAGGAATTAAACATACATCTGCACCTTCTTATCAAATGGCCATCACTTTTAATAAGCGTGATACTTTAAGTATTGTCAAACAATACGGAATCAAGACTGCTACCTCCGTTTATTTGAATAAAAATGATGCAATCAATCCTAAAAAAATTATTGAGAAAGTTGGATTGCCTTGTTTTGTCAAGCCTAACAATGGAGGTTCTAGCTTTGGAATTTCTAAAGTTTACAAAGTAGAAAATTTAACCAAAGCCATTGAAAAAGCAACCCAAGAAGATTCACAGATTTTAATTGAGTCCTTTCTTGATGGTGTTGAGGTTTCAGTGGGTGTTATTCAATATAAAGGAGAAACAAAGGTTTTGCCAATGACAGAGATTGTATCTGAAAATGACTTTTTTGATTATGAAGCAAAATATGAGGGTAAATCTGATGAAATTACTCCTGCAAGAATTTCAGAAGTTGATAGACAGAAATTAGAAAACGTGGCAAAAAAAATCTATAAAATTTTACAAATGAAAGGTTTTTCCAGATCTGAATTTATTTTAGTAGATGGAGAACCTTATTTTTTGGAAATGAATACAGTTCCTGGAATGACAGAAGAAAGTTTATTGCCTAAACAAGCGAAAGAAGCGAATATCGATCTTTCAGATTTATTTGATAATGCCATTCAGATGGCACTAAATTAGATGTGATGAAAAAAGCAGTTTTCCCTGGTTCATTTGACCCAATTACTCTTGGGCATAAAGATGTAATTACTAGAGCGATTCCTTTATTTGATGAAATTGTCATAGCGATTGGAATCAACATTGAAAAAAAGTATATGTTTTCTCTAGAACAAAGGAAAAAATTTATAGAGGATTGTTTCAAAGAATATGAAAATATTTCTGTGGTAACCTATGAAGGTTTAACGGTTGATTTCTGTAAAAAACATTCGATTGATTACATCATAAGAGGTTTGAGAAATCCTGCTGATTTTGAATTTGAAAAAGCCATTGCACATACCAATAGAGACTTAGCTTCTATAGAAACAGTTTTTCTGTTGACGGCTGCAAAAACTTCTTACATTTCATCATCTATTGTAAGAGATGTCTTAAGAAATGGGGGCAATGTTTCTAATTTGGTACCAGATTCTGTTCCTTCTGAAATAGACGCAACAAACAAATAATATTCTTTGTTATTCTTGTGAAATTTATTCTGAAGAGGATTCAGAATAAAACAAACGGTCTACTTGAAACAAATTTACGACGTCGTTAAAAACTTGAAGAGATATTGATCGCCACTTCTGACCAAGTTTTACTAATACCATCCAATCCCTTGTGTAATTCTTTACAGACATAATTAAGAGAATCAAGAGAGGATTTTGCATTCCAATTCAAAACATCCATTTTTGTAGACATTGAAAATTCCTGATCAATGATTGAATAATTGAATGGTAATTTTTCAGTAATTCCATTCATGGTGATATCAGCATATCCTGTTGAATCATTTTCAATAATTAATTTTCCAGAGAGTAGCTTTGTATTTTCCATCACGTCAAAAAAGAATTTTCTAATTTTATAGTCTCTACTGGGATCTGAGGTAAAAATACTGGTGATAGGGATTGAAAATTCAGCATTGTGAATTGCTTCTTTAATGCTATTTCCCATTCCTCCTGAAATAATATTCACTTTTTGAAATTGACCTTTTACAGGAATTTTTTCGGTTGTTTTGTAGGCAGTCCACTCAATCGAATTTTTTGCCTCACTCAACACATGTGAAGCGGAAGCGATATCTTTTTGGTCGTTCTTAGTTTGTTTTTCTTTTTTTTCAGACGTACAAGCTGTTAGAAGGAATACGAGTGATACAATAAAAAATTTTGAATTTATTTTTTTCATGACTTATAGCTCTTGATTTACAATTAAAGTATTTTCTGCAAGTTTAATATATTGTTCTTTTGCTTCTTTTTCGGACATTCCTTTAAGTTGAGTCCAAGCGTTGAATTTAAATCCATTTCTGACATCAATTTGACCATTATAGGTATAGATATCTCCAGAGACAGCTTGCTTGTAAAAAGCATATAATTTAAGCATTACGTCGGGTGCTAAACTTTGTTCCATATTGGAAATTTCATTAAAAACCTTTAAAAATTGATTGTCTAAATCTGTTTTCATTTCTTTTCTGCAATTACTTGAATTCCCCCTTTAACTTTGTCTCCAAGTTGAACATTCAACTTTGTGTTAAGTGGTAAAAAAATATCCACTCTACTTCCAAATTTAATAAAACCTGCATCTGTACCTTGAACCACTTCTTCTCCTTCTTTTGCATAGTTTACAATTCTTTTAGCCAACGCTCCTGCTATTTGACGATAAAGAACTTCTCCAAAAACAGGATTGTCTACAACTATGGTAGTTCGCTCATTTTCTTCAGATGCTTTTGGATGCCATGCTACTAAATATTTTCCAGGATGGTATTTACTATAGGTAACTGTTCCACTCAAAGCATATCTTGTAACATGAACATTGATTGGTGACATGAAAATAGAGACTTGCAACCTCTTATTTTTAAAAAACTCAGATTCTTCAACTTCTTCAATAACCACCACTTTACCATCAACAGGTGCAATGATCTGACTTTCGTTGAGGAGTGTAATTCTTTTAGGATTTCTAAAAAATTGTAACACAATAATTAAAAAAACGATCAGTAGACTTTGAACTAATTTTGACAACCAAAAAAGTTCTATAAATTGTTCTGAGAATAAAATTCCTGCAATAACAACTCCAAATGTTAAAAAAATAATTTTATAACCTTCTCTATGAAAACTTGGCATTAGGTCAAATTAAATAATGAATGTACAAATATACAAAGGGAGCAATAAACATCAAACTATCTAATCGATCTAATAAACCACCATGACCAGGCATGATAGATCCGCTATCTTTTGTATTGGCTTGTCTTTTAAATTTCGACTCCACTAAATCACCTAAAGAACCAAATATAGATACGATCAAAGCAAAGACAACTGCTTGTTTTGTCGATAATATATCGAAGTGATTTGAAGCGATCACACAAACAATGATTGTAAAAAACACCCCTGCAATAAATCCTTCAACTGTTTTTTTAGGAGAAACACTTTCAAATAATTTTTTTTTCCCAAAGTTCTTTCCAATTAAATAGGCAAAGCTATCATTGGTCCAAACTAAAAAAACCATCAATAAGACGATTGATTTTTGATACTCTCCATTTTCAAATGGAATTAGCATTAAAAAAATGAAAGAGAGAACAGCATATCTGATTGAGAGATCTAATTTTTCAAAAAAACTTGAAGGATATTTCTTTTTTTTTAAAAAAAGATAAAACAATAATTGAATGGAGGTGGAAAGTGAGATAATTAATAATACTTGCTTTAACATTGGAATCTTATGCGATGAAAACAACAAAAAAACAAGGGATGAAAAAAATATATATGGACCTATATTTTTAAGGGAGAGTAATTTTAAAAATTCCCATAAACAAACCATCCCAAAGACAGAAATTAGGATGATATAGGTTTCTTTTGAATAAAGAATAGCTCCGATAAAAAGCAAAGCATAAATAAGACCTGAAGTGCTTCTTTTGAGAAGGGTTCTCATATTTATAAATCTTCTAAAAGAAGCAAATATAAGTTTTTAGAGTTATTGTTTCCATAATTTAAAAAATTATCCTCGTCGCTATTAAGGGTATATTTTTTAACGGCACTAATATTGGTTGGAATATTTTCTTTACAGTTCGTTTTGATTCCTGTTAAGCCTTCACCAGTATTTCTTACAAATTGACTTGTTTTAGCAAAAACTATAAAGTTTTGTGTTAGTGATGAAATTTTGTGAGTACTCAATTGATTTGACGAAAAAAGAATGTCTCCATTGTCAGAAATTAGATGCTCACAAGTTGTGAAAAAGGGTATTTCATTATCAAAACTTGAATGCGAAGTAACCTGTGTTTTTTTTGTAAACCCTAATAAATTTTCGTCAAAACATGTAATTGAATCCCAATTGTTTTCTGAAAAAATTTTATTCAAATGATCGGTTAATTCTGCTGTGGTTGTACAGTAAAGAAACTTACCACCTTTTGAAATGAAATTAAATACAAAGGCATCATCTAGTGTTAGTGTGACCTTTTCATCTTCTTCTATATTTTTTTTTGGCTTTTTATTATTGCCAAAAATCTTCTTAAAAAAACTCATTAAAAAAATTAACTTTTCTTTTCTTCTTTTACTTCTTGTGGGTTATTTTCTATGGATTCTTCTTCAGATTCAGAGGCTTCAACATCGAAAGGTCTCTTTCCAAAAATTTTGATCAAATCATCTTTAAAAATAACTTCTTTTTCCAATAACAATTCAGCAAGAGTCGTTAATTTTTCCTTGTGTTTATTTAGAATTTCAATAGCTCTTTGATATTGAGATTCAATCATTTTAGAAATTTCTTCGTCAATTGTTTTGGCAGTGTTTTCACTGTATGGTTTAACAAATGAATCATTTCCAGAAGAATCGTAATAGGTAATGTTACCAACTTTATTATTCAATCCATACACAGTCACCATAGCTCTTGCTTGTTTTGTAACTTTTTCCAAATCACTCAAAGCTCCTGTAGAGATTTTGTCGAAAATAATTTTTTCAGCGGCTCTTCCTCCTAAAGTGGCACACATTTCGTCCAACATTTGTTCTGTCTGAACAATCATTCTTTCGGCTGGGAGATACCAAGCTGCTCCTAGACTTTGACCTCTTGGTACGATGGTTACTTTGACCAAAGGGGCTGCATGTTCTAACATCCAACTAACCGTTGCATGTCCTGCCTCATGAAATGCGATGGCCTTTTTCTCTTTTGGTGTAATGACCTTGTTTTTCTTTTCCAAACCACCTACAATTCTGTCAACGGCATCCAAAAAGTCTTGATGTTGTATCGCTTTTTTATTTCCTCTCGCAGCAATAAGTGCTGCTTCATTACACATATTGGCAATATCAGCTCCAGAAAATCCAGGGGTTTGTTGAGCTAAAAACTCAACATTCACATCATCAGATAATTTTAATGGTTTGATATGTACTTCAAATATTTCTTTTCTTTCAATAATGTTAGGAAGGTCAACATAGATTTGTCTGTCAAAACGTCCTGCTCTCATTAGTGCTTTGTCCAAAACATCTGCTCTGTTCGTAGCGGCCAAAACAATTACGTTGGTGTCTGTACCAAAACCATCCATTTCAGTCAATAATTGATTTAAAGTATTTTCACGCTCATCATTTCCACCTGTCATGCTATTTTTTCCTCTCGCTCTTCCAATCGCATCAATCTCATCGATAAAGATGATTGAGGGTGATTTTTGTGCTGCTTGCTTAAATAAATCTCGTACTCTAGACGCTCCTACTCCCACAAACATTTCAACAAAATCTGAACCTGACAATGAAAAGAAAGGAACGTCTGCTTCTCCAGCAACTGCTTTTGCTAAAAGTGTTTTACCAGTACCTGGAGGTCCTACAAGTAGGGCACCCTTGGGTATTTTTCCTCCTAAAGAAGTGTATTTTTCAGGGCTTTTTAAAAAGTCAACAATCTCTTGAACTTCTTCTTTTGCTCCTTCCAGACCTGCCACATTTTCAAAAGTTGTTTTGACTTTGGTGTCTTTGTCAAATAATTTAGCTTTTGATTTTCCAATGTTGAAAATTTGACCGCCACCGCCGCCAGCTCCTCCACCAGACATCCTTCTCATGAAAAAGATCCAGATGGCAATTAATAGAATGAAGGGTAAAAAACCAACAATTGACTCAAAAAAGCTACCTCTGGAATCGGAATCTACATCAAAATCTAATTCTTTGGTTGTTTTGTATTCGTTTAATTTATTTTCAAAATTCTGTAAATCGCCAAAATCATATAAGAACAATGGTGATCCAACTCTAAAAAATGGAGAGGAAGTTTGTTGTTTGTAATCATTCGATTTTAAAACTTCTTTTTTAATGTAGATTTCAGCAATGTTTTTATTAATGATTAATATGTTACTAACGTCATTCGATTCTAAAATCTTGTAGAATTTATTTGTTGAAATTTTCTTCGTAACCATCGAGGAATCATTCAAAAAACTAATTCCCAAAATGGCAACAAAAATGACTCCATAAACCCAATACATATTGAATTTAAATTTTGGACCATTTGGTATTGAATTGTTATTCTTTTCCTTCATTTATATTTTTATTAAGCAGGGTTAATTTTCGTTATTTTTGCATCTCCCCATAAGCTTTCTATGTCATAGAAATCTCTGATATGTTTTTGAAAAATATGGACTACCACGTTTACATAATCCATCAAAACCCATTCTGAGTTGTCTTTACCTTCAATATGCCATGGTTTGTCCTTTAATTCTTTACTTACTATTTTTTGGACGGATCCAGAGATGGCATTAACTTGTGTATTTGAATTTCCTGAGCAAACTATAAAATAATCGCATACAGTATTTTCAATTCCTCTAAGATCTATTAATTGAATGTCTTCACCTTTTACATCATCAATCCCTTTCAGGATAACAGATATCAAATTATCTGCACTAACTGAATTTTTTGTCATTAATTTCTTTTAATTTCAACAAAGTTATTGTTTTTTTGTGATTATATCGCGTACTATTTAATAGTTTACTTTTTCTTTAACAATTGAAATTAATCAAACTTGATGCCATCAACTCAACCAATTCTTTTTTAAAGGATTTGGCAACCAATTCAACTCTTGAAAAATTTACAGTTGTTGTCACTGATCATCAGACTTCTGGTCGAGGTCAAATCAATAATATTTGGGAGTCAGAACCTTATAAAAATCTGACATTCAGTATTTTTACTCCTTTGAAAAAGATGTCGATTGAACATCAGGCTTTTTTAAATTTTGCGGTTTCAGTGGCGATCTATGAGGTGCTTTCATCACGATCAATTCCAAAATTGTCGATAAAATGGCCAAACGACATATTGTCAGATAATCAAAAAATATGTGGAATTCTTATTGAAACTACCTTTTCTCAGCATCACATCAAAAATACAATTATTGGAATCGGTTTAAATGTAAATCAAGATACATTTTCAAAGACACTCCCAAATGCAAGTTCTTTGAAAATAATTATGAAAAAAGAGTATGATTTAGAACCACTGATGAATTCTATTATTGAGAATATTCAATCTAAAATTTCTTTAGTTGAAAAAGGGGATTATGATACCATTCATAAACAGTATCATGCTGTTTTGTACAAAAAAGGAGTTCCAACCACATTTATTGATAAAAAAACAAGCTCATTTTTTATGGGAATCATTATCGGTGTAAATTCTAAAGGGTATTTACAAATTCAAAAAGAGGATGATTCAATTGCCAATTATGACATTAAAGAAATAGCCTTCGCTAAAGTTTAGCAATGTTCTGAGTTAATGTATCGATGAAGTTAGTCAAGGGTTTTTTAACCATCATGGCCATCATTGGGTTAAAATCACCTTCAAATAACAATTGGACTTCACATGAATTTTCTGATATCTCAAATAGATGAGCATTTAAAGAAAACGATAATTTACTGCTGGCTGCTTTTAAGCTTATTTTAGAATATTCAGTGCAATCATCTAAAACAAGTCTTATTTCTGGCATTCCTTTCAAAGCAAACAAAAAAGAATCTCCATCTACTTCAAATTTTTCTATCGACTCTGGCATCAACTGTTCAAAATTATTCAGAGACATTAAAAACTGATATGCCTCTTTAGTTGATTTCGATAGGGTTACTTTTGATCCTTGTATATCCATTTGATTATTTTTTCCAATTTTTCGGATCTCTTCTCCATTCTGACAGTGTTTCTAGTTCTTTTTCACTGATGTACTGACTGTCTGAAGCTTGTTCCAATAAATAGGTATAATTACTTAAGGTCGTCAATTCAACATCGTTTTGTGCAAAATTTTCCGAAGCAATATCAAAACCATAAGAAAAAATAGCGACCATTCCTTTAACTACAGATCCTGCTTCATTGATTGCTTTGACTGCATTCAAACTACTTTTTCCAGTACTAATTAAGTCTTCAATAACCACAACTCTTTGATTTTTTTCCAAAGCCCCTTCTATTTGGTTCTTACGGCCATGACTTTTAGGTTCTGGTCTTACATAGACAAAAGGGACTCCTAATTCTTGTGCTACTAATACTCCAATAGCAATGGCTCCTGTTGCTACACCCGCTATTACGTCTGGTTTCCCGTATTTAATTTCTACAATTTTTGCAATTTCTTCTTTAACGAATGAACGGATGTTGGGATAAGAAAGTGTCACTCTGTTGTCACAGTAGATCGGTGATTTCCACCCTGAAGCCCAAGTATATGGTTCTGAAGGGCTTAGTTTTATTGCTTTTATCTGAAGCAATAATTCAGCTGTTTTTTTTGCTGTATCTTTGTTTAAAATCATGTTCACAAATGTATAAAGTTTTTATCAATGATAGGCCAATTATTTTGACAGATTCTTTGTTTGTTGAAAGTGATTTTGAACTTCAAAATTATAAAAATACCATCATTTCAGAGGTCATTCATAAACTACAAAAAGGGATGGTACAAGGAGTAGTGCTTTTTTGTATGGATCTTCAAAACTCTTGGGAAAACTTCAAAGGTCATTTTAAAGTAATCATTGCTGCTGGAGGATTGGTGATCAATCAAAAAAAAGAATTTTTATTTATTTACAGAGGAAATAAATGGGATTTACCTAAAGGAAGAATTGAAAAAGGGGAGGCACTTGACGAAACTGCTTTAAGAGAAGTTAAGGAGGAATGTGGAATTTCACAACTTCGTTTAAAAAAATTCCTAATTAAAACGTATCATATTTTTTTTAAAAAGAATCAACAACGATTGAAAGAAACTCATTGGTTTTTGATGGACTCTACTTCACAAGAAAATCCATCACCACAATTGGAGGAAGGAATCACCATAGCAACTTTCAAAAATATAGATGGAACTATTGAAGCTCTTGAAAATACATATAAAAACATTCAATTAGTTTTTAAAGATTATTATCAAAATCATCGGTAATAACTAAGTCATGAAGTTGATATAATCCACTTCAAATTCAAAATCACCATATTTTTTTTCATCTGTGATAATTCCCATTCGAATGATGTCCTTGAGTTTTTCTTTTTTAAGTGACTCATTCAATGGTTTCCCTAGATAATACTTTTTGAAATCTGAGAGCTTTATTGTTTTTGTTTCCCATTTTCCTGAAGTTCCTTCAAGACTTATTTTGTAGTTTGGGATGTACCATCTTCTACTCACAGAAAGAGTTAGCGCTTTTGAAATTCCTGTTGAACGATACCTGATCTGAATCTGATCATATTGAGATAGGTCTTTATCATATAAAGGACATCTTAAAGAGGAAAATCCTCCATTATTGTCAAGTGAAATCACTCCTTTAAAAAGAATGCTATTTTCGGTGAGTATTTTGTTTCCTTGAGACAATCCACCCATTACACCATCATTAACAACCCACCAGTTAATTCCATCTTTTGTTTTACCAAAGTCGATTTTGTAGGAGGTATTTTGAGTCATGTGAATGAGTAAAAATGAAATGAGAAATATTTTTTTCATATTAAATTTTTAAGAGCGTTTTCCAACTTTTCGAAATCAAATTTAAAACCGTACGTTTTCATTTTTTTTGATGAAATTCTACTCCCATTTAAAATAATGGTTGACATTTCTCCTAAAATTACTTTTAAAATAAAGCCAGGAGCGCCAATTGGTAATAGAGGTCTTTTGTAGATTTTTGCCACTGCTTTTGAAAATGAATTATTGGTATGATGTTCCGGTGAAACAGCATTGAAGACCCCTTTAACACGATTGTCTTCGATAGCTTGTATGTAAAACTTACACAGGTCATCAATATGTATCCAAGGCATGTATTGTTTTCCATCTCCAAGGGGAGCAATGATGGGACCGGTTATTTTTTTTAATGCCCCTCCATTCTTTGATAAGACAATCCCTGTTCTAATTGCAACGGTTCTTATTTTGAGTTTTTTAAATTGAAAAATGGACTGTTCCCATAGTTTACATACGTTTCCTAAAAAATCACTTGCTGCTTGGTCTGTCTCTTTAAAAATAGTTTCTGATGTAATGGAACCATAGTAACCGATCGCAGAGGCAGAGATGAAAGTTTTCAAAGGAATCTTTTGGTCTTTGACTGCATTGTATAATAACTCTGTAGAGGTTACTCTACTGTCTATTATTTCTTTCTTTCTTTTGTTACTCCATTTTTCATTGGCTATTCCAGCCCCAGCTAAATGAATGATATGGTCTAAATCTTTGAATGCATTTTGATCTATGTATCGCTTATCGATGTTCCAAGTAAATACTTGATCAGAATCATGATTGATTTTTTCTCTACTGAGTATTCTGACGTGGTATCCATTCGATTTTAACAAGGAAGATAATCGCTTTCCAATTAAGCCTGTGCCTCCCGTAATTAATACATTTTTCATTAGGTTACAATTGAAAACCAACACCATAAAATTGATGTTGGTTTGTTTAAAATAATTTGAGAGAGAATTATTTAATCTCTTTCATGGCATTATTAATTAAAGTTTTAAGATGATTTTTATGTGCTCTTGTAGCTACATCACCTGTACCGTTGGACACCCAAGATTTGATGTTCTTTAAGTTATAAATTGCCATTGATTTTGATGCTGTAGAAAATCTTTTAGCAGATTTTCCAACCACCATAGCAATCAATCTTTTTGTGTATACAGCCTGTAAATTTTGGCGAAATGTATTGATAGTTCCATAAACATCTGGCTTAAACATGGCATTGTTTAAATCAGTCATAAAAGAGGAAAGCTTGTACTTATTTCCATACAATTCAGAGTCTGAGAGTCTTTGTAAGGTGTTTGGATGCATAATGTGTGCTAACGCTCTTGTTTGATATCCCAGCACTCGTGCATGAATTTTTGGATCTTCAGTACCACTGAAAAAATTAAATCCTCTTCGTTGTCTAGCAATATAGTTATAGAGGTCTTTTGGAGCACTGAATGCATCAGGTGCAAAGATGTATTTCTTCAATGCATTGAATGCTCTTTTTTGATCTTTTAAACTTACTGGAGTATAGGGTTGACCACCTCCTTTTTGACCATAGGTTGCTCTGTCTACATATACTCCCCCAATAAATCTAGAGATAACTCCTCCTGCAATGGCAGATTGACTATTTAATGAGTAATATGCTCTTACAAGATCCATATAGGTTTCTCCTTCATTTGTAAATCTTGACTTTAAATCTTTCATCATGGAATTGACCAATTTAATCCTATTGATTGAGTAGGTGATTTGATCACCTGACAAGTCACCAATCATCACACGAGGATCAATTCCTTTACCAGGAGATCGCATGTCATCAGCATCGTTTCCAAAAATCAATTCTGGTTCAGTGGATCTTTCTAATAGAGCATTCATTTCGGATGCGTCTTTGAATGGGGTATACCCAAATTGAATGGCCCACACGTCATAAGGCCCTATGTTCATATCGTAATATTGACCTTGTTTGGATCGATCATTGGTAACATTAATACCTGCATAATCCATTACAGAACCAGTCAATGCTTTCCCTTTGATGAAATCAGCATCAGCCAACTGTTCTGGAGAAAATATTTGACTAGCTTTCATATTATGATTCAAGCCTAAAGTATGTCCAACCTCATGCATTATCAATGATTTCATACCTTCTTTTTTCAATTTTTCCATGTCTAAATCAGAGGCTCCAGCTGCTTGTAACACAGCATTTCCAAATAAAAGATTGTCGTGCATAATATGTCCCATAGAACAATACATATGAGTGTCTTTTTCTTTCATTTTTTGAATTTCCAATTCTTCTGGTGACTCCAATCCAATTTGCATGTTTTTAGTAGCATCGTCATACAATTTATCTGCAAAAACTCTGTTTGTAAAGTGAACGTATTCTAACATAATGTCTGCACCCAAAATTTCTCCTGTTCTTGGATTTACAAAACTTGGGCCATAGCCTCCAAAGGGTGGGTTTGGTGAGGAGGTCCATCTCAACACATTGTAACGAACATCTCCAGCATCCCAATCAGCATCATCAGGCTGAACTTTTACAACCATTGCATTGTTAAACCCCGCTTTTTCAAAAGCTTTATTCCACGCCAAAACGCCTTCTTTGATGGTCTCTCTCCATTCAATTGGTGTTGTATTTTCAATCCACCAAGTAATTGGGGTCACTGGCTCAGAAATGACAGCATCAGGGTTCTTTTTTACCAATCTCCATCTGCGAACTAAGTCTCGGTAGTTAACTGTTTCTGTTGAAGTCATATCGTTGGTTTGTGTCAGGAAATAACCAACTCTAGGATCATCAAATCTTATTTCGTAATCATCCTCAGGCATGTTCATGAATGTGTGAAATACTTTGATAGAAACATTTCTACCGTCAGTGATCGCATTTGAACCACCATTTAGAACAGAAGGATTATTATAAACGTATTCAGTTTTTATGTTTGTATTCTCCGGATAATTTTTGATCTCATTAATTTTCGATTTCCCTTTATCAAATCTTCCTAAACTAAATGCAAATGGTGAGGATCCTGGAAATCGAGGTCTTTTAATTCGAGTAAAAGTTTCTGATAAAAATAAACCATTGGCATCAATCAAATAGGTTCCTTTTTCTTTGTCTGTCGCTAAAATTTTACCACTAGAGATGGTTGCATCACTCGTGTTGGCAATTGCTGCTTTTGAGATGGCATTATTTTCATCAAAATAGAAGTTTGTGTTCGGTGCAACGATCTCAATCTTATTAAAATATTTCTTTACTTGAAAAACAGTAGAACCTCTGTATGATCCTCTAAAACTTCCTGCTTCGGTAACACCATCAGCAATTTGAGCAAAGTAAATAAAGTCTTTATTTAACTGATCTTCTTTGATCAATAATTTAACTTTACCATCAATGGTATCCTGAAAGATGGTAAATAAACCTTCAATTTTGACACTTTTTTTTGTGAGATCTGCTATTGTTTTCTCTTTTGATTTTGGTTTCTTTGGTTTTGGTTTTGCAACTTCAACAACTTTCCCTTTCTTTTTTCTTCTTTTTTTCTTTTGAGCATCTACATCGTGTATCCCAACTATTGAAAAAACCAACATCAAAATACATATAAAGTTGATCTTTAGGGGCTTATTTTTATTCATAATTTTTGATTTATTTTCAGCCCCGAAATATACCTCTAACTTGAGAATATTTTTGTTAAGAATCTTATAAATTTAATTAGAGATTAACCCTGTGGGAAATGAAACAATACTTTCATGACCATTTTTTCCAACTGAGGAAACCCCAAAGAAAAAATTAACAACAACACTTCCATCAAGAGTGAATTTCGTATTGATTTCAACATATTTGTAATGATCCCAAGTAGGTGATGTCGTATCTCTCCAGTAAATTTTGTATCCTTTTGCACCTTCGACTTCATTCCACTGAAGTTTTACAGCAGGTTCAACAGCACCCCCTATTTTGACATTTTCTGGTGCTGGTGGAGCCCAACCAATGTTGGCTAGATTGATCGCATTTACTGCAGTTAGTTTTTTTGCGTACTCAAAATTGACAAATTTCAGCAGATCTCCATACTCAATACCGTTTTCATTTCGAATATCTTGGTGTTGTTGAGTATAATTTTCATGCATTTCCATTATTCTAATACCAGCAAATCCCATATCATTGAAGGGTCTATGATGACCACCTCTTCCAAATCGATCCAATCGATATATCATTTTAGGTTGCATTTCGGGCATGTATGTTTTTGTTGTTTGATGAATATAGCGAGCCAATTGCCTGGAAACACCATCAACTTCACCTCCATAAAAACGTCTTTGTTTTCTTTGTTTTTCTGTTTCAGTTACCGGTGTTGGCTCAGAAAATATTCTAAAAGTTCTATTGTCAATAACTCCGTCGACACCTTTGATATTTCCAATCATATCATTGTTTAAAACTCCAATAATTTCCCAATCATTCTCTTTGGCGTAAGTAGCCAATCCACGACCACCAAATAAGCCTTGTTCTTCACCAGAAAGGCCTGCATAGATGATGCTATTTTCAAATTTATATTTCGATAAAACTCTCGCAGCCTCAATGGTACCTGCCATTCCAGATGCATTGTCGTTTGCCCCTGGAGAATCTGATGTGTAATCATTTGGGTCTGACACTCTAGAATCGATATCACCACTCATAATGATATACCTGTTAGGATATTTTGTTCCTTTTTGAATTGCAACAACATTGACAATCATCACATCTCTAATGATTCGTCGATTGTTTTTTTTGACCCAATTTTTTTGATAAAAAATATCCAAACAATCATCACAATCTGAAGAAATTTTTTCAAATTCTGAGTGAATCCAACGTCGTGCAGCTCCAATTCCACGAGTTTTTGAAATGGTATCACTCAACGAATGACGAGTTCCAAAACTAGCTAATGTGGTAATGTCTTTTTTAATTCTTTCTGAGTTGATGTTTTCTATGATTTCATACATTCTCGTGTCTGTCTGAGCCTTGATAGCTGCAACAAATAGCAGTATCAATAAAAAGGAAGTGTTTTTCATCGTTATAGATTTCATGAACATTAAATATACAACTTTACTAAAAACAAAAAAAGACTTGTTACAAGCCTATGAATTAAAAAAAAGGAGATTTCCAATCGTATTTTAACTTTTCTTTATTGTGCCAATAAATTTAAAATTCTAAGTACATAATGTAGTTGGGATTGCTATGAGTTTCTGAAATTTTAAATCTAGAACTCCCAACGATTTTAAACCCCATTTTTTTGTAAAATTTAATCGCTCTTGCGTTTTCTGTCCAAACCTCTATCCAAATTCCATTTTGGTTATTTTTTTTGGCCAATTCAGAATTAAAAGTCATCAGTTCTTTTCCAAGATTCTTACGGTAAAACTCCTCAAGTAAATACAAACGTTCCATTTTAGTTATATTTTTCTCTTGGATGTGTTCATTATCGATATTAAAAATGACCTTAGAAAAACCGGCTAACTTTTTTTGATGATGTATAAAATAGTATAGAAAATTTTGATTAGATAATTCTCGTTCGATATTTTCAAGACTAAAATTGGCCTTGACATATGAATCCATGTCTGCTTTTGGAGAACTATGTCCATGAGCAGGTAGAAATGCATCAATACTTAGTTTTGATAATTTCTGAGCATCTTCAAGATTTGCTTTTTTGATGAAATTCATAAAAAGATTCTTCGATCAGTTGTAAAAATAAACAAACCTCTTTGTGAAAACAAAGAGGTTTGATCTTAAATGTAATTGAATTACTTACTTTATCATATCATAGCTTCGCTTGATAAAGTTTGTTAATTCCTCACCATGTAATAAGTTTTGAGATAGTTTTGCCAAATCAAAAGCTTGAGAAATTAAACGATTTCTTTTTTTATCTGTTTTGGTTTCAAGAATTTGCCCTACCAATTCATGATTTGTATTGACCACTAGGTTATACATCTCAGGTAAATTACCCATTCCCATCATTCCACCACCACCTGAGGCACTCATTTCTTTCATTCTTCTCATAAATTCAGGAACGGTTATCATAAAAGGAGATGCATTTGAGTCCATTGATTCCAATTGAACAGTATAAGTTTCCTTTGGAACTGCACTTTCAATCATTGGTTTCAATGTTTCTTTTTCTTCATCTGATAATTTAGAAATGACAGTATCTTCTTTCTTAATTAAATTGTCAATATGATCTGCATCAACTCTAGTAAATTTAATTTTCTCATTTGAAGTTTCAAGCTTTTGCATCAAGTGTGAAACAATTGGAGAGTCTAGAAGAAGTACTTCGTACCCTTTGTCTTTTGCCGCTTGTATGTAGCTATGTTGAGCATCTTTGTTTGCCGCATACAATACAATGTGATTGTCATCCTTATCTGTTTGTGCAGCTTTTGTTTTCTCTAAAAACTCGTCAAAAGTGAAAAAAGAATCATCTACCGTTGGATAAAGAGCAAACTTCTTAGCTTTGTCAAAGAATTTTTCTTCAGACAACATTCCATATTCAATGATTACTTTAATATCATTCCATTTGGCTTCAAAATCTTCACGATTATTTTTAAATAATGATGCCAATTTATCTGCAACTTTTTTGGTGATATAACCAGAAATCTTTTTGACAGCTCCATCTGCTTGAAGATAGGAACGAGACACATTTAGAGGAATATCTGGAGAGTCAATAACTCCTTTGAGCATTTGTAAAAAGTCAGGAACAATACCTTCAACATTATCAGTAACAAATACTTGGTTTTGATACAATTGAATTTTATCTTTTTGTAAGTCCATGTTTGGACTTAATTTTGGGAAGAATAAAATTCCTGTTAAATTAAATGGATAATCCACGTTTAAGTGAATATGAAATAAAGACTCTTCAAATTGCATAGGATACAATTCTCTGTAAAAATTTTTATAATCTTCGTCTTTTAAATCAGCAGGTGTTTTTGTCCACGCAGGAGTTGTGTTATTGATGATATTATCTACAGTAATTTGCTTATGCGGCTCAGTAGTTTCCTTACCATCTTTGTCCTTAGTTGTTTTAGGGGTAAAATCTGGGTCATTTATTTCTTTGGTACCAAATTTAATAGGTACTTGATTGAAACGATTGTATTTATTGAGAAGCTCAGAGATTTTAGCATCTTCTAAAAACTCTTGAGAATCTTCAGCGATGTGCAAAATAATTTCAGTACCTCGATCCGTTTTATCATGTTCTTCCAAGGTGTATTCAGGAGAGCCATCACAAGTCCAATGTGCTGCAGGTTCTTCTTTGTAGGATTTGGTAATGATTTCTACTTTGTCTGCAACCATAAAAGCAGAGTAAAATCCTAATCCAAAATGACCAATTATGCCTGCTTCATTGTCTTTGTATTGATCTAAAAATTCCTCAGCACCTGAGAATGCAATTTGATTGATGTATTTTTCTACTTCTTCAGAAGTCATTCCAAGACCTTGATCTTTGATGGAAAGAGTTTTCGATTTTTTGTCAATACTGATTTCAATTTTTGCATCTCCTAGTTCTGTCTTGGCTTCACCAATAGAAATAAGATGTTTTAATTTTGAGGTAGCATCGGTTCCATTAGAAATAAGTTCACGTAAAAATATTTCATGATCGGAATACAAGAATTTTTTAATTAATGGAAAGATATTTTCTACCGATACATTAATGTTTCCTTTACTCATATTTATTTGTTTTATAATTAAATTTATGAGAAAATCTATTTCAAAAAAAATACCAAAGTTAGGATTGTGACAAGATGGCATATCTTTTTATTGAAAGGATCAATTACTCAGGTCAGTTTAAATTAGTATTTTTATTAATTCAAAAACAAAAAACAAATTAGAACAAAATCAATCACCCCTATATGTACAATTCTAAGATAACAGGTTTAGGATACTTTGTTCCTGAAAATATCGTTACCAATGATGATTTAAAACAATGGATGGAAACAAGTGACGAGTGGATTCAAGAGAGAACAGGAATTAAAGAACGAAGATGGATAGATCCCGCAACTGGAGAAACAACGTCAACAATGGCAGCAAAAGCTGCAAAAATAGCTATTAAGAGAGCTGGATTGACGAAAGATGATATTGATTTTATCGTTTTTGCAACATTAAGCCCTGATATGTATTTTCCTGGAGGAGGAGTTCGAATACAAGACATGTTGGAGATGCCAACTATTGGAGCATTAGATGTCAGAAACCAATGTTCTGGTTTTATTTACTCTTTATCAGTAGCAGATCAGTTTATTAAAACAGGGATGTATAAAAACATCTTGGTCATTGGATCTGAAAATCACTCCGGAGGATTAGAACGTTCAACTCGAGGAAGAAATGTTACTGTCATTTTTGGAGATGGAGCAGGAGCTGCAGTTCTTTCGAGATGTGAAGAGGAGGGGAGAGGAATTCTATCATCTCACTTACACTCTGAAGGGAAACACGCTAAAGAGCTAGCATTAGAGGGGCCTTCGACAGGTCGTTGGGTGCCAGAAATTATTGCCGAAAATAATCCTGATGATGTTTCTTACTATCCATACATGAACGGTCAATTTGTTTTCAAACATGCTGTAGTTCGATTTTCTGAGGCGATTGTAGAGGGATTAAAAGCAAATGGTTTGGACAAAAAGGACATCGATATGTTGATTCCTCACCAAGCAAATTTGCGAATTGCACAGTTCATTCAACGTAAATTTCAATTGAGTGACAATCAAGTTTATAACAATATTATGAAGTATGGAAATACCACAGCAGCATCAGTCATAATTGCTTTAACTGAAGCCTGGGAGAAAGGAAAGATACATCAAGGAGATTTGGTAATACTCGCAGCTTTTGGTAGTGGATTTACTTGGGGAAGTGTTGTTATTAGATGGTAATTTATAATTGATGAACCAATATTTAACCACAATAACTTTATGAAATACTGTTCAATACGATGAAAAATAGATTTTTAAGAGTTGGTATAATTACCTTGATTGTTTATATTTTATATCTAAGTGTGTTTGTAGAAGATGTTGTTGATAGTGCAGTACCCAATCAGAAAAATTCCATTGGAACTGAGGATAAGGTTATGAAAATTGATACAGTTTTACGGGATAAAGGAGTTCTTAAAGTTGATACGGTGTCTTCAAAAAATTCATCCACGAAGTCTAATGTTATAAAAATCAATCCCCCCAACGAGTAAGGTTTTCATACAATTCAATAACTTAATTTATTGAAGGTCTTAATTTTTGATTGAAAAAATTTTTCCAGATTCAGCTAAATCCACATTTTCAAAGACCGCTACCGCCTCTTCTAAAAATAGAGAAGTATCTTTGTATCGACTTGAATAATGTCCTAAAATTAATCTTTTAACTGTTGCTTTGTTAGCAATTTTGGCAGCTTGTTTTGCAGTGGAGTGCCTGGTTTTTGAGGCGAGTTCTTCTTTGTCGGATAAAAACGTGGATTCGTGATATAACAAATCTGAATCTTTGATAATTTCGATGATATCTTCTTTGTACGAAGTGTCGCTACAATAGGAGTACATAAGAGGTTTTTCTGGATCTTTAGTGAGTGTTGAGTTTTTTATAATTTGACCTGAGGATAGTTTAAAATCTTTTCCAACTTTTAAGTTGTTGTAATCACATACTTCAATTTCTTCAAATTGATTGATGGTATCCATATCTAATTTTCTTGGTTTTTCTTTTTCCTTAAATAAAAATCCGTTGGTATAAACTCTGTGATCTAATGGAATTGTATAAACTTCAACTTTTTCATCTTCAAAAATAAGTTCACTTTGATGGGAAGTCAATTCATGAAAAATCAATTCAAATTTGATCGTAGATTTGGAGTATTTTAGCTGTAATAGAATAATTTCTTGAATTCCTTTTGGTCCGTAAATAGTTAGTTTTTTTTCTCTATTTAGGATTCCGAAAGTAGAAATAAGGCCAATTAAACCATAAAAATGATCTCCATGAAGGTGAGAAATAAAGACATGATTGATTTTAGAAAAACCTACCTTGTATTTACGCATTTGACTTTGTGTTCCCTCTCCACAATCAATTAAAAAATGTCTGGAATTGATTTCTAAGTACTGAGCTGTTGGGTGCGCATTTACTCTTGGTGTGGCAGAATGACAACCTAAAATCGTTAGGGAAATACTCATTTAATAAAAAAGTTTTATCAGCGATTAAATTTACAAAGTTGACGAAACGAACTTCTGCAAAATCTACTGCTTTTGAAGATTTTTTTAAAATATTTTGTTTAAAATCCCAAATCTCTTTCTATGGCCTCCATCTCCAGAAGATCTTTTGCTTCTTGGAGTGTAGGGACTAAGTTTAGATGTTCGGGAAAATTATCGATATCCAATCCTTTGCTAATCAATATAAAAGACAGGTTATTTTTCTTAAGTGTTTTGGCTATTTTCTGAAATAACGGAATGTTTTTTTCAATGATATTTTCATTTTTTGAAAATTGAATCAATAAATGATTGTCATTAAATGAGAGAATTTTTTTTTCTAATTCAACTGCCGTCATCTCATCACCATTTACCAAAGTGTATTGGCTACCGTTATGAATTTTCATGATTATCTCTTAATTTGTTGCGCAAGTAAATAAATGACAGCCATTCGAACAGCCACACCATTTTCTACTTGGTTTAAAATGATGGATTGATCAGCGTCTGCTACATCACTGGTAATTTCTACTCCTCTGTTAATAGGTCCAGGGTGCATAATCACGACTTTTTTGTCAAGATTCTCTAAAATTTCTTTGTTAATTCCAAACAGTTTAGTGTACTCTCTCGTCGTAGGAAAATATTTAAGATCCATTCTTTCATGCTGTACTCTAAGAACATTGGCCACATCACACCATTCAAGTGCTTTTTTGATATCTGTTTCCACTTCAACACCTAAACTTGTGATGTATTTTGGTATTAAGGTTGTTGGGCCGCACACTTTTACTTGAGCTCCTTGCAATTTAAGTGCAAAAATATTTGACAAGGCAACTCTGGAATGCAAAATATCTCCAACGATCACAATCTTTTTGCCTTTGACCGATCCTAATTTTTCTTTTATTGAATAACTGTCCAATAATGCTTGAGTAGGATGTTCGTGTGTGCCATCTCCAGCATTTATTATTTTAGCGTCAACATGATTGGATAAGAAAACACCAGCTCCTACATTGGGATGCCTCATGACAATGATATCAACTTTCATTGATAATATATTGTTTACAGTATCGATAAGAGTTTCTCCTTTTTTTACTGAGGATTGGCTTGCAGAAAAATTGATTACATCAGCAGAGAGTCTTTTTTCTGCTAATTCAAAAGATAATTTTGTTCTTGTGCTATTTTCAAAAAATAGATTAGCTATTGTGATGTCTCTTAACGATGGTACTTTTTTAATTGGCCTATTGATTACCTCTTTAAAATGATCTGCAGTTTCAAAAATAAGGTCGATGTCATTTTTGTTTAGATACTTAATTCCCAATAAATGTTCTACACTTAACTGCTTCATTGTTATTTATTATCTATATAGATGATGTCTTTTTTGTGAGATTCTTTCCAATTTACAATAACTTTTTCTTCATTGATCGCATCCACTTGTTTCCCTTTATAGGTAGGTTGAATGGGTAGGTGTCTACTAAATCGTCTGTCAATCAAAACCAACAATTCGATATTATTTGGTCGCCCGTAAGATTGAATCGCAGTTAAAGCAGCTCTTACACTTCTTCCAGAAAATAAAACATCATCGATTAGAACAACATTTTTATCTTCAATTAAAAAATCGATTTGAGTATTGGTAGCTTCTAAAGGCTCATCTCTTCTTCTGAAATCATCCCTGTAAAAGGTGATATCTAGGAAACCAAGATTGATGTCTTTAACATGATAGTCTTGAGTTAAAATTTTTTCCAATCGTTTGGCTAAAAAACTACCCCTTGGTTGAAGCCCGATGAGAACTGTATTAGAAAAATTATTGTGGTTTTCGATTAACTGACAAGCTAGTCGATGAAGAATGATTTCAATTTCTTTTGAGTTTAGTAAAACTTTTTTGCTCATGAGAAATGTTTCAATTTAGCTAAGATGCTAAAGTTGTGCAAAGCTACTACAAAAAAAAGGGATGCACAAAATTTATCACTAGAATCAAAGAAAGCATCGTTTTTTAGTGGAATTGTTAATTAAATTGTTGAAAACAAAAGCGATTTTTTTTGAAGTGATTTGCAACAAATAGTACATTTAGAACATTAATTCAAATCATGAATGCCTATGTCATTGTCTAAGTTTGAATCAATGCTAAAAACCAATAGCATTTATTTTTTTGATTTGGTGGAGTTTGAAGAAATAATTATTCACTACCTTGATTCAGGAAAACATTCCCTTGCTAAAAAAGCTGTAAAACTAGGTTTAGAACAACATCCTTCCTCAGTGGTTCTTGAATTGCTAAATGTTGAAATTCTCATATTTGATAACAGATTGAATAAAGCATCCCAAAAATTGAAAAGGATTGAATCATTAGATCCCAACAATCAGGAAGTGTACATTCAAAAGGCAACAATTCTCTCAAAAAACGGCAATCATGCTGAGGCCATTAAAAATCTCAAGATTGCTCAGAAACATGCTGATGATAAGATGGATGTTTGGTCTATGATGGGAATGGAATATTTATACTTAGATGATTATGAAAAGGCACGATTGAGTTTTGCAAAGTGTATCGAAGTTGATTATGAAGATTATTCTTCTTTGTATAATGTTGTTTATTGCTTTGATATGGAAAAAAACCATGAGCAAGCAATCATTTTCTTAAATTCTTATCTGGATAAAAACCCCTATTGTGAAGTAGCATGGCACCAATTAGGAAGGCAATATTTTGTACTGAAAAGATTTAAAGAAGCTTTGACTAGTTTTGATTATGCTATTTTAATCGATGAGTCTTTCATCGGTGGATATCTTGAAAAAGCAAAAACACACGAACAACTTTTTGAGTTCGAGGAAGCCATCAAAAATTACATGATTACACTTGAATTAGATGATCCTACAGCGTTTACATATCTTAGAATCGGGGAATGTTATCAAAAACTGGGAAAATCAGATACGGCTGTAGAATATTTCAAAAAATCAGTTCATGAAGATCCTCATCTGGATAAGGGTTGGATCTTACTTACTGAAGCATACAATGATCAAGAAGATTATCAAAAAGCATTGTATTATATTTTGAAAGCGATTAAAATTGATGAGTATAATGCTTTCTATTGGAGGAAATTTTCAGAAATAAACATCAAATTAAGTTCTTATGAGGAGTCAATCAAAGGATTTGAGAAATGTTTAGAACTCAGTGATTCAGCAATTGAAATTTACATCGCCTTGTCTGACGTTTTACTCTATATTGGGGACTATCAAGATGCGGTAAAAATTTTATTTTCAGCACAAAAAAAATACAAAGATTTTGCAGAAATAGAATACAGACTTTCGGGATTATTTTTTCTATTGAATAAAGAATCATATGCGCTTTCTCATCTAATCAATGGGTTGGAAATAGATTATGATTATCATATGATTTTTCAAGAACTTTTCCCAAATATATACACGAGTTTTAAAGTGCAAAAACTTCTTAAGAATTTTAAAAAAGTACAACAATAACTTTTCTTTATACCCATTAAAATTTATTTTTTTTGCTTTTTGCATATTCTAAGCGATGTCTCTTTTTTTTCGCCTATATTCGTAATCATAAACCCATTTTAGTATGAAAAGATCCTTTAAAGAGTATGCCATCATTTCCTTGAAAGGAATGTCTATGGGAGCTGCAGATGTTGTTCCTGGGGTTTCAGGGGGTACGATTGCTTTTATATCAGGCATCTATGAAGAGTTATTAAATTCCATCACCAGCTTTAATTTTAGTTTGATAAAAAGTCTTAAAAAAGAAGGAATAAAATATGTTTGGAAAAACGTGAATGGAAATTTTTTATTGGCTCTTTTTTTAGGTGTTTTTATAAGTATTGTTTCTTTGGCAAAATTAATTGAATCCCTTTTGATCAATTATCCAATACTCATATGGTCTTTTTTCTTCGGATTGGTTTTGGCAAGCGTTATTTACATCGGAAAACAAATCAAAAAATGGGATGTAAGTACTGTTTTTTTACTCTTGTCAGGAATCCTTTTGGCTTATTACATTACAACATTAAATCCAATGGTATCTGAACATAGTTCACCATGGTTTTTGTTTTTGTCTGGAATGATTGCTGTTAGTGCCATGATATTACCTGGTATTTCTGGTTCATTTATTCTTGTTCTATTAGGCGCATACAAACCAATTTTAAATGCTGTAAATACTAAAGACTTTTTCACCATTGTAGTTTTTTTAATGGGGGCAATAATTGGATTGTTATCTTTTTCAAGAATTTTAAAATGGTTGTTTTCAAGGTATAAAAATTACACATTAGCGCTTTTAACAGGTTTTATAATTGGTTCTTTAAATAAGATTTGGCCCTGGAAAGAAACGATTTCATGGAGAACTAACTCGAAAGGTATTGAAGTTCCATTCAATCAAATTAGTAAATCTCCCTTTTCTTTTGAAGGAGACCCTCAATTAATCTCTGCAATTATTGTTGCAATAGTTGGTTTTGTATTGATATTTATATTAGAAAAATTAGCAGCTAAAAAAAGTAATGCTTAAAGAAAGAACTTTTACAGAAAAGTTAACCCTATTTTTTAAAGGATTGTTAATGGGTGCAGCGAACAAGGTTCCAGGAGTTTCTGGAGGTACCGTGTCTTTTGTATTGGGTTTTTATGAGGAGTTAATTTATTCTTTTCAAAAAATAAATATAAAGGCTTTCAGATTATTAATAAACGGGAGGTTTAAAAGTTTTTATCAATACACAAATTTCCAATTCATAGTTGCAATATTTTCAGGAGCTATTTTTAGTTATTTCAGTATTTCTATGGTGTTGGATTACTTTTTAACTCATTATGAATTATATGTTTGGAGTTGGTTTTTTGGAATGATTATCGGTTCAATCTATTACATAAGTAAAGACTTTGGTGATTGGAATTTTAAAAATATTTGTTCATTAATTTTTGGGGTTTGTATAGGAGTAGGGATCAGTCTTTTAACACCAGCCAATGAAAATGATAATCTTTGGTTTGTATTTATTTGTGGAATTATTAGTGTTTCTGGAATGACGTTACCAGGACTTTCAGGCTCTTTCATCTTAATTCTTCTCGGAAATTACGTATTGCTTTTGGTTGATTCTGTGAATGTTTTATTTGGCATTATTAAGGATATTTTTACTTGGAATTTTGATTTTTTTCAAGAGGCTTTAAAAATGCGTTATTTGAAGATTATTGGAGTTTTTACTTTGGGTTCAATTTTTGGATTGATTTCAATTTCTCATATTTTGGGATATGCTTTAAAAAGATGGCACCAAATTATAACCGCAATCATTATTGGATTTATCACTGGCTCATTAGGAATAGTTTGGCCCTGGAAGTTGAAAATCTTCAAACAAGATCATGGACAAATGATATTAGATCAGAATGGAAATCAAATCATAGAGAATTATGAACGATTCATGCCAAATATTTATGAAAGTTCTACGTGGTTTGCCATTTTCTTTATATTTTTTGGTATTGGTTTAATTTTAGCAATCGATTTTTATGGAAGAAGGAAAAAAATTAAATAAAAAAACCTTTGGTTTGGTGGGGAAGAAAATTTCATATTCTTTTTCAAAAGGATATTTTACAGATAAGTTCTTGAATCAGGGTTTAACAAATCACGAATATCTCAATTTTGATCTTGAAAGTATTCAGGATTTTTCGAAAGTAATTCAAAAATTTCACTCTACTTTAAAGGGGGTTAATGTGACCATCCCATACAAACAAGAAATTTTTAAATTTTTAGATGACATAGACGATACAGCTAAAGAGGTTGGGGCTGTCAATACTGTCAAGTATACTGATCAAGGGAAATTGATAGGTTACAACTCAGATGTTGTAGGGTTTGAACAGTCCATTGTTCCTCTGCTAAAACCTCATCATACCAAAGCGCTAATTTTAGGAACAGGAGGTGCTTCTAAGGCTGTTTCTTATGTTTTTAAAACGTTGGGAATTGATTGTGTTAAAGTTTCTAGAAATGCTTTTGAAAAAAGAGAAATTTTATATGATGACCTTACTAAACCCTTGTTAAGTGAATACACAATAATTATCAATTGTTCTCCCGTTGGGACTTTCCCTAATGTAAATCAAAAGCCTGCTATTCCTTATCAATTTATCACTCATGATCATCTTTTGTATGATTTAATATACAATCCTAAAGAAACCTCATTTCTCAGTGAAGGAATGAAAAAAGGTGCTCGCACTAAAAATGGTTATGAAATGTTGGTATTGCAAGCTGAGGAGTCTTGGAGGATATGGAATGAATAAATTTTTTAAACAATTTAAGAATCTTTTGTTGTTTTGTAAGACATCGCTATATTTATACTCGAGATTATAGGAACCCTAAACATTGTAGATATGTTAGAATCAAAGGAAGACAAAACTGAATTAACAGATAAAAACCTTACAGAAGAAACTTCAGAACACAATAATAAAAAAGAAGAAACGACATCGGGAGATCTGGAAAATGATACCAGTGAAGTGATTGAATCAACTGATGCAAATGAAGATAATGTTGAGAATGAGAAAGTTGAATCTCCCAAACAAAATCCTCCCATCCAATATGATTCTCTTAGCTTAGAGGAATTGGCAGATGCACTTGAGAAGTTAATTTCTACCCAACAAATACATCAAATAAAAACTGAAGCTGAGGCTATAAAAAGTGCTTTTAATATAAAATTTGGCACATTACTGGCAGAAAAAAAAGCAGCTTTTTTGGCTGACGGAGGAAACTCAATTGATTTTCAATTTTCAAGCCCGGTAAAATCAAGATATAACAAATTACTCTCCGAATATAAAAAAAGAAGAGATGCTTATTATTCCAATTTGGAAAAGCAGTTGAAAGAGAATTTAGATAAAAGATTGGAAGTCATCGAAGAATTAAAATCTTTAATCGAAAATGGAGATCCTAAAACGATGTACAAACTATTTAGAGATCTTCAAAACAAATGGAGATCTATTGGTCCCGTCCCAAAAACTAAGTACAATGACAGATGGAAAATTTATCATCATCATGTTGAGCGTTTTTATGATTTATTACATCTAAGTAATGACTTCAGAGATTTAGATTTTAAAAATAATTTAGAGGAAAAGCTAAAGTTGATCAAAAGAGCAGAGTCTTTGGTGGATGAAAAAAATATCAATATTGCTTTTAAAGAATTACAGAAATTACACAAAGTTTGGAAGGAAGATATAGGGCCTGTAGCGAAGGAAATGAGAGAAGAGGTTTGGCAAAAATTTAGTTCAGCTACTAAGAAAATTCATGACAAACGCCATGATCATATAAGAGATATGAAATCTCAGTATGGTAAAATTATAGAAGCTAAGTTAGAAGTTGTTGAAGCGATTTCAGCTTATGATACTTCTAACAATAAAACTCATAATGATTGGCAAAAAAGCATTAAAGAGATTGATGCCCTTAGACAGAAATACTTTGATATTGGAAAATTACCTTATTCTAAAAGTGATGCTGTATGGCAGAAACTTAAGGAAGCAACAAAGCGATTCAATCAACAAAAAAATAAGTTTTATAAACAAGAAAAAAAATCTCAGCAGGAAAACCTCAAAGCCAAACTGGATCTTATTAAGTTAGCTGAATCTTTGAAGGATAGTGAAGATTGGGAAAATACCACCAACACATTCAAGAAAATTCAATCAGATTGGAAAAAAATAGGACATGTGCCTAGAAAGTTTTCTGATGACATTTGGAAGAAATTCAAAGCTGCTTGTAATCATTATTTTGATCGTTTTCATAATCAAAAAAATACGCTTACACCAGAACAAAATGAGATTTTAGATAAGAAAACGGAGTTCCTAAATAGTTTATCAGCGAAAAATTATAAGACCAAAGAATCCGTCAGTAAACTTATGATTGAATGGAATCAAATGGGAGTATTACCAAGAAGTTCAAAAGAAATAGATAAACAATTTAATAAGTTTGTGGATACTATTTTGTCTGCCTTAACAATTGATAAAGATGAAATTGTCTTATTAAAATTCAAAAATATTGTCAACGGATATTTGGCAAATAACGATTCGAGAAAATTAGATTCAGAACATTTGTTTCTCAGAAAAAAGATCGATGAAACTGTTCGTGAGATCCAGCAACTAGAGAATAATTTAAGTTTTTTCTCAAATGCTTCTGATGACAATCCTTTGGTAAAAAATGTTCACAAAAGCATTCATGATTTCAAACTAGGACTAGAGGTCTGGAAAAAAAAGCTTGCCTATTTGCAAACTTTAAATTATTAATATTGATAAAAAAAGCGAACTGTTAACAGTTCGCTTTTTTTTGAAGTATGATTAACTAAGCAAAAAGTTTGTCAATTTTTTCTTTTTCCTCAGCTGCTAAAACAGCATCAATTAAAATACGACCACTATGCTCATCGATGGTAATTTTTTTACGAGTAGCAATTTCTAGCTGTACTTGCGGAGGAATGGTAAAAAAAGATCCTCCAGAAGCCCCTCTCTCGATAGAAACAACAGCCAACCCATTTTTTACTTTGTTTCTAATTCTTGCGTATGCACCTAACAAATGATCATCTATTGAATCTGAAAACTCTTTTGATTTATCAAGTAATAATTTCTCTTCTTTTTCAGTTTCTTTTAGGATAGCATCTAATTCTGATTTTTTATGATCTAGATGTTGTTGTTGTTTTTCGAGTTTTTCTTTAGTGGCTTCAATAACTTCTTTCTTTTGCTCGATCTTTGCTTGAAATTCTTTGATGCGCTTTTCGTATAATTGAATCTCTAATTCTTGGTATTCAGTTTCTTTGGCTAAAGAATCAAATTCACGGTTATTTCTAACTTTCTTTTGTTGCTCCTCGTATTTTTTAATTAAATCCTTAGATTCTTCAATTCCTATTTTCTTATTGCTGATGTCAGTTTCTAAATTTGAAACATCTTCGGATAAATTTGAAAGTCTTGTATTCAAACCAGTTACCTCGTCTTCTAAGTCTTCAACCTCTAAAGGTAATTCACCTCTTACGTTTCTAATTTCATCTATTCTAGAATCAATTAATTGTAGATCGTAAAGTGCTCTTAACTTTTCTTCGACAGTCACTTCTTTCTTCTTTGCCATAATTATAAATAATAAATAGGATTTGTACTCTTTTCTGATAAAACGACTGCAAAACTAGTGATTTTTTTTGTAAGATACTCAACCAAAAGGTTTTTTGTAAACTGTTCACTTTCGTAATGTCCTACGTCAATCAATAAGATTTTTTCTTCCGCTTTAAAGAAATCATGATACTTGAAATCTGCACTAATATAGGCATCCGCTTTTTTTATCAATGCATTTTCAATAGCAAAACTACCTGAGCCACCTAAAACAGCTACTTTTTGTATGGATTTACCTATTGTGTTTGAATGACGAATGCATTCAGTATTGAAAATCATTTTTGTATAGTTTAAGAAATCATTTTCACTCATGGGCTCCTGTAACTCTCCAATCATCCCCATTCCTGTATTTTTATCCTCTTTTGGAATCAAAATCTTTTGATTTGTCAAACCTAGAACTTCACACATTTTTGCACTGACTCCAACTTTACTATTGTCTAAAGCGGTATGAGTAGCATAGATTGCAATATTGTTTTGAATGGCTTTTAGAACAACCCTTTCAACATAGGTGTTGCCATTTATTTTTTTAAGACCACTAAAAATAATAGGGTGAAAACTGACAACAAGGTTGCAATTTTTAGAAATTGCCTCATCTATCGTCTCCTCAAGAGTATCAAGGGTTACCAAAACTCCACTTACTTTTGTAGTATCCTCCCCAATAAGTAAGCCAACATTATCAAAATCCTCGGCTTGATTTAATGGAGCTATTTCTTCTAAAAAATTTGTAACGTCTTTTATTGTCATAAATGAAACATTTAAAAATCAAAGTTACTATTTTTAATGTATTTTCGTAATTCATGGGGGCAATACGTTTTTTATTATATCCATTCGCTGTTTTTTATGATATGATCACTTCATTTCGTAATTACCTATATGATGTAAATTTCTTGAGATCAACATTTTTTGATATCCCCACTATTGTTGTGGGTAATTTGAGCGTTGGTGGTACAGGCAAAAGTCCGCAAATAGAGTATTTGGTAAGACTTTTACAAAAGCATAAAACAGTGGCTGTTTTAAGTAGAGGATATAAAAGAAAATCAAATGGTTTCATTTTATTAGACGATACTCATCTGGTTTCTGATGTGGGTGATGAACCTTTGCAATTTTTCAATAAGTTTTCATCCATTTCTGTGGCGGTAGATGCAAATCGAGTTCATGGTATTCAACAATTGAAAAAAACAATAAATCCTGATATTGTTTTGTTAGATGATGCATACCAGCATCGAAGATTAAAGGCAGGGTTGTACATTTTATTAACCCGTTATGATGATTTATACAGTGATGATTTTATACTCCCCGTAGGAAGTCTTCGTGAAAGCAAAAGGGGAGCAAAAAGAGCTCATATTATTGTTGTGACTAAATGCCCTGAAAATCTCTCTGAAACTGACCAAAATCAAATTATATCTAAACTAAGACCTCTAGATAATCAAGCCGTTTTCTTTTCCAAGATTTCATATACACCCAAAACATTGGGATCTAAAAATATTGACATCGATCAATTATCTAATTGTCATATTCTTCTTATAACTGGTATCGCAAATACATCATCATTGATTCAGTTTTTAGAACAAAAAAAATGTACAATTGATCATTTGAAATTCCCAGATCATTACAATTTTTCTAAGAGTGATGTGAAAAGAATAAAAAAAGAATTTGATCAGATAAAATCCAATAAAAAGTTGTTATTAACCACAGAGAAAGATTATACTCGTTTGTCTAATCAAATTACTGAATTGAGTTTTCTTGAGATTACAACAACATTGATAAACCAACAAGAGGATTTTGACAATATGATAAAATCATTTTGTGAAAAATCAAAAGATTTTAAGTGATTGTGAATTTTTAAAAAAAACACTTCGAAAACAATCCTTGCTATTTTTTATGATTTTTAGGGAATTCAACTAAGATTGTTGTCCCTTTTTTGATATTTTTCCAATGTTTTTCTTGAAATTGTATCCCTATAATACCACAGGTACTCACATGATCTATCTGTTTACTTCCAAATTTATTTACAAAAGTATTGATGCCATGATCATGGCTAAAAATGACGGCAGAATTGAAGCTGTTATCTAGGGCTTTTACTGTTTTTACAAGGTATCCATCACTAAAACTATAAAGCTCTTTTTTAATTTTTAAATTTGAAAATGGATACTTGAAATTGTGACAAAAAATAACCGCTGTATGGAGTGCTCTATTGGCAACACTGGAAATAAATACGTCTGGTTTTTCAATTTTCTTTGCTAGATATTTAGACATCAAATGCGAGTCTTTTATTCCTCTTTTTTTTAATGGCCTATCAATATCCTTGATGCCTTGATACTCCCATGAGGATTTTGCATGTCTGACAATATAGAGTGTTTTCACAAAGAAATCATTTAGTTTCAGTAAATATAAAAATTAGGGTGCCAATCTTTCAATTTTCCAAGAAAAATCTTCCAACAAAGTGTAAAGAATTCTATCATGCATTCTGTTGGGTCTTCCTTGCCAAAACTCAATAGAAGACGGTTTTGCAATAAAGCCTCCCCAGTGAGGAGGTCTTGGGATTTTTTTTCCTTGAAATTCCTTTTGATAAGCTGTCAGCGAATCCTCTAATTCATCTCTAGATTTCACAACATTACTTTGGTTGGAGGCCCAGGCTCCCAGTTTGCTACCCTCAGGTCTAGATTCAAAATAACTATCTGATATTTCCTCTGAAAGTTTTTCCGCAATTCCTTTGATAATAATTTGTTGCTCCAAGGCTGGCCAAAAAAAAGACAAACAAATATGCTTGTTTTTTTCAATTGATTTTCCTTTTTCTGAATTGTAGTTGGTGTAAAAAATAAAGCCATCTTTCGAAAACTTTTTTAATAAGACAATTCTGTTTTTAGGAAATTGATCCTCTCCAATCGTACTAAGAGTAACAGCATTTGCCTCCTCAATAGTATCAGAGTTATCTGCACTTAGAAACCATTGTTCAAACAATTCCATGGGATGTTTAGGGCAATTACTTTCTAGTAATTGTTGCTTCTCATAAGATTTTCTGTAGTTACTCAAGTCTTGTTGCATCGTTAATTAAAGATAAGACTTATTTTTTTGATAAAAGCAAAAAAATAAAAGTATAAAATCCATTCAATATCAAAACAAAAAACTCAAAATTGAAATTGAAATAGGAAGTTGTGATATAGTTTGTTGTAAAAGTAAGAATGGGTGCAATAATGCAAAGCAAAGGAACCATCTTGTCTTTAATTTCTATTGAGGTAAACAATCCAAAAGCATAGAGACCCAGAAGAGGTCCATAAGTATATCCTGCAAAGGTGAATATTTTTGCAATGACGCTTTCGTCAGCAATGAAATATTTGAAAATAAGAATAACAGCAACTAAAATTAATGAAAACAATACATGGATTCTTTTTCTAGTTTTTTCTTGTGTTAAACGGTCTTTCTTTTTGTCTATTTCTAAGATATCAATACTAAAAGAGGTTGTTAATGATGTCAGGGCTGAATCTGCGCTTGAGTAGGCTGCGGCAATCAATCCTAGCAAGAAAAATACACCAGTCAAGAGTCCTAAATTCCCATGAGTTGCAATGATTGGAAAGAGTTCATCTTTTTGGGCATTGATTCCATTTTGTTGAGCAAAATCAGTTAATAAAACTCCCAAAGCTAGAAAGAAAAAATTAACAAAAACCAATACAATAGTAAACCAAAACATGTTTTTTTGAGCATCTTTTAAATTCCGACAACTTAGATTTTTTTGCATCATGTCCTGGTCTAAACCAGTCATTACAATGGCTATAAATGCTCCAGAAAAAAATCGATTCCAAAAATAATTTCCTGCTTTGTAGTTTTCAAAATAAAACATTTTAGAGAGTTCATTATCGGCTACATAACTGAAAATATTTGAGATATTCATTGCTCTTGAAATCTCATAAATACAGACACCAACAGCTATCAGCATGAACAATGTTTGGAGCGTGTCTGTCCAAACAATTGTTTTAATTCCACCTTTAAATGTATAAAGCCAAATCAACAAAATTGTGATGGATACCGTAAACCAAAATGGAATTCCAAACTCATCAAATAAAAGTAGCTGAAGCACATTGGCTACAAGAAATAGACGGAATGCCGCCCCAATTGTTCTCGAGATTAAAAAGAAAGAAGCTCCCGTTTTGTATGAATATCTTCCAAAACGATCTTCTAAATATGTGTAAATGGATGTTAAATTCAGTCGATAATACAAAGGCAATAATATGAATCCAATGACCGCATATCCCAATACATAGCCTAGAACCATTTGCATATAACTCATGCTTTGATTCTCTACCCAGCCAGGAACAGAAATAAATGTTACTCCAGAAAGAGATGCACCAATCATACCAAAGGCAACCAAATACCACGGAGAGGAGTTGTTTGCCTTGAAGAAGGTATCGTTCGTTGCTTTTTTGCTTGTTACATAAGAAATAACAATCAATGCACTGAAGTATCCGACGATTAATAAAAGGATGAGTGTTGGTTGCATTCGTTTAAATTACGCATCATTTATTGTGGGCCACTAAGATAGTTTTTTTAGAAAATAGAACTTATAAAATAAACTAAATTCTTAGTTCTTTTTTTGCATTATTTTTTCGAAGATGTTGTAATTTAGCTCTAATGGATTTTTCATCTAAACTTTTAGAAAATGCAGTTAACGAAGTATCTCGTTTACCTGGTATTGGGAAGCGAACTGCTTTGAGATTGGTGTTGCATTTGTTAAAGCAACCGTTAGAAAATACAAGTTATTTGACAGAAGCCTTACAATTGCTTAGAACAGAGGTGAAGTCATGTGAGAAATGTCATAATATTTCAGATGAAACCATATGTCATATTTGCAGTAATCCAAAAAGAAATCCAGCCATTGTTTGTGTGGTTGAAGATATTAGAGATGTAATGGCAATTGAAAATACTGCTCAATTTAGGGGTTTGTACCATGTTTTAGGGGGGAAAATATCACCTATAGAGGGGGTTGGTCCACAAAATTTAGAAATTGATAGTTTGGTTGAAAAAGTGAAAACTGGAGAAGTTAAAGAGTTGATTTTTGCCTTGAGTTCTACAATGGAAGGTGATACGACCAATTTTTACATTTTTAAGCAGCTTGAAAATTATGACGTAGTTATTTCCACAATCTCCAGAGGAATTTCTGTAGGGGATGAGTTGGAGTATGCAGATGAAGTAACCCTAGGGAGAAGCATTGTCAATAGAATTCCTTTTGAACAATCTTTGAAGAGTTAATTTCAAAATCTTAAAGATTCTTTGAATTTCTTTTTTCTCGAACTTTTTTGTAGAAGCGAATGGCTAGCATCATTAAGATTCCTAATATGACAATTCCTGTGACTCCCCATATCCATGAAATCGTATTTTTTAGGACCACCAAAAAAACAATAGCAAACAAAATAATGGTCGCTATTTCGTTCCAAACCCTTAGTTTTAGGGAAGTGTATTTGACGATTCCCTTTTGTTGTTGATTGTATATTTTATGACAACCAGCGTGATAAAAATATAAAGCTGCCACAAATGATAATTTGACCAACATCCATGGTTCTGTTAGATAGTAAGGGCTTTGGTGTAACATCCAAAAGGCAAAAATACTTGCAAGAATTGCAGAGGGCCAAGTAATGATATACCAGAGCCTTTTACTCATGATCTTGTATTGATTTTGTAAAATAGACTTGGCAGGTTCTTCTTTATTTTCTGCCTCAGCAAAATATATAAATAACCTCACAATGTAGAACAACCCTGCAAACCAGGTAATGACAAAGATGATATGTAATGATTTTAGATATAAAAAATCCATAATTTTTTCAAATCAATAGACAAAGTTACACGATTAAAATTAGTGCCTTTCAATCCATCTTATTTTTTTCCCAATGATCTATCCAGCCAGTCATTACTTGTACCCAATCATCATTATCATTCATACAAGGAATATGTTTATAATCTGTTCCACCTGCTTCTAGAAAATCCTCTTTACCCTCCATGGCTATTTCCTCCAAAGTTTCTAAACAATCAGAGACGAATGCTGGAGTAATTACTGCTACATTCTTTTTATTTTCTTTGGGAAATTTTTCAAGTTCAAAATCTGTATAAGGTTTGAGCCAAGGATCATTCAATAAACGTGATTGAAAAGAGTTGCTATATGTTTCTTTTTCTAGACCTAATTCTTTTACAATGCCTTTTGTTGTTTCAAAACATTGATGTCTATAACATGTGTGATGGGCCACAGAATTTCTTTCACAACAACTTCCATCAATTTTGCAATGGTTATTGGTGGGATCAGATTTTTTGATATGTCTTTCTGGAATTCCATGGTAGGAAAATAAAATATGATCATAATCAAAATCCTTCAGATGATGTTTGATGTTGTTTGCCATAGCATTGATATAATCAGGATTCTTATAAAAAGGAGGAAGGATGTCCATCATTACTTTTGGATATTTTTTTGCTACAATTTTCTCTGCTTTGACAGTGACAGTTTCATAAGAAGACATCGCATAATGTGGATATAATGGAACCAATAAAATTTCACTTACTCCTTGATTGATTAATTCTTCAAATCCTTTTTCCATACTCATAGAACCGTATCTCATTGCAAGAGCTACAGGTATTTTTACGTTGCTTTTTATTTTTTTTGCAAAACGTTCAGAAATTACCACCAATGGAGAACCCTCATCCCACCATATTTTTTTGTAAGCTTTGGCTGATTTTTTGGGTCGAGTATTTAAAATGATACCTTTTACCAAGAGGTTTCTCAATACATAAGGGACATCAATGACACGTTCGTCCATTAAAAACTCCTTTAAATATTTTTTCACATCCTTTGTTTTTGTGGTATCTGGTGATCCTAAATTTACGAGTAAGACTCCTTTCATATGTTACTTTTAAATTTTTATACTTTTAATTTGATTGGTAGCTTCATATAAAGCGATGCTAAGGCAATGTGTTACATTCATTGAAGAATTTCTTCCGTACATGGGTATCGATAGTGCATAGTCTAAAAGGGCAGTATTTTTAATTCCCTTTCTTTCACTACCAAGTAGTACAACTAATTTTTCATGATTTTTGAAATCAAATTCCTGAATATCAATACTTTTATCTGTAATCTCAAGGCCTATAATTGTATTTCCTTCTTGTTTTAATTTTTGAATAAGCTCTTCAAAATTTTTATAGGTAGTATGTTGTATTTGGTTGATCGTGTTTCTTGCAGTTCTTCTGACATTATTGTTCTCTGTGTTGGGAGAATCTTCATGAAAATAAATCATTGAAACCCCAAAACTTTCTGAAATACGAAAACACATTCCAATATTTTCAGGAGTTCTAATGGCATCACAGACAATTGTTATTGGAAATTGTCGTTTTTTATTTTGAATGTCAAAGTGAGTTAACTGTTTCAAGGTTTAATTTTTCAAAGACATTACATATTTTTTTGGCGTAATTCCAAATTTCTTTTTAAAAGCAGCGATGAAGTGACTTGCAGTACTATAACCCACTTTTAATCCGACTTCATTTACATTGTGTTGGTTGGTTTCAAGTAAGCGTTTGGAATATTCCATTTTATAGTCAAAAAGAAAACTAAAGACCGTATCTCCATAAATTTGTTTGAATCCTTCTTTTAATTTTTTAATATTCAATCCAACGTTATTTGCCAGTTCTTGTAAACTTGGTGGTTCTGCAATGTTTGCAATAATGATGTCTTTTGCTTTTCTGATTTTGATAACATTTTGTTCATCAACTAAAAAAGGGCAATATTCTCCTAAACTAGACTCATCTTTTTGAAAATGCAAGCTTAGCAATTCATAGATTTTACCTTTGATATAAAGTTCTCTTAGAGAGCTATTGATACTAGAATTAATTATTTGTTGTAAGACAATTAACACGAGAGGTTTGATCTCTATATCATCATAATATTTTTTATGACTATTCTCTTTACTTAAGAAAGGAATATAACTGGCTTCTTTAGAAAACAATGAGTGAAATTTTTCAATAGAGATCAAAAGTGATATTAAAACGGTTTTGGGATGTATTTCTAAATTAATGGGTAAATCTCTTTGAGGATTGTATAGTATGATTGATCGTTTGTCCAATACATCAAAAGAATAATTTCCGTTATTAAATAAAAATTTTGATTTTCCTTTTACACAAAAATGAATTTGAATAAAAGTACTGTCTATATTTCTTTCAAAATGCAGTGTTTCAACACTTTCATTTTGAAATTCAAGAATGTGAAAACCATTTTCTAACCGAACTTCATCAAATGAACTTCCAGCGACATTTTTTAACATTGTAAAACATTTTTTTAAAACCCAGTTTATTTAGAATGATTCTACTTAACAAAGATTATAAATATTGATTTTACTACAAAAATACAACATTAAGTATGTTTTTGAAATAAAAAGGAGTTAAAAAGCACAGAACGATATAAAAAGTACTTTTAGCGATATTTTTATCAATTAGAAGTTTTTAATTTTGACAATCTTTTTTAATTTGAATGAGATTAGATATCCAAAAAAGTAATCTTTACAATATAGGGGTCAGTTACAAAAAAGCTGACGTGCAAACTCGAGGTAATTATAGTCTTTCGAAAGAGAGCCAAACAAATCTTTTGAAGGAAGCCAAAGAGTTGGGTTTTGAAGGAGTTTTCGTTTTATCAACTTGCAATAGAACTGAAATAACTGGATATTCTGATTTTCCAGATCCACTGATAAAATTATTGTGTAAATATTCGAAAGGTTCTTTTGAAGAGTTTGAAAAAATTTCAACTGTACACAAAAATCAAGATGCAGTCAATCATTTGTTTAGAATTGGGACTGGTCTGGAAAGTCAAATCTTAGGGGATTATGAAATTATAAGCCAATTAAAACTAGCGGTTAAGCTTGCGAAAAATAATCAAATGATCAACGCAGCTCTGGAAAGACTAATTAATTTAGTTCTTCAAGCTAGTAAAAAAGTAAAAAACACCACTCAGTTAAGTTCTGGAAAAACATCTGTTTCCTATGCAGCTGTTCAATACATCATTGAAAATATTCCGAATTATAATTCAAAAAGAATTGTCATATACGGTTTGGGGAAAATGGGAAAACATACCTGTAAAAATCTTGCTCAGCATACCAACAATGATTCGGTTTGTTTGATCAATAGAACAGAGGAAAAAGCAATTTCTTTTGTAAAAGATTATTCATCGCTGAGATCTTCTAAAATAGAACACCTCACTGATGAAATTGCTCAGGCAGATATTCTTATTGTTTCAACAGGGGCAGATAAGCCAACGATTACAAAAAAGCACATTCCAAATGATAAAGAATTACTGATTTTAGACTTATCCATGCCTGAAAATGTTGAGAAATCAGTTAATGAATATGAAAATATTTCTTTGGTTAATGTTGACGAATTATCCATTATAACTTCTAAAACTCTTGCCATTCGTCTTGAAGAGGTTCCTAAAGCAGAGGAAATTATTGAATTTTACAAAGGAGAATTCAATGAATGGTTGCACCATAGAAAACTTGTGCCTGCAATCAATGCTTTAAAAGAGTCTTTGGAATCGATCCAAAAAGATGAAATTAATTTTCAAAAAAAGAAAATTAAAAACTTTGATGAAAATCAAGCAGAAATCCTTACCAACAGATTCATTCAAAAAATAACAACCAGGTTTGCCAAACAATTGAAAGAAGGGGAGATTTCACTGAACGATGGAATTGAAGTGATGTCTAAAGTTTTTGGTAAATCCTAAAATATCCATATGCACAAGGTGATTAGAATAGGAACTCGCGATAGTGAATTGGCATTATGGCAAGCGAAAAAAGTTCAACGTATGTTGGATGAACTGGAATACAAGACAGAAATCATTCCAGTAAAATCTACAGGAGATGTTGTGTTGGACAAACCAATTTACGAAATAGGGATTACTGGAGTTTTTACTAAAAGCCTTGACATGGCTCTTTTGAATAATGAAATTGATATCGCAGTTCATTCAATGAAAGATGTACCTACTCTATTACCAAAAGGGATCATTCAAGCAGCAGTATTGAAACGGGCAAACTATAATGACATATTAGCTTTAAAAGATAACGAAGAGTTCTTTGCTCAAAAAGAAGCAATCATTGCTACGGGCAGTTTGCGTAGAAAAGCAATGTGGTTAAATCGGTATCCTACCCACACAGTTGTTGATCTTCGAGGGAATGTCAATACTCGTTTGCAAAAGTTGAAACAGAATAATTGGAATGGAGCCATTTTTGCTGCAGCTGGGTTGGAACGTATAGGAAAACGTCCAAAAGGAGCTGTGAATCTCTCTTGGATGACTCCTGCACCTGCTCAAGGAGCCATCATGATCGCCTCTTTAGATGGAGATGATTATATCAAAGATGCTTGTGATCAGTTGAATCACCATGAGACAGAAGTTTGTGTAAGAATCGAACGCGAATTTTTAAATCGTCTAGAAGGGGGTTGTACTGCCCCTATTGGAGCTTTGGCTTATGTAGATGAACGTACTGAGGAAATCAATTTTAAGGGCGTTTTATTGAGTAAAGATGGCCAAAAGAAACTTCAGGTGACAAAGACAGCTCCATTGAGACGTCATCGATACTTAGCTAAAGATTGTGCAGACTACATAATCAATAAGGGAGGAAAAGAAATCATACTTTCTGATCAAGATAGCATATCAGAAAAGAAGTTTTTTGTGTATTCAACCAAATCCCTGTCTATAAGCCAAGCGAAATTATTTGGAAAAGATATTGCTTCAGAAAGTTCTGATTTTATCAAAATTAGACCCAACAGAATTGCTCCCAAAGTAATCAAAGGAGAAATTAAAAATGTCATTATTACTAGTAAAAACGGAGTTGATGCCATTTTAAGCAGTTTTACAAAAGATGAATTAAATTTCAACAATATTTTTTGTGTTGGAAGAAGAACAAAAAAATTAATAGAACAAAAAATTGGACCTGTCAATCATTCTGAAAAGAATGCAACAAAATTAGCAGCATATTTATCCAAAGAAATCAAAGGACAAGAAGCAACTTATTTTTGTAGTGATCAACGTCTAGATATTTTACCAGATACCTTAATTAAAAATGGTATTTCAGTAAATGAAATAATCGCTTATAAGACGATGCATAGCCCAGTTTCTGTTAATGAAAAATTTAAAAGTATTTTATTCTACAGCCCTTCAGCAGTAAAGAGTTACCTACAACTAAACACAACAGATAAAGTTGCTTTTTGTATTGGTGAGTCAACTGAAAGAGAAGCTAGGAAGTATTTTGAACAAGTGATAGTGGCAAAAGTGCCAACTGTTGAAAGTGTCATTGAATTAGTAAATCTTCATTATGTACAATAGAACCAGAAGACTCAGAAAATCTCCAGTAATTAGACAATTGATTGAAGAAACCAATTTGTCTATAAACGATTTTATTTATCCATTATTCATTGAAGAAGGTGAAAATATTGAATCAGAAATTCCATCTATGCCAGGAATTAAACGCTATTCACTAGATACTATCCATAAAGAGTTGGATGAGTTAGTAACATTAAAAATTCAGGCTGTATTGTTGTTTGGAATTCCTTCAAAAAAAGATGATGAAGGGACAGAGACATGGAATGATGATGGAATCATTCAACAAACGATTCGTTTTATCAAAAAGAATTATCCTTCCCTCTATGTCATTACAGATGTTTGTTTTTGTGAGTATACTTCACACGGACATTGTGGTGTTCTTCATCAAAATGAGGTATGCAATGATTCAACCTTGAAAAATATTGAAAAACAAGTAATATCTCATGCAAGAGCGGGAGTAGATATGGTAGCCCCGTCAGGAATGATGGACGGAACCATTCAGGTGATTCGTAAAACTCTTGATAGTAATGGGTTTGTTAACTTGCCTATTATGGCATATTCTGTAAAATATGCATCAGCATTTTATGGACCCTTCAGAGACGCAGCAGATTCTGCACCTTCTTTTGGAGATCGAAAAACATACCAAATGAATCCAGCAAATAGAGTTGAGGGATTGCATGAAGCCACAATTGATGACAAAGAAGGAGCAGACATTCTAATGGTTAAGCCAGCACTGTCTTACTTAGATATCATTCGTGATTTAAAAAATAATTTTCATAAACCAATTGCTTGTTACAATGTAAGTGGTGAGTATGCGATGATAAAAGCTGCTGCTGAGAAGGGTTGGATTGATGGAGAAAAAGTCATGTTGGAAAGCTTGCTTTCGATGAAAAGAGCAGGAGCAGACATCATCATTACTTATTTTGCAAAAGAAGTTGCCTATATTTTAAACAAACAGAGTTAATGGAATTTAAAAAATCGAACAAATTATACGAAAAAGGACAGGTTCATTTGGTTGGTGCTGTAAATTCTCCAGTTAGAGCCTTTTCTTCAGTAGGAGGTAACCCATTATTCATAAAAAAAGCAAGAGGTTCTCAGATCATTGATGTTGACGGAAATAAATATGTAGATTTGGTTTTGTCCTATGGCCCCATGATTTTAGGACATCGTCACAAAAAAGTCCAAAGAGCTGTAACCAAAGCGCTAAAAAATGGATTTTCTTTTGGAGCTTCAACTGAAAATGAAATCACACTAGCAAAAATTATATGTGATGCTTTTCCAGGAATGGATAAAGTTCGATTTGTCAATTCTGGAACAGAAGCAGTATTAAGTGGAATCCGACTTGCAAGAGCTTTTACTGGAAGAGATAAAATTATCAAATTTTCGGGTTGCTATCATGGTCATCAAGATGCGTTGTTGGTAGCGGCAGGTTCTGGATTGGCAACATTGAGTTTACCAGGAAGTAAAGGGGTTCCAAAGGGTGCTGTAAAAAATACATTGATTGCAACATATAACGATTTAGAGAGTGTAAAAAAACATTTTGATGAGCATGACGATATTGCAGGTGTAATCATCGAACCAATCGGAGGAAATATGGGAGTAGTTGTTCCTCAAGGTGATTTTTTGAAAGATTTGAAAGAATTTATTCACTCTAAAGGTGCTTTGCTGATTGCCGATGAGGTGATGACAGGGTTTCGTTCAAAATTTGGAGGAGCTCAAGAACTCTTAGGAGTTGAAGCAGATATTACCTGTTTAGGCAAAGTCATTGGAGGGGGGTTTCCGGTAGGTGCTTATGGTGCAAGAAATGAAATTATGAAAAATGTAGCTCCTTTGGGAGGGATGTATCAAGCTGGAACTTTGAGTGGAAATCCAATTGCAATGGTTGGGGGAATCTCCACTTTGAAGGAGTTAAAGAGACAAAATCCATATTCAGATTTTGAAAAGATTGGTGAAAGGATAGAAAGCATTTTACTAAAATCTGCAAAGAAATATGGCATTGATCTTACAGTGAATAGATTTGGATCGATGATGAATCCTTTTTTTACCAAAGTGAAGGTGACCAATTTTGAGCAAGCACAGACATCAGATACTGCGATGTTTGCTACTTTTTTCTGGGAAATGATAAAAAATGGAGTGTTTTTACCACCTTCACAGTTTGAGGCTTGGTTTCTTTCATCAGCAATCACCAATGAAGATTTAGCAATCATAGAAAAAGCGGTTGACAAATCTTTTCAAAAAATACAAAATCAATTATGAGAGTTTTTCTTTTCATGACCATCTTGTTGATGAATGGATGTAAATCAATTGATAAGAATTCTTTGGTGAGTGAATTTAAAGAACTTCCTTTACATACAATCTTCTCTGGATCATTGTATGGTAATGGTGCTGAAGGAATTTCAAAAAGGAATTTCATGATTAAAAATCAACAAGATTGGGAATCGTTGGTAAACAAAATGAATCTTCGAGATGATTCTTCATTGAAATTAAAAAATACATCGATTGATTTTTCTAGTGATATGATTATTTGTGTCTTTGATACCCTCAGAAATACAGATGGTTTTCAATTAAAAGTTGATAAAATTATTACTAAAAATAATCACACGATCATCAATTACCACCTAGTCAAGCCAGCTCCTAAAGATAGGGTGTCGACAGTGATTACTCAACCGTTTTATATTCTTAAAACAAAAAGAAATAATAAGGATGAGGTTATTTTTACTAACACAGATAATTAAAGTAACATGATAAAGAATGATTTATTTTTAAGGGCTCTTAAAGGGGAAACTGTTTCTAGACCGCCTGTATGGATGATGCGACAAGCTGGTCGATATTTACCCGAATTTATGGAAATCAAGAATAAATATGATTTCTTTACTCGCTGTAGAACTCCAGAATTAGCCTCTGAGATTACCGTTCAACCCATTCGAAGGTTTGGGATGGATGCAGCGATATTATTTTCGGATATTTTAGTAATACCTCAAGCGATGAATATTGAGGTGGAAATGAAACCAGATTTCGGCCCTTTTTTACCAAATCCAGTCAGAGATCAGAAAGCCGTAGATCGTGTATTGATTCCAGATGTTGATATTGAACTAGGTTATGTAATGGAGGCTATCAAAGCGACCAAAGAAAAATTAAATAATGCCATTCCACTAATTGGATTTGCAGGTTCTCCTTGGACAATTTTATGTTATGTAGTTCAAGGTCAAGGATCTAAAAATTTTGATAAGGCAAAAGCTTTTTGTTTTAAAAACCCTGAAGCTGCTCATCAATTACTTCAAAAAATTACTGATACAACCATAGCCTATCTCAAAGCAAAAGTTAGAGCTGGAGTTGATGTCGTTCAGGTTTTTGATTCATGGGGTGGTATGCTATCTCCTGAGGATTATCAAGAATTTTCGTGGAAGTACATTCAGCAAATTATAGATGCTTTAAAGGAAATGGTCCCGGTGATAGCCTTTGGAAAAGGTTGTTGGTTTGCGCTTCGTGAAATGTCTCAATCAGGTGCCTCTGCTTTAGGGGTAGACTGGACTTGCTCTGCTAGAAATGCCCGCTATCTTTCAGGAGGTAATATTACTTTGCAAGGAAACTTTGATCCTTCTAGATTATTATCTCCACCAGCAGAAATAAAAAAGAGGGTACATCAAATGATCAATGAATTTGGAAAAGATCGATATATAGTAAACTTAGGTCATGGGATCTTACCAAACATTCCTCTGGAAAATGCGAAAGCATTTGTTGATGCAGTAAAAGAATACAATACGTAAATTTATCCGACCATCATTCACAGACTAAAAAAGAAAAAAAATGCCACATTTTATTTTAGATTGCTCAGAGAATATTATCGAAATCAAAGATCCTAAAGAAATCATGGAAACTGTTTTTGAAACAGCTTTTTCAACAGGACTTTTTGAAAGAAAAAATATCAAAGTTAGATTGAATCCATATAAATTTTCACTCGCAAAAGGATCTGACCAAGATTTTATTCACGTTTTTGCGAATATTATGGAAGGAAGAACTGACCAACAAAAAGCGAATCTTTCAAAACAAATTGTCTCACAGTTGATCCAAATGTTTCCAAGTGTAGAATTGATTTCAATCAATATAAGAGACTTTGAAAAGGCATCTTATATCAACAAATCCATGCTCTAAAGCTCATGATAAAAGGATTTGTAATAGGATTTAGAGCTTACTTTGAAGCGTATCAAATACTTTCTCGACTTAGACTTTGGAAATATTTTGCAATTCCTGTTGTGTTATCTGTGATTATTTTTTTGATCATCGGAATCTTATCCTATTTTTTATCTGAAGACATTGGAAATTACATTGCTAATTTTTGGTTTTCTACTTTTTGGCCATGGGATCATGGAAAAAATACTATTCACAACATTAGTAACTTTTTAGGAGCTCTGATTGTAATTGTGGTGGGTTTTATTGCATTTAAACATCTTATCATGGCCTTGTCAGCTCCTTTTATTGGTCCTATATCCAACATCATTGAAGAAGATTTGACAGGAATGGTTTCACAAAGAGAAAATTCTTCCTCCCTACAATTATTATCAAGAGGACTGAGAATAGCTCTAAGAAATTTTATAAGAGAACTATTGTTAACCCTTCCCATACTTTGTTTCGGTTTGATACCAGTTATCGGATTACTTTCTCCAATATTGCTTTTTCTCTTACAGTCTTATTTTGCAGGTTTTGGTAATATGGATCCTACCCTTGAACGCCATCTTAGTTATAAAGAAAGCATTCTTTTTGTTAAAAAAAATAAAGGACTTGCCATTGGAAATGGAGTTGTATTTGTATTATTTTTATTCATTCCTTTTTTTGGAGTACTATTGGTTTTACCATTTTCGGTAACTGCTGCAACGATAGCCACAGTAAAATTAATTCACAAAGAGTCTTAAAATGAAAGATCAGTTTTATCATTATATCGAAAATTTACAAGAGGAGATTACCTCAAAAATCGAAGAAGTAGATGGACTCGCGCAGTTTAAAGAAGATCTTTGGCAGCGAAAAGAAGGAGGGGGTGGAAGAACTCGCGTGATAGAAAATGGAGCCATCTTTGAAAAGGGAGGAGTTAATATTTCAGCAGTTCATGGAGTACTCCCAGAAACCTTACAAAAACAGTTTGGTGTCAATAATGTCAATTTTTATGCTTGTGGGTTAAGTTTAGTCATTCATCCAAAAAATCCAATGGTTCCAACTGTGCATGCAAATTGGCGTTTTTTTGAGATGTATGATGAAAAAGGAAACATAGTAACCCAATGGTTTGGTGGCGGTCAAGACTTAACACCTTATTATCTGTTTGAGGAAGATGCAGTTCATTTTCATACCATATGTAAACAATCCTGTGATAAGTTTGATTCTAGATTTTATCCAAAATTTAAACAATCCTGTGATGAATATTTTTGGAATACTCATAGAAATGAAGCTCGAGGCATAGGAGGCTTATTCTTTGATTACCTCAAAGCAACAGATGATTTTTCTATCCAAGATAGATTTAATTTTGTCTCAGAAGTAGGGAATCATTTTTTAGAGAGTTATTTGCCAATCGTATCAAGAAGAAAAGATCTTTTCTTTACCAAAGAAAACAAAGATTGGCAAGAAATAAGGAGAGGACGTTATGTAGAATTTAATTTAGTGCATGACAGAGGTACCTTATTTGGTTTAAAAACCAATGGTAGAATTGAAAGTATTTTAATGAGTTTACCACCTCTTGTTCAATGGAAATATGATCATCAAATTCAAGAGAATTCAGAAGAAATGAAATTGATCGAAATTTTAAAGAATCCAAAAGAGTGGGTTTGATATTTCCTTTTTACATAATTTTTATCTAATTTAATTCCGTCATAAAAAACGATCAATTATAATTCAATTGTTTGTTCTATACCTATTATTCAAAACAATTGAATACTTCTGAAAATTCTATGGTTATGCTTCAAAGGAATTATTATTTTATGTTATTAGCTTTGTTAATTTCATTAGCAACAGCTTCTCAAAACACTCCAAAAAATGTGACCTTATTGTGGGATGCTTCTTACAGTATGGTAGATAGGAATTTGAATATTGATTTACAATACCTAGATTCATATTTTAAAAAAAATCCGGAGGTTTCTCTCACGTTAATTACCTTTAGTAACGAAATAATTTTAGATCAATTATACAATATTACCAACGCCAATTGGAGTGCATTAGAAAAGGAATTACAAAATACAATTTATGATGGTGCTACCAATTATGAAAAAATTGACATCGTTGAGAGTGATCAGGTATTGATATTCACTGATGGTAATTCCTTTCATAGTAAATTTCCTAAGATATCCTCACTGCTTACTGTAATTTCAAGTGGTACATCCATCAATAGAGAATTTTTGAAACAGATTGCTCAAAAATCAAATGGAGATTTTATTGATTTAAAAGCCCAATACAAAATCAATCCATTAAACTCTGAATCTCTAACCATTCAAGGGAAAGTAACAGATTTGAATGGGGATTTACCAAACGTTACAATAATTTCCAAGGCAAATAATGTCATCACAGCAACCTCAGTGACAGACAGTCTGGGAAATTATGAGATCATGGCTAAGCAAAGTGATTCATTAGAATTTAGATATCTTGGAAAACAAACAGTACTAACTAATGTACCGTTCAATAGCATCAAAAATATTTATATGTATGATCAAGACGAAGTTCTAGATGAATTTACGATTGAAAACTCCGACAAAGAGATGGTAAATACAGGTAATGGATTGGTTGATAAGGAAAGATTAGGATATTCAGTGAGATCCATTTCTGGAAATTCTATTACTCCTGTCAATACAGATGCTAGAGGAGCTGTTATTGGAAAATTTGCGGGGTTAGAAGTATCCAATAGAGAACAACTCAGTCAATTTCTTGGGAGAGGTAGAAATACGACAATTTTAGGAAATCAATACGGACTGATTGTGTTGGATGGAGTTCCAATACAGCAAAGTAATTCTGCTACAGGATTTATTTCAAAAACAAATTTCATTAATCCAGAGAATATTGAGAGTATTACCTATCTAAAAGGTCTTGCTGCAACAAATATTTATGGTTCTCAAGGAAGTAATGGAGTTTTATTGATAAAATCAAAAACAGGTTCTTCGAGTTTTAAAAAGAAAAAAAGAAAAAAAATAGGAAATACTCCTTATTACCAAGAAGATGCTGCCACTACAAATAGTATTGAGACCCCTTATCTCAAAGAGATCATCCAAACCTCCTCTATCAATTCTGCATATAATGTGTATTTAAAACAAAGGAAATCATATGGAAAAGACATCAATTTCTTTTTTGATATGGCGTCTTATTTTCACAACTGGAACAATCCTTATATGGTAAGGAGAATCTTGTCAAATGTTACGGAGATTATTAAGCCTACGAATCTCCAATTACTAAAAGCATTGGCTTATAAATATGATGAATTTGAGATGTTTGATAAATCTGTTGAACTCTATGAGAAAATTAGAAGACTTCAGCCCAAAGATTCTCAAGCATACAGGAATTTAGCTTTGAGTCATCAAAATAATAATGAGTTTAGAAAAGCGAGAGATATTTACATGAAAATAATCAATGATCAATATGATCAAGTGTCTAGTTTTTCCGAAATCAGAAAAACAATTAATACGGAATTCAAGAATTTAGCGTCACTAAATAAATCGAGTTCCATTGTGAATGATATTCCTGATTTTTACAAAAAAAAATTAGAATACCATCGACGTATTGTTTTTGAATGGAGCGACTATGATGCAGAATTTGATTTGCAGATTGTAAACCCTCAAAAAAGATATTTTACTTGGTCACATACCTCTAATTCAGAACCCGCTAGAATGAATAAAGAACAAGAATATGGATATGGATTGGAAGAGTTTTTTATCACCTCAAAAGATGTAGGAGAGTGGATATTCAATATTACTTATTTTGGAAAAAATTTAGGAGATAACTCAGATCCAACTTACTTAAAAATAACCGTATTTGATAACTACGGTAAAGAAATTCAATCAGAAAAAATAAAGACGATTTATTTGAATTTATTTAATAAAAAACAGACGGTTCTCAAACTTAAGATTTAGTTGTTGAAATCAATAGCTCAATTTTTGTACTTTTGCAGTCTCAATAACCAACTAAATAATGGCAAGATTTGAACTAAAATTACCAAAGATGGGAGAAAGTGTTGCAGAGGCAACCATCACCAATTGGTTGAAGGAAGTAGGAGACTCCATAGAGTTAGATGAAGCAATCGTAGAAATTGCTACAGACAAGGTGGATTCCGAAGTTCCTAGTGAAGTAGAGGGGACTCTTGTCGAAATTTTATTCCAAAAAGATGCTGTGATCAAAGTTGGTCAAACCATTGCTGTTATTGAGACAGAAGGAGAAATGAGTGGTGAAGAACAAACGTCTCCACTCTCACAAACCGTAGAATTACCCAAAGAAGTTGTTGAAATTGAAGAATCAGTTTCAAAAGTCATTGAATCAGTAAATTCACCCATTACAAAAACTTCGGATTCTGGAAAATTTTATTCTCCATTGGTCAGAAAAATTGCAGAAACAGAAGGAGTAACCATGCAAGAATTGGAGGCCATTTTAGGAACCGGAAAAGATGGTAGAGTTACCAAAAAAGACATTCTCAGTTACCTAGAAAATAGAACTTTACCGAAACATGAAGAAGTGTTGGTACCGCCACCAGTGGCGCCTGTCCAATCAACTCCAGTATCATTAAATGGAGAAGATGAAATCATTGAAATGACTCGCATGGGTAAATTGGTTGCGAAACACATGGTAGATTCGGTACATACCTCAGCACACGTTCAATCATTTATAGAGATTGATGTCACCAATATTGTAAAATGGCGAAACAAGGTAAAGGAAGATTTTCTGGCTAGAGAAGGAGAGAAGCTAACATTCACTCCTATTTTTATGGGTGCTGTTGCTTCTGTTATTAAAAAATTCCCGATGATTAATATCACTGTTAAAGGGGATACAATCATCAAAAGGAAAAATATTAACTTAGGAATGGCAGCGGCTCTTCCAGATGGTAATTTAATTGTACCTGTTATCAAAAATGCAGATCAATTAAATATGGTTGGAATGACAAAGAAAGTCAATGATTTAGCGAATAGAGCTAGAAATAATCAACTAAAACCAGACGAAATTCAAGACGGAACTTATACTGTCACAAATGTTGGAAGCTTTGGTTCTGTGATGGGAACCCCTATCATAAACCAGCCACAAGTTGCCATTTTAGCGCTTGGTGCCATTAGAAAAGTTCCTGCTGTGATAGAGACCAATGAAGGAGACTTTATTGGAATTAGACACAAAATGTTTGTGTCACATTCTTATGATCACAGAGTGGTTAATGGTGCTCTTGGAGGGATGTTTATTAAGACACTAAAAGAAACTTTGGAAGCTTGGAGCTTGGATCAAGATTTCTAATATTTTACTCCCAAAAATTTGAATTTATTGAATTCAATGAAGAATTTCATTTTATTGAATTTAAAAATATAACTTAGCGAAATACTAAATTTAAATATAAAATTATGAAAAGAATTTTTATACTGTCGATGTTTATTACCTCATTAACTGTAGTATCTCAAGAAGAAGTTTTACTACGTCTCAACTATACTGAAGGTGATCAGTATTCTATCAAAACTGAACAAAAACAGAATAGTGGATTACAAGGAGGAATGAGTATGAATATGACCATGGATATGATTGTTTCGGAAGTGAGTACTGACACTATCAAAACAGAATCTAAAATAGCTTCCATAGCTATGAATATGATGCGAGGAGAAATGTCTATGAGCTATGACTCTTCGATGGAAGAAGAAGATCTTGATCAAATGGGTTTAATGTTAAAATCACAATTTGATCCCATGATGGATGCAATCATTCTTAACACATCCGATAAGTTTGGTAATGTAATTCAAACCACAATTGAACCCGCTATTCCTGCATTAGATCGAATAACTAGCTATTCATCGACTATTTACCCTGAAGAGAAAGTTTCTGTTGGTTCTTCATGGACTTCTGAAAATGACAATCAAGGAATGAAAATGTCTACTACTTATACCGTAACTGAAATAAAAGATGGAATGCTATATTTGGATATAACTGGAACAATTTCTGGACAAGGATCAGGATCTTTAAAAGGAACATCTGAAATTGAACTTAGCAGTGGTTTATCTAAGAAAAGATCTATTAAAATGACTATTGATGGCCAAGATGGAATCAATGCGAATATAAATTCCAATGTTACAATTACAAAGGTTGAATAATTCTTCTTTGTTAAGATCATAAAAAAAACCTCTAGATTTTTCTAGAGGTTTTTTTTATAATTTTAGGCCAACATTGTTACTGGATTCTCAATGTAGGCTCTTACTGTTTGCAGAAATTGAGCTCCTGTGGCTCCATCAACTGTTCTGTGGTCACATGCCAATGTAATTTTCATGGTATTGCCCACAACAATTTCATTGTTTTTTACTACAGGCTTTTGCTCTATCGCACCGACTGAAAGAATGGCTGAGTTAGGTTGATTGATGATGGATGTAAATTCTTGAATTCCAAACATTCCTAAATTAGAGATGGTAAACGTACTTCCTTCCATTTCATTAGGAGCAATTTTTTTGTTTCGAGCTTTGCCAGCCAAATCTCTGACCGAAGTACCAATTTGTGTCAAACTCATTTGATCTGTAAATTTCAATACAGGCACCAATAAACCGTCTTCAACAGCTACAGCAACACCAATATGGATATGATGGTTGAATTTTGTCGTGCTTTCGTTCCATGAAGTATTTACTTGAGGATGTTTTTGCAGTGCCATTGCACAAGCCTTTACAACCATATCATTGAAAGATACTTTTGTGTCAGGTAGTGAATTGATTGTTTTACGAGAAGCAATGGCATTATCCATATCCAATTCAATGGTTAGGTAATAATGAGGCGCCGTAAATTTAGATTCTCCGAGTCGTTTGGCAATCACTTTTCGCATTTGAGAATTGTTTACTTCCTCGACTTTTTCCTCTCCAACAGGAACATAAGGTTTTACTGGGGATGAAGACTGTTCATATTGTACTGGAGCAACTTCAACTGAGGTTGCTGATGCAGGAGCATAATTTTCCAAGTCTTTTTTTACAATTCTTCCATTTTCTCCAGATCCCTTTACATCAGATAAATTGATTCCTTTGTCTTTGGCAATTTTTTTTGCTAGAGGAGAGGCAAATATTCTTTCTCTAGTAGTTGATGAACTAGAAACATCTACTGGTGTTTCCTCTACTTTAGCGGGAGTATCCTCAACAACTTCAGCTGATGTGGGTTCAAGACTTTCTGAAGGACTGTCTGCACCTTGATGAGATGCAATCATTTCATTTACATCAGTTCCCTCAGGTCCAATAATAGCTAATAAACTATCTACCTTGGCACTTTCACCTTCAGGAATACCAACATACAATAAAACCCCTTCATAGAAGGACTCAAATTCCATCGTAGCCTTGTCTGTTTCAATTTCAGCTAAAATATCTCCTTCTTCAACTTTATCTCCAACTTGTTTTAACCATTTCGCTACAACACCTTCTTCCATGGTATCGCTTAAGCGAGGCATATTAATTATTGTTGCCATGTATATTTATTCAAGATTATTTATTTTTCTCTTTCTCTTTCTAGTCAAATAACTAAAAATTTTAGCATTATTCTTTACTTTAATTCCATTAGGATTTTTGAATGAACGGATAGTCTTCTTGTTCATAGACTACATCGTGTAATTGACTGATCTCAGGGAAAGGAGAATTTTCCGCAAATTCTTCACATTCCTTAACCAGATCTTTTACTTCAATCTCTATTTGTTCAATCTCCTGATCCGTTGCATAGTTTTTTTCTTTGATGATGTTCAATACTTGAGTTATAGGATCAATCTTTTTATATTCTGCAACTTCATCTTTCGTTCTGTAGTGTTGAGCATCCGACATAGAATGTCCTCTGTAACGATATGTTTTCATTTCCAATAGAGTAGGTCCATCTCCACGTCTTGCTCTTTGAATTGCTTCATCTATTGCTTCTGCAACTTTAACTGGATTCATTCCGTCAACGGGTCCACAAGGCATTTCATATCCTAAACCTAATTTCCAGATATCTGTGTGATTGGCAGTTCTTTCAACTGATGTTCCCATGGCATAACCATTGTTTTCTACAATAAAAACTACAGGTAATTTCCATAGCATGGCCATATTGAAAGTTTCGTGCAAAGAACCTTGTCTTGCGGCTCCATCTCCAAAACAAGTTAAAGTTACACCATCACTCCCTTTATACTTGTCTCCAAAAGCAATCCCTGCTCCAAGAGGAATTTGACCACCAACTATTCCATGTCCTCCGTAAAATCCAAACTCTTTAGAAAAAATATGCATTGAGCCTCCCATTCCTTTAGAAGTTCCAGTCGCTTTACCATAGAGCTCTGCCATCACTCTTTTCGGACATTCTCCCATTCCAATTGGCTGAACATGATTTCTGTATGCAGTAATCATTTTATCTTTTGATAAATCCATGGCATGCAATGCACCAGCTAAAACAGCTTCTTGTCCATTGTATAAGTGTAAGAAACCCCGAACCTTTTGCTGGATATAAACAGAGGCTAATTTGTTTTCAAATTTTCTCCAAAATAACATGTCTTTATACCAGTTAAGATAGGTTTGTTTGGTAACTTTTTTCATTCTTTTAGTTCTTAGTTTTTTTACAAGAGATCTTTAATAATTAAGATACTTTTTTTTACAAAAATAAATGATTTAAATAGAATAAAAAAAGCAGATAGAACTAAATTAATTACAACGTTTTCGCTTGAGAAAATTATTTGTCTTTTGCTATGAGAATGGTGGCTTTAGCACCTGTTGCAAGATTCCATTCATTGGATGAAATTACGTTTCCTGAATCATCAAAAACTTTAAATCCAGCCGTATTGGGACCAGAAGTGCCTTGATTGAGAGCCACAAAAGCAATTTTATTAATTCCAACTTCTAAGGGGAGGTCAAATCCCTGGTAAGAATTTTGTAGGGTGATGTTTCTGATCACTGGAATGTCATTGATCATAATGGTGACTCTGTCACCGTCGGGATATTGGAAGTCTCTACAGATGATTCTTACGGATTCGGATTGAGTTCTAAAGCTCCCTAAATCTTGATCGATGACCGGGTAGGGGGCGTTTATTTTTTTCCAGGATTTTAAAAAACGTTCTTCAGAAATTTTAGCAGCAGATAATATTCCTTTGTTGGTTAAATCTTCTTTCTTATCCTTAGCATCTTTTTTCTTTTTCTTGTCAAAAGCTTTTTTAAATCCTTCTTTGTTATCATTTTCTAGAGAAATGGGTTTCTTGATTTCTCTAGCTGAACTTGATAAATTGATATCTTTGGCGCTCTTTTTTTTATCTGAATCTAGAGTTTTTTCAGTTTGTCCAACCACAAAGTATGGAACTGAAAATAGGAGACATATAAAAATCTTTTTTAAGGATAACAAAACGTTCACTGTTTTTAACAATTACCACAAATATAATGCCTATCTAATATGAACTTGTGTAGAATTTGTTAAAAATTACTTATTGGATGCTAAAATTGAAATAAGTATTGGGATATGGTTCATTGTTAAGCGTAAAATGCCACCACTCTTTTGAATAAGGTTTGAAACCAGCGTCAATCATCAATAATCGAAGAAGAAGACGGTTAGATCTTTGTTTTTTAGTCAGTTTTTCATGAAATGGATGAGATATTACCCCAAAAAAATCAAACGGACTTCCCATGTCCAATTCTTTATTTGATTTGAGATCTACAATTGTAAGATCAACGGTACTTCCTCTTGAATGCCCAGATTTTTTGGCAATGTAACCGAATTTAAATAAATCTTTTTTCCTAACTGAAGGATAAAACTGTTTCTTCATGAGTGTATCCTTGATCACTTTTGCCCATCGAACAAAATGATCAACAGATTGTTGTGGTCTGTAGCCGTCAAAAATTTTCAGACTCAATCCAAATAATAATAAATTCGATTGTACTTTTTTTAGAGCTTTTGCTGCTGGGGTTGAAATGATGACCTTATTTTTAAGGTATCCGTCGATAGGTTTACCAATAAAATTGTTACTGGATAGATATCGTAAATCTGATTGAATGGTATCATCCACATCCAAAAGATAAGAGAACCCTTCAGGAATTTGAGAATGACAATTGAACGATAAAAATATACCAATCAGTAAAATAAAGGTTTTCATTCTACCAAAAATAAATCATTTGTTAGTGAAAACTCAAAAAATTCGCTGTTTTTTAATCTGAGGTGATTCCTCCTCCAGAGGAAGTATCTCTGGAAACTTGTGTCGGATTTCCTTGATATTTGATACTTCCACCACTACTGGCTCTTGCATTGATGGATTCAGTTACATGTACTCTAACTCTCGCACCACTGCTTACTTTAGCATTGACATTTTTTGCTTTCAGCCCGAAAGCATTCAATGAACTTCCACTAGAGGCACTTGCTTTGTGTGTGGTTGTTTCTCCAATTAATTTTGTATTTGAACCACTGCTTGAGGAAGATTCTACATGGGTTGCAAGTATCTCCATACCGATCTTAGCTCCACTACTTGAACTTACTTCAAAATCCTCTGCTTTAATGGTATTTTTAGAAATAACAGAACTCCCACTTGAGGCGGTTAACTCTTCCAGAGTATTTACCTTCAAATGAATTTTTTTAGAGGTAGCTCTCCATATATTTTTTTTTGTCCAAATTTTTAGTGTTCCGTCAATCACTTCGGTAATGATATTTTCATGTAAATTTTCATCCGCCTCTACAACCAATGAGATTGTATCATCTTGTTGGATAATAAGTTCAATTCCATTACTTACTGAGACCTCTGTAAAATCGATGATTTCTCTTTTTTGAATGATGACATTATTATTTCCTTCAATTCTGTTGAACATATCAATACCACAAGAAGTGAGTATCGTCATTAAGAATATAAAAGTTGTTATTTTAAATATTGATTTTTGCATTGATATCCATTTTTTTATGATTACAAATTTAAATTTTTAAGGGATTTAATTAACAAATTTTTTTCTCAATTGTATATTTTTTATGACGAGTTGAATTATTTACTTTAAAAATTGAAATTCATTGGATGCAATCAGTCAGCTCATAAATTATCCTTATCTTTCAATCAAATTATCATCGATGAAGATTACACCAAAAAAGATCAACAATTTTATGTTGTTTAAGCTCCCTCTAGCTTATTTCGGGGGTGTACGAGTAGCCTCTATTAACAACAATTCGGCCGTGGTAAACATTACACACAAATGGCTCAATCAAAATCCATTCAAATCGATGTTTTGGGCCGCTCAAGGAATGGCTGCAGAAATGACAACGGGTGTTTTGGTAATGAAAGGAATTGAAAAATCCAATAAAAAGGTTTCCATGTTGGTGATCAATCAAAACGGAAGTTTTACAAAAAAAGCAACAGGTTTAATTAGATTCGAATGTCATGATGGAGATCTTGTAGACAGCGCAATAGAGGAGTCCTCAAATACAGGAGAAGGAAAGGTAATTACCATGAAATCTGAAGGTTTTAATTCTGATGGGATCTCTGTTTGCACCTTTCAGTTTGAATGGAGCCTCAAAGTTAAAAGTTAATCAAACAAGTTTAATTTTCTGTTTTTTTGATTTCCTCAACAAAGGCGGCTAGTTCTTTTCCGTAAATTGAATTTTTTACGCTACTGGTTAAAGAATTGTTGATACTATCCAGATATTTTATGTTGGCATTTACAAGTTCTGTCAATGTTATATAGGCTGAAGCTTCAGCATCTGGATGATTTAAAACATAATTGATCGTATAAATGTATTTTTTTAGAATTTGCTTGTCAGATTGTTTTCTTAAAGCTTCTGATTTTTCAAGATCATTTTCTTTTTGAGCTTTTACATTTTCGGCTAATAAATCCAATTGTTTTCCTTGAAACTTACGAACCATGTTTTTGTACTCCTCATATATTATTTGATTTTTGGACCCTTCAATCTCTGGGCTGATTCCAAATTTTTCAAGTTTATCGTTGATTGTAATGGTTCCTTCTTGACCAAAGAAAGAAATTCTGTTTTGTTGACCACTTAACGTTAAATAATACATTTCTGATGAAGTGATATTGTCAGTTAATACAAAGTCATTGGTGCCAAATAAATTAATGGAATCTAAGGTAACAAGTATGCTATCGTTCATTTTTTGTAAGTATAAAGTCCCTTTTTTAAGACCCTTTATCTTTCCTTTCACAAGCATGTTACCAAGTTCTTTTTCTTTTGAACAAGCCACAAGTAAGACCAACAAACAACTAACCAATACTTTCTTCATAATTTGATAAAATTTTAGGCTACAAATATGCAGATTTCTATTTAAATGGGGGCAGCTAACTCCAATAAAATAGTACAACCAATGGCAGCAATGGTTCCAATGGCATACCCGAAAACAGCCAACAAAACTCCCACAGTTGCCAATGAAGGATGAAATGCAGAGGCAACAATCGGTGCTGATGCCGCACCCCCAACATTCGCCTGACTACCAACTGCAAGAAAGAAATAGGGAGCTTTAATGAGTTTGGCGACCAAAATTAATAATATCGCATGGATGGACATCCAAATGATTCCAATAAAGATCAATCCCCAATTGTCAAAAATCATTGTCAAATCCATTTTCATTCCAATGGTAGCAACCAATATATAAATAAAAACACTTCCAATCTTACTTGCTCCAGCTCCTTCATAGTTTTTAGCTTTTGTATAGGACAAAGCAATGGCAATGAGGGTAGAAATACTTACCAACCAGAAAAATTGAGATCCTAAAAACGTAAAAATATTTCTCATAATATTTGAGTCGATACTTAGAATGATATCATTGAAAAAAGAGGCAAGATGTTTGGCCAATAAATGGCCCAAACCAACAGTTCCAAAAGCAATTGACAATATGATCATATAATCTGTAAGGGTTGGATTTCTTTTTACTTTTTGAGTGAAATTGACAACTTTATCTTTCAATTTTTCAATAGCAGAGGTGTCTGCTTTTAACCATTTGTTGATGGAATCTTTTTTACCAATTCCAATCAATAAAATTGCCATCCATAAATTTGCAACAACGATATCCACAAAGATCATCCCTCCATATTTTGCTGGGTTGTATTGGTAAATTTCTAGCATGGCTGTTTGGTTTGCTCCACCACCTATCCAACTTCCAGCCAAGGTAGATAACCCCCTCCAAACAGCATCAAAATCAGCACCACCTACTGTATCAGGAGAAACAAGAGAAATCAATAAAATCGCTATGGGACCTCCTATGATAATTCCAATTGTACCAGTAAAAAACATGATCAATGCTTTTGAACCAAGGTTAAAAATAGCTTTTAAATCAATACTTAAGGTCATTAAAACAAGTGCTGCAGGAAGTAAAAATCTACTGGCAACATAATATAATTGAGATTTTTCTTTTACAATTTTACCTGAAACATCGGTTATTTCCCATTCTGGTGCGATGGCACCAATGGTGGTAAATATTGCAGGGATAAAATATGCAATGAATAATCCGGGAACTATCTTATAAAATCGATTCCAAAAGCCAGTAGTTTTTGATTCTGTGTAAAATACAAATCCAAGGGATAGCATTAATATTCCAAATACGATGGCATCATTAGTGAAAATTGGTTGCTCCATAATTTTGATTTTAGCGAATGTAGTAAAAATCAAGTCAACAAGAGCGGAGTTGGTAGTTCTCCGCTCTTCTATTTAAAATTTCTTAATTTCTTTGAACGGTGAAATAATGATATTCTTGACTTTTTCTCTATAATTTATCCAAGAATTCTCGAAGAAATTATTAGATTGATTTACGGCCTCTTCGAGCGAATTTTTGAATTGATTGATAAGCTGTTTTTCTGTCGCTGTCAAAAAACCAAACCTACTATCTACATATCTTTTTGCTGAAAAGTATCTTCTGTATACTGAAACTTCTGGGTTTCTGGTGATTCCTTGACGTTTGTCCTCTTTACCAATGAATACACCAATGATTTCATCAATTTTTTTGACGATCTCAGAAGAAGCTTTTATTTGACTCTCAAAGCGTTTTTTATCTTCTTTTTTGAATTCTTTTTTGAGTTTTGAGGCGATATTTTTACTCTTTACCAATTGCTTTACAACATCAGCCATCAATTGCTGATCTTTTTCTAGGCTTTTACTGGTATTGTAAATTTCGGTAATGGCATCAATGGGCATCTCTAATCTTGGATCATATTCAACTTTTATTTCGCTAGTTGAAGTTTGATTTCCATAAGACAATTTTAACTGATAAATTCCTGGTTTTACCTGAACACCGCCGGGTTCCCTTTTTAGTGTTCTAATTTTTCTTGAAGGCCTGTCAGCTCCTTTCTCATCCATATACCAATAGATTTTGTGAATTCCGTCTTCTTTAGGAGCTTTGATTTTTAATGTTCTAATCAAACGATCTCCATCAAAGATTTCTAATTTCAATGAATCAAGATTTTCTTCTGGTTTTTGTTCTTTTTTAACGGCTTCGATATTACTCTTTTTCTTTCGTTTCTTTTTTTGAGTTGATTTTACCTCTTTTTCTTTTGTTTGGTTCATATAATATGAAATGATCGCTCCATAAGGTTTGTTTTCTCCATTGTATAATGCGTCTCCTCCAAATCTAGTTCCTGTTGGTTGTTGATAAGCTGCTTGATAAGCAGTCGGTGGAGTAAAAAGATGTAATTTTTTATTCAAAACATCACCTTCTGCGATCGCTCTTAGAGGTCTGATGTCATCTAGCACCCATGCTGCTCTTCCAAAAGTACCTATAACAAGATCATGCTCTCGTGGATGAATTATCAGATCTTTGGTTGATACTGTTGGAAATCCAGCAGTCCATTTTGTCCAATTTTCTCCTGCATTGATGGAAATGTACAATCCATCATCCGTACCTAAAAATAATAGGTTGGCATTCACTGGATCTTCTACGATGCTCAAAGTATAGCTTTTTACATCATTATTATCCACAATTCTATCCCATGTTTCTCCATAATCTTTGGTCCGATATGCGTAGGGAGTGTAATTGAATCTTCTGTAGTCGTTTGCAATTAAAAGAGCCTCACCTTTATTTTTATTAGATGCTTTTATTTGAGCAATCCAACTACCTGCAGGAAGTCCTTCAATATGATCACTAAGATCTGTCCAAGTATTTCCCCCGTTTTTGGTGATTTGAACTTTTCCATCGTCAGTTCCAACCCAAAGCACATCTTTTTCAACAACAGAGGGTTCGATGACTAAAATAGAACAATGATTTTCAGCACCTGTTGCATCCATTGTCAATCCACCACTTTCACCCTGTCTTTGTTTTTCTTTATCATTGGTCGTTAAATCTTCTGAAATCAGCGACCAAGTCAATCCTTTATCAGTTGACTTGTGAACAAATTGACTACCAAAATAGAGAGTATTATGATCAAATGGATCCATATTTATAGCAGAATTCCAATTAAATCTCAATGATATTGTTGGGTCTGGATGTGTTGGTTTTACAGTATAATTATTCCCTGTAAGATAGTCATATCTAACCACCGATCCCTGTTGACTCATTGACCATCCGTAACGCGAATTGTCTTTATCTGGTACCACATCAAAACCGTCACCAAAACTGATCTCTTGCCAATATGAATTTCTTATTCCTTGAGCTTTCCATACATATGCAGGACCTCTCCATGAACCATTGTCTTGCATTCCTCCATACACATTATATGGATATTCATTATCAATATTGATATGATAAAATTGAGCAACCGGTAAATTCCCTATAAAACGCCAAGTTTTTCCATGGTCTTTAGTAATATTTAACCCTCCATCGTTTCCGTCAATCATGAATGAGCCATCCTTTGGATGAATCCACCATGCATGATGGTCTGGGTGAACTCCATTTGAAACTCCATAAGCTGGCATTAGCTGTTTGAAATTTTTACCACCATCATCTGAAACATTTACATAAGTAAAAACAGAATACAATCTGTTTTCATTTTGAGGATCTACATAAATTTCAGAATAGTAAAAAGGTCGATTACCGATTTCATTTTTATCATTTATTTTTTTCCATTGAAATCCTCCATCTTCACTCTTGTACAATGCATTTTTCTTGGCCTCAACCAAAGCGTAAATTACTTCTGGGTTGCTTCTAGAAATCGCCACTCCTATTCTTCCTAATTCTCCTTTTGGAAATCCTTCTTTGTCAGTGATTTTTTTCCAATGCTCACCCCCGTCATGAGTGATGAATAACCCACTTCCTTCTCCTCCAGATTTAAAAAACCAAGGATCGCGTTTATGCTCCCACATGGCAGCTATTAGTTTGTTTGGGTTTGAGGGGTCCATCACTAAATCTGCCGCTCCAGTTTTTACGTTCTTGTATAGAATTTGTTTCCAATTTTTCCCTCCGTCAATTGATTTGTAAACGCCTCTTTCTTTATGCTCTCCCCAAGGAGAACCAATGGCAGCCACATAGATGGTGTTAGGATTTGTCGGATCAATGATAATTCTGTGAATATGACGGGTTTTTTCTAATCCCATGGGGATCCAATTTTTTCCACCATCGAGAGATTTGTAGATTCCATACCCCCCATTAAGACTATTTCGAGGATTTCCTTCTCCAGTACCCACCCAAACAACACTTGGATTTGATTGCTGAATGGCCACAGCTCCTATGGAGGCTGTTATCTCTTTATCAAAAATGGGCTCCCATTTGATTCCACCTGATGTTGATTTCCATAATCCACCTGATGCTGTTCCAGCGTACATAATATCTGGATTTGAGTTTACTACATCAATGGAAGTAACTCTTCCACTCATCCCTCCAGGTCCAATATTTCTTGGTTTCATATTTTGAACCAAGTCCATTGATAATTCTTGCGAAAAGATGAAAGTGGTACTGTAAAAAAAGAAAATAGTCAGTAATTTTTTCATAAAAAAAAGCTTTTAATAAAGTTTACTAAGATATAAAAATCGAAGCATTATTTTTTTATGGATCATCGTCTTTTTATGATTTTTAATCATTCAAGATTTGAAAAACAATACCAAAGATTATGTTACTAAGATTCACTAAATGGTGATTGAAATTGACATACTATTTTTTAACTTAGCCAATATTATTAAAAGATGCATTAAATTATGAGACAATTATTAATCATTGTTTTTTTGACGGTTAACTTTAGCTGTTTTGCAAATAAAAAAAAGGCTCCATGGGGTCTTACAGGTCATAGAGTTGTAGGAGAAATAGCATACAATCACATGACAAAAAAGGCAAAAAGGAATTTGAAAAAACTTTTAGGTGATGAAGGACTCGCAATGATATCTACCTATGCAGATGATATAAAATCTGACAAAAAGTATAAAAATTTTAGTTATTGGCATTATGTGAATTTTAAGGATGATGAATCCTATGAAACTTCTGAAAAGAATCCAAAAGGAGATTTAATCTTTGCAATTAAAGAGTGTAAAAGAATCATCTCTGATCCAAAATCTTCAAAAGAAAACAAGGTTTTTTACCTCAAATTACTAGTTCATTTCATTGGAGATTTGCATCAACCTTTGCATGTTGGTAGAGCTGAAGATCGCGGTGGCAATTCTATTGATGTAACTTGGTTCAGAGCAAATACGAATTTGCATTCTGTTTGGGATACAAAAATGATTGAGTCTTTTAATATGACATACACTGAACTAGCCTCCAATTTAAATAAGTTTTCAAGAGAACAAAAAATAAAAATACAACAAGGTAGCTTCATGGATTGGGCTTATGAGTCCAGAGATTTGGCTATGAAAGTGTATGGTTCTGTAAAAGATAAAAACAAATTGAGTTATCGCTACATGTATGATTACTTTCCCATTGTTAAAGTTCAGTTACAAAAAGCAGGGTTACGATTGGCTAGAGTTTTAAATGACATACTAGGTTAAAACGAATTATCCGTTCGAATTCTCATTCAGTCACTTTTAATCTTGCTGTTGCTTTTACTGAAATATCCGCATAATTTTTATTCAGGTATTTCAAATAGCCAGCGATGGCTATCATTGCAGCATTGTCTGTTGTATATTCAAATTTTGGAATGTAAGTAGTCCATCCCCATTGATCTTGTGCAATTTGAAGTCTTTTTCTTATTTCAGAATTTGCAGAAACACCTCCAGCAATCGCTATGTGCGTAATGCCTGTTTTTTGTACGGTGTTTTTTAATTTATCCATTAAAATTTCAACAATGGTATGCTGAATTGATGCACAAATATCATCTAGGTTTTCTTGAATAAAGTTTGGATTTTCCTTTAATTTTTTTTGGATAAAATAAAGAATACCAGTTTTTAATCCACTAAAACTAAAGTCTAAATCACCTACTTTTGGTTTTGTAAATGAAAATGCTAGAGGATTCCCTTTCTGAGCATGTTTGTCTACAAGGGGCCCCCCAGGATAAGGCAATCCTAAAATTTTGGCAGATTTATCAAAAGCTTCTCCAACAGCATCGTCTGTAGTTTCTCCTAAAATTTCAAAATCAAAATAATCCCTAACCTTAACAATTTGAGTGTGTCCTCCGCTAATGGTGAGACAAACAAATGGAAAAGGAGGGATTTTTGCATTTTTTTCAATGATAAAATGAGCTAAAACGTGTGCTTGCATATGATTTACATCGATCAAAGGAATGTTTAACCCTAAGGCTAAAGATTTTGCAAAAGAAGTTCCTACCAATAATGACCCCATTAACCCGGGTCCTTTGGTAAAGGATATCGCATCCAGATCCTTTTTATTGATTCCTGCTTGTTCGATGGCTTGTTGAACTACCGGAACAATATTTTGTTGATGCGCTCTTGAGGCAAGTTCAGGGACTACTCCTCCATATTTTGAGTGTACCTCTTGGTTGGCAACGACATTGCTTAAAACTTTACCATTACAAATTACAGCCGCACTTGTATCATCGCAGGAGGATTCGATACCCAATATGTATACTTTTTTTTGCATCAAGTAAAATTTTACACGAAATTAATGAATATTAAATTGACCATTTCTTTTTAGATAAGAAATTTAATAGTTTGTTAATTTTTTCGTTCTTTGTAGAGAAAGGCTCTATTTTTGCTCTAATTTGAACAAACAATCATTAATAACAATACCTCTTATCAAAAAAATTGGAAAAATACTAGTAGACTGGCTAAAGTACTTTGTGCTTCTTTTATTGCTATTGGTTATTTTTTTTTCAATTCCTGCTGTTCAAACCAAACTTGCCAAACTTTTAACCGAAGATCTCAATGAAGATTTTGGGACAAATTTATTGATTAAAAAAGTTGATCTTTCACTGTTAGGGTCGGTCAGTTTGAAAGGCATTGAAATTAGAGATCATCATCAAGACACTCTAATTTTCGTTGACAGATTAAAAACTTCCTTATTGGATGTAAATCAAATTTTTGAGAACAATATTGAATTGAACAGTACTTCTTTGAAAGGGGTGTATATGCATGTCAAAAATTACAAAGATGAATCTTTGGACAATCTAACAATTTTTGTTGATAAATTTGAAGATGACAATCCAAGAGACCCGTCTTCATCTCCTTTTTTATTGAGCACTGCTAATATTTATTTAGAGGATGTAAATTATAAGCAAACTAATGAGAACCTTGCGATCCCTTTAGATTTTGCAGCATCCAATGGTGGTGGAAATTTGCAAGATTTTTCAATCGAGGGACCTAATGTAACATCAAAAATAAGAGGGCTTTATTTTACGGATAATAGAAATGTTGAAATTACAAATTTGACAACAGATTTTAAGTATACCAAAACTCAAATGCAGTTTTACAATACAACTGTTCAAACAAATACTTCTAAAATTAGAGCGGATATTGAGTTTAATTATGAGAGAAAAAATTTAAGCAATTTTAATGAATTGGTTAATGTGGATGCAACTTTTAAGAAAAGTTTTCTCTCGACAAAGGACTTAAAAAAGTTATACAATGAGGTTAGCGATAATGATGTTTTAAGGTTTGAAGCAAACTTGTCTGGATCTCTTAATAATTTTTCTTTGAAACAACTTCAATTGAAATCTGATAGAGGGATTCGAATTTTAGGAGACTTTAATTTTATCAATGCTGTAAAACAAGAAGATTTTTATTTGACAGCCAATATCAAAGATCTGACAGCAGATTATTACAAGATTCGAAATACGTTACCCAATCTTCTCAGAAAAACACTGCCAACAGAGTTTAAAAAAATGGGCTTGTTTAGTCTCTCTGGATATACGAAGGTAACTCCAAATTCAATAGAAACGACTTCAGACATAAAATCTGAATTGGGTGAGATCATTACAGATTTAGAATTGACTGATTTTGCTAGTATTGATGATGCGACTTATGTGGGAGAGGTAGCCTTAAAAGATTTTCATTTAGGGAAATTTGTAAATGATTCTTTATTTGGAAATATCTCATTCAATGGAGAAGTAGATGGTAAGGGGTTTCGTTTAGAAAATATCAATACAAAACTATTGGGGGAGGTGAGTCAGTTGAAATTCAATAATTATGATTATCAAAACATTACTGTGAATGGTTTGTATAAGAATAACTTATTCAACGGAAAATTAGAATCTGATGATCTCAATTTGAAAGGGACTTTTGAAGGACTTGCAGACTTATCTGAAGAGATTGATAAATTCGATTTTAAGGCAACTATTCGATATGCAAACCTGAAGGCCTTACAACTTTATACCAAAGACAGTATTTCAGAATTGAGTGGGTTGATAGATTTAGATTTGAAAGGGAGTGCCATAGACAATGTTGTGGGAATCGCAAATTTTAAAAACATCATTTACACCAATCAAAAAGATCGCTACTCTTTTAAACAATTCTTAGCTTTTTCTACCTTGAGAGATAATGTAAGGCAGGTTAGAATAGATTCGGAGGACATCATTAAAGGAGAATTGATAGGAAGTTTTAAATTCAATGAATTTCTTCCATTGGCTCGGAATGCATTAGGAAGTATGTATTCAAATTACAATCCATTTAAAGTAACGCCAAACCAATTTTTGAAATTTGATTTTGTAATCTATAATCAAGTAGTTGATGTATTTTTTCCTGAAATATCCGTAGCGCCCAATACTACAATCAATGGAAATATAAATTCTGATAGCAACCAAATTAAATTAAAAATTTCTTCACCAAAAATAATAGCCTATGGGAATAGTATTGATTCTCTGACATTAGATACTGACAATAAAAGGAAATTATATGATACTTCATTAAGCATAAAAAGAATCAATACACCAAATTATAAATTGTCAAAACTTTTACTCTTCAATAAGACAATTAATGACACATTGTTTTTCAAATCAACTTTTAAAGGAGGGAATGTTGAAAAAGAAAAATTTAACTTGGATTTTTATTATACGATTAACAAAGATAAAAAGTCAGTTTTTGGAATCGAAAAATCAACGTTTAATTACAAAGGAAATGTATGGGATCTAAACCCACTCAATAACAACGATAATAAACTTGTTTTTGATCTTAGTGAAAATGAATACACCTTTTCACCATTTAAACTAAAATCGAAAGAGCAAGAGATTAATTTTAAAGGATCTCTAGTAGGAACTAATTATAAAGACCTAGAAATAGATTTTTCCAAAGTATACTTGAGGAGTTTTTTACCCGAAATTGATAGTTTGAAATTGACAGGGAAGCTAGATGGAGTTATCAATGTTTCACAAAACGAGGGGGGTTACAGTCCAAAAGGCACCTTAACTGTTCAGAATTTCCACATCAATAATTTCAAGCAAGGAGATTTATCTCTGAATGTAGAAGGTGAAAATTCCTACGAAATATATGATGTGAATTTTACCCTAGACAGAGAAGAAGTAAAAAATATTTTTGCAACAGGTTTTCTGGATTTTTCTAATCAAAGACCAAAAATTAATTTATCAGTATTGTTAGAAGAATTTGAGTTAAATGCTTTTAGTCCTCTCGGTGAAGATGTTCTTTCAAAAATAAGAGGGACTGCATCAGGAGATTTTACTCTTAAAGGATTTTTAAGAAATCCTGATATGAATGGAAGTCTCATTCTAAAAAATTCTGGCTTGCAATTTCCTTATTTAAATGTTGACTACGATTTTGAAGGAAATGCCGTCATTGATTTGAGAGGTCAATCTTTTGAATTTAAAGAGATAAATCTAAGGGATTCGAAATATGCAACCAAGGGATTTTTAGAGGGAAGTATTACACATCAAAACTTTGATCAATGGGCATTAAATATAGACATCAATAGTTCGAACCTATTAGTTTTAGACACAAAGAATTCTGATGAGGCGTTGTATTATGGAACTGGATTTATTCAAGGGGATGCAAGTATAACAGGTTTGACCAACAATATTACATTCAATGTAAATGCAAAAACAATGCCTAATACAAATTTTGTAATTCCTTTAAAAGACATTGCTACGGTTGATAATTACAGGTTGATACATTTTAAATCTGAAAAGACATTGGAGGAATTACAAGAAAAAACATCCATTAAAGCTATTGATGGAGTTTCATTAAATTTAGATTTAGAAGTTACAAAAGATGCCAAAGCTCAAGTTGTTATTGATGAGGTGAACGGAAGTGAACTCAGTGGTCGAGGTACAGGAGATTTACAAATAGAAATCAATACCAATGGAAAATTTGCCATGTTTGGAGATTATACCATTGACCAGGGTGTATATAATTTTAAATATGGAGGTATTATTAATAAGCCTTTTAATATCCTGAGAGGAGGAACCATTTCTTGGAGTGGGAATCCATTTGAGGCAAATTTAAATGTGACTGCTGTTTATACAACCAATGCTAATCCTGCGGTTTTGTTAGAAAATTTTAATACCAATCGAAAAATCCCAGTAGATTTGATAACCAATATCTCTGGAAGTTTGTTTAATTCAAAACAAGAATTTGATATCGAAATTCAAAATTCAAATTCTACGATTGCTTCAGAACTAGATTTTGTTTTAAATGACAATGATTTAAATTCAAAAATGAGACAATTTTTGACATTGCTCGCTGCTGGGACTTTTGCAAACCCTAATGGTGGAAATATTAATGGAGGAGAACTATTAACTGGAACAACATCAAATGCTATCGGATCTATCCTTTCAGATATTATCAGTAGTAACTCAGTGAGATTGGATGTTGGTTACACAACTGGTGGAGTTCAAAATCCTCAAGATAATCTCAATACAGACGATCAGGTAGACGTTTCTTTAACCACTCAAATTAGTAAGAACATTATTGTTAACGGTAAGGTAGGGGTTCCTGTTGGTGCTCAAACTCAATCAAGTGTTGTTGGAGAAGTAAAAGTAGAAGTTTTATTGAATGACACTGGGAATTTTAGAGGAGTTATTTTCAATAGACAAAATGAAATTCAGTATTCTGCTCAAGAAGAGGGATATACTCAGGGTATAGGACTATCGTATCAAGTCAATTTTAATTCACTGTCTGATTTATTTAAAAAAATTAGATTGAAAAATAAAATTCAGAAGAAAAATAAAATTCAGAAGAAA
>JAYPZA010000002.1:150477-155970 GCA_038136095.1 Flavobacterium sp.
GAAAAATAAAATTCAGAAGAAAAATAAAATTCAGAAGAAAGATACTTTAAATTCTTCTCGTAAAAGACTTCTTAACTTCAAGGAAAAAAATTGATTCAATTTCTCTGTGATTTTGAAATTGTAATTTTTAAATCAAAGTAGTAATTTTATAGGATTGATAAAGGAAATTTTTCAATTCAATGACAATTATTTTTTTATAAAAAACTCACCGAAATCGGTTTCGTTTTTTTTTTATTTTAAGTAAGTTTTAATAAGTATTTTTACATCCTCATAATATGAAAAAAATCAATAAAATCGCAGTCATGACCTCTGGAGGAGATTCTCCAGGAATGAATGCAGCAATTCGATCAGTTGTCCGAACATGTTCACATTATAACATTACCTGTATTGGTATTTATAAAGGTTATCAAGGAATGATAGAAGGTGAATTTGTTACCCTTACAGCTCGTAGCGTTAACAACATCATCAATAAAGGAGGTACTATCCTAAGATCTGCTAGATCCGATGAATTTAGAACACCAGAGGGTAGAAAAAAAGCATTTGATCATATTGTTGAACAAAACATTGATGGACTTATTGTAATTGGAGGAGATGGTTCTTTTACAGGTGGAGTTGTTTTCAATAAAGAATACAACGTTCCTGTTATTGGAATTCCTGGAACTATTGACAATGATATTTTTGGGACCTCATCTACTTTAGGTTATGACACTGCTCTGAACACAGCAGTAGAAGCCATTGATAAAATTAGAGATACGGCATCTTCTCACAATAGATTATTTTTTGTTGAAGTTATGGGAAGAGATGCAGGTTTTATTGCATTGAATGCTGGGGTAGGTGCTGGAGCTGAAGAAATTTTAATTCCTGAAGAAAATCTTGGACTTGATAGACTATTGGAATCACTTAAGAAAAGTAGAAGTTCTGGTAAATCGTCTAGTATTGTTGTGGTTGCTGAGGGAGATAAATCAGGTAAAAACGTTTATGAATTAGCAGCGTATGTTGAAAAAAACATGCCTGAATATGATGTCAGAGTGTCTGTACTAGGTCATATGCAAAGAGGAGGTTCTCCTTCTTGTTTTGATAGAGTACTAGCAAGTAGACTTGGAGTGAAAGCAGTGGAGGTTTTGTTAGAAAACAAATCCAATCTCATGGTGGGTCTTAGAGACAATCTTGTCATAACAACAGACTTAGAAGAAGCGATCAAAGGAAGTCATCAAATCGATAAAGAACTTCTTAGAGTCTCTGATATCATGTCAACTTAAAAAACAAAAAAAGTAAATATAAAAATGATTAAAGTAGGAATTAACGGTTTTGGTAGAATAGGAAGATTAGCTTTTAGATCTGCAATCAATAGACCCAACGTGCAAATTGTTGGAATCAACGACTTATTAGATGTTGAGTATTTAGCTTACATGTTAAAATACGACTCTGTTCATGGACAGTTTGATGGAGAGATAGATGTCAAAGATCGTAAACTGGTAGTCAATGGAAATTCTATTAGAATTACTGCCGAAAGAGATCCAGCAAATTTAAAATGGGATGAAGTAGGAGCAGAATATGTCATTGAATCAACTGGGTTTTTTCTAACAGAAGAATCTGCAGGAAAGCACCTTGAAGCAGGAGCAAAAAAAGTTGTTTTATCAGCTCCATCCAAAGATCACACTCCAATGTTTGTAATGGGTGTGAATCATTCTGAATTAAAGGCAGATCAAAAAATATTTTCAAATGCCTCATGTACCACCAATTGTTTGGCGCCTATATCAAAGGTTTTAAATGATAATTTTGGTATTGTTGAAGGCTTGATGACAACGGTTCATGCTGCAACCGCTACTCAAAAAACTGTAGACGGTCCTTCCATGAAAAATTGGAGAGGAGGAAGAGCGACCATTCACAATATCATTCCTTCTTCTACAGGGGCTGCAAAGGCTGTAGGTAAAGTAATCCCAGAATTAAATGGTAAATTAACAGGAATGGCTTTTCGTGTTCCTACTATGGATGTTTCCGTGGTTGACTTAACAGTAAAATTAGAGAAGAAAGCTACTTACGAAGAAATTTGTTCAGCGATGAAATCTGCTTCTGAGAGCGGACCAATGGCAGGAGTTCTAGGATACACAGAAGATCAAGTTGTTTCACAAGATTTCGTTGGAGAAACAAGAACCTCTGTATTTGATGCTGGAGCAGGAATTGCTTTAAATGACAACTTTGTTAAAGTAGTATCTTGGTATGATAATGAAATTGGATATTCTACGAAAATTGTAGATCTAATTGAGTACGCTGCTACATTATAATTGTAATTCAATTATAAAGATTTATACAACATGCCATCAATTAATTTTGATGGCATGTTTTTTTTCTAATCCAATGTAATTTAAATGAAATCTAAAAATATTGTACTCATTGTAAGTAGTGTCTTTTACTTTTATTTTCTCAATCATTTGTATGCTCAAGATTTGGTCACAGAAAAAAACATGCTTTCAGCAAGCGTCCTTGGAACAAGTTCTTATTTGGGATTTACTTATGAAAGGTTGATCACTGATCATTTCGTTGCTGAGCTTGGTATAGGAGTATTAAGCTTAGGTTTTGGAGCTACTTTTTATCCGAGTAAAATCAAAGAAAATAAAATGAATTTTTATACTGGACTAAAGTATGGTTCTCGAAATGCTTTGTCTAAATTTTTTTTAAGGAATGTTTTAAGAATTCAATTGGAAATTATTGAAAAAAAAGAACCTGTTCTTTATGTGCCTTTTGGAATCAATTATCCATACAATGACGACATGAATTTGGCATTGGATATTGGCCCATCATTAAATGGATCTACCAGTATCTATGCAAATCTTCGTTTAGGTTTTCGCTTTTAATATCCTTATTTAACAGCGATCATACTAATTTCAACATTCACAAATTTTGGTAAATTGGCTACTTCTACAGTTTCTCTAGCGGGGGCACTTTCTTCATTAAAATATCGACCATATACAGAATTAATTTTTGAAAATTGATTCATGTCAGAGATAAAGATAGAGGTCTTTACAACATTTTCAAAAGTCATTTCAGCAGCTTCAAGGACAGCTCTCATATTTTCCATCACAAGGGTTGTTTCTTCCTCAATATTTCCTGTTTCTAATTGTCCTGTAGACGGATTGATGGCAATCTGACCAGAGGTATATAGCGTATTTCCCGATAATACCGCTTGATTGTATGGCCCTATTGGAGCAGGTGCTTTTGTGGTTTGAATTATTTTTTTCATATCATTAATTATTAAAATAGAACTCTATTTGGAGGTCTGTTTTGTTCGTATTTTAGATCTTGTAAAATAGACGATCTAACCCCTATAAAGAAAACATAAGATTGATTGTTACCAAAAGGAACCCAATTAAACCTGAGTCTCCAGCTATCTAAATCTCTTTCAAAATTCAATCTTGTAAAAGAGAAACCTCCAGATTCAATATCATAACCTGAAGAAAAACCAACTTTCCATTTGGGGCTTAATTCAAAGTCACCACCAAACATGATAGAATGAGATTGAATTCCAATATTTCGAAGACCATTGTTGACGTATGAGGCAGAATATGCTAAATTTAATCTCCATGGTATTTTGGCTTTGTATAATTCAGTGACCTCTTCTTCATTTTCACTGCCACTTTGCATGCGATTAGAATTTGGGTCAAATCCGTTAGTTCGATTCATATTTTCTCCAAGGACATCTGGGGTATCCTGATTTCCATTTCCAGAATTTGTATTCGAAGAATTATTATTTCCCCCATTTAAATCGTTACTTGAAATAGAATAATTGGCTGTTAAATTTGCCCTTGTAAGACGAAATAACCCTTTTACAAATTTATCAATTCTTTGCCCAGATTCATTGATCTGGTAAGGATCTAAAGTAGCATTTAAGTTAATGGCTAATTTATCTTTAAAAACACGTGTTCCCATGTTTGCATTTACAGGAGACCATCGTAAACTATCAGCAGCCATGTTGTAGGCGGAACTAAAATTTAAATTGTTTAAAATCGTAATTTTCTCATCTTCTTCATCACTATCTGGATCTTTAGGTGCTAGTTTTCCTTCAACAACATTGTTGATGGAGATTCCTATAGAATTACTCAATCCAGAGCCAGGGGTTCCAAAAAGACTAGTACCATTGCTGTAAGGAGAATAAGTTTCAAATTCTGTTCCTTCCAAGTTGTTTTGTACTGTTTTATTATATCTTTCTGAAAAATCAGGTCTGTAAGAATAAGAAATTGAAGGTCTTATGGTATGCCTAATGGCTTTTAATCTTCCTTTTTTAAAATTAAATGTTCCATAAATATTTGTTGACAAACTTAAGCTAGAACTGTATTCTCTAAAATTACTAAACTTACTGATGGTATCTGTAACGACCGCTCCAAATGAGCCATCTGCATTTTGTATGCTTGGATCAAAGTCTTTATCAATACTTTTAAAACTCCAAACTTCCCTGTAATTGATTTGGGGAGATAAGGTAAAATAGTTTAGTAGAGTGATGTTTGTGCTGGCGTCTGCTCTGTGTTGAACTCCTGCTTTGGCAGTTTCAAACATTTTGGGAGTAAAGAATTCATCTTCTGTAGTATCAATTCTGTACTCTCCCTGCATATTATAGGTAAGCCCTGTTTTTTGAAGCGGATTTTTTTTAATACCTCCTTTTCCTGCAAAAGGATAGATTCGATTCATTGATAACTGAAGAGAAGGAAGTGCCATTGTTACAGCACCCGTATTGGTGTTCTGAGAGTGTGTGGCATTCATATTTAAATTAAAGGGGGTGCCAACAAAAGATTTTTGATAAGAAATAGAGGAGCTAAAGGTATTGGTTAAAAAATTAGAGTTGTTAAATTCGTTGAGTGACTGTCTAAAATACTGACTACTTCCTAAATTGACAGAAGCACCAAAGTTAGCATTGGGATTTGATTTTGGGTCCTGTCTGTGACTCCATCTTAAATTAAAATTTGTTGCCTCAGAATAATCATCAAAACCTCTTGTGCTTCGAATGATTTTTTCAAAACTTAAATTAAAGCTTCCAGAGAATTTATAACGGACAATATATTGAGATCTCGTTCTAAAACCCCAACTTCCGTTAGAATAAATGTCACCCAATAATTCTAAATCAACATAATCATTAAGAGCAAAATAATAACCTCCATTTTGAATTCCGATACCTCTATTGGAAGTACTCGTTTGTATTGCAGGGAAAATAAATCCTGAAGATCTATTTTTACCCATAGGGAAATAAGCAAACGGTAAAAAAACAGGAGTTGGCACATCTGCAATAACAAGATTACTCATCCCCGCAACAATTTTTTTATTGGGGACAACTTTTGCCTTGTTCACACCGATATAATAATCAGGATTCTCTTTGTCTGATGTTGTAAATCTGATTTTGCGCATGAAAATTGTAGAATCGTTGACACGTTTAGCTCGGTCTCCCAAAACAAATATTCCAGGATCTTGTTCTGTCTTTATACCATAAATAATGGCTTTTTTTGT
>JAYPZA010000002.1:155980-189611 GCA_038136095.1 Flavobacterium sp.
ATCATAGAATCTTGTTCGGATTCTTGTGCCCCTTGTTTAAATATTGGTTTTTGATGATATCCCGTACTGTCTTTTATTCCCTTAGCAAACAAGGTATTATTTTGATAATCAACAATAATAATTCCAGCTTTTAGATCAATATCTGTATAGGTTACATGCGCTTCATTGTATAGTGTAACAGTTTTATCTTTTGCATTTTGCGTCGTGTAATCTTTACCATAATGAGTGATTAAATCTGTGATCGCCTCTTTTGGTTTGATACTATCTATTTGAATGCTGTCTTGTTTTTTTAGAATTAAGCTGTCATTTTTTATCTTTATTTGTGAGGATAATTCCTTTTTTTGTAGCGTATCTTTACTGATTAAAGGAATTGACTTCCCTTTCGGCTTGATATCCTGGCTTCTTACATTTTTTTGGAAAAATAGTAATAGGAAGAATAAAAGTATGTAGGACAGATTTGATTGCAATATTTAATATGCTATTTTTGTGTATGAGTAAAAATATGCTTCAATATTTGAAGTGCCAAATTTGAAAAGCCAAAATTAGTTAAATTTTGTCGATACAACCCATATACATGAACAAAATTAATACCAAAATAAGATTGGTAATCTTTTTTGTTTTTTCTTTTATTTTTCTGAATGCTTCAATATTAGTATCACAAAATCAATCTTTTACGGTAGTTTTAGATGCAGGTCATGGAGGACATGATCCAGGGAATGTAGGAAATGGTTATCGAGAAAAAAATATCGTATTAAATGTTGTCAAAGAAGTAGGAAATTATCTTCAAAAAGAAGAGGATATTAGGGTAATCTATACCAGAGACACGGACATCTTTATAGATTTATGGAAACGAAGTGAGATTGCCAACAAAGCAAAAGCAAATTTATTTGTTTCCATTCATTGTGATGCTCACAACTCCGATGCTTATGGCTCCAGTACTTTTGTCTTAGGATTGCATGCCAACAAAAGAAATTTTGAAGTAGCCAAGCGAGAGAATGCAGTAATTTCTTTAGAAAAAAACTTTCAAAATCGATACAAAGGATTTGACCCAAATTCAGAAGAATCTTTTCTAGGGCTTACCCTGATGCAAGAAGAAAATTTAGATAAAAGTTTTTCATTGGCAGCAGACATTCAATCCAACTTTTCGAACTCATTAAACAGGAGGAATAGGGGTGTGAAGCAAGCAGGTTTTGTAGTCTTACATCAGACTTACATGCCAAGTGTATTAATTGAATTGGGGTTTCTTACCAATAAAAATGAAGGTAAATTTTTAAACTCCAAAAGTGGTCAGCAGAAAATGGCCAAAGAAATCGCTAAATCTATTATAAAATATCAACAACAATTAAAGTTAAATACAATAGATGTTGAAGAACCCTATGAAGCTTTTACTGAGACAAATAATTCAGTAACCCCACCAAAAAACATTTCTAAAAATAAAGAGGTGATTTTTAAAGTTCAGATTGCTTCAAGTAAGAAAAAAATTAAAGAAAAACCCTACAACTTCAGAGGGTTGAAAAATGTAGAGAGAGTTAAAGTAGGTCTTTACTATAAATATTATTACGGACTCACCAAAAGTTATGAGCAGGCCAAAGTAGCATTATCAAAAGCCAAAAAGAAAGGTTATTCGGATGGTTTTATAGCGGCATTTAAAGGGAATGAAAGAGTATCTCTCAAAGATATTTTGAAATAGAAGGTTACTTCTCTGCTTTTACCGAAAATAATAGTAATATTGTAGTATAAATAAATAATCTATGTCAAAAGAGTTAAAAACAGGAATCGTAGCATTGGTCATCATATGTTTAGGTTACTGGGGATTCAATTTTCTTAAGGGTCAAAACTTATTGGAAGCAGCTTCCAGAGTTTTTTATGTAGAATATGATAACATACAAGGATTGAACAAATCTAGTATTGTTACAATCAATGGATTGCAAGTAGGTAAAGTTTCAGATATTTACTTCAATTCAGACCCCTTAAAAAAGGGGAAACTAGTTGTTAAAATATCATTAGATAACAATTTTGAATTTTCAAAAAATAGCATAGCTAAAATTTATTCTACAAGTATAATCGGTGGAGAATCGTTGGCAATTATTCCAAATTATGAAGGAGAATTAGCGGTTTCAGGAGATTATCTCATAGGAAAAGTAGAATCCGATATTTTTACTTCTGTAGGAGAAACTCTGAATCCACTTAAAACGAAATTAGAGAGAGTAATTATTGGTGCGGATTCATTGCTAATTGCACTTAATGATGTTCTTGACATTGAATCTAGAGATAGTTTCAAAAAAACAATATTGAATCTTGAAACCACTGTTGAAACAATGAATAGTAGTTTAAGTTCCTTCAATTCATTAATTGACTCAAGTAAAGTAGATTTTGACATTACACTAAATAATACCAAAAAAATTACCTCAAATTTCGCAAAGGTTTCGGATACCTTAGTCAATGCAAACTTTGGAAGTACCATCAAAACTTTTCAGTCAACTTTAGACAATGTGAATGCACTGCTTTCAAACATAGAAAATGGAAAAGGAACTGTTGGTAAATTAATGACTGATGAAGAGATGTACGAGAATTTAACCAATGCATCCAAAGAATTGGAGGAGTTATTAAATGAGATGAAAATAAATCCAAAAAGGTTTGTGCATTTTTCTTTATTTGGGAAGAAAGCACAACCATATGATGGGCAGCGTTTTGAAAAAAACGAGTCTAATGAATAATGATCAGAACTCGTAAACTAAATTAAATTTTACTTATGGCTTATTTATCGAATCTTCTTTTTGCCACAATATTGTTAATTGGATTTGGTTTTTTTGTGATCAATGTTCGAAAACTTACCAGAAATATTAAGCTCGGTAAAGATGTTGACAGATCAGATCGACAAAGTGAGCGATGGAAGAATATGATCAGAATTGCTTTGGGCCAGTCAAAAATGGTGAGTAGACCATTTGCAGGATTTTTACACATCATTGTTTATGTAGGTTTCATCATTATCAATATCGAGCTATTAGAAATCATTATTGATGGACTCTTTGGAACACATCGAGTTTTTGCTCCCATTTTGGGCGAGTCTGTTTACGGATTTCTAATCGGGACTTTTGAAATTCTAGCTTTTTTAGTTTTAGTTTCTGTCATCTTTTTTTGGACTCGTAGAAATTTGGTTCAACTTAAAAGATTCATGAGCAAAGAAATGAATGGATGGCCAAAAAAAGATGGGAATCTCATTCTTTATTTTGAAATTATATTGATGTCATTGTTCATTCTGATGAATGCAACTGATCATCCCTTTCAGGAAGTAGGTGTGGGTAATCCAATTAGTCAAATAGTAGCCCCATGGTTTTCAAGTTTCTCTATTGAAACATTACATACAATTGAACAATTTGCATGGTGGACTCATATCATTGGGATTTTGATTTTTTTGAATTATTTATACTATTCAAAACATCTTCACATACTACTTGCGTTCCCTAATACTTTTTATGCCAACCTAAACCCTAAAGGCCAATTTAAAAATTTAGCCTCTGTTACTAAGGAAGTGAAAATGATGATGGATCCAACTATAGATCCCTATGCAATGCCAGAAGAAGGTGAAGAGGAGGAGGTTCCCGAAAAATTTGGTGCAAGTGATGTCACTGACTTAAATTGGGTACAACTGCTAAATGCCTACACTTGTACCGAATGCGGACGTTGTACTTCATCATGTCCAGCAAATTTGACAGGAAAAGAGTTGTCACCGAGAGCGATCATGATGAAAACTCGCGATCGTTTGGAGGAAGTTGGTAAAAATATAGATAAAAACAAAGGAACCTTCAAGGATGATGGGAAACAGTTGTTAAACGATTACATCACACCAGAAGAGCTCTGGGCATGTACTAGTTGTAATGCTTGTGTAGAAGAATGTCCAATCGATATTGATCCTTTGTCTATTATCATGGATATGCGAAGGTATTTGGTCATGGAACAATCAGCTGCTCCACAAGAGTTAAATATGATGATGACAAATATTGAAAATAATGGAGCGCCTTGGCAGTATAATCAGCAAGATCGATTGAATTGGAAAGATGAATAATTAAAAAGTAATTACAGTTGAATTTTATCAAATTCATAATTGAAACTTATACATAAAATGAAGGTACCAACAATGGCAGAAATGATGGCTCAGAATCAACAACCAGAAGTGTTGTTTTGGGTTGGTTCAGCAGGTAGTTATGACGATAGAGCTAAAAAAATATCCAGAGCATTTGTAAAAATTTTACACAAAGCAAACGTAGATTTTGCAGTGCTAGGACCAGAAGAAAGTTCAACAGGAGATGCTGCCAAAAGAACAGGAAATGAATTTTTATTTCAAATGCAAGCGATGACAAATATTGAGATTTTAAACGCTTATGAAGTCAAAACAATTGTTTGTACAGATCCTCATTCATTTAATACTTTAAAAAATGAATATCCAGAATTAGGAGGAAACTATACGGTATATCATCATTCACAATTCATTAAAAAACTAGTACAAGATGGAAGGCTAACAATAGAAAAGTCTTTAGAAGGAAAAAAAGTTACTTACCATGATCCTTGTTATCTAGGAAGAGGGAATGGAGTATACGATGCTCCTAGAGAAATTATCAAACAATTAGGAATTGATTTGGTTGAAATGAAAAGAAATAAAAACCGTGCTTTATGCTGTGGTGCTGGAGGAGCTCAAATGTTTAAAGAGCCTGAAAAAGGGGATATGGACATTAACATATTAAGAACTAAAGATGCCATCGCAACTCAAGCTAAAATTATTGCAACAGGCTGTCCATATTGCAATACCATGATGACAGACGGAGTAAAATTTCACGAAAAAGAAGATCAAATACTAGTTAAAGATATCGCAGAACTGATTGCAGATGCAGAAAGTTTTTAAGAAGTTTTTGCCTAGAATATAACTTCAATCACATTTTTAAAAGAGATAAGATATAATCCAAGAATGATAAAAAACTATATCAAAGCTGCTCGCTTAAGAACCTTACCTTTGTCAATTTCTGGAATTATTTTAGGAAATCTTTTAGCAAAATCTCAAGGTTTTTTTGATTGGACTATTTTTATCTTGTCCATTTTTACCACCATTGGTTTTCAAGTACTCTCTAATTTTGCAAATGACTATGGTGATGGAATAAAGGGAACGGATACAAGTAGAATTGGTGAAAAAAGAATGGTTGGTTCTGGCAAGATTTCTCCCAATCAAATGAAATTAGCAATAATTTTAACGACCATCATTACACTGATCATTTCATTTTTTTTAATTTATCATTCTTTTGGGAATACCCATCTAGGGTATTCAATCCTATTCTTTCTTTTGGGAATAAGTTCCATTGTGGCAGCCATTAAGTATACAGTTGGAAAAACCGCCTATGGTTACAGTGGATTTGGAGATTTTTTTGTATTTGTTTTTTTTGGATTATTGAGTGTGGTAGGAAGTAACTTCTTAGTTACAAAAACCATGGATTTAATTATTTATTTACCAGCATTTTCAATCGGCTTATTAAGCACAGCAGTATTAAACCTTAACAATATGAGAGATTATGATAATGACAAACAATCTGAAAAACATACCATGGTTGTTAAAATTGGTAGGAGTGCTGCTAAAAAATATCATTATCTACTACTGTTCTTATCGCTAGTTTTTGCTGTGGGCTATGTTCTTATATCCTACCAAAAACCCATTCAATTTTTATTTCTTTTTGCTTACATTCCTCTTGCAATGCATATCCTATTTGTCTTCAATAATACTGAAGATTCACAATTGGATGGAGAATTAAAAAAAGTAGCTCTTAGTACTTTTCTATTTGCGATTCTTTTTGGCTTGGGACAAGTTTTGTAATTTTACAGTTGGATAATTTATTTTTAGAAAATTCAATGAAAACAGTAAAAATCATTTTAATTTTTTTGATTGTTCTAACGATTTTATTTTTTACAACAGGTCTTGTTGTCAAAGAAAATAGTCATTCAGTATCTATTACGATAGACAAACCTCTGGATGAAACGTTTTTATTGTTTAATGATCTCAAAATGATTCCGTCTTGGAATCCTGAATATGATTCCATTGAAATCGTTGATTTAAAAGCAGGTTTTACAGGAAGTGAATATCGTATCAAAATTAAACATAATGAACAAGAAGTGTTTATCCAAGAAAAAATTTTAGCTTATGTGAAAAATGAAAAAGTAACCTTGTTTTTTGATCGAGAAGGATTAATTGAGACCGATGATTTCTCTTTTTCAAGTGATGGTTCAAAAACCATCGTTAAATTAAATTCTAATTATCAAGCTAAAACTTACATCATAGGATGTGTCTTGCCTTATTTTAAATATAAGTTCAAACAAATTGATAATGAAACTCTGTTTAATTTTAAAAAATTTGTTGAAAATACCTCATTTTGATTTCTGCCACCTTCCATAAATACATTTTAAATTTTAAAAGACCAAGTGGGACTTCTAGAGGAGTTTTAAGATCAAAAGAGACTTGGTTTTTGATTCTAAAGAAAGATGAAAAAGTCGGTTATGGTGAATGTGGTCTTTTTCGAGGTTTGAGTATAGATGACAGACCTGATTACCATGAAAAGTTACTTTGGGTTTGCAAAAATATCAATTTAGGTTTGGATGCTTTGTTATCAAAAACTGTTGAATTTCCAAGCATTCAAATTGGTTTAGAACAAGCGTTTTTATCCTTACAATCTTCCTCATCCTCTTTTGAATTATTTCCGTCTAAATTCACGAATTCCAGTCATGGGATCCCTATCAATGGTCTTATTTGGATGGGAGATAAGCAGTTTATGAAAAATCAAATAAAACAAAAAATTAAGGAAGGTTTTCGTTGTATAAAAATGAAAATTGGTGCAATTGATTTTACAACAGAATTGGCCATACTCGCTTCTATTCGAGAAGAGTACTCTTCTGATGATCTTGAATTAAGAGTTGATGCCAATGGAGCTTTTAAACCTAGTGAAGCAATTGAAAAATTGGCTAGCTTATCAAAGTATGACATTCATTCAATCGAACAACCAATTCAACAACATCAAATTCAAGAAATGGCTTCTTTGTGTGAAGTCACTCCGATTCCCATTGCTTTAGATGAGGAATTAATAGGTATCTTTGATACCACATCAAAAACTAAAATGTTACAGGCGATCAAACCACAATATATTATTTTAAAACCAAGTTTAGTAGGTGGTTTTAGAGGAAGTAAAGAATGGATTGATTTGGCAGAAACAATGAATATTAAATGGTGGATTACCAGTGCATTAGAAAGTAATGTTGGGTTAAATGCCATCGCGCAATGGACCTTTACTTTAGGAAACCAATTGCCACAAGGATTGGGAACAGGGGGCTTGTTTACTAATAATTTTAGTAGCCCACTTGAGGTTAACAATGGTTTGCTATATTACCATCAAAAAAGAAATTTTAACATTAACATGATTTAATTATGAATTTTTTTCAAACTGCTTATCAAGGGAAGAACGATGCGTGGATGTATGTTATCATGTTCTTTATCATTTTATTTGGTAGTTTTACAGGACAGATACCCATTACTATCAAAGCATATTTTGCTGCAAATGGTGATCTTGAGAAGTTTGTTCAAAGTGGTGAGTATGCCTTTGCAAATTTAGGGATAGACTCCAATTTATACCTTTTTTTAGTATTAATATCTTTTGTGATACCTCTTATTTTATTTCTTTTAGCCGTAAAATTTATTCATCAAAAGAAACTTACTTGGGTTGTTACCTCCAGAAAAAAGATCGATTGGAAAAGATTTTTCTTCGGAGTTTTTATATGGGGTACTTTAACGATGGTCTTTGTGGGCTCTGAAATTGTGTTATTTCCAGAAAAATATGTTTGGAATTTTAAACCTGTGTCTTTTATCATTCTTTGTGTAGTGGCTGTTTTATTCATTCCTTTACAAACTTCATTAGAGGAATTGTTATTTAGGGGTTATTACATGCAAGGTCTTGCTTTATGGTTTAAAAATAGATGGGCACCATTATTGATCATGTCCATTGTTTTTGGCCTGTTACATTATGCAAACCCTGAGGTCGATAAAATTGGCAATTCCATCCTGTTCTTATACATAGGAACTGGTTTGTTCTTTGGGATTGTCACGTTAATGGATGAAGGAATTGAGTTGGCAATGGGTATGCATGCAATTAATAATATTGTGGCTGCTTTATTCATTACAACAGATTGGACTGTGTTACGAACGGATGCCTTATTCATTGATATCTCAGAACCATCAATGGGTCTTGAGATGTTCGTTCCTTTCTTTGTATTGTATCCAATCATCTTTTTAATTTATTCTAAAAAATATGGTTGGAAGAATTGGAGAGAAAAGATTTTTGGTCTTGTAGAAGCCCCATCAGTTATTGAAAATGAGTAGCTATCACAAAGATTTTCAATTAAATGGAATTTCATTTTCTTCTTCAGAAGAAATGATTACTTTCTCACAATCAATTTCTTCTGAATTGACTGGTTTTTTGAGAGATTGGTTCTCTGATGACTCTTTGGTTTGTGTCAAAACCTCTGGATCTACTGGAGTTCCAAAAAATATTCATCTTCAAAAAACATCCATGGAGCAATCTGCACAAGCGACAGCCACTTTTTTTGATCTTCCACCAAAAACAAAAGCACTTTGTTGTTTGCCAGTTGATTTTATTGCTGGTAAAATGATGTTGGTAAGAGCTTTGACACAAGGATGGTATTTAGATATCATCATGCCGGATTCCACTCCATTGAAGAATGTCTGTCATTCATATGATTTTTCCGCAATGGTGCCTTTGCAGTTAAGCAACTCTCTTGATAAAATACATTTAATTAAAAAATTGATTGTAGGAGGAGGAGAGGTATCTTCTCAACTTGAACAATCAATCAATCAAATAAAAACAGAGGTATTTGCTACTTATGGAATGACAGAAACCATCACACACATAGCGATCAAGCCTTTGAATGGTATGAATCAAACCTCCAATTATCAAGTTTTGCCAAATGTAAAAATTGATATTGATCATAGAAATTGTTTGGTGATTAAAGCTCCTGGTATCTCTTCGAATAAGATCATAACCAATGACATTGTCGAGTTGATTTCGGAAACTGAGTTTGTTTGGAAAGGTCGTTTTGACAATGTGATCAATTCAGGAGGAATTAAATTGCATCCAGAAGTCATAGAAAAAAAAATTGGCACGAAAATTAGTAGACGTTTTTTTGTTGCAGGAATACCAGATAAAAAATTGGAGAAAAAATTGATTTTACTAATCGAGGGTGATCAGTATCTAATAAAAAACGAAGAAGTTTTTTCTGAGCTCTCAAAATTTGAAATTCCCAAAGAAATTTTTTTCATTGAAAGATTTATTGAAACAAAAACAAAAAAAATCCAACGTCTAAAGACATTGGGTCTTCTAGGAACATAAGTTTTTACATTTCCATTGAATGATAGACATTTTGTACATCATCATCTTCTTCAAGTCTTTCTAAAAGTTTTTCGACATCTTCTTGTTGCTCTTTACTTAATTTATTGGTTGAAGTAGGAATTCTTTCAAATCCTGAAGAGATAATTTCTATATTTTCATTTTCAAAATATGATTGTATGGCTCCAAATTGCTCAAAGGGAGCATAAATAATTACTCCTTCCTCGTCATCAAATACTTCTTCGACATCGAAATCTATGAGTTCCAACTCAAGGTCTTCCATGTCCATTGAAATATCTTCCTTTTTTACTGTAAAATTACAGGTGTGATCAAACATAAAAACAACCGATCCAGAGGTGCCAAAATTTCCATTACATTTATTAAAAATTGCCCTAACATTAGCGACTGTTCTGTTATTATTATCGGTAGCAGTTTCAATAAGGACAGCGATTCCATGGGGAGCATATCCCTCAAACAAAACTTCTTTAAAATTTGCAGTGTCTTTGTCTGATGCTTTTTTTATTGCACGTTCTACGTTGTCTTTCGGCATGTTTGCTGCCTTCGCATTTTGAATTACAGCTCTCAATCTTGAATTTGTATCTGGATTTGGACCACCTTCTTTCACTGCCATTACAATATCTTTACCAATTCTTGTAAATGTCTTTGCCATTGCAGACCAGCGTTTCATTTTTCGTGCTTTTCGGAATTCGAATGCTCTTCCCATAATTAATTTATTCTTCTATGTTGGTTGTTAAATTTTATAATACTTTATTATTTGATGTCTGGTTTTTTATCAAACTTGTAAGATACCAAGATTGAATTTCTTTGTGATTGGTGCTTGATTAGCAGCTTCAATTCCCATAGAGATCCAATTTCTTGATTCTAATGGATTGATAATTGCATCTGTCCACATTCTTGCTGCAGCATAATATGGAGATATTTGATTGTCATAAGACGATTTAATTTTATCAAATAATTCTTTTTCTTTTTCTGGAGTAATTTTTTCTCCCTTATTGATAAGAGATGCAGTCTCTATTTGCAATAAAACTTTTGCTGCAGAATTACCGCTCATTACCGCTAATTCTGCACTTGGCCACGCAATGATCAATCTGGGATCATACGCTTTACCGCACATAGCATAATTTCCTGCACCATAGGAATTTCCTATAATGATTGTAAACTTAGGAACTACAGAATTGCTTACAGCATTGACCATTTTAGCTCCATCTTTGATAATTCCACCATGTTCAGATTTAGATCCTACCATAAACCCAGTTACGTCTTGTAAGAAAACAAGTGGGATCTTTTTTTGATTACAATTTGCAATAAAACGAGTTGCTTTATCAGCTGAGTCAGAATAGATGACTCCACCTAATTGCATTTCCCCTTTTTTATTTTTGACAACCATTCGTTGATTAGCAACAATTCCAACTGCCCAACCATCGATTCTTGCATATGCAGTAATGATGGATTTTCCATAATTTTTTTTGTACTCATCAAATTCAGAATCATCTACCAATCGCTTGATGATTTCTTTCATATCATATTGCTCATTCCTTGATTTTGGCAAAATTCCATAGATATCTTCTTCTTTTTCTTTTGGGTTTGAAGATGGAACTCTATTAAAACCCGCGGTTTCGTAATCTCCTATCTTTCCAACAATATTTTTAATGGTATTTAGTGCATCTTTATCATCTTTACACTTATAATCTGTAACACCAGATATTTCACTATGAGTTGTAGCTCCTCCAAGGGTTTCATTATCAATATGTTCACCAATAGCCGCTTTTACTAAATAACTACCTGCTAGGAAAATACTTCCAGTTTTATCCACAATCAAAGCTTCGTCACTCATGATGGGTAAGTAAGCCCCTCCAGCAACACAGCTCCCCATGATTGCAGATATTTGTGTAATTCCCATACTACTCATTACTGCATTATTTCTAAAAATTCGACCAAAATGATCTTTGTCTGGAAAAATTTCATCTTGCATGGGTAAATAAACCCCGGCGCTATCTACTAGATAGATGATTGGTAATCGATTTTCTATAGCAATTTCTTGAGCACGGAGATTTTTCTTTCCCGTGATAGGAAACCAAGCACCCGCTTTTACCGTAGCATCATTAGCCACAACAATGCACTGTTTTTTTTGAATATAACCGATTTTAACAACCACACCTCCAGAAGGACATCCACCATGATCTAAATACATATCTTCTCCAGCAAAAGCCCCAATTTCAATACTCTTTGAATTAGCATCTAACAAATAATCAATTCGTTCTCTTGCAGTCATTTTACCTTTGTTATGATGCTTGTCAATTTTTTTTTGACCACCACCTAGTTTAACCTTTGAAAGCCTCTTTTTTAATTCTGAAACCAGAAGTTTGTGATGATCTTCGTTTTTATTGAAGTTGATGTCCATATAAAAAGTATTTCTGCTAATTTATAAAAAGTTTGCTTCTCAAAAACAAAATTTAATAGTTCTATATCGTATATCAAATCAATAATTTTATGTCAATCAAGATGAATATGATTTTGTTGTATTGATCAGTTCAGAGTCTTTTCTTATGACATTTATTGATAATGATCACATTGATATTTTGAGTATTTAACAAGTTATTATCATTTAAAATTATCTTTCAACCAAAAAAAGTATCTATCTTGTCCATAACAATCCCTAATAGATCAATCAAATGAATCCAACATACCCTCACATTTTTGAACCTTTAGACCTGGGTTTTACAACCTTAAAAAACAGAATTCTTATGGGATCAATGCATACAGGTTTGGAGGAAGTGAAAAATGGATTGGAAAGGATTTCTGCCTATTATGCAGAGCGTGCTAAAGGAGGTGTGGGGTTAATCATTACAGGTGGAGTATCACCAAACATACAAGGATGGACGGGTCCATTTTCTTCAAGAATGTCTTCAAAAAAACATGCGAAAGCTCACCAAAATATTACCAAGGCAGTTCATAGTGAAGGCGGTAAAATATGCATGCAAATTTTACATGCTGGACGATATGGTTATCATCCTTTTAATGTAGCACCCTCTAAAATAAAAGCTCCAATCAATCCTTTCAAACCTTTTAAGTTAACCAAATCTGGGATTAATAGAACGATCAGAGATTTTGTAAACTGTGCAAAATTTTCAAAAATAGCTGGATATGATGGTGTAGAAGTGATGGGTTCTGAGGGCTATTTAATTAATCAATTCATCGCAGAACATACCAATAAAAGAAAAGATCAGTGGGGAGGTTCTTATGAAAATAGAATTCGTTTACCTATTGCCATTGTTAAATCGATAAGAGAAGCTGTTGGAAAAGACTTTATCATTATTTATAGACTTTCTATGCTAGATCTTATTGAAAAAGGGAGTACATGGGATGAAATTGTTTCTTTAGCTAAAGAAATTGAAAAAGCAGGAGCTACGATTATTAATACAGGAATAGGATGGCACGAAGCTAGAATTCCTACCATAGCAACCTCTGTTCCAAGAGCCGCTTTTACTTGGGTAACAAAAAAAATGAAAAAGGAAGTATCCATTCCATTGATTACTTCCAACCGAATTAATATGCCCGAAACAGCTGAAGAAATTCTCGCGAGAGGAGATGCAGATATGATTTCTATGGCGCGTCCATTTTTAGCAGATTCAGAATGGGTTAATAAAGCAGAACAGGGCAAGTCTGATGAAATTAATACCTGTATCGCTTGTAACCAAGCTTGTTTGGATCATGTTTTTGAGCAAAAAGTTGCCAGTTGTTTAGTAAATCCAAGAGCTTGTCATGAAACAGAATTCAATTATGATAAAGCGGTTATTTCAAAAAAAATCGCTGTTGTTGGAGCTGGTCCAGCAGGGCTTGCAGCCGCTACGATTGCTGCTCAGAGAGGTCATCAAGTAACCTTATTTGAAGCTGATAATGAGATTGGTGGACAATTTAATATTGCAAAACAAATTCCTGGAAAGGAAGAATTTTATGAAACCATACGATATTTTAAAAAGCAACTTGTTTTGCATCAAGTGAATTTACAATTAGAGACATCAGTCACCGAAACTGATTTACACAATTCTGATTTTGAGGAAATTATTATAGCTACTGGGATTCAACCAAGAACTCCTCATATAGATGGGATTGATCACAAAAAAGTTTTGAGTTATTTAGATGTTTTAAAATACAAAAAAGAAGTAGGTCAAAAAGTTGCTATCATTGGTGCAGGTGGGATAGGATTTGATCTCTCTGAATATCTACTTCATGAAGGAAAATCCAATTCAATTGATTTGGACAATTGGCTCAAAGAATGGGGAATTGATAAAAACATCAAAGCTAGAGGAGGTATTGCTGGTGTGAAACCTGTTTTTCAATCTTCAAAACGTAGCATTTTTATGTTGAAGAGAAGTAAGGGTAAATTTGGAAAAAACTTAGGAAAAACAACAGGTTGGATTCATCGAGCCAATTTAAAAAAGAAAGGAGTCCAATTTATAAATGAAGTTCAATACACTAAAATTGATGATCATGGATTACACTACGTTCAAAATGGAAAATCAAAAGTATTGGATGTTGATACAATTGTTATTTGTGCAGGTCAAACTCCTTTAAAACGATTGTTTTCTGCCTTGAAAAATTCTGGTAAGAATGTTCATGTCATTGGAGGTGCAGATGTTGCATCAGAACTCGATGCTAAAAGAGCAATTGATCAAGGAAGCAGATTGGCATCTAAATTATAATCTGTTTTTGAAAATTTAAGAAATACAATCAGTATGACTTTTAAAAGAAATTCTCCAAATTCTATTTAATGACATGAAAAAAATGTCGACATTTGTTTCTATAGAATTTAGAGATTATTTCAATTTTAATTTAATAAACGATTAGAAATGGATAAAAATGGAGTTTTAGCGTGGGCTACGATTATTATGATTGTTGTTGGCCTAGCATTAATAGGTTTAGGCGCATTTAGATATGATGATGTTGCAGGTTGGGGATTTGCATCAGTAGGAATTGGTTTTTTTGCCATCGCCTGGGTATTCAATGCACTTAAGGGAAGAGTCTAGTTCCTTTTGGATAAATTTTAATTTCAAATAGATATAAATGTCTGAAGATAAGAAGGTTATATTTTCAATGTCTGGGGTTAATAAAACCTATCAAAGTACAAACAAACAAGTATTAAAAAACATCTATTTAAGCTTCTTTTATGGTGCAAAAATAGGAATCCTAGGATTGAATGGCTCTGGTAAATCTACCTTGTTAAAAATTATAGCAGGTGTCGAAAAGAATTTTCAGGGAGATGTTGTTTTTTCATCTGGATATAAGGTTGGGTATTTAGAACAAGAACCGAAATTAGATCCAGAGAAAACAGTGATTGAAATTGTAAAAGAAGGAGTTTCTGAAACGATTGCCATTTTAGATGAATACAATAAAATCAATGAATTATTTGGTTTAGAAGAGGTATATTCTGATCCGGATAGGATGGATAAGTTAATGGCTCAACAGGCAGTATTACAAGATCAAATAGATGCTAGTAATGCCTGGGAATTAGATACCAAACTTGAAATTGCTATGGACGCTCTAAGAACTCCTGATCATGACAAAAAAATTGGGATTTTATCTGGAGGAGAAAAAAGAAGAGTTGCTTTATGCAGACTATTGTTACAAGAACCTGATGTTCTTCTTTTAGATGAGCCTACCAACCATTTGGATGCTGAATCGGTTCATTGGTTAGAACATCATCTAGCGCAATACAAAGGAACTGTGATTGCTGTGACCCATGATCGATATTTTTTAGACAATGTTGCAGGATGGATTTTAGAGTTAGATCGTGGTGAAGGAATCCCTTGGAAAGGAAATTATTCATCTTGGTTGGATCAAAAATCGAAACGATTGGCTCAAGAAAGCAAAACAGCCTCCAAAAGACAAAAAACACTTGAGCGAGAATTAGAATGGGTTCGTCAAGGGGCTAAAGGAAGACAGACCAAACAAAAAGCCCGATTGAAAAGCTACGAACGCTTGATGAGTCAAGATCAAAAACAACAGGAAGAAAAATTAGAAATTTTTATCCCCAATGGTCCGCGCCTTGGAACCAATGTCATACAAGCATCAGGTGTATCGAAGGCTTATGGAGATAAATTGTTATATGAAGATTTAGCGTTTAATTTACCACAAGCCGGTATTGTTGGAATTATTGGTCCTAATGGAGCAGGTAAAACCACTATTTTCAAAATGATTATGGGGGAAGAAAATGCTGACAAGGGAAATTTTAGTGTTGGAGAAACTGCTAAAATTGCCTACGTAGATCAATCACATAGTAATATAGATCCTCAAAAATCCATCTGGGAAAATTTTTCTGATGGACAAGAGCTGATTATGATGGGAGGGAAGCAAGTGAATTCCAGAGCCTATTTGAGTCGATTTAATTTTTCTGGAAGTGAGCAAAACAAGAAAGTCAACACTTTATCTGGAGGAGAACGCAATCGTTTGCATTTAGCGATGACTTTAAAAGAGGAAGGAAATGTTTTGCTACTAGACGAACCTACCAATGATTTGGATGTAAATACGTTAAGAGCTTTGGAAGAGGGATTAGAGAATTTTGCAGGTTGTGCAGTAGTGATTAGTCATGATCGATGGTTCTTAGATAGAATTTGTACTCATATTTTAGCATTTGAAGGAGATAGCCAAGTGTACTTCTTTGAAGGGTCTTTCTCTGACTACGAGGAAAATAAAAAGAAAAGATTGGGAGGCGATTTAATGCCAAAAAGAATCAAATACAAAAAGTTAATTCGATAAAAATCTTCATCTCACTCAATGGTGATTTTGTTTAATTTAAGAATGATTGTTATGCTCATAAAAAAGAGCATCTAAAAGGGTTTTAAACGTTTTAAATGCAAAAAAAAGCGTACAAAAAGCCATTATAATACATACGATTAAACTTGCCATACTGATATAAAATAAAGCTCCCTCATCATATAGTTTAAGAGCCTTGATTGAAATTGTAAATAATAAAGGACTCAAGATTAATAGGATGAGTAGAATTGATAAATATTTCAATCCCTTGTAGGCTAATTTTTGATTTATTGGCATTTGTTATGATTTTGCATTGCTTTTCTAACACTTCCATATTTTTTCAATAAAACACTAGCTTCAGATTTGTCAATATTGAGGTTTTTAGCCAACATTATTGTGCCTCTTTCAACCAATTTATCGTTGGATAATTGCATGTCTACCATCTTATTTCCTCTCACTTTCCCCAACTGAATCATTGCGGAGGTTGAAATTATATTCAACACCATTTTTTGAGCCGTACCTGCTTTCATTCTGGAACTACCGGTGACAAATTCAGGCCCAACTACCACTTCAATTGGAAATTTTACCATGAGACTGATAGGTGAATTTTTATTACATGTAATACATCCAGTTGTGATGTCATGTTCATTGCATTTTTTTAATGCCCCAAGGACATAGGGAGTTGTTCCAGAGGCTGCAATTCCAATCACAATGTCATTTTTACTAATTTGGTGATTTTCTAGATCTTTCCAACCTTGCTCTAGAGAGTCTTCAGCAAATTCAACAGCTTTTCTTATGGCTTTATCTCCACCAGCAATTAATCCGATAACCAAGTTGTGAGAAACTCCAAATGTGGGAGGGCATTCAGATGCATCTAAAATACCAAGCCTTCCGCTAGTTCCCGCTCCCATGTAAAATAATCTTCCTCCATTTTGGAGTTTATCAACTATTTTTTCAGTGAGTAGTTTTATTTGAGGAATACTTTTTTGAACCGCAAAAGCGACGGTTTGATCTTCTTTATTGATACTGTGGATCAGTTCAGAAAGACTCATTTTCTCCAAATGATCATAATAAGAATCTTGTTCTGTAGTTTTTATAAAACTCATAATTAAATGTAAAAAAAAAAGTAAACAATGAATCGCTTATTCATCGATTAATTTACACAGAAAAAAATTAAATCAAAACCAAGATTAAATTCTCCTAACAAGGATTCATAGAAAAGAGTTAAATATTCTCTAGAATCTTTGTTAAATTTTGACAAGGTTGCATTGCTTTGTCTGCCAATACCTCTTCAGGTAAATAATACCCACCAATTTCAACAGGACTTCCTTGAATTGAGTTCAATTCGTTGATAATTGTATCTTCATGATTGATCAGTTCTTGAGAAACTTTAGAGAATTGTTTTTGCAAATCAAGATCTTTAGTTTGATTTGCCAAGGCTTTTGCCCAATATAATGCCAAATAAAAATGACTTCCTCTGTTATCCAATTCTCCTACTTTTCTAGAAGGAGATTTTTTATGATCCAAAAACATATCAGTTGCCTCATCTAAAGTTTCAGCTAGTACTTTTGCTTTGAAATTATTCTGGGTTTCTCCCAAGTGTTCTAATGAGACAGCTAAAGCTAAAAATTCTCCCAATGAATCCCAACGCAAATGATTTTCTTTATTGAATTGTTGAACATGTTTTGGTGCAGATCCACCTGCGCCAGTTTCAAATAATCCACCACCATTCATCAAGGGTACAATAGATAACATTTTTGCTGATGTGCCTAATTCTAGAATAGGAAAGAGATCCGTCAAGTAATCACGAAGAACATTTCCAGTGACTGAAATAGTGTCTTTTCCTTTTTTAATTCTATCCAAACTGTAAAACGTAGCTTCTACAGGAGATAAGATCTTCAGATCTAAACCAGCAGTATCATGATTTGGTAGGTATTGATTTACTTTTTTAATCAATTCTGCATCGTGAGCTCTCTCTTTGTTTAACCAAAAAACAGCAGGAGTATTTGTTGCTCTAGCTCTTCTAACAGCTAGTTTTATCCAATCTTGGATTGGAGCATCTTTTACCAAACACATTCTCCAGATATCACCTTGTTCTACGTCATGCTCTGTTAAAACAGTACCTTTTGAATCGATAAGTTGAACAATACCTTTAGATGAAATTTCAAAAGTTTTGTCATGAGATCCGTATTCTTCTGCTTTTTGGGCCATTAAACCTACATTAGGAACCGTTCCCATAGTTGTTGGGTCAAAAGCACCTTCTTTTTTACAAAAATCTATCGTTGCCTGATAAATACCAGCATAGGAACTATCGGGAATAACGGCCTTAGTATCTTGTAACTTACCGTCTTTGTTCCACATTTGTCCAGATGTTCTAATCATTGCAGGCATGGAGGCATCAATAATGATGTCGGAGGGGACGTGTAAATTAGTAATTCCTTGTTCAGAATCTACCATCGCCAATTCTGGATTATTTTTTAAGGCAGTTGCAATATCAGCCTCTATTTCTTGTTTGAGATCAGTTGGTAATTCATTCAAATTCGCGAGAAGATTTCCTAATCCATTGTTTGCGTCAACTCCAACAGATGATAAAGCTTTGTGATGTTTTTCAAATACGTCTTTAAAGAAAATTCTAACAGCATGACCAAATATGATTGGATCTGAAACCTTCATCATCGTTGCTTTCATATGCAATGAGAAAAGAACTCCACTTTCTTTAGCGTCATTTATTTGATCCTCCAAGAAAGATAACAAAGACTTTTTACTCATCACTGTTGCATCAACAATCTCTTTATCTTGTAATGCAATATTTTCTTTTAAAATTGTTTTTTGTCCCTCAGAGCAGGTATGAACAATTTGTGCTTTGGTTGCACCATCAATCGTAACTGATTGTTCATTGTGAGCAAAATCTCCCTCAGACATCGTTGCAACATGCGATTTAGAATCAGAAGTCCATGTACCCATTGAATGAGGATTTTTTCTAGCATAATTTTTAACAGCCTTTGGAGCTCGCCTATCTGAATTTCCTTCTCTTAAAACAGGATTTACTGCAGATCCCTTTACTTTATTATACCTTGATAGAATATCCTTTTTCTCAGCAGTATCATCCTTATCAGGATAATCAGGTATCTCGTATCCTGAATCTTGGAGTTCTTTAATTGCAGCTTTGAGCTGAGGAACAGAAGCGCTAATATTGGGAAGTTTAATGATGTTAGCCTCAGGTTTGGTTGCCAATTCTCCCAAAAGACTTAAAGCATCTTCTACTCGTTGTTCGGCTGGTAAAAAATCAGAGAAATTAGCTAAAATCCTTGCAGCCAGAGAAATATCTTTGGTTTCAAATTCAATATTTGATTTTTTAGTGAATGCTTTGACAATGGGTAAAAAAGATCGAGTCGCCAACGCAGGGGCCTCGTCAGTTATGGTATAGATGATTTTTGAATTTTTGGTCATAAGCATGTTTTATGTTCTGACTAAAAATATGTCAGAAGATTTTGGTTTGGTTGATTTCGTTAAAAGCAGCGCAAATTTAATAATTATAGTCTTATTTTACGAAGTAACTCAGGGATAATTTTTTAAATAAATAATGTGTGAAAGTAATGTAATTAAATAATAAAATAAAGGGGTAAAAAAACAAAAGCCATATCATCCAATAAAATTGTTTGATATGGCTTCTTAAAGACAGATTGTAAACAATGATCTGTATTTCTACACAATCAAAAAGAGATTTGACTCAATGTTTCTTTCTAACAAAGAAACTGTTTCTTTTCTGTCTCTTTTTTGGATTCTCATTCTTGGCTTTGGGCCGGGGCCTAGAGCTTCCGACTGAGTCTCCTGTCTGGACTCTTTATACCTCTATCGGCAACAACCCGAAAGTTGTTTTTGTTTTGTGCAATATCAGTATTTGACTACCTATGTTGCATGAAACTGTTTGTTGTTGAGCTGACTCAGCGAACAAACCAACAGAGAAAGATTCCAGCAAATAAAGAACGTTACTTTATAAAATAACTCAGTTTAGATTTGCATCATTCTAGGAACGATTATAACTACACTTTTTCGTTATTCTTCTTCAAATGTAAAATAACATTTCAAACATCCAAATTTTTTAAACATTTAAAAATTAACAAGTTACAAACAGTGATTATCAACATTTGTTAATTAAAAAAGGGATTCATAATTTATGAATCCCTTTTTGTATGTGTATGAAACAAGTTTATTTTCTTTCCTTGATTCTGGCTTTTTTACCAGTAAGATTTCTAAAATAAAAGATACGAGCTCTTCTTACTCTTCCTCTTTTATTTACTTCAATCTTTTTGATAGAGGGTAAATTAACAGGGAATATTCTTTCTACACCTACAGTTCCAGACATTTTTCTGATCGTAAATGTTTCTGATGATCCTGAACCTCTTTTTTGAATCACAACGCCTCTAAAGAACTGAGTACGTACTTTTTCACCTTCTCTAATTTCGTAATACACTGTAATGGTATCACCAGCAGAGAATTCTGGGTTTTCATTTCTTGTTACAAATTCGTCTTGTACAAATTTTACTAAAGATTCCATTGATTAAGTTTTATGGTTTTGCTACAAACAACATTCACGATTTTCGTCAGAGGTTATTTTTAGCGATTGCAAAAGTAAATATTATTTTTTACCAAACAAAAAATTATAGCTTTTAAAATTGAGAATCAAATTGATTAAATAAGTGTGATTGATTCTCATTTTTTAATCAATTTTTTTTGAAAGAATACTCTTCACAATAGAATACCCAAAATTTTCTAATTTCTCGAGAGCCTTTTTTTATAATGATGGGATCTAACTCTCTAATTTTTTTAAAGTGATTTTTTAATTCTAAAGGAAGTATTTGACCTCTTTTATTTGAATTTTTAAAGCGTTTGTCAGAATCTATGAACAGAGCATTTTTGGAATTTAATTTTGATAAATCATCTCCGAGATAATCAAATTGCAAAGCGGGGAGCCCTACAATGTTTTGTGCATATACTTTTTCTGGTAGATAAAAATTGAGTACCGCAGATGTTTTATAATTATCAGCCGAGAATATAAATGCTTTTGGATACTTTTTTTGAAGTGCTTCAATTTCTTTTGCAAGTTCTTCCCAACCTACATAAGTGTCATCACTTTTTACCGGAATGAAATAGAAGATTACTTGCGTCGCTATTGCAATATGAAAAATGATTGAAATAATCATCTGAATCCTAAGGAGTCTTCGGTTGATAAAAATTCCTGCTAAAATTATTCCTGTAATGTAGGAGGGCATCATCCAATTTAACTTGATCCAATAAATTGGGCTAATGATTAAGAAACCTACAAAAGTTGGGATAAAAAATACGAGTAGAAATAAAATTTTTTCAGAAGGTAAAGTAAATTTTAAGAGTACTTTTTTAGTGTATTTAAATAAAAGGACAATTAAAAGATAAAATAAGACTGGTATCAGTAAAGCCATTTGAATTCCGATTGCACCCAAAAACAAAGTTGGCTTCACAATAAATTTACCAATCGCACTTATTCGATCTGAAGATTGAAATGCAAAAGAGGCAAATTCATTTTGATAGTTCCACCACCATATAGGAAATGTAACTGCTACAGAAATCAGAAAACTCGCCCAAAACCATGGAGAGACCAATAATTTTCTGTATTTGTTCGAGAAGAATAGAAATAAAAAGATTCCAAACTGAAGCAACAAAGCAGTGTACTTACTATTAAAAGCCAAGCCCATTGTAATTCCTCCTAAAATCCAATACCATTTCTTTTCTTCAAAGACAGCTTTGTATAAGCACAGAATACTCAATGTCCAAAACAAAATTAAAGGGACATCAGGTGTCGAATTGAAGGATAATATGGAGATAAAAATGGAAGAGGTTATTAAAACCATACTTTTCCACAATCGTTGTTTCGATAAAAAAAGTGATGATAGTTTGTAGAAACTTAAGAGGGTAAAAGAGGTAATCGTGAAATCAGTCAACTTAATTACATAGACAGATTGTCCAAATATTTCACTGAAAAATCGCAGCATGTATCCAATCATTCCAGGATGGTCATAATAAGAAAGAGCGAGGTTTTGACCATATAAGTAATAGTAAGCATCTTGAGGCATCAATCCGACAAATGGGATGAGCAAGAAACGAAACAATTGAAAGCCCAAAACCCAACATAAGGCTTCGTTATTTTTTATTTGGAGTAAGATTTTTTTCAAAATAACAGTTCTGAAGGATTAATTAATTAGAAATCATCTAGCAAATCAGGGCGGATTTCTTGAGTTCTCTGGTAAGCCTTGTCTGAGCGCCACTCTTCAATTTTAGGAAAATTTCCTGATAATAAAATGGAAGGAACTTCCATCCCTTCATAATTGGAGGGTCTAGTATATACAGGAGGTGATAATAAATTATCTTGAAATGAATCGGTCAACGCTGAAGTTTCGTCTCCAATAACTCCTGGAATTAAGCGCACAATGCTATCAGTTAATACAGCTGCTGCCAATTCTCCCCCAGTTAAAACATAATCACCAATTGAAATCTCTTTGGTGATGTATTTATCACGAACTCGTTGATCGACTCCTTTGTAGTGTCCGGCAAGAATTAAAATATTTTCTTTTAGAGAAAGCGAATTGGACATCGATTGAGTCAATGTTTTTGCGTCGGGAGTCATGTATATGATTTCATCATATGATCTCTGATTTTTTAGAGCTTCTATACACTTAGAGATTGGTTCTATCATTAACACCATGCCAGCTCCACCACCAAATTGTGTGTCATCGATTTGCTTGTAGTTTCCAAGTCCATACTCCCTTAAATTATGAATGTAAATTTCTACAATTCCTTTTTCTTTTGCTCTCTTGATGATTGAGTAGTTTAGAGGACTTTCTAGTAATTCTGGTGTTGCTGATATAATATCTATACGCATGAGTACAAATGTACAAGAAAAGTTGGTTATAAGTTTTATTGATAGTTTATGATCGTTTTTTAAAACTACAAAAAATGAAATTCTGAGTAGTATTAAATGGTGTATGATGGATTTCTTCCAAGGAGTTATTTTGTTCAAAACACTCATTAAAAATTACAGACATTTTATTTTTAGAGTATTGAGTTATTTCTAAACCACTGCATTTTTTGGGGCCTTTCATTGAAAAAGTACCAATGATAAGACGACGGCTTACAAATGAATTTGTCAAAGAAACATAACGAGAAATATCCTCTTGTGAGGTCAAAAAATGAAAAGCTGCTCGATCATGCCATACATCGTATTTTTTTTCTGGTGTAAAATCAATCACATTGCTTTCAATCCAAGTAACTAATTTGGCTTTTGAACCCAATCTCTTTTGTGCTCTTTCCAAAGCTTTTCCTGAAATGTCAAGGACAGTGATATTCGAATACCCCTCTTCAAGTAAAAAATCTACCAAAAGACTATCTCCGCCACCAATGTCAATTATACTTGCTTCTTTTGGTAGTTGAAAAGAAGTGATAAAGTTCAAGGAGGTTTTAGGATTTTTTTGAGTCCAACTTACTTGATCTGGACTTTTGGTGTTGTAAACAGTTTCCCAATGCAGTTTTATGTCTGAAATCATATTTTGCTCATTTTATTTATTAAAAACATTGACATAGTCTTTAGGGAGTTGATACAAAACTACACAAACTTCTTAGTATATTTACATAAATCAAATGATCCATGCGAAAAATAGTTTTTTTACTTACATTTTTTGGAATCATCTCATGTACAGATAAAGATTTTATCTCTAAAGAATTGTCGTCAATTAAAATTGCCAGAGATTCTTTTGGTGTTCCTCACATCATTGCGAAAACAGATGCTGAAGTAGCTTATGGTTTGGCTTGGGCTCAATGTGAAGATGATTTTGTAACCATGCAAGAATTGATGGCAGCTTGCAAAGGCTTGCTTGGACAAATTAAAGGGAAAGACGGTATTACAGCTGATTTTGGGATTCAGTTCATGGGCTTAAAGGAGATTGCAGAAGAAAAATATTCCAATGATGTTACAGGAGATTTTAAGCACTATTTAGAAAGTTTTGTAGAGGGGGTCAATAACTATGCTAAAATTCATCCTGAAAAAGTAATTTTAGATGAAATTTTCCCCATTCAAGGAGTTGATATCATCACAGGTTATTTGTTGGGAAATATGGAGATTTCTGGTGCAGGTAAGGATTTGATAAAAATTTTAGAAGGGACCATTGTTAACGATTTAAAATCTCAAGTACCGAAAGGATCTAACGCTTTTGCTTTTTCGAAAAAGAAAACCGATGATGGAAAAACATACCTTGCCATCAATTCTCATCAGCCTTTAGAGGGTTGGTATTCTTGGTATGAGGCACATTTGATTTCGGATCAGGGACTTAATATTTTAGGAGGAACGTTTGCAGGAGGTATTTGTATTTTTCACGGAGCGAATCCTTTTTTAGGATGGTCACATACGGTAAATCACGCTGATTTTTCTGATGTGTATCAGTTAGAAATGCACCCAACCATCGAAAATCTCTACAAGTTTGATGACCAATGGTTATCCCTAAAGGAAAAAAAATACAGTGCTTGGTTGAAAGTCTTGGGGCCCATAAAAATTCCAATATATAAAACCATATATAGTAGTGTTTATGGACCTACTTTTAAAACTGATAAAGGTGTTTTTGCTTGGCGTTTTATGGTAGGACAAAGTATAAAAATGGCTGAGCAATGGTATCGAATGAATAAAGCCAAAAGCTTTAAAGAGTTTAAAAATGCCTTGAACCTAAGAGGAATTACCTCTCTAAACATTGTTTATGCCGATAGAACTGATACGATTTACTATTTGAGTAATGGCCGGTTTCCACTAAGAAATCCAACATATGATTGGACTCAAGTTTTGCCAGGAAATAGTTCTGAAACCTTATGGGGTGAAAAAATCATTCCATTGGATAGTTTACCTCAAGTTTTAAATCCATCAAGTGGTTTTGTTTTTAATACCAATAACACACCTTTTTCATCATCTGATGATGATAACAACCCAAAAGAAACTAGGTTGAATAAAATCATGGGGTATCAAAGTGTCGGTTTAGAGAACAATCGAAGTTCAAGATTTCTAGAGTTGTTATCTGAGTATGATACCCTATCATATGATGATTTTAAAAGCATCAAATACGATGGTCAATATCCTTCCAAATTGATCACACCAAAAGCCATCAATTTAGAATTGATGATGCATCTCGATGAGCAAAAATATTCCGAAATATCGGATGCAATTCTACTATTGAAAAATTGGGATAGGAAATCCAACAAAGAAAATACCATAGCACCTCTTTTTATATTGTCCTACAAATATCTTGACGAAAAAAGAAAAAATGAGAACAGAATTGAAAGAAATGGACTTATTACCATACAAGATTGTGTGTATGGTATTACCAAAGCAAAAGAAGAATTACTTGCCAATTATGGAAAGCTAGAAGTTGAATTAGGGCAATTTCAGAGACATTCAAGAGGGACTGTTAACTTGCCTATTGGAGGTGCTCCTGATGTTTTAGCGGCAATTTATAGCCAGAAACAAGATGACGGTTCATATCGAGCTATTGCAGGTGAATCTTATATAGAGTTGGTACGTTTCAGTGAGAATAAAGTGGAGATCGAAACCATCAATTCATATGGGTCAAATGCCAATCCAGACGATGTTCATGCCACTTCACAAATGGAGTTATTTTCCAATCGAAAGCTAAAAAAAATGACTTTAGATCGTGAGGAAGTATTAAAAAATGCTGAAAGAATTTACCATCCGTTGAAAGTTCAAGAGTGAATTTATTAGTGATGGTTTTTTATAATCAAAACATCACTTAATGCGGCATCTAATCATTCGATCATTTCCTTGAAAATCTTTTTTTAATTCAATGTTACTTAACCCTTTGTTTCTTAACAAAGACGTGGTTTCATGTCCTAAATATTGATTGATTTCAAAAAACAAATATCCATCAGTATTTCCATATTTTTTTGCTACATCTGAAATTTTATCATAAAATAAAAGAGGTTTGTGATCCTCAACAAATAAGGCGATATGAGGTTCGTTTTGCAAAACATTATTTTTAATTGTTTTCTTTTCAATCTCTCTAACATAGGGTGGGTTAGAGACAATGATATCAAATTGTTGACTCAATTCAAAAGGTTTTAAAACATCTTGGAGTATGAATTGAATATCTACTTCATTGATACGACTGTTCTCCTGAGCAATTTTCAATGCTTTTTCAGAGATATCTATGGCTACCACTGTTGCTTTGGGTAAATGTTTTTTTAAAGCAATTGAAATACATCCGGAGCCAGTGCCAATTTCTAAAATTGTAAGTTTTTTCTTTTTTTCTTTTTGAGATTCCAAAACACTTGAAAGAATCCACTCAACCAACTCCTCAGTTTCGGGTCTTGGAATTAAAACAGATGCATTGACGATAAAGGGCAATCCGTAAAAAAATGTATTTTCTAGAATGTATTGAATAGGTTCTTCTTTCTGCAACCTATCAGTAGCTTGTTCTAAAAGATTGATTTGATCATTAGAAATCTTAAAATCAGCTTTCAGAATGCTGTCAATTCTTTGAAAACTTAAATATTGTTCGATCAGTAAAAAGAAAAAAGAATCAATTTCTGTCTTAGGGTATAACTTAGACAAGGTACTGTAAAATTTTTCTTTAAAGTCTTGTAAAGTCATAATGTACGTATCATCCAAACATCACAAGAATAGTGAGAGGTGTTTCCCATGGGCTTGTCGATTTGTTTGAACCCATTTTTTGCATACAGTTTTCTGGCCGAAGTCATATATGGCATGGTTTCTAAATAACATTGATCGTAACCAAACTTTTTTGCGAGACGCATGCATTTTTCTATCAATGCTGTTCCCAAACCTTTTCCTCTGATTTGAGATAAGAAATACATTTTCTGCAATTCACAGATGTTTCCTTGATAATCATCCAATTGTGCAATACCAGCTCCACCCAATACTTTTCCATCATGCTCAACTACAAAATAAGCTGCTCTTTCTTTTTGATACGTTGTGAACATATCATCCAGAGCAATATCCTCATAAGCTGTCCCAATTTTAGGAGCTCCCATTTCTAATATGACACTCTGAACAATGTTTTTTACTTGTTCGTTGTCTCGAGCTTCTATTTCTCTAATAAGATAGTCTGAGTTTATCATTAAACCTGTATTTTTGTTTTACAAAGTTACTTTTTTTTGAATCACGAACAATACATAAAAAGATGTCTTGAAATTTCCAAATTAGGAATTGGAACCACACGTCCAAATCCGTCTGTGGGAGCAGTTTTGGTAGTTGATTCTAAAATTATTGGGGAAGGTTTTACCAGCCCATATGGAGGGAATCACGCTGAGGTAAATGCCATCAATTCCATACAAAATAAGGAGCTTTTGAAAAAAGCTACTCTTTACGTGACTCTGGAACCTTGTTCGCACACAGGGAAAACACCTCCTTGTTCTGATTTGATCATCAGAAGTGGAATTAAAAAAGTTGTGATTGGTTGTGTGGATGCCAATTCTTTGGTCTTTGGTAAAGGAATTGAAAGAATGCGAAATGCTGGATGTGAGGTCATTGTGGGTGTGCTAGAAAAAGAATGTCTGGAGCACCACAAACGTTTTTTCACGTTTCACACCAAGAAACGCCCTTATGTTGTCTTAAAATGGGCAGAAACCTCAGATGGTTTTATTGCTCCAAAAACAAAAAATAAACAAGCTCCTGTATGGATAAGTAATGAAATTTCAAGGCAGATTGTTCATAAATGGCGAAGTGAAGAACATGCAATTTTGGTGGGTACAAAAACAGTTTTTGATGACAATCCAAGTTTGGATGTTCGTCATTGGAAAGGAGAAAATCCCATACGAATTGTCATTGATAAAGAATTGAAAATTCCTACAGATTCAAAAGTTTATGATGCTTCTGTAAAAACAATTTTTATCAATGACAATAAAAAAACACAGGAAGGGCAAGTTTTTTTTGAAACCATCGATTTTTCAAAACCAATCGCCACTCAAATTTGTGCACTTCTTTTTGATCATAAAATTCAATCGGTAATCATTGAAGGAGGAGCAAAAACATTGCAAACTTTTATCGATGAAAATTTATGGGATGAGGCAAGGGTTTTTAAAAGCGATGTCAGATTCATTCAGGGCATCAAAGCCCCAAAATTGAATGGTTCTTCTTCTAGAGAAACGTTGATTCATCAAGATCGTTTAAATACTTTTATCAATGGTTAAAAATTTAGTTTTTGATTTTGGAGATGTATTTATCAACTTAGATAAAGAGGCACCTATCAAGGAATTAAAAAGACTGGGAATCAATGAAATATCTCATGAAATGATAGAAATCGCCAAACAATTTGAAATAGGAGCCTTTTCTTCAAATGAATTTGTCAATAGATTTAGGACGATGTTTCCAGAAATTTTGGAATCCGATTTTATAAATGCTTGGAATGCCATTCTTAAGGATTTTCCAAGACATCGTTTTGACTTTCTAAGTACTTTGTCTGAATCGAAAAAATATCGATTGTTCCTTTTAAGCAATACAAATGCCATCCATATTGAACATATTCAAAAACAATGGGGAGCTCAAATTTTTAATGAATTCAAAAGTTTTTTTGAACAGTTCTACTTATCACATGAAATTCATTTGAGAAAACCTTCACCAGAGATTTATGAATTTGTACTCAATGAAAATGATTTGGACCCTGAGGAAACTTTTTTCATTGATGATACTGAAGAAAACACAATCGCTGCAATGGCTCAAAATATAAAAGTATGGAATATAAATCCTCATCATGAGGATGTTGTCAATATGTTTCAACAAAAAGAATTCAATTCATGATCTATTTATTCATTAGTATTTGTATTTCAAGTTTTTTATTTGTCATTTTCAAATTGTTTGATATTTTGAAAATAAATACTCTTCAGGCGATTGTAGTCAATTATTTAATTGCGGCTTCTCTTGGATTTTATCTTTCGGATATTTCCGTTTCTATTCAGAAAATTCCCAGCCAGCCTTGGTTTTTGGGAGCTTTTTTGTTGGGTGTCTTATTCATTGTTGTTTTCAATCTAATGGCATTAACCTCTCAAAAAAATGGACTATCGGTAGCCTCTGTTTCTAGTAAAATGTCAGTAGTTATAGCCATTGTTTTTGGGGTTTTATATTATGATGAAAGCCTCAGTTTTATTAAAATTACAGGCATTTTATTAGCATTGATAGCGGTTTATCTAACCTCAACAAAAGAAAAAGATAGTTGTTTAAATCAAAATTCTGGTTTTCTGTTTCCAATTCTTTTATTTTTTGGATCTGGTGCGATTGATACAAGCTTAAAATATGTAGAGACTACCTTTGTTCAAGATGGTGGTGTCCCTCTATTTTCAGCAACAATTTTTGCTTGCGCATTTATCTTTGGAAGTCTCTTTTTAGCATCCCAAAAGTTCAAAGGTCTTGTAGTTTTTGAATTTAAAAACATCCTTGGGGGTATTTTATTAGGTGTTCCTAATTATTTTTCTATTGTATATCTGTTAAAAGCTTTGAGTACAGAAGGGATGGAGAGCTCAACAGCATTTACCATCAATAATGTAGGAATTGTAATTCTTTCCACTCTTTTCGGAATGATGCTATTCAAAGAGAGGATTGCAATTAAAAATTGGTTGGGAATTGTTGTCGCTATTTTAAGTATCATCATGGTCATGTCTACTAATGGATGATCTTTACAAAACCATAGAATCCCCATCCCAAGAAACCTTATTCAAGGATAGAAACAGTAAATTTTATGGATATGCATTTCCTGTCAACTCAGAAAATGATATCAAAGCTTCTCTTCAATTTCTAAAAAAAAAACATCCTACTGCTCGTCACTTTTGTTATGCTTGGCAATTGGGAATTGATTCTTTCTCATTTAGAGTAAATGATGATGGTGAACCAAAAAATTCTGCGGGTATTCCAATTTATGGCCAAATCCAATCATTTGGTCTGACGAATGTGTTGATTGTTTCTGTTCGATATTTTGGAGGTGTAAAACTTGGAGTAGGGGGCTTAATCAATGCTTATAAACATTCTGCAAAATTTGCACTAGAATCTTCAAAAATTATTCAAAAAACGATTGATGTTTATTTTGAACTTTTTTTTGAGTATGAATTGCTCAGTAAGGTAATGAAGATCATTAGAGAAAACAATCTCAATATTCAAAGTAAAAAATTTGAAATGGATTGTCAATTGATTATCGAAGTTCGAAAATCAAATGCTCAAAAAATATTGAAAATTTTTAGTGAATTATATAAGGTAAAAATACGAACCTTAAAGGTCTAATTTTTGCAAGATATAGGATGGGCATTTTATAGGTTTGTTTGTTTTCATATCAATGAAAGCCAGCACAGAATTTCCTGTAGAAACTTTTTCATGATTTTGATTGATTATTTCATAATCAAAATCAATTTTAACTAGCGGTGTTTTTTTTAGAGAAACAGTGATGGTTAAAACATCATCATATTTAGCAGATTTTAAAAAATTTAAGGAAAGTGAAATCACGGGTAACATGACCCCTTTTTTTTCAAGCTCTTTGTAAGAAATACCTAAATTTCGAAGCCATTCTGTTCTCGCTATTTCAAAATAAGTTGCATAATTTCCGTGGTATACAACTCCCATTTGATCTGTCTCACCATATCGGACTCTAATTTGAGTAGAAAAATCTTTCAATTTTTATAAAATTTAGGAGGGTGATACTACGGAAAAAAAAAATAAAAATCAATAGCAAAATCATTTTTTTTTACTGAAATTTATTCACACATTTGTATTGCTTAGCTTACTTAAGCAAACCACCAAATTAATAAGAGAAAAACTAAACAATAAATTCTCTCAAAATTTATGAGTAAAACAGCAATTTCCGTATGGGAGGAATGTCTTTATTTTATTAAAGACAACATCAAAGCACAGGCTTATAAAACTTGGTTTGAACCAATTAAACCTGTCAAATTATCTGGTGAAGTTTTAACCATACAAGTGCCTAGTAAATTTTTTTATGAATGGCTGGAAGAGCATTATATAAAATTACTTAGGGTGGCTTTGATTAGGGAATTAGGAAATGATGCGAAACTGATTTATGACGTACGCATGGAAAATACCTACAGCAGCAATCGTCCTCAGATTGTAAAAATTCCAAGTTCAAACAGAGATCCATTAAGACCACAAAAAATTTCTGTTCCTGTTGAGGTAAGTAAGAGAGAATTAAGAAACCCTTTTGTGATTCCTGGTTTGCAAAAAGTAAAAATAGAGTCTCAATTAAATGCCAACTACAATTTTAAAAATTTTGTTGAGGGAGACTCTAACAGATTGGCAAGATCGGCTAGTATGGCAGTTGCAAATAAACCAGGAGGTACTTCTTTCAATCCGCTATTGATTTATGGAGGGGTTGGTTTGGGAAAAACACATTTAGCTCATGCCATTGGTGTGGATGTTAAAGATAAATATCCTGATAAAACAGTCTTGTACATTTCATCAGAAAAATTCACACAACAATTCATCGATTCTGTAAAATCGAATACTAGAAATGATTTCATTCATTTTTATCAAATGGTTGATGTACTCATCATCGACGATGTTCAATTCCTTTCTGGAAAATCAGGAACTCAAGATGTATTTTTTCATATATTCAATCATCTTCATCAAAATGGGAAACAGGTAATTCTTACATCAGATAAGGCTCCTGTAGATATGCAAGATATCGAACAACGATTGCTATCAAGGTTTAAGTGGGGATTGTCGGCAGAATTACAACTTCCAAATTATGAAACAAGAATTTCTATTCTTCAAAATAAATTGTTTAGAGATGGAGTTGAAATGCCTAATGAAATTGTAGAGTATATTGCTAAAAATATCAAATCGAATGTAAGAGAGTTGGAGGGAGTCATCATTTCAATGATTGCTCAGTCATCATTCAACAGAAGAGAATTTTCAATTGAATTGGCGAAACAAATTGTAGATAAGTTTGTCAAAAACACGAAAAAAGAGGTTTCGATTGATTACATTCAAAAAGTAGTTTCCAAGTACTTTGAAATGGACGTTGTTACTTTACAATCAAAAACTAGAAAAAGACACATCGTTCAAGCTCGTCAATTGGCCATGTATTTTGCCAAACGAATGACCAAGTCCTCTTTAGCTAGTATTGGTTCTCAAATTGGTCAAAGAGATCATGCCACTGTTCTTCATGCTTGTAAAACTGTTGACAATTTAACTGAAACGGACAAGCAGTTTAGAAAATATGTTGAAGATCTCACCAAAAAGTTAACTTTTTAAATCCTTGAAGAAGGATTTACCTAACGAATTAATCATTCTTTCCATTAATTTTATCAAATGAAAAAAATATTGATGGTTTGCCTGGGCAATATTTGTCGTTCTCCCTTAGCAGAAGGAATCTTACAATCAAAATTAAACGCTAAAGATTTTTTTGTTGACTCTGCAGGCACTGCTGCCTATCATGTTGGGAACTCTCCTGATCCTAGATCCATTCAAGTAGCTAAAAAATATGGAATCGATATTCATCATCAAAGGGCCCGTCAATTCACAACTGAAGATTTTCTTGAATTTGATATGATTTATGCAATGGATCAACAAAACTATCGGCATATTTGTTCCTTGGCTAAGGATGAATCTGATATTAACAAAGTTAATCTGATATTGAAAGAAACTAATTCTTTAGAAGATAGGAATGTTCCAGATCCCTACTACGGAGGAGATGATGGATTTGAAACAGTCTATCACTTGTTGAATGACGTCTGCGAAATTATTGCAACAAAACTCATGCAATCTTGATATATCTGAATAAAATTTAAAAAAACTAATGAAAGGAAATCTCTATTTAATTCCAACTACTTTAGGAGAGAATGAGCCTTTAGAAGTGATGCCTTATTCTGTAAAAAAGAGAATCGAGTTGATTGATCATTTTATTGTTGAGAATGAAAAATCTGCAAGAAAATTTATAAAAAAAATCACTCCTAAAAAATCACAGCCCTCACTTAGGATGATGAAACTTGATAAGTATTCGGAAGAAATGGAGACACGTACTTATTTAGATGTATGTGAGCAAGGAATTTCGGTGGGATTGCTCTCTGAAGCAGGAGTTCCTGCCGTTGCAGATCCTGGAGCGAGTATTGTTAAGTTAGCTCACGAAAAAGGAATCAAGGTGATTCCAATGGTGGGGCCATCATCCATTCTATTGGCATTGATGGCATCCGGAATGAATGGCCAAAACTTTGCCTTTAATGGCTATTTACCGATCGATAATTCTGATCGAAAAAAAGCCATCAAAAACTTGGAAAAACTGTCTAAGGAAAAAAGTCAATCCCAAATTTTTATCGAAACTCCTTATCGAAATGATAAAGTTTTCAAAGATTTGAAGTCAACATTACATCCTGGAACGATGCTGTGC
>JAYPZA010000002.1:189621-319771 GCA_038136095.1 Flavobacterium sp.
ATGCTGTGCATAGCTTCAGACATTACTTTACCTAGTGAATATATTAAAACTTTGTCGATTTCAGATTGGAAAAAGCAGTCTGTGGATCTACACAAGAGACCCACAATTTTCATCATTCAAAAATGATTATAAAGTTGGTTTTCTGTCTGCTTGAATGCTAGAAACATCATACCCTCCAAAATTTTTCATGTATGATTTTAAGGACGTTCCATAGGCATCAGAACAGTTTAGTTTTCCATTAGATCTTAGGAATTTTTTTACATTTCCTGCACCTCCAAGATGAGCTGCAGCTAAAATTCCAGACTCTGTTATCTTAACACCGTCTATAATTTTACCCACACTTCTTTTGATGTCTTTTCTAAGAATCCATTTGTTTACTTTACAATAGGCAATAAAAACTTGTTCTTGTAATTCAGGATTCTTTAAAAATGAGTTGGTATTGTAAATTTGAAATCTTTCTAGTGTAGCAGCTCCAAATTGATATTTTCCTAAATATCCTAGACTGTTTACTACGCGATATTTCCCTTGTGATTCCTTAAAGGCTAGTGCTTCTTTAAAACCAACAAAATCGTTTTGTAAAAAGGGGATTGTTATCGAGTGCTTAGGTTCTTCTATTTCAGAAATTACGGTAGTGTAATTTTTCTTATCTCTCGGATTTTCATTTGCGTTGATAAATCCAATGAACAAAAAAATGAAAAATAAAAAATTTCTAATAATCTAAATATTTCTGTTTAGCGAGCGCAAAGATACTACTTAATTTATAAACTCCTAATAACCAGTTGTTTTTTACTCCTTTTAAGGAATTGAATGATGAAGATTTTTACCAGAGCAACTTTACTTTTTAATTCCTTGTTTGTTTAACCATCTTTGATATTTTCTTGCATTTTTTTTGTGTTGTTTTAACGAACTCGTAAATTCATGAAAGCCTATTTTTACTGTACTAGCACACATGTAAATATAGTTGTGGTTCGCATAATTGAGCACAGCATCTATTGAGGAAATATCTGGCATGGCAATGACAGTGGGTGGTAATCCTTTGTTTAGGTAGGTATTGTAAGGAGATTTTATTTTTAAGTCTTTAAACAGCACTCTTTTTCTGGGCTCTTTATTTTGTTGCCTTAATAGGTATATAATTGTTGGATCTGCTTGTAGCGGTATCCCTTTTACCAATCGGTTGATATACAATCCAGCAACAGTGGGTCTTTCAATTGATTTTGAGGTTTCTTTTTGTACAATGGATGCCAAAGTCATCACCTCTGAAGGAGACATGTTTAATTTTTTTGCTTTTTGCATTCGATCGTTGTTCCAGAATTTACGGTATTCCTTCAACATTCTATTTCTTAATTGTTCTTTACTGATGTCCCAGAATACTTCATAAGTATTAGGGATTAAAATTCCCAATGAAGATGCTTTTGTTAATGTTTGATTTTGAAGAAATAGAGAATCTTTAAAAGCATTTAAAATTGTTACAGAATCCAATTCTATTTGTTGTGAAATTCTACCCGAAAAATCTTCTAATGAATGTTGATTGTTAAAGGTTAATTTTATAGGAGTTTGATTGCCGCTTCTCAAAAGATTGATCACATCGTTTAAAGACATTCCCCTGCTAATGCTGTATTGACCAGATTTGGGGTTTTTGTAATTTTTTTTGAGAGCCAACCAATTAAAAAGGTTTTCATCTCCAATAAAATCATTGAGTTCTTTTTTAACGTCTTCAATTTGATCATTTGTTCGGATAAAAATGACTCCGTCTTTTTTTACAATTTCCCCAAAAATTTGCTGGTAATAATTGACACTAAGAATTGCAATTCCTAGAAATAAAATTGTACCTATTGAAATAATAATTTTTTTAGACATTGATAAGTTGGTAAATGAATTCATCTTTAAAATCCCCATCTAAAAAGAGCCAATCTTTTTTTTCACCCATTTTCACAAAACCTTGTTTGGTAAATAGGGAGATGCTTTTTGGATTGTCAGGGGTAATGTTAGCAAACAGTTGATGTAAATTTAACGTGTTAAAACAATATGAGGTTAATAATGAGACGGCTTCTGAGCCAAAACCAGTATTTTGAAATTTTTCATGAATCAATATCCCCACACCTGCTCTTTTGTGTTGAGGATCAAAATCAAATAAATCAATCATTCCAACGGCGTTATCATTCTTATTTTCAACAATAACTAATCTCAACTGTTTAATTTGATAGATGTCCAAATGAGCATGGTCCAAATATTTTTTTAAAGTATATTTTGAGAAAGGAGTTTGCGTATTACTTACCCTCCAAAAAGTCTTGTCATTTTCAGTGGTAAATAGAAAATCTAAATCTTCTGGCTCTAAGGCTCTTAGTGTTATTTTTTCCCCTTTTAAAAACATGATTATATTTTGATGATTCCCTGAAAAACATAGGTTGCAGGTCCAGATAAAATGATATTGGAATACGCACCTTTATGTTCGTCAAAACAAACTTCCAAATCTCCACCTAGAGTAGATAATTTGACGATCTTATTGGAAGTTTTATTCGTAGCATGCATCGCTAAGGCAACCGCAGTTACCCCAGTCCCACAAGCCAAAGTTTCTCCTTCAACTCCTCGTTCATATGTTCTTACTTTAAAAGAGTCTTGATTCATTTGTTCAACAAAATTGATGTTACATCCTTCCTTTTTGTAAATGATTTCCTGGATGGCTCTTGCCTTTTTGACAACAGGATACTCTTTTAAATTGGTAACCATTTCAACATGATGTGGAGATCCGGTATCTAAAAATATGTAATTTTTATCAATTTTGACATCATTTACATTGATCATTTGTAGTGAAATTATAGAATCTTGCTCTTCGGCATGATGCATACCATCGATCGCAGAAAAATGAGTTTTTTTAGTAAACAATTCAAGCTTTTTAGCAAAAGCTACAATGCACCTTCCACCATTTCCACACATGGTACTTTCGTTTCCATCAGAATTAAAATAGATCATTTTAAAATCTGAATGAGCATCGTTTTCCAACAAGATCAATCCATCGGCGCCGATCCCAAAATGGCGGTCGCATAACGAAGCAATTAAAGCACAATTTTTTTTTGGAAAAAGATGAGATCTATTGTCAATAATGATAAAATCATTACCTGTTCCATGGTATTTGTAGAAAGTCATATTCATAGCTTTCAAAGATATAAAAACCGTTCAATATTCAGATTGTTAAAACGAGGTTAAAAAGCGTTAACTGATGTTAATTAACTTGGTCATTTTTTTAAAATAATTATTTTTGAAATAAATATAAAGTCAATCATTATGAAAAAGTTTTTAAGTTTTTTGAGCGTTGCTTTTCTGGGCGGAATTCTTTCACTACTGAGTTATAAGTTTTTCTTGGAAGCTCCCATCGTTATTGAGAAAAGTAATGAGAATCCTGTACAAACATTTCAAAGTAATTTCAAAGAAACTAATTTTGAAACTTCCTCATCAACGTATGCTCCCACAAACTTTACGACAGCAGCTGAAAAATCAGTCCATGCGGTTGTTCACGTAAAGAATACTGCTGTCAGTTCTGGAATTAGTTCTTTTGCAGATTTATTTAATGGTCCGAGAAAGTACCAACAAATTGGTACAGGTAGTGGAGTGATCATTTCTCCTGATGGTTATATAGTGACCAATCATCATGTGATTAAAGGGGCTACTGATTTGGAAATTACATTAAATAACAGAAAAAAATACAAAGCAGAACTTGTAGGGGCTGATGCAAAAAATGACATTGCATTGTTAAAAATTGAAGCCAACGAAGAACTTTCCTATCTTCCTTTTTCGGATTCTGATATCATAGAAATCGGAGAATGGGTATTGGCCGTTGGAAATCCATACAATTTAACATCGACTGTCACTGCAGGAATAGTGAGTGCAAAAGGAAGAGATTTACAGGGAAATTTAGCAACAGATTCATTCATTCAAACAGACGCAGCAGTCAATCCTGGAAATAGCGGAGGTGCACTCGTAAATACGAGAGGTGAATTGGTTGGCATCAATACTGCCATCACATCCAAAACAGGATCCTATATTGGATATTCTTTTGCGATACCCTCCAATATTGCCAAAAAAATCATTGATGATATTCTTGAGTTTGGTAAAGTTCAAGAAGCTATTATTGGATTTTTACCTGATCTGAGCGAAGATGACATAGAAGGCGTAAGAATTGGTGATTTTGCTGCAGAGACCAATGCAAAAATCTCTGGATTGAAAGTAGGGGATGTAATTGTTAAAATCAATGATGTAAAAATTTCAAAATTTTCGGAGTTAACAGGTCAATTATCTGCTAAAAGACCGGGAGATTATGTGAAAGTGACCGTCAAAAGAGATGAAGATTTAATCACAAAAAATATCAAATTAATTAAAAGAGTAGAACGCTTTATTTCCAGAGCCTATCGACTTGAATTGATCGATACTGCTAAAGGAGCTAAAATTATTAGAGAAGATTTTAAAACCAGCAATGGTTCAAATTTAGTAGGTTTTATCATTACAAAAATTAATGATAAGAAAATTACTTCGGCAGCAAATGCAGTTCAATTATTAGATGATTTATCCAGAGAAGGCTACAGAGTTAAAGTTGAAATGTTGGATTTAGATGGAGATAAAGTAGTTTACTTTTTCTAGGTCATTTCTCAAAAAATAGGATACAAAAATCTTGGTGTTTATACATTCAATACAATAAAATAATGATTGTTTTGACGGTGTAATTTTTACCAAGATTTTTTTATTTTTATTTTATTACGAAAACGATTTCGTATTTTAAAAAAAAAGGATACTTTTGCACCAAATATTAACGATTAAAAATCAAAATGTCTTCACAAAACACCTATGAAAAAGAGGTTACTTCTCAAGTTCATATTAGGAGAGTAACCACCGAATTTATCAATATTGTCAATGATTTATGGTATGACAAATCCATAGAATTGGTTTTTTTTAGAAATCCTTTGGTAGATAAAAGAGCCAGTGAAATTTTAAAGCTTATTGATTATGCAAATGAATTTGTCGGAAAACCGATTTCAATCATCGACGCGTATGACATTGCGAAAGCCATTCATCAACTAGCATTGCCTTCTTCCAAATTAGATATTGGAAAACTGGCTTATGAATGTCATCTCGATGCCAGTGGTTGCAAAAACAAGATTGATTTTGTAAAAAAACAGCTAAAAGATGCCATGGCTGTGAAAGAGATCATTCCAAAAGATGTGGTTTTATATGGTTTTGGTAGAATTGGTCGTCTGTTGGCACGCGAGCTGATGTCTAAGTTAGGGAAAGGATCTCAATTACGCCTTAGAGCCATTGTTACTCGAGGGAAGATTGATCAAAACATGTTAGATAAAAGAGCTTCTTTGTTGAGAATAGATTCTGTTCACGGAGATTTTTTAGGCACAGTTCAAACCGATATTGAAAATGAATCATTGATCATTAATGGAACCACTGTTAAAATGATCTCTGCAAATCAACCTGAAGATATAGATTATACTCAATACGGGATCAATGATGCGCTCATTATCGATAATACCGGAGCTTTTAGAGATCAAATAGCTTTGGAAAGACATTTGGTTGCCAAAGGAGCAAGCAAGGTTCTTTTAACAGCACCAGGGAAAGGGATTCCAAACATTGTTCATGGAGTAAACCATAAAAAATTCAATCCTAAGAAAATCGACATTTTTTCTGCAGCTTCTTGTACTACCAATGCAATTACTCCAGTTTTAAAGGTCCTTGAAGATACCTATGGCATTAAAAAAGGACATTTAGAAACAATCCATGCTTATACGAATGATCAAAATTTAGTGGACAACGTTCATAGCAAATACAGAAGAGGTAGAGCAGCAGCATTGAATATGGTGATTACCGAAACTGGAGCTGGAAAAGCAGTTGCAAAAGCATTACCCATGTTGGAAGGGAAACTAACATCAAATGCCATACGAGTTCCTGTACCCAATGGATCTTTGGCAATTTTAAACCTTCAACTTCGATCGGTAACTTCAGCTGATTCGGTCAATGCAACCCTGAAGCAAAATGCACTGGAGGGAGAATTGGTAGAACAAATTCAATTTTCACTCGATAACGAGTTGGTTTCTTCAGACATCATAGGAACAACGGCTCCTGCAATTTTTGATAGCAAGTCTACCATTTCAGATGGAGATACGGTTGTTTTATATGTATGGTATGATAACGAATATGGGTACAGTCATCAGGTGATTCGATTGGCAAAATACATCGCTAACGTAAGAAGGTATACTTATTATTAGTCCTTATCATGTTGTTGTTATTTAGTTAAAAACTAGTTTGTTTTAGGCATTCTTTTCATTATTTTTAACCAATTATATTTTGGTAACTATGAAATCTGCCGAACAGCAAATCTACTCTCTTCGTGAGGAGCTCAACCAGCACAATCATGAATATTATGTATTAGACAATGCCACCATTTCTGATTTTGATTTTGATCAAAAGATGAAAACATTGGAGCAACTTGAGGCAGCATATCCAGAATTTTACCATCCAAATTCTCCAACTCAAAGAGTTGGTGGAACCATCACTAAGAATTTCAATACCATCGTTCATAAGAATAGGATGTATTCATTGGATAACTCGTATTCCAAAGAGGATTTATTGGATTGGGAAAAAAGACTTCACAAGAATTTAGGTACTGAAAATATTCAATATACCTGTGAATTGAAGTATGATGGAGCTTCCATTAATCTCACCTTTGAAAATGGTCAATTTACAAGGGCTGTGACAAGAGGAGATGGTTTTCAAGGAGATGAGGTTACCACCAATATACGAACCATAAAATCCATTCCATTGACTGTGACGGATGATTTTGGTAGTGATTTTGAAATGAGAGGTGAAATTATTATTCCTTTGGACGGATTTCAAAAAATGAATGAAGAACGTCTTGCCAATGGAGAAGAAGAATATCGAAATCCAAGAAATACTGCGAGTGGTAGCTTGAAACTACAAGATAGTGCAGAAGTAGCAAAGAGACCCTTGGATTGCTTGCTTTATCAATTGGTCAGTAATGAAAAAAAATACAGCACACACTTCGAAAGTTTGGAAGCCTCTAGAAAAGCAGGATTTAAAGTTCCTGAGACGATCATTCTGGCCAATTCTATCGATGAAGTTTTTGATTTTGTGAATTATTGGGATCAAAAAAGACATGATTTGGGTTACGAAACAGATGGTATCGTGATCAAAGTGAATAATCTGCAACAACAAGAAGAACTAGGGTATACTTCTAAATCTCCTCGCTGGGCAATTGCTTATAAATTCAAAGCTGCACAGGTAAAAACAGTATTGAAAGAAATCACATATCAAGTCGGTAGAACAGGGGCTATCACTCCAGTAGCAAATCTAGTTCCCGTTGAATTGGCAGGTACAATTGTTAAGAGAGCTTCTCTTCACAATGCAGATCAGATAGAGAAACTAGATATCAGGATCAATGATACGGTATATGTGGAAAAAGGAGGAGAGATCATCCCAAAAATTGTTGCGGTAGATCTTGCAGCAAGACCTGAAGATTCTGAGCCTACAAGTTACATCACTCATTGTCCAGAATGTCATACGGAGCTAGTTAGAGCTGAGGGAGACGCCAAACACTATTGTCCAAATACTTATGGATGTGCTCCTCAAATAGCCGGAAGAATTCAGCATTTTATCAGCAGAAAAGCCATGGATATCGATGGTTTGGGTGCAGAAACAGTAGATCTGTTAAGAAAAGAAGGTCTTATTGAAAATTATGCAGACTTATATGATCTCAATGTAGAGCAAATTATTCCCTTGGAAAGAATGGCGGAAAAATCAGCTCAAAACATGATTGATGGAATTCAAAAATCAAAAGAAATACCTTTTGAAAAAGTGTTGTTTGCGCTTGGAATTAGATTTGTGGGAGAGACCGTTGCTAAAAAATTGGCCAAGCATTTCAAATCGATGGATCAATTGATGGTAGCAGACCTAGAAACCTTGATTTCTGTTGACGAAATTGGAGATCGAATTGCAGCTAGTATCCTAGAGTTTTCGAATGATTTAGGAAATATACATCTGATCAATCGATTGAAATTACATGGAGTTCAGTTGCAAATCTCTGAGGAAGATTTAAAGAATCAAACGGACAAATTACAAGGAAAAGTATTTGTTGTTTCAGGTGTTTTTTATCAATTGAATAGAAATGAATTGAAGAAAGCCATTGAGGACAATGGTGGGAAAGTAAGCTCATCCATTTCTAAGAAAACAGATTATGTGGTTGCTGGAGATCATATGGGACCTAGCAAAAAAACAAAAGCTGAAAATTTAGGGATTGCCATCATTTCGGAAGATGATTTTCTTGAGATGATCCATTAAATTGAAGTGATCATACAATGATGGTTTCGCCTGTTGAGGTTTTTTGATTTTTTTCATCAAAATAAAAATCTACTCTTCCTAAATTAACTCCATAAGCTCCTACTTGATTGATCAAGACTTTCTTGCCATCTAAATTTTTTGCAAGAGTTGGTTCTGGTAAAAATGTATGGGTATGTCCCCCAATAATCAAATCAATATTTTTGGTGGCTGAGGCCAATTTTACATCTGATATTCTTTGAGGGTTTCTATATCGATAGCCCAAATGAGATAAACAGATGACCAAATCACAGTTTTGATTTTCCTTCAATTCTCTAGAGATGTCTTGAGAGATTTCAACTGGATTTAGATACTTGGTTTCCTTGTATAAAGAAGGACTTACCAAGTCTTGTAGTTCAATTCCCAATCCGAAGACACCAATTTTAATTCCTCCTTTGAAAAAGATTTTATAAGGTTTAACCTGCGTATCGAGTACCGTATTTTTAAAGTCATAATTCGCGCAAACGAAATCAAAATTTGCGTTGGGAAGTTGTTTGTAAAACCCCTCAATAGAATTGTCAAAATCATGATTTCCCAAGGTTGCAGCATCATATTTTAAGAGGCTCATTAGTTTGAATTCAATTTCTCCTCCAAAATAATTGAAATAAGGAGTTCCTTGAAAGATATCTCCCGCATCAAGCAATAGCGTGTTGGGATTTTGCTTGCGAATTTTTTCAATCAGACTGGCTCTACGAGCAACTCCTCCTTTGTTGGAATATTTATGATGATCAACAGCAAAGGGTTCTATTTGACTGTGCGTATCATTTGTGTGAAGTATGGTGATATGCTTTTGACTTGTTTCACAAGCTTGCAAAGCGACAGATCCTAGACTCGCTAAAGCAAGACTGGCAGAACTTTGTTTGATAAATTTTCTTCTCTTCATTGTTAATTCCTCATTAGTTTACAAGCACTCGATGATCTAGTTGAGATCTAAGGGTATCTTTACTTTTAAAATATTCAACAATTGCATTTCTGATTAAGAAATTGCTATCGTATAAACTTACTGGATCCGCAAAGAAATTCATTCCATCACCTCCCTTTTGAAGATAGTTAGAGGTCGCCACAAAATAGGTTTTATCTTTTTGCAAGGGTTTCCCATTGATACGTACTTTGTAGGTATTTTTAGTAAGAACTAGTTCAATTTGTTTTGATAGAGGGTGAGCTATATTTTTTTCTATAAAATAGTTGAACAAAGCCTCTACTTTTTCGGAGGTGAGTTCTACAACGACCAGTGTGTTGTCAAAAGGCATCAATTCGAAAGCATTGGAAACGGTTACATCTCCCTTGATAATAGCTGCTCTAATTCCACCATAATTAGACATTAAAAAGTCTACCTTATTTCCTGTTTCTTTGAAAAAAAGGGCATTGGCTTTTTCATAGGATAAATCAGCAATTAAATTTCCAAGGGTACTTTGCAGGATTCCATCGGTTCTGTCCATGGTGTAAGGAGCAAATGAAAGAACTTTAGAAATTTCTTCAGTCATTTTGTCTTTATAGGGAAGAAATTCCTTGATAATTGAACTGTCTTGCTCAGATTGAGCATTTATTTCAATTGATTTTGAATTGATTTTTGAAATTTGAAACGAACTTTTCTTACAACCTACACAGACAAAGAGTGTTAGAAAAAGAATCCAACTATTTTTCATGAGAACACGATTCGTTTTAGTTACATTTGTGAAGCCAAGATAGTTTTTTTGTATCATTTAGCATATGTTAGGATTTAAATTAAAACAATATTTTATAAAAAAAAGGATTGATAAGTTCACTAAAACGAACTCAACTGACAGTCATGCTAAAACCAAAGTCATCAAATCAATTGGAATCATCACTCTCGATAATTTTTCTAAAGAACATGATTTTTCTGAAATTTTAATTCAAAAATTTCAACGCAGAAATCCAAAAATGTATAGCTTTCGAAAGTTTTCAAAAGATGATGTCAAGTCATACAAACACTTCTCTGAAAAAGATTTTAATTGGAAAGGGCAAGTGGTGGATACGAGTCTGCAAAGTTTTTTAGAAGAACCTTTTGATTTGCTGATCTGTTTTTTTTCAAAAAAAAACATGTACTTAGAATATGCAGTTAGATCTTCAAATGCCTCTTTTAAAGTTGGTTTTTCAGAGGTAATGAGTCAAGTATATGACCTTGAAATCGCTTGTGATCCTGACGAAGCAGCGGTGTTTTTTGACGAGATGAAAAAATATCTTGAAATCCTCAAAAAACTATAAATCTTTTCCAAATTTTTAATAGGGCAAAAAATCTCCAAATATGAGAGATAAATATGTCATAAAGTGCTTTTATTTAAAGGCAAAAAGAGTACTTTTACAAAAAAATTAAAAAATTGTATTCATGCAAGAATTTATAGGTACTGGTGTGGCACTGGTTACCCCCTTTAATGATGATAAAACCATTGATTTTTCGGCCTTAGAAAAACTGGTAGATTTCAATATAAGTAATGGAGTAGAATACCTAGTGGTTAATGGAACTACTGGAGAGAGTGTTACCATTTCTAAAGAGGAAAGAAATCAAATTTTAGATGTTGTGGTGGCAACCAATAAAAAAAGAGTCCCCATTGTGTTAGGAATTGGTGGGAACAACACTGCTGCAGTAGTCAAGGAAATTCAATCCGAAAATCTTGACCATATTGATGCGATATTATCTGTAGCGCCCTACTACAACAAACCAACTCAAGAAGGGTTTTATCAGCACTTCAAAGCCATTGCTTTAGCGAGCCCCAAACCCATTATTTTATACAATGTGCCTGGGAGAACTGCAAAAAATATGGAGCCAGAAACCACCCTTCGTTTAGCGAATGATTTTGAGAACATCGTTGCTGTAAAAGAGGCTGGAAACAATGTGCAACAATACTTGGAATTGATTCAAAAGAAACCAAAAGATTTTTTAATTCTCTCTGGTGATGATGATTTAGCGTTGAACGTGGTGTTGGCAGGAGCATCTGGAGTCATATCCGTGATAGGACAAGCATTTCCAAAAGAATTTTCTGACCTGATTCGTTTGGGTTTACAAGGAAAATCTAAGGAAGCTTATGAAATCCATTATCGTTTGATTGAAGTGATCAATCTTATTTTTTCTGAAAACAACCCAGCCGGAATTAAGGCCGTTTTGAAAACTTTAAATATTTGCTCAGACCAAGTTCGATTGCCTTTGGTAAAAGCTTCTGAGAAACTTCAAAAAGAAATCACTAATTTTGTCAAGAACTTAGATTAAAAGAATATGTTATCAAAAACAATTGAAGAAGCATTAAACAAACAGGTGGCTGTAGAAGCAGATTCTTCTCAAGTATACCTAGCGATGGCCTCATGGGCAGAAACTCTTGGTTTTGAAGGAGTTTCAACTTTTATGTATGCACACTCAGATGAAGAGCGTCAGCACATGTTAAAACTCGTTAAGTTTATCAATGAACGAGGAGGACATGCAAAAGTATCGTCCTTAAATGCTCCTCCAATTGAATTTGGTTCTTTCAAAGACATGTTTCAAAAGTTATTTGAGCATGAAGTAAGAGTTTCAAAATCCATCAATGATTTGGTTGAAATTACCTTAAAAGAAAAAGATTATGCAACTCATAACTTTCTTCAATGGTATGTATCAGAACAAATTGAAGAAGAAGCACTTGCCAGAAACATATTGGATAAAATCAATTTGATTGGTGATGATAAAGGAGGGTTATATTTGTTTGACAACGATGTAAAACGCCTTATCGGAGCCCAAGATGCTCAAAATTTAGAGTAACTATCTTTTTTCATTATTCATCGAATTTTTTAATTTTTACAGATTCAAAAAAAATTTAGCATTTATTATATTTATTTTAAATGTAAATTATAATATTAATTTGTTAATTCTAGACAATGAATCTTACTCAAACCTATCAACTATCAGGAATGACCTGTACCAGCTGTGTTGCTAAGGTAAAATCTAGCTTAGAACAACATTCAGAGGTTGCTTCTGCCAAAATTTCTTTGGAGCAAAAGACCGCGACGTTGCAGATGAGTTCGGATTTGAAAATTGAAACATTGCAGCAACTTTTTGGCAAGGATAGCAAATATGTCATTTCACCCATCCTTAAGGATGAAATGGAAGAAAAAAGTGAAAGTTTCTTTGCTACTTACAAACCCTTGTTGCTTATTTTTTTGTTCATTGTAATGACCACCGTCATCGCTTCTTTTAAAGACGGGCAATTGGATACCATGCTTTGGATGAGAAACTTTATGGCGGGATTTTTTATCGTCTTTTCTTTTTTTAAATTTTTAGACCTAAAAGGCTTTGCCAGTAGCTATGCAATGTATGATTTATTGGCAAAAAGAGTCAAAGTTTATGGTTTTGTTTATCCCTTTATTGAACTTGCCTTAGGGATTGCTTTTTTAACAAATTTTGAGCCTCAAATAACCTATACTACAACCATCATAGTCATGGGTTTTAGCAGTTTAGGAGTGATTCAAAGTGTACTTGACAAGAAAAAGATCCGTTGTGCTTGTTTGGGAGCATTTTTTAAACTTCCTATGAGTACAGTAACCATCATTGAAGATTTGTTGATGGTAGCCATGTCTGGATACATGCTATGGACCCTATAAAAAAAGCGATTCAAACACAAGATTTCAAACAAAAAAGCGTTTTAGTAATCCATTTAAAATCCTTATTTTTGCCGAATGCGTAAAATCAAAACTTTAGTACTACTTTTTTCTATTTCACTGCTCTTAAATTCATGTGGTGAATACCAACGTGTTGTTGGAAAGGGATCTATGGAAGAAAGATATAAATTGGCAGTTAAAAAATATGAAGCAAAAGAGTATGCTAAAGCATTGAGATTATTTGAGTTAGTGACCCCATCATACAGAGGAAAACCTCAGATGGAGCGTATTCAGTTTATGGTTGCTCAATCAAATTTCAACGAAAAAAACTATTCTTTGGCGGCCTACTACTTTGATAGATTTACCAAAAACTATCCAAACAGTTCTAAAAAGGAAGAAGCCTCTTTTTTGTCTGCTTATAGTTACAAACTAGCGGCACCTGTGTACAGCCTCGACCAAACCGATACCAACAAAGCTCTTTTGGCATTTCAATTATTCATCAATGATTATCCAGACTCTGAAAGAATCGCAGAAGCAAACAATCATTACAAAGAATTGCAATTCAAACTAGAGAAAAAAGTTTTTGAAATCGGAAAAACTTATTACAGAACCGCCCCCACTGATTTTAGAAATTACAAAGCAGCCATTGTTGTTTTTGATAATTTAATCAATGATTTTTTAGGTTCTAAGCTAAAGGAAGAAGCATTGTATTACAGGTTCAAGGCATACCATGACTTAGTGATTGTAAGTACACTTAGAAAAAAAGAAAATAGAATTAAAGATGCAATTGCAGCCTACGAAAAGCTAAAAAGAAACTTTCCAGAGTCTAAATTTTTAAAGGATTCGGACAAGTTGATGTTAGATATTAAAAACGAAGAAAAACAATTTGTAAAGAGTTAAAGATATGAATTACAAAGAAACAAATGCTCCTGTAACGACGATCACTTATGATAAAGACATCATAGAGTCTCAAACAGAAAATATTTACGAAGCGATTTCTATCATTTCTAAAAGAGCAGTTCAAATCAATACTGATTTGAAAAGAGAGTTGGTAGAAAAATTAGAAGAATTTGCGACGTACAATGACAGTCTAGAAGAAATTTTTGAAAACAAAGAACAAATAGAAGTATCTAAGTTTTACGAAAAATTGCCAAAGCCAACTGCAATTGCTGTTGAAGAATGGCTTGAAGAAAGAGTATACCATAGAACTCCAGACACTGAGTAATGTCTGTTGTAAGCGGTAAAAAAATTCTTCTTGGCGTCACTGCCGGGATTGCCGCATACAAAACGGCCAATTTGGTTCGTTTATTTATTAAATCTGGTGCAGAGGTCAAGGTCATTATGACCCCTGCTGCAAAAGATTTTGTAACACCACTCACACTTTCTACGCTTTCTAAAAATCCAGTTCATTCCAATTTTTATGACAAAGAGAATGAAAATGAACTTTGGAACAACCACGTAGAATTGGGAATGTGGGCAGACTATATGCTCATTGCCCCAGCAACTGCCAACACTTTATCTAAAATGGTCAATGGAGTTTGTGATAACTTACTATTAGCCACCTATCTTTCTGCCAAATGTCCTGTCTATTTTGCTCCAGCGATGGATCTAGACATGTACAAACACCCTTCTACTGTTGAGAGCTTGAAAAAACTTCAAGAATTTGGAAACAAAATGATCCCTGCTACCGCTGGTGAACTAGCTAGTGGATTGGTTGGAGAAGGAAGAATGGCTGAGCCACAAGAGATCATTTCTCATCTAGAAAATGACATTCTTTCCTCTTTGCCACTTAGCGGTAAAAAAGTCATGATTACAGCAGGGCCCACTTACGAAGCAATTGACCCTGTTCGATTTATTGGAAATCATTCTTCCGGTAAAATGGGATTTGAAATTGCCAATGAAGCGGCAAAACTGGGTGCAGAAGTGTATTTGATTTCTGGGCCAAGTCAAGAACAAGTAAAACAGCCTCGAATTCATAGGGTTGATGTGTTAAACGCAGAAGAAATGTATAAGGCATGTCATGAAAAGTTTCCTGATGTGGACATTGCCATATTTTCTGCAGCTGTTTCGGATTACAGTCCAAAAAACAAAGCCTTAGAGAAAATAAAAAAGCAGGATGCTTCGTTACAAATTGAATTGGAGCCTACCAAAGATATTTTAGCTTCATTGGGAGCAATCAAAGAGCATCAGTTTGTTGTTGGGTTTGCTCTGGAGACCAATAATGAATTGACAAATGCCGTTTCTAAATTGGAAAGAAAAAATTTAGACGCTATTGTGCTCAATTCGTTGAATGATCATGGAGCAGGTTTTGGATCAGACACAAATAAGATTACCTTTATAGACAAAATGAAACATAAAGTCTCTTTTGAATTGAAATCAAAATCAGAAGTTGCTGTAGATATTATGAATGAAATACTAAATAGAATTGATGCGTAGTTTTTTGATCCTTTTTGTTTTTTTCTTTTCATTGACAATGCAATCGCAAGAATTAAATTGTCAGGTTGTCATCAATTATGATCAAATTCGAGGATCGAATCGACAAGTATTTGAAACCTTAGAGAAATCAATTTCAGAGTTTGTCAACCAAAAGAAATGGACAAACAAAACTGTAAAACCCCAAGAACGGATCAATTGTGCAATGAATATCATCATTACCAAAAGAGACAACAATACTTTTGAGGGTTCTATTCAGATTCAATCTACGAGACCCATCTACGGAACCTCTTATGAGTCTCCTGTATTGAATATCAGAGACAATGATTTTGATTTTAGGTACAATGAATTTGATCAGTTGATTTACAATCCAACAACTTTTGATTCTAATTTGATTTCCATGATTACTTTTTATGTCTATGTCATTCTGGGAGTCGATGCAGATACCTTTGCTCTCAATGGTGGAGAAGCTTACCTCAGACAAGCAGAAAATGCCATGCTTCAAGCTCAGCAAAGTGGTTTGGCTGCCTGGTCCAATCTCGTGGGGGTTCAAAATAGATTTCAATTGATAGACAATTTGTTATCTCCCAACTTAAAACAATACAGAGCGACTGTGTATAATTACCACAGAAAAGGGTTGGACGAAATGGCTAACAATGAAAGAGAAGGAAAACAAAACATAGAAAATGCAATCATTCCTCTAGAAAGACTTTTTAATAGGGTGATTGGTAATCCGTTGTTACGGTTATTTTTTGATGCCAAATCTGATGAAATTGTCAATCTATACTCAGATGGTCCCAATACCAGAAGCAAACAACGTTTATTGGTTTTACTTCAAAAAATCTCACCCAATAACAGTTCTAAGTGGCGAAAAATTAATTAGTCACTGAAAAGTATTTGAATATCAATTTCTAAAATTAAACACAATTTTAACAAGCATTCTAGTTGAAGCTTTGATTCACGATTTTTATGTTCAAATAATTATAATTACTTTCATAAAGTATTGTCTAGACATTACAATTCAGTTAACTCTTTAGAAAATTTTGAAAGCTCATGAATCATAAAAATTATTTTTGTTGTTTAATGGAATATTACCGCCTTAGAATCAATCAAATTAACAGATGTTCCTTACTATTTTTTTTTATCTTGGTTACTTCTTGTACTAAAAAAAAACGACTGGAGTTAAATGACAAGGTAGAAGTTTTAAGAGACAAGCATGGAATCAATCATATATATGCCAACAATCAAAAAGACCTTTTTTTTATGCAAGGATATCTTGCTGCCAAAGACCGACTCTTTCAATTTGAAATATGGAGAAGACAAGCTACAGGAACGGTTTCTGAAATTTTTGGTAAAAGTGAATTGAAAAGAGATATAGGGACAAGATTGTTCAAATTTAGAGGCAATTTAGTTGATGAATTGAATCATTATCATGAAGATGGGTTTGAAATTATTAGCGCATATACTGAGGGTATTAATGCATACATTGAGGAAGTAAAAAGCCAGCCCGACAAACTCCCAGTAGAATTTGACTTATTAGGCATACAACCAGAATTTTGGACTCCAGAGGATGTCATCTCTAGGCATCAGGGATTGTTGGGGAATATCCATCAAGAATTGAATATCGGTAGAGCGGTTTCTAGGATTGGTGAAGACAAGGTAAAAGAATTGTTATGGCTTCATCCTAAAGACCCTTCGTTAAAATTGGATAAAAAAATTAGAAAAGAAGATTTAGATCAAGACATATTGGGGCTTTATGATGCCTTCAGAAAACCCATACAATTCAAAAGTACGTATGTTCAGGAAAAGTATCGAAAGCAAGAGGAGCAAAGCATCGCAGTTATTGAAAAAATTGAGGATATGGAAGATGAGTTTAGCATTGGGAGCAATAACTGGGCGATTTCAGGTGAAAAATCATTCAGTGGATCTCCGATTTTAGCCAGTGACCCTCACAGAACAATTGTTGCTCCATCCTTAAGGTATATTACTCATTTAGTTGCACCAGGTTGGAATGTCATAGGTGGGGGAGAACCAGAAATTCCAGGAATTTCAATAGGTCATAATGGATTTGGAGCCTGGGGGCTCACCGTTTTTAGAACCGACGCAGAGGACTTGTATGTGTATGAAATCAATCCCGAAGATTCAAATCAATATTGGCATGATGGGGAGTGGTTAAATTTTAAGGAAATCAAAGAATCCATCCCTGTAAAAGGGGAGGAAAACCATGACATCGTTCTACAATATTCCATTCATGGTCCTGTAACTTTTGTCGATGAAAAGAGAAATAGAGCCTATGCCGTTAGATGTGGCTGGTTGGAAATTGGAGGATCGCCTTATTTGGCATCCTTACGAATGAATCAATCCAATTCATGGGAAGAATTTAGAGAGGCCTGTAATTACAGTCATATTCCGGGAGAAAATATGGTATGGGCAGACAAGGAAGGAAATATAGGATGGCAAGCAGTTGGAATAGCTCCAATTCGAAATACACACAGTGGTTTGGTCCCTGTAATGGGGGATGGGCAATATGAGTGGGATGGATACCTTCCCATCATAGAAAAGCCAAATGTCCACAATCCTCCAAAGAAATTCTTTGCCACGGCAAACCAGAATGTAACACCAGCATCCTACCAACATTGGAATGCCATTGGTTTTTCTTGGTCAGACCCCTATAGAGGGGATCGGGTAAACAATGTACTTTCCAACACATCAGTAGATAAATTTACAATGCAAGACATGATGGATTTACAGTTAGATTACCATTCATTGCCTTCAGAAATATTAGTTGAAATGTTGTCAAAGGTAACATTAGACTCAACAACAAAACCCTATTTTGAAAGGCTTTTGAATTGGAATAACAAACTCACAAAAAATTCTGTTGAGGCAACCATTTATGTAAATTTTGAACGAGCCATTATAAGAGAGTTTGATCAGAAATTTGTGCCTGAGCAGGTTAAAGGATTGTTAGATATTCAATTATTTAAAATCATTGAAAGATTGACTAAAATGAGTGATGAAAAGAGAAATGAATTTTTAAAACAAGCTTTTGTTTCTTCTATAAAGGAACTTGAATTAAAATTTGGCTATGATGTCAAGGATTGGCTATACGGACAGGAAAAATACAAACATATTAAGATAAAACATCCGCTTGAGAATGTTGTCAATGATTCCATCTATAATTTGATAGGCTTTAAAACCTATCCTAGAGGAGGAAACACTTATACACCTGGTACTTCCGGTTCAAATTTAAATCAGTCCAAAGGGGCAAGTTTTCGGGTAGTGATCGATACAAAAGATTGGGACAATTCAAAGGCAACAAATGCGCCAGGTCAATCAGGGAATCCCAACAGTATTTTTTATAGAAACTTATATGAAGACTGGGCGAATGATCAGTTTTTTGACTTGTATTATACTCGAAAAAAAATCAATTCAAACCTTCATAGTAAAGCGGTTTATTATCCTATGAATGAATGATTATTTTTTTATTTAATTAAATAATTATAGTTAAATTTAATTTTTCAAAATTAGAGGATTTGCTTACTTCAATTTCCATTAAAAACTATGCATTAATCAATGAATTGCACATTGATTTTTCTTCGGGTCTTTCTATTATTACTGGAGAAACTGGAGCAGGAAAGTCCATTTTATTGGGGGCTTTGGGATTGGTTTTAGGGAATAGAGCAGATTCATCTACTTTAAAAGACACCACAAGAAAATGCATTGTAGAAGCAGTCATATCCATTGATAAATACAAACTCCAAGACTTTTTTGATGCTCAAGATATAGATTACGAATCTCATACGATCATTCGAAGAGAAATCCTTCCTTCTGGAAAATCGAGAGCTTTTATCAACGACACTCCAGTTGTCTTGTCTGTGTTAAATGCTTTGAGATTGAAACTGATTGATATTCATTCTCAACATCAAACCCTGCAATTATCAGATCAGCAATTTCAATTTCAACTATTGGATGCAATTGCCAATAACGAACTTAAGTTGGCTTCGTATCAAAGAGGCTTAGAGCATTACAATCAGGCAAAAAAAACATTAGAAGAAATTAAAAAAGCGCAACGAGAAGCCAATCAACAATACGATTACAATCTTCATTTATATCAAGAGCTTTTAGATGCCAATTTAATCGAAGATGAAGAGTTGGAACTTGAGGAAAAACTTGATAAAATCAATAATATTGAAGAAATCAAATCAAATTTATCGGAGGTTCTACAAATCGCCTCTGATGACAATGTGGGGATTCAGACTTTATTGCACACTCTAGAAAATAGATTGCAAAAAATTGCTCCTTATGCCAAAGAATACCAAGAGTTCTTTGATAGGGTTTCAAGTGTAAAAATCGAATTGAATGACATTCTTAGTGATGTTGAAAACTCTAACGAACAAGTAGATTTTAACCCATCGGAAGCTGCCGAATTGAATGATCGAATACAATTGATTCATAATTTACAGAAAAAACATTATGTGAGTTCAACGAGAGAGTTGTTGATCATTCAAGAGGAGATTTCTAAAAAAGTATTGGTGGTAGAGAATGCAGAACAGCGGATTGAAGATCAAGAGCAAAAGGTCAAAGAAATTCAAGATAAGCTAGATGATATTGCGATCAAAATTTCAGAGGCTAGAAACAAAATCATTCCAATATTATCAAAGAAACTAGAAGATGTTCTTAAAAATTTAGGAATGCCTCAAGCACGTTTTTCCATCAAAAGTTCACTTTCTGATCGTTATTTTAAGAATGGAAAAGACGTTCTTGAATTTTTATTTTCTGCCAACAAAGGAGGGGAGTTTGGTGAATTGAAAAAAGTGGCTTCAGGAGGTGAACTGTCTCGAATCATGTTAGCCATTAAGAAAGTTTTGTCGGAAAACAGTCAGTTGCCAACCATTATTTTTGATGAAATTGATAGTGGCGTGTCTGGAGAAATATCCAATAAAATGGCTCTGATTATGCACCAAATGAGTCAGCAAATGCAAGTCATTACCATTACTCATTTGCCTCAAATAGCTGCGAAAGGTCATCAACATTACAAAGTGTATAAAGAAGTGTCTGATCATACGACTACCACTCGATTAAAGCAATTATCAGCTGATGAAAGAATTGTTGAAATTGCTGAAATGCTCAGTGGAAAAGAGATCTCTGATACTGCTATAATCCACGCCAAAGAATTATTAAATTAATTTTTTTTGAGTACACCAATCAAAAATCTTCAAACTAAAAATTTAAAAGTATATTTGCCTCAAAATCAAAGTAAAAATTAAGAGATGTCTTATAATTTATTAAAAGGAAAAAAAGGAATAATTTTTGGAGCACTGGATGAAAATTCCATTGCTTGGAAAACTGCTGAAAGAGCTCATGAAGAAGGAGCAGAATTTGTATTGACCAACGCACCGATAGCCATGAGAATGGGTACCATCAATGAATTGGCTGCAAAAACAGGATCTCAAATCATTCCTGCTGATGCAACTTCCATGGAAGATATAGAAAATTTGGTTGAAAAGTCTATGGAGATCTTAGGAGGGCAAATTGATTTTGTCTTACATTCTATTGGGATGTCTGTCAATGTTCGTAAAGGAAAACATTACACAGACCCTAAGTATGATTTTACGACCAAAGGATGGGATGTTTCGGCGGTTTCATTTCATAAAGTAATGAATGTGTTGTATAACAAACAAGCCATGAGTGAATGGGGAAGTATCGTAGCACTCACTTATATGGCTGCGCAAAGAGTATTTCCAGATTATAATGACATGGCCGACAATAAAGCCTATTTAGAAAGCATTGCTCGTAGTTTTGGATATTTCTTTGGAAGAGATCATAAGGTAAGGGTCAATACCATTTCACAATCCCCAACACCGACTACAGCTGGAAGCGGTGTTAAAGGTTTTGATGGCTTCTTGGCGTATGCTGATAAAATGTCACCACTAGGAAATGCTACGGCTTTGGAATGTGCAGATTATACCATTTCATTATTTTCAGATTTGACCAAAAAAGTAACCTTACAGAATTTATTTCATGATGGTGGCTTTTCAAACATGGGAGTCAGTGATGATGTAATGGACAAGTTTACAGATGAATAGATGGTAAATTTTCAAAAAAAGACAAAATAGGTTTTGATTTTTTAATCAAAACCTATTTTTTTTTGAAAAAACGCAAAAATTTATCAAAATAATTAAAAATTCACTTTTTTTTTAATGTAAACACTAAAAATATTGTACTTTGCTATACTAATTTTTTCTTAAAATTTAAATTAACCAACTAAAAAACCCCCTATATGAAAAAACAATTACTTTTATACTTATTAATTTTCTCTCAAATTGCTTATGCGCAATTCCCTGAGGGATTTGAAACGGATGTACCTCCTTCAGGTTGGACCTCATTTATCGGTGAGAATGGTGAAGGAACTGGCCAAAATTGGACAACTTCTACTACAGCGGCAAGTGGCTCACAAGCTGCCTATGTTCGGTATGAAAATGTTACATCCGAGGCACAAGATTGGTTAGTAACTCCTCAATTTACTCCAACTCCAAATGGGAATATTTTGACTTTTCAACAGCGACAGGCATATACGTCTGACTATGGGTCAACTTATACGATTCGAGTTTCAACAGCTTCACAAACTACCCATGCTGATTTTACCATTGTGGATACGCAATCGGAATCAGATTTCTCAACAGTATATAGTACTCACAATGTTGATTTATCAGCCTACAATAATACACCTATTTATGTTGCATTTGTAATGGCTAATGATGATGGTGATAACTGGTATATTGATGATGTTGATTTAATTCCTGACGCAACTGCACCTGACTGTGCTTCCAATCCAACACCCGCCGATGGAGCTGTTGATGTAGAAATACTTTCCGGCTCCAATGTCGCGATAGCTTGGGATGCACCAACCACTGGTGATGCTGCAACGAGTTATGAAGTATTCTGGGGAACTACCTCTGGAGATCTCTCGTCTTTAGGAGACCTCACTGCAACAACAGTACAAATTACTAACATTGCTCATAGCACAACATACTATTGGATGGTTGTTCCTAAAAATGTGGGAGGTAGCGCCACAGGGTGTACTGAGTGGAGTTTTACAACAGAAGATCCACCACCACCACCATCCAACGATACCTTAGCTGGAGCAATTCCGATTACACCATCTCCAGAAGGAACTGGTTGTAATGCGGCAGGTTTTACCTTGAACTTTAGCACTGATGGTACTACGGATAGTGGATTGGACAGTAGTTGCAATGGTGTGGAAACAGGATTGGATCAGTTCTTTACTTGGACTGCAACAACAGCAGGATTGTTATGGAACGATGCTGCTCCTGGAAATCCCGGAATTGTTATTAGAGATACGTCAGGAAATGAAATTACTTGTGCTCAAACTTTTGCTGCTGATGATTTTATTTTAACTGGGTGGAATGTTGGAGATGATTTAATTATTCAAATCTATGACTATGGGACGAGTGTATCGGATGTGGCCTTCTGCCTAGAAGAATACACCCCTCCAGCACCAATTGTTCCAAACTATACTGAAACTTTTGATACCTATCTGCCAGATCGCTGGTCTGAAGCCGCTGGAGCTTATGGATCTCCAAGTGGAACTTCATCAAGCTTTACTTCCGATGATTTTGTAAATGATAGCTCTAATTCTAATGGTTTATCTGCTAAAATTAATATTTATGGGACATCAGTTGATGAGTATTTAATATCTCCTGAATTTAATCTTTCAGGTAGTGATTATTTCCTAAATTTTGATGTTGGACTGACAGTATGGAATAGTTCAGATGCAGCTTCATTAGGAGCTGACGATTATGTTGCTTTATTGGTAACGCAAGATGGAGGTTCTACTTGGACAGAGCTTGATCGTTGGGATTCCACAACACCTATTTCTGAAACAGGAGTTTCTGCCTTAGAAAAAGTACTTTCAGGTTATGGAGATACCGTTCAGTTTGCGTTTTATGCATTTTCTGATACAACAAATGAAGACAATGATTTCTTTATTGATAATTTCCAGATTACATCAGCAACTTTAGGTACTCAAAACAATACTTTAGAAGGATTTACCTTGTATCCAACCATTGTAAAAGAAGCGTTGAACTTCAATTCTCAAAAGAATGTTGAAGCAATTGCTATATACAATTTGTTAGGACAAGAAGTTTATAAAGGAATGCCGAATGCAAACAGTTCATCAATTAACCTCTCCTCCTTAAGACCGGGAGTTTATCTTGTAAAAGTAACTGCAGAAGGATTGATAGGATCTTATAAGATCATCAAAGAATAAAAACTTTTAAAGATCATATAAAAACGCAAACCTTTTGGTTTGCGTTTTTTGTTTCCGATGGTTTTTGTAATTTCCCTTTTTAAATTTTTTCATTGAAACAACTTTCATTTTCAATCATTGTTCCTGTTTTTAATCGTCCTCAAGAAATTGAGGAGCTTTTAGAAAGTCTTTCAAATCAAGATTTTCAGGAAGACTTTGAGGTACTCATTATTGAGGATGGCTCTTCCATTCCATGCAAAGAGGTCATTGAGAAATTTCAGTCTAAGCTTTGTCTTCAATACCATACTAAAGAAAATTCAGGACCAGGAGAAAGTCGTAATTTTGGAATGGATAAAGCTCAAGGGAATTATTATATCTTTCTTGATTCTGATGTGATTTTGCCAAAACAATATCTTTCAGAGGTTTCAAAAAAATTAGAATCCAGTTATACGGATGCATTTGGGGGGTCAGATGCTGCCCATTCAAAATTTACCATCCTACAAAAGGCCATCAATTACTCGATGACGTCTTACCTTACCACGGGTGGTCTTAGAGGGCATAAAAAGGGGGTTGGAAAATTTCAACCCAGAAGTTTTAATATGGGAATTTCCAGAGAAGTTTTTGAAAAAACTCAAGGTTTTTCAAAGATGAGAGTCGGAGAAGATATAGACTTAACCTTTCGTTTATGGGAATTTGGTTTTGAATCACAGTACATTGAAAATGCTTATGTGTATCACAAAAGAAGAAGTACTTTGAAACAATTTTTCAATCAAACCCACGCTTTCGGTGAAGCAAGACCCATCCTCAACAGAAAACATCCCTCAACTTCAAAAATGACTTATTGGTTTCCTAGTATTTTCATTGTAGGTCTGGATGTAAGTATTGTCTTGGCAATTTTTGGTGAATTGACACTTTTTAGTTGCTATTATTTGTATTTTCTTGTGTTGATTATCGATGCTTCCTTTAAAAATGGGATTCGAGTAGGGGCGCTAAGCGTGATAACAACCATTACTCAATTTTTAGGATATGGGTTGGGTTTTATCACTTCACAATTTAACTTAAAAAATTAAGGAATTTGAATGTTATTTAAAATTTTTTGAATCATTTCAAAGTCTGAAACAGTTTCAATACTGTCTCCGAAATTGGAAGAAATACGTTTCGTTATTTTTTTTGAGGCAGAGGCGTGAATTTCTTTAAAGCCAGCTATTTTAAATGTTTTGCAATTTACATCATTGATGCCACTACCGGGCATGACAATGAGTTTGTTTTTCGCGATTTCTTGAAGTTCTACAATCAAATCTAAACCCTCTATGGCAGTATTTTTTTGTCCTGAGGTTAAGAGTCTGTCGACTCCCATTGACATCAACTGATGGATTGCTCTCATCGGTTCAGGAACTTCATCAAAAGCCCTATGAAAAGTAAATGATAAAGGTTTGCAAAGAGCAATTAATTCTTGTGTTCTTTTGATGTCAATACGGTTGTCTGTATGTAAAACCCCAGAAACGATTCCTTTGCTACCCAATTCTTTGCAGATGAGAATATTTTCTTTCATCATTTCGAATTCTTCTTTTGAGTAAATAAAATCTCCACCTCTTGGACGAATCAATACATGAACAGGTATATGAAGGTTTTTCATCACTTTTTTAAGTAATTGATAAGATGGGGTAATTCCTCCAATAGAAAGTTCACTACATAATTCAATTCGATGCGCACCAGCTTTTTGAGCATTCATGGCAGATTGATACGAGTTTGCACAGATTTCTAGTTGCATTTTATTCAATAATGATTTCGTCTATAAAAGTCCAAGCTTTGTGACCTGCTCCTTGTTTTCCTTGAGGAATGATTCCATAGTTGGGGATTTTCAAGGTTAGTGAATTGACTGTCCTATGTTGAAATTTTAGATCAAATGTTGCAATGGGATCATCTGTTGCGATGATGTTGGTCATATTTTTCTGCTCATGATCATCGAAAGACACTTCAATTGTTTTTGGAGCATAGATCCATTGTCCGTTACCATTGTAAAATCGAGTAGCAATTGAATTGATTTGAATTGGTTTATTAAATTCAATCCGAATTTCTAAATCATCACCTAAAAACCCTAGCCATTCATTGTCTCCATAACGCTTGTGATGACCAGAAATTCCATTGATTAAGGCTTGTTTTCCTCCTGAATTATAGGAGGGATGTGCTTCTTTATTGATTGTAATTTTTGAACCGACAGCTTTGTGAAGATTGATTTTTTGTTCAAAAGTACTTCCAAGTTGAATGAGGTTGTCATCAAAAACAGCTGCTTTGAGATTCATGGTTGTGTCCACATGAATTGGTTGCTTGTATAATTTCGAGATATCATCATGGATTGCATACAAAATATCATGATTTTTGGAAGTGCTGGTGAGTTCATAAAACAAGGAATCATTTTTAGAGATCAATGTTCCTTTTACCTCATATAAGTGATTCGCATAATTGACATCCAACATGTCTAATCTTTTTTGATAGATCTCCAACCGACTCACAAAATCTTCAAAATTTTTATTTTTTGGAGAAGACCAAACTGCTTCGCTCAATGCAACCGCTCTGGGATATGCCATGTATTCAACTTGTTGCTCTGAAGGCATGTATTCTGTCCAAACATTTCCTTGAGCTCCCAATACATACTTAGATTCTTCTTTGCTAAGCTCTTTGGGGATTGGATTGAAATGGTATACTTTTTCTAGGGGTAAAAACCCTCCAATTGCCAAGGGTTCATTTTCATTATCAGACTGATAATAATCAAAATAACAATGAGATACTGGAGTTAGAATCACGTGATGACCCTGTTGAGCAGCCTCAATAGCTCCTTGGGTTCCTCGCCAAGACATGACTGTTGCATTCGGTGCGAGACCTCCTTCTAGAATTTCATCCCATCCTATGATTTGTTTTCCTTTCGAATTGATGTATTTTTCCATTCGTGTGATGAAATAACTTTGCAGTCCATCTTCGTCTTTCAACCCCTCTTTTTTGATGAGTTTTTGACAATAATCACAGTTTTTCCATCTTGTTTTTGGTGCTTCGTCACCTCCTATATGAATGTATTTTCCTGGAAATAAAGCAACCACCTCATCAATCACATCCTCCAAAAACCGAAAGGTATTTTCTTTAGGGCAGTACACTTCTTCAAAAACCCCCCATTGGGTCGCTACATCAACTTGTTTTTCAGTACAACCCAATTCTGGATAGGCAGCAATGGCTGCCTGAGAATGACCGGGCATTTCAATTTCTGGAATGATGGTTACCTGTCTTTGTTGAGCGTAGGCAACCACCTCTTTAATTTGTTCTTGTGTATAAAAACCTCCATACCGTTTTCCATCAAATTGATGAGGTACATCATTGTAATGTCCTACCAAGGTTTCATTTCTAAAAGCTGCTATTTCCTGTAATTTTGGATATTTTTTTATTTCAATACGCCATCCTTGATCTTCCGTTAAATGCCAATGAAAAGTATTCATCTTCAATCTTGAAAGTAGGTCGATGTATTTTTTGATAAATGCTACAGAATAAAAATGACGTCCTACATCCAAATGCATTCCTCGATAAGAAAACTGTGGTTCATCTTTTATTTCTACACAAGGGATCTTAAATGAACTTGAATCTAAATCAATGGGAATTACTTGGGTTGACAATTGTAACAAGGTCTGAACTGCATAAAAAGCGCCTTTTGAGTTTTTGGACTTAATGGTGATCTCATTTTTAGAGACTTTCAATTCATAGCCTTCCTCATGATTGATCGTTTTATCAATGCCAAATGAAATTATTTTTGCACTCTTTTTTTCACTAAACCGATAGTTGTAGTTTTCTTTTAAATTCGATTTGAGATAATTGATGACCTCGTTTAAGGTAGGATCAGACTGGATATACACTTGTTTGTCTAGTGTAAAAAAACCGTTCTTATTTTTTTGAAACAGAGGTTTTGGAATGATCACGGGTTCTATTGTTTGCTCCATGTTGGATTGGCAACCCATACAACCTATAATTATTAATAACTTTAAATAAAGTTGAATTTTCATTTTAGTATCTTGTATGCATAAAATTAACAATCTATTTGAATGAAAATTCAATTTTATTCTTTTTTTGTTGCATTGTTCTTAATTTTCTCCTGTAGTCTTTCCTCCGAGAAAGCAATCAAGAAAAAAGATGCGAGCCTTATTTCATATGTAAATCCTTTTATTGGTACTGGGGGACATGGGCATACCTACCCGGGGGCAACCATGCCGTTTGGGATGATGCAGTTAAGTCCAGATACACGTTTGGACGGCTGGGATGGTTGCTCAGGATATCATTATTCTGATGATGAAATTTATGGGTTTTCTCATACACATTTGAGTGGAACCGGTGTTTCGGATTATGGTGATATTTTATTGATGCCAACCCATGATATTGTTTTTAATAATGGAGCTGATGGAAAAAGAGGATACAAATCTAAGTTTTCTCATGATCGAGAGATTGCTGAACCTGGTTACTATCAGGTACATTTAGAAGATACCAACATTGATGTGGCGCTAACTGTAGCTGAAAGAAGCGGTATGCATAAGTATACTTATCCTTCAAGTGAGAACCAAGTTCTTACCATCGATTTAAATCATAGAGATGAGGTTTTGGATGGCTCAATCGAGCAGATATCTGATTATGAAGTTATTGGAAGAAGGCAATCAAAGGCTTGGGCAACCAATCAACACCTATTTTTTTACATCAAATTTTCACATCCAATTACAGGAGTTTTAGATCATAAGGTCCCCAAAAATCGAGACAGAATTGCTTCCTATGTTTTTGTAAATCCCAACAATGAACCAGTATATGTGAAAATTGGAATATCAGCCGTGGATGAAAAAGGTGCTCAACAAAACCTTGAACATGAAATTGGAGAGTTGTCTTTTGATGAAGTCAAAAATATCGCACAACAAACCTGGGAAAAACAGTTAGAAAAAATTGTGATTGAAGATTCCAATAAAGATCATAAAATTAATTTTTATACAGCAATGTATCATTCAATGCTTGCTCCTAATATCTATCAAGACATTGATGGTCGTTATCGAGGAATGGATTTAAAGATTCACCAAACAAAAGATTTTAATTATTATACGGTATTTTCTTTATGGGATACCTATCGAGCAACCCATCCATTGTATACGATCTTGGAGCAAGAGAGAACCAACGATTTTATCAATACTTTTTTAGCCAAATATGATGAGGGAGGAATCATGCCAATTTGGGATCTAGCAGCCAATTATACGGGTTGTATGATTGGTTATCATGCTGTGCCTGTAATAGCGGATGCTTATCTGAAAGGAATTCAAGATTATGATACCGAAAAAGCATTAGAAGCCATGAAATATTCTGCAACTCGCGATCAATTGGGCTTAAGTTCTTACAAGAAATACGGATTTATTCCTGTAGAAAAAGAATCAGAATCTGTTTCAAAAACATTGGAATACGCCTATGATGATTGGACCATAGCACAGATGGCAAAATCAATGGGAAAGGAAGAGGTTTATAAAACCTATTTGGAAAGAGGACAATATTATAAGAATGTATATGATCCGACATCAAAATTCATGAGAGGTCGATTTAGAAATACATGGTTTGCACCTTTTGATCCTTATGAAGTCAATTTTAATTATACAGAGGCCAATTCTTGGCAATATAGTTTTTATGTTCCTCAGGACATTCAAGGATTTATGAAGTTATTGGGAGGCAAAAAAGAGCTGGAAAATCAATTGGATAAATTGTTCATTGCCAATGATCAAACTTCTGGGCGTCAACAAGTTGATATTACAGGATTGATTGGACAATATGCCCATGGAAATGAACCCAGTCATCACATGGCTTATTTGTATAATTTTGTCAATAAACCCCACAAAACTCAAGAAAAAACACGACAGATTTTAACAGAATTGTATACCAATTCTCCTGAGGGTATTTCAGGAAATGAAGATTGTGGACAAATGAGCGCATGGTATATTTTTTCATCCTTAGGTTTCTATCCTGTAACTCCAGCATCCAATCAATATATCATTGGAAGCCCCTTGTTTGACAAAGCAACCGTTCATTTAGAAAATGGATCATCATTTACGATTGTGACAAAAAACAACTCGCCAAAAAACAAGTATATCAAATCTGTTCAGCTCAATGATAAAGAGTATCCTTATTCTTATCTCTCTCATCATGATATTGTAAATGGAGGTATCATGATTTTTGAAATGACCGATCAGCCATCAAATTGGGCAACCGATGATCTTTTTATTCCATCAACAGAAATTAAAGAGCATCAAATTATTCCTGCACCTTTTATCTCAAAGGGAGACATCACTTTTAAAGGGAGTACTCAGGTGACACTTGAATCAGTTGAAAAAGATGCAGAGATATTTTACAGATTAGGATACAAAGGAGGTTTTAAAAAATATTCAGGACCTTTTCCTATTGATAAATTCATACGTCTACATATTTACGCTCAGAAAGGAACTCAAAAAAGCGCCACGATTACAACAGATTTTTATAAAATAGATTCAAACACAAGAATTGATTTAAAAACAACATATGCAAACCAATACAATGCTGGTGGGAACAATGCTCTGATTGATGGAATTTTAGGGACCAAGGATTTTAGAACAGGAACTTGGCAAGGCTATTGGGATGAGGATTTAGTAGCTATTGTTGATTTAGGGAAGATTAAAAATGAAGAAGGGGGTGTTGAGATTAATTTTTTAGAAGATCAAAAAAGTTGGATTTTTTTACCCTCAGAATTAGAATGTTTGGTGTCAGATGATGGTGAAAATTACGATTCACTAGGAAAATATTCAATACACAATACAAAAGAAAACGATGCTGTAAAAATTCAAAATTATAAATTCAAATATCCTTCCTCATTGAGAGTAAGGTATATTAAAATCATTGCCAAGAAACTAGGAAATCTACCCAGATGGCATTTAGGCTATAAACACGATGGTAAAAGCTGGTTGTTTGTAGATGAAATTCAAATTAATAATTCAATATGAAACGAAGAAATTTTCTCCAAAAGGCTTCCTTGTCATCTCTTGGTGTGATGGCATCTGGAACTTTAGCAAGTCGTGAACTTCCTCAAGATAATCTATCCTTAGATCATTTGGATCATCCTTTAGCAAAACCCATTGTTGTTGCGACTTGGAATGTACCCAATGCAACTTCGAAAGCATGGGAAGTACTCAAAAATAAGGGCACTGCTTTGGACGCAGTAGAACAAGGTTGTAGAATAGAAGAAGCTGATATTTTAAATTTTTCTGTAGGAAAAGGAGGAAGACCAGATAGAGACGGGAATGTTACCCTAGATGCCTGTATTATGGATCACAATGGTGATTATGGTGCAGTGGTGGCTGTTCAAAACATTACACATGTCATTTCTTTGGCAAGAAAAGTTATGGAAGAGACACCACATGTCATTCTTGCGGGTAAAGGAGCTGAAAAATTTGGAGTTGAACAAGGGTTTAAAAAAGAAAATTTATTAACAACATCTTCTAAGAAGGCATGGGAGAAATGGAAAAAAACTTCAGATTATAAGCCTGTCATTAATATTGAAAATCATGATACCATTGGGATGTTAGCCATCGATCATAAAGGAGATATTTCAGGTGCATGCACAACTAGTGGTTTGGCATACAAAATGGCTGGACGAGTGGGAGATTCTCCAATCATTGGATCCGGTTTATTTATTGACAACGAGGTGGGAGGTGCGACAGCAACTGGAATGGGTGAAGAAGTATTAAAAACAGTGGGGAGTTTTTTAATTGTTGAATTGATGCGGCAAGGGAAAACACCTCAACAAGCGTGTGAAGAGGCTGTGAGAAGAGTTGTTAACAAATCAGGAAATCGATTCAAAGATTTTCAGGTTGGATTTATAGCCATCAACAAGCAAGGAGAGACAGGAGCTTATTGCATTCATGAAGGGTTTAGTTATCAGGTTTGTAAGCAAGGAGAAAATAAAAATTACACATCAAAATTCTACCATAAATCATGACTTCAGAAAAATCTTACAAAAGTGCTTTTATATTTTTGACAACCCTATTTTTCCTGTGGGGTTTCATCACTGTGTTGGTTGATAGTTTGGTACCCAGATTAAAGGATGTTTTTGAAATGTCTTATGCGAAAACTGTCTTGGTTCAATTTGCATTTTTTACAGCATTTTTTGTGGTTTCTCTACCAGCAGGTGCGATTCTTACTAAAATAGGGTATAAGAAAGGAATCGTCTTAGGGTTGGTGGTGATGGCCATTGGCTGTCTCCTGTTTTATCCTGCTGCAGAATTTAGAAATTTTAATGTGTTTTTGATGGGGTATTTTACATTAGCAGGAGGAATCACAGTATTACAAGTAGCTGCAAACCCATATGTTGCTTTATTAGGATCTGAACAAGGTGCTTCAAGTCGTTTGAATTTGTCACAAGCGTTCAATTCTTTGGGAACAACCATTGCGCCTGTGGTTGGTGCACTATTTTTATTGAGTGATTCTGTAAAAACATCAGAAGAAATCAATTTATTGAGTTCCACAGAAAAAATAAACTATTATGCTTCAGAGGCCTCCACTGTTCAGACACCTTTTTTACTGATTGCAGTTTTTATTGGAATATTGGCAATCGTTTTTGCGTTTATTAAGTTGCCTAAAGTCATGCAAGAAAGTCCGAAAGGAGGGTATTTATCTTTATTAAAAAATAAATTAATGATGATGGGAGCACTTGGTATTTTTCTATATGTGGGTGCAGAGGTTGCTATTGGAAGTTTTTTAGTTAATTATTTTAATGATATGAATTTGGCAATCATTGTTGCAGAAAATGATATGATGATGAAAATTGCCAACACCATTGCCAGTATTTTTAATAAATCATTTTCCAATTCTGATCCAAAATCCTTGCTTGGAATTTTCGTCATTTTTTATTGGGGTGGTGCTATGATGGGTCGTTTTGTGGGTGCATACTTAACAAAAATCATGTCACCCGGAAAAGTGCTTAGTATCTTTGCACTACTTGCTGTCACAATGATTTCAATTTCTATGAATACGCAAGGTTTAATCTCTATGTGGTCTATTTTGGCTGTTGGTTTGTTCAATTCAATCATGTTTCCAACAATTTTTACGTTAACCTTGGAAGGTTTAGGTGATTTAAAGGCACAAGCTTCAGGTTTGCTATGCATGTCAATTGTTGGAGGAGCCATTATTCCCTTTGTCTTTGGAGGATTGATTGATCGTTTTGGATTTAAAACAGCCTTTATTTTAACCATGATTTGCTATGTGTATATCTTATATTATGGGAAGTTAAAAGCGTCTAAGATTTAATATTATATTTTTATAAAAACAAAAAACCGAAACATTGTTTCGGTTTTTTGTTGGTATGAGTTAGCAATTATTTTCTTCTTGCTTGTTGTTCTTGAGCTTGTTTCATTGCCTGATCCAAACGTTCTCTAAACTTGCTCTTTTTCTTTTCTGGACGTTTTTTATTTTCTTCAATTTGAGCATGAATCTTATCTTCATCGATGACATAATTTTTAATGACGAGCATGATTGTAATCGTCAATAAATTAGAAATAAAATAATACAAACTCAAACTACTCGCATAATTGTTAAAGAAGAATAACATCATGATAGGAGAGAAGTAAATCATATATTTCATCATTTTACCCATATCAGGCATTCCTTCTTGAGGAGGTGCTTGCATATTCATTTGCTGGCTCTGATTCATCTTCATGTAAAAGAAGATAGCAATTGAGGCCAGTATCGGAAATAAACTTACATGATTCCCATAGAATGGAATTGCAAAAGGCAAATTAAAAATGGTGTCGTAAGATGATAAGTCATCAGCCCATAGAAATTGCTTTCCTCTCAATGCTATATTGGAAGGGAAAAACTTAAATAAGGCAAAAAATACAGGCATTTGTAACAATGCAGGAATACAACCAGATAACATGCTTACTCCAGCTTTTCTTTGAATGGCCATGGTTTCTTGTTGGCGCTTCATCGCATTTTCTTTCCCTGGATACTTTTTATTCAATTCGTTGAGTTCTGGACGAATTACCTTCATTTTTGCGCTAGATACATAGGATTTGTAAACCAATGGAGACATTAGAATTCTAACAACAATAGTCATCAAAATAATGATCAAACCGTAGTTCCCCATAAAGCCTTCGAGCATTCCAAAGATTGGTATGAAGATCCAACGATTGATGGTTCCAAAAATTCCCCAACCCAAGTCTGCCGTTTCTCCTAAATCAGTTCCTTTATAGGTATTAAATTGACTGTAATCTGAAGGGCCGTAATACCATTTCATGGAATAATTTAGTTCTCCATTGCTTAACTCCAATGGTGTTTTTAAGCTAAATTGTTTGGTGAATATGCTATCTCTTTTCTCATCTTTGACTAAGTCTAAAGAAGCGATCGTAGCATTATTAAAAGGCTTTTCAGAGATTAATATCGAAGAGAAAAAGTGTTGTTTGTAAGAAACCCAGTCCAAATCATTTACAATTGAATTGTCTTCTGCATTCAGATAATCAACTTCATCCTCAGATTTGTAATAGTAGTAGGAATACATGGTATTCTCTGTCCGAAGACTTTTTTCATGACGATATCCCTTTAAGTTCCAATCCAGTTGAATTGGTGTTGAAGTATTGATAATGGAATTCAACCCTTGAGATCTTACGGCAAAATTGACCATATAATCATCGGTCATCTCATATCTGTACTCTAAAAACTGAGTGTCAGATACTTTAAGTTTCATAGACAACACCTGATTTTCACCATTTTTTGTGTAGGATGGTTCAAAAAATAACTCTTTAGTATTTAAAATTCTATTATCTGTTGTGCCAAAATTAATATTGAAGTTGGCATTGTTGTCTTTGATCATGTATAAAGGCAAAGAATCGTAAGTTTTGAATCCTTTGATGATTGCTTCCGCTATTTGTCCCCCTTTGTTATTGATTTTAAGTAATAAAATATCATTTTCTAAGGTGGTAGTTCCTTCTGTTCCATAAATAGAACTGGCAGCAAATGCACCCAATCTATTTTGAATATCAGCTTTTTTTAAGGAATCGCTAACAATGGTTGAATTTAACGTGTAATCATTTTCTGTGGTATTATTCGTTGAGTCCACAACTTTTTCTGAGGTTGACGCATCTTGTGGTTCTACCTCAGGCAATGAAGAACTTGTCCACCAAAGCAAAATAGCTCCTATTAAAATCATTCCAATAAAGGAATTAATGTCAAATTTCTTTTCTTCCATATTTTAAAAATGTCTTTTTGTCATTTTTACTTTTTAAATAGCGATCACAAATGTAGTAAAAAGCAATATTTTTCAGAGACTATTGATTGTTTTATTTCCTTAGTACGCTTGTTTGAATCATCTGTGAGTAATGATCTAAGAATTAAGTTGATACTAAATAATCGTTATTGAGTTTTAGATTGTTGAAGTGCTGCATTTACAAAATCAATGAATAACGGATGGGGGTTTAACACAGTACTTTTGTATTCAGGATGGTATTGCACCCCAACAAACCAAGGATGGTCGGGAATTTCAATGATTTCCACCAATCCAGTTTTAGGATTGATTCCAGTAGTTTGCATCCCTTTTGATTTGAGCTGGTTTAAATAATCGTTGTTGAATTCGTATCGATGCCTGTGACGTTCACTAATCAGTGTTTGATTGTAGGCTTTGAATACATTAGAATTTTTTGAAATTTCACAATCCCAAGCTCCAAGTCTCATGGTTCCTCCTTTGTTGGTAACATTTTTTTGTTCATTCATAAGACTGATTACCGGATGAGAACTTTGTTCGTTCATCTCGGTTGAATTGGCATCTTTTAATCCCAATATATTTCTGGAGAACTCTATGACAGCCATTTGCATTCCTAGACAGATTCCGAAAAAAGGAATCTTATTTTCTCTTGCATATTGAACTGCTTTAATTTTTCCTTCAATTCCACGATCTCCAAAACCAGGGGCAACAAGAATACCATTCAAGTCTTTTAATTGTTCATTGACATTATCCGGCGTTAATTCTTCCGAATGAATCCAACGGATGTTTACTTTAGTTTGGTTGGTAGCACTGGCATGAATCAATGCTTCTGTGATTGATTTATAAGAATCTTGCAATTCAACATATTTACCAATCAAACCAATCTCTAAGGTAGATAGTGGGTTTTTATACTTGTGTAAAAAATCATTCCAATCTTTTAGTGCAGGCTGATTTTCGGAACGTAAATTTAATTTTTTCAATACAACTTTATCCAAGCCCTCTTCAAACATTAAGTTGGGTACATCATAAATAGTTTCTGCATCGATGGATTGAATTACATCTTCTTTTTTAACATTGCAAAATAAAGCCAGTTTTCTTTTGATATCCTCGGAAATTTTATGCTCCGTTCTACAAACTAAAACATCAGGATTCACTCCACTTTGCATCAATGTTTTTACAGAATGTTGAGTTGGTTTTGTTTTGAGTTCTCCTGCAGCAGCTAAGAATGGAATTAAGGTTAAATGAACAACGATTGCATTCTCATCTCCTAATTCCCAGAGTAATTGACGAACAGATTCTACGTAGGGTAAAGATTCAATATCACCAACTGTTCCTCCAATTTCTGTAATGACAATATCGTATTCCCCTGTATTTCCTAAAATTTGAATTCGATTTTTAATTTCGTCTGTGATGTGAGGAATTACTTGAACAGTTTTACCTAAAAAATCTCCTTTTCTTTCCTTATCAATTACAGATTGATAAATTCTACCGGTGGTCACGTTATTTGCCTGTGAGGTTGGAATGTTTAAAAAACGTTCATAATGACCTAAGTCTAGATCTGTCTCTGCCCCATCATTGGTCACATAACATTCTCCGTGCTCATAGGGATTTAAAGTTCCGGGATCAATATTAATATAAGGATCTAACTTTTGAATTGTTACAGAAAAACCACGTTCTTGCAGAAGTTTTGCTAGAGAAGCGGCTATAATTCCCTTTCCTAGGGAAGAGGTTACGCCTCCGGTAACGAAAACATATTTAGTTTTGCTCATGTTTTTTTCAGGTTTGAACAAAAGTACTAACTCTTGATTTTCTCACAAACAAAATCATCAAAAAACAATCAAATACTTATCAATAAAAAAATAAATTAATTTTTTTTAGACTTAGTGTTTGTCAAAAATAAAAACAGTTGTATATTTGCAAGCGCTTTAAAACAGGTGAAAATTCATCGAATTATAAAGAACATTAATAAGAATACTTTTAAATTATAGAAAATGCCGAAAAGAACGTTTCAGCCATCAAAAAGAAAGAGAAGAAACAAACACGGTTTCATGGAAAGAATGGCCTCTGCTAATGGTAGAAAAGTATTGGCTCGTAGAAGAGCGAAAGGGAGAAAGAAGATTTCTGTTTCATCGGAATCTAGACCAAAAAAATAATGATTAACAATTGTTGATAATAAAGGTGTTGCTTTTTTAAGTAACACCTTTTTTTTTAGATTCTATCGAAGTATTTTTACAAACATAAATATTAACAAATCATGCCAAAAAGAAAAGATTTAAAGTCCATATTAATTATCGGTTCAGGTCCAATTGTAATTGGTCAAGCCTGTGAGTTTGATTATTCGGGATCTCAGTCTTTGAGATCTTTGAGAGAAGATGGGGTGGAAACCATATTAATTAATTCTAATCCAGCAACGATCATGACAGACCCCTCGATGGCAGATCATGTCTACTTGTTGCCTTTAACGACAAAATCAATTTTAAAAATATTAAAAGAACACCCACAAATCGATGCGGTATTGCCAACTATGGGAGGTCAAACTGCATTGAATCTTTGTATTGAAGCCGAAGATAAAGGAATTTGGAAAGATCACGAAGTGAGTTTAATCGGTGTGGATATTGATGCGATAAACATCACAGAGGATCGTGAAAAGTTTAGAGAGTTGATGACTGAAATAGGGGTGAAAATGGCACCACAAGCAACTGCTACCTCTTTTCTAAAAGGAAAAGAAATTGCGCAAGAGTTTGGATTCCCTTTATGTATTAGAGCCTCTTATACTTTAGGAGGTGCTGGTGCTGCAATTGTTTATGAGGAAGAAGATTTTGATAAATTATTACGAAGAGGGTTGGAAATTTCACCAATCCATGAAGTAATGATTGATAAAGCGATGATGGGATGGAAAGAATATGAATTAGAACTATTAAGAGATAAAAATGATAATGTAGTCATCATATGTTCTATAGAAAATATGGATCCGATGGGTATTCATACTGGAGATTCCATTACAGTAGCACCCGCGATGACGCTTTCTGATAAGACTTATCAGATTATGAGGGACATGGCAATTAAAATGATGCGAAGCATTGGTGATTTTGAAGGCGGATGTAATGTGCAATTTGCGGTTTCTCCAGATGAAAAAGAGGAGATTATTGCCATTGAGATTAACCCTCGTGTGTCTAGATCTTCTGCTTTAGCGAGTAAAGCCACTGGTTATCCAATTGCAAAAGTTGCAACAAAATTAGCCATTGGATATACCCTAGATGAATTGGATAACCAAATTACAAAATCAACCTCTGCGTTATTTGAGCCAACCTTAGATTATGTTATTGTTAAAATTCCTCGTTGGAATTTTGACAAATTTGAAGGTTCGGACAGAACTCTAGGTTTGCAAATGAAAGCTGTAGGTGAGGTTATGGGAATAGGTCGCTCATTTCAAGAAGCCCTTCACAAGGCAACACAATCTTTGGAAATTAAAAGAAATGGATTAGGAGCAGATGGAAAAGGATATACAAACTACAATCAAATCATTGACAAACTCAAACATGCCTCATGGGATCGAGTTTTTGTTATCTATGATGCCATTGCCATTGGAATTCCTTTGAGTCAGATTTATGAAATTACAAAAATAGATATGTGGTATTTGAAACAATATGAAGAGTTGTTTCATTTGGACAAAGAAATTTCTAAATACACTATTGATACCCTTGATAAAGAATTGTTACTTGAAGCAAAACAAAAAGGATATGGTGATCGTCAAATTGCTCATATGCTAGGTTGTTTAGAAAGTCAAGTTTACAAAAAAAGGGAAGAACAGAATATTCAAAGAGTTTACAAACTGGTAGATACTTGTGCTGCAGAGTTCACAGCCAAAACACCCTATTATTATTCTACTTTTGAGAATGTACTAGAAACAAAGTCAGGTGAAGTGTTATGCCACAACGAGAGTATTGTTTCTGACAAAAAGAAAATTGTCGTTTTGGGTTCTGGTCCAAATAGAAATGGTCAAGGTATCGAAATTGATTACTTTTGTGTTCATTGAGTTCTTGCTGCTTCAGAATGATGTTAAGAAACCATCATGATTAACTGTAATCCTGAAACAGTATCGACAGATTTTGATACCGCTGATAAATTGTATTTTGAACCTGTTTTCTGGGAACACATCTATGATATCATTCGTCATGAAAAACCTGAGGGGGTCATTGTTCAATTAGGAGGTCAAACAGCATTAAAACTTGCTGAAAAACTGACTAAATATGGGATCAAAATTATTGGTACAAGCTTTGAATCCTTAGATTTAGCTGAGGATAGAGGAAGTTTTTCAACCTTATTAAAAGAAAATAACATTCCTTTTCCAGAATTCGGTGTTGCAGAAACAGCAGATGAAGCCCTTGCTTTGGCTGATGAATTGAATTTTCCAATCTTAGTAAGACCCTCCTATGTTTTAGGAGGACAAGGAATGAAGATTGTCATCAATAAAGAGGATTTGGTAGAGCATGTTGTTGATTTATTACGTAAAATTCCAAACAATAAATTATTGTTAGACCATTATTTAGATGGTGCCATTGAGGCAGAAGCAGATGCAATTTGTGATGCTGATGGAAATGTCTACATCATCGGTATCATGGAGCATATTGAGCCTTGTGGAGTACACTCAGGAGATTCCAATGCAACTTTACCAGCATTCAACCTTGGAGATTTGGTGATGCAACAAATCATTGATCATACTCATACCATTGCAAAAAAATTGAATACCATCGGATTGATTAACATTCAGTTTGCCATTAAAGATGATGTGGTGTACATCATTGAAGCAAATCCAAGAGCGTCTAGAACTGTTCCTTTTATTGCGAAAGCTTACAAAGAACCCTACGTGAATTATGCAACAAAGGTGATGTTGGGTGAGAAAAAAGTCACAGATTTTAATTTCAACCCTCAATTGAAAGGATATGCAATCAAGCAACCCGTGTTCTCATTTAATAAATTTCCAAATGTTGATAAAACTTTAGGTCCGGAGATGAAGAGTACAGGAGAAAGTATTCTTTTTATCGATAGCTTGAAAGAGGATGAGTTTTATGATTTATATTCAAAAAGAAAGATGTATTTGAGTAAATAATCTCTCCTAATATTTAATAAAAAAAGCAACCGATGAGGTTGCTTTTTTTATTAAATCTTTAAACTTAACATCCTATCTTAAAGTTCGAGAAAATCAAAATTGAACATTCAGCAATTCGCCACTTAGTTGTAAAACATTTAATTCGGATATTTTTGCAGCATATTTCGCTTGGTTTCTACTCAATTCTGCATTGATCAAATTTAATTGTGCTTGCCTAAACTCAATAGAGCTGACTTGACCTAACTTAAATTTTTCTTCTGTTCTATCAAAGTTGTTTTTGGAGGTAAGGATGTTATTTTCTTGTACTTGATAAATGGCCAATTTATTTTTATAATCACTCCACGCGTTGTAAAAATTACGTTCCATTTCAATCATCAGAGACTTTTTTTCTAAGGCTCTATTTTCTAAATTAATTTTAGCATTTTTAATTCTAGTCACTGTACTTCCACCATCAAATAAATTCCAACTCAAATTGATTCCACCAGAGAGACCAGTGTTTGTAGCAACAGATAAAAAAGAAGCAGGATTATTATTATTCCGATTCCATCCATAGGAACCTGTTAATCCGATACTTGGTAGATATCCAGATTTACTCGATTTGACAATGAATTCATTGATCATTATATTTTTATCAATTTGTAATAAGTTCACATTATTTGCTTTCATCTTTTCTATTAAATCATTTTTGTTGATATTTAAAAGAAAGGTGATTGAAGTATCAACAGTAAATTCTGGAGTAATTGCATTTCCCAATACAACCGTTAAGTCTCTCTTTGTATTTGATAATAATTGTTTGGCATTGATTAGGTTGATGCTATCGTTGTTAATATCTACTTGAGCATTCAAAACATCCAACATGGTCCCTTGACCATAATCGAACTGATATTTAGCTCTTGTGATTCTTTCTTTAGAAATGGCCAATGTTTTTTCGAGGGTATTCACATTTTCAGATATTTGGGCAACATTGTAATACACTGAATACAATTGAGCAATCGTATTTTCTATAGTTTCTCTAGCTTGTAATTCAGATAACTGATATTCTTCTTTTAATCGTTTGTAGTTATAGTACCTTCCCAATCCATCGAATAAAGTATAATTGAGATTCACAGAAGCACTGTAGCGAGAACTATTAGCTCCATTTAAATTAGTTGATTCACCATTTGAAAATTCAGCTTCAATATTGTCTTTATTTAAGGTAACATTTGAAGCACTTGAAACTGTTGGTAAATAACCAGAATTTAGAAGACTCGCATTGTTTTTGGCAATTTTTTGATTGTTCGAAATAATTTGAATTCCGTAATTGTTTTCTAGTGCCAATTTAATCGCCTCAGATACAGGTAATTGTTTTTGAGCGGTAATTGATGTCGCTAAGAATGACACCAAAATTAAAAGTATTTTTCTAAATTTCATTGAGTACATTTTTTTCTTTAACGACACGTTCTACTTCTTCTTTTGTAATTTCATTACCCGTCCACAACCATTTGATAGAAGTTTTTACACTGTTACTAAACGATAGGAAAATGGGCAATACAATGAGTGTTAATACTGTAGCAAAACCAATACCATAAGCAATTGAAATAGCCATGGGAATTAAAAATTGCGCTTGTCTACTTTCTTCAAATATCAAAGGGGCCAATCCTGCTACTGTAGTGATTGAGGTTAAAAATATCGCTCTAAATCTTGAACGACCTGCTTCGTACAATGCATTGTCAAAGTTCATTCCCTCTCTGAGATTGTTATTGAATTTGCCAATTAAAACGAGTCCATCATTTACCATAATTCCTATCAAAGCAATGATTCCAAGCATTGATAAAATGTTCACTGATAAGTCGTGAATCCAATGACCCCATGCAACAGCTGGAATGCTTAAAGGAATTAAAAATAAAAGCAATAGAGGTTGGCTATAACTCCTAAACGTAAACGCAATAATGATGTAAATTAATAAGAGAACTGTTAATCCAACCGGTCTCAGAGAATTTGTCAATTTTAATTGTTCTCTGTTTTGTCCTTCGTAAGAGGGAGTTACAGATGGGTATTTTGATAAAATTTGAGGCATGATCTCATTTTCAATCTCAAACATGATGTCTGTAGAGCTTGTTTTTTTTGGATCTTTGATATCAGCTGTCAGCTGAATTTCTCTTCTACCATCTAAATGATTGATGGCTATATCACCTCGTTCAATTTGATAACTAGCGATTTCTTTGAGGGGAATTCGATCTCCGTTAGGGGCTAAAATTCGCATCTTATCAAGATTCTTGATTGATGATCGATCTTCTCTATTATATCGAACCCATACTTTTATTTCGTCTTGACCTCTTTGAAAACGTTGTGCTTGAGATCCAAAAAAACCTGCACGAACTTGAGTCATGACTGTCCTTAAATTCAGTCCTAATGCATAGGCAGTTTCATTCAACTTGATACGAATTTCTTTGATTCCGGCAGGATCATTATCAGTCACATCTTTAAGTAGAATATTATTCTTAAGGATGTTTTTTAATTCAGATTTTACTGCTTTTAATTCAGAAATATTACTGCCCAATAACGAGACAGAGACTGGACTTCCACTAAAATTAGTTCCACTACCAAATACAAGACTTTCTACTCCGAAAATTGGACCTACACGTTCTTGTATTTTGTTTGTTACCAATCTTGAGGTGATCTCATTAGGTCGTTGTTCACCTGGCAATAAATTTATTGATAAAGAGGCAAGAGAAGATCCCGGTCCAATATTTTTAATGATATTTTTTAGCAAGTGATTGTCAGGATTTTTCCCCAAGTACTCCTCGCTAATTTCGTCTGTTACCTCCAATGTTTTTTGTTCGATAAAAGAAATGATACTATCAGTTACTTTTTCATTTGTTCCGTTAGGCATATTCAAAGTAATTGTGATACGATCACTGGCTATTTGAGGAAAAAAAGCACTTCTAATGATACCGCCTCCAAAACTACCTACTGTTAGAACGAGAAAAACAATAAAGACAGAAAAGCTTAAAAATCTGTGTTCGAGAGCAAATCGTAATGTTGGACTGTATAATTTATCTCGAAGCCATTTCATAATGAAGTTACCAAACGTATTGATATATCTCAGTTTTGAAAACATTTTTTGCAGTAGTCCTGCAATGCCTTTTTTAGCATCATTTTTTTGTTTTGTAAGCGCTTTAGAATGCGCTAAATGTGCAGGCAAAATTATCAGTGCTTCAACAAGAGAAACGATTAGGGTTAGCATCACGATGATCGAAACTTCTGCAAAAAAATCACCAATGGATCCGTCAAGAAATATGAAGATGGCAAAAGCTAAAATGGTGGTTAAAATTGCAGAAATAATCGCAGGAAGAACTTCCATCACACCATCAACAGCAGCTTGTTCTCTTGATTTCCCTTTTTCGTAATGTTGGTAGATGTTTTCGGCTATGACAATCCCATCATCAACCAGTATTCCTATGACGATGATCATCCCAAAAAGAGATAGGACATTGATCGTCACATTAAAATATCCAGCGAATATAAACATCCCTAAAAATGAAATTGGGAGTCCAAATGCCACCCAAAATGCCAAACGAATATTGAGGAATAGAGATAGAAATATGAGAACTAAAATCATTCCAATGAGGGCGTTCTCCGAAAGCAATTTTGTTCTTTGTACCAAGGTGATTGATAAGTCACTAACAACATTGAGTTCTACATTATCGTATTGCTGATTGAAGTTTTTAATGTACTCTTTTACTTTGTCTGCCGATGAAATTAAGTCTTCAGTGTTGGTACTAGTAACGGTAATACTTGTAGATAAATTTCCATTGAAATAACTGGCATTGGGTGTTTCTGAAAATCGGTCTTTTACTTGTGAGATATCTTTCAAGCGAATGATTCGACCAGTAGCATCAGATTTGATGATAATATTCGATAGCTCATCTGCAAAGTAAGATCTTGATTTGGCACGAATCAAATATTCTTCTGAATCAGTTTTTATGGTTCCTCCTGTGGTTATTAGACTCGATTGGTTGATTGCTTGAGACACCTCTGAAAATGATAAATCATAAGCCAGTAATTTTGTTTCATTGACTGCAATTTCAATTTCTTCTTCAGGATATCCAGAGATTTTTATTTGAGAGATTCCGTCAATGGCTCTGAGATCATTTTCTATCTTTCTACCAATTTGTTTTAAAGTTTTTAGAGGAATGTTTTCACCACTAATCGCAAAGGTGATGGTAGGTCTTGAGGGCTCTTGTTTGGCCACAATTAAGGGTTCCATTCCTACAGGAAAAGAGGGGACTCTGTCAACTGCATTTTTTACCTCCAACAACATGAAATTAATATCTTTTCCTTTTTCAATTTCAACATTGATGGTTCCACTATTTTCATTTGATTTTGAAGTGACACGCTCTACACCATTCAGTCCTTTTAAATTGTCTTCAATTTTCAACACAATTCCTTCTTCAACTTCCTGTGGAGAGGCTCCAGGGTAGGTAATATTAATCGTAATATTTTTTGAATCTACTAAAGGGAAAAAGGAAGATTTTAATTTCGAAGCACCAAAGTATCCGAAAATAAAAAATGCTAAAATTATAACATTAACAGCAACACTGTGCTTGATAAAAAATGTAATGAGTTTTCTCATTTTGAATCTCTTTAATTTGAGTTTGAAGTATTGACGGAGGGATCAATAGGATTGACTGACATCCCAACGTATGCACCCGGAAGAGGTTTGGAAAGAATTTTAGTATTCTCTGGGACACCTTTTAAAACAACTTTTTTATCAGAAAAATAAACAGGATTTACGTTGATGATGTCTAAAACACTATCCTTGACAACAAAAACCTGATTATTGTCTAAAAGCAAACTCCTGTTTATTTCTATGGCATCCATTTCTTTTTTAGCGTTTAGATTTGCTTCTAAATACATTCCCTCCTTAAGCTTTTTATTTTTAACTTCAATAAAAACTGTAATTGTTTGAGTGCTTGAATTAACACTTCCATTAATTCTTGAGATAATTCCCTGATATTTTTCTGTTTTTTCTAGGTTATTCAATTCAACATTTTCTCCAATTTTCAGCTGATTTGCATACGATTTACCAAGTGATACCTCCAATTCATAAACTGAAGGGTCTATATATTCACCTAACTTTTGATTGTTTCTTATCAATGTACCCTCATTGACCAAAGCTTGCGTTAGAATTCCTTTAAATGGGGCCTTGATGGTGTATTTAGACAATCTTTGTTCAAGATTGATAACAGCATAATAGCTGGCTACAATTCCTCTTCCAGTGATGAAGTAATTTTCTTTTTCAGAATTCATTTCAGGAAGCTTTGGAGTTTGTTTTTTTAAGTCAAAACTTTTTAGATATTCATTCCATTTAGGATATACTTCAGGAAAATCTAATCTAAGATCTGCCATGATTGAAGCAATTGAGTTGTATAAATTTGTTTTTGAAGACTGGACATTAGCATAAAATTCAGTATGATCAATCGTTATGAAAATATCATTTTTATCATATTTTTCTCCTGGTTTGAAAAGTTTAGAACCCATTTTAAAAATTCCTTGAACCTCAGAAAATATTTCAACTCTACGTTTAGCAATCAAGTTTCCGTTTGCAGGGATTACGATAGGAATGGTTTTGTTTTTTACAGTTTCAACAAAAACAGTTTTTACAACTTTTTTTGGAACAGGTCTTGTTCTATTTTTACTGTCAATTATTTTTTTTGATAAAAAAATAGAAGCTATTATAAGGAAAACGCCGACACCGGCAAGAATTAATTTTCTCATTTATTGTTGTTCATTTATTGTATTTCAAAAGTAACTTTTGCATCAAAGTATAATGTTAAAATAAACCTAAAGTATTTTTATATGATCAAATTCAAAGAATGCCTAAAAAACAATTGATTTTTTTTGTCCCTTTTTTAAGTTAGATTTGTAATCTATTTTCTTTCAATTGATGCACAAATGAATTATATACTTTTTGACGGAGACAGACGAAACTCATTGTTGCCATTTACCTACACCAGCCCTGTTGCAGATATTAGACTCGGAATTTTAACGATCAGGGAGAAATGGGAAAAGCAACTTGGATTCACCACCACTACAATTACAGAAGAATATTTGGAAGAGAAATATCCGATGGTTGAAATGGATGAAAATGTCTTGATCAATGCTTCTTTCATTCCTTCAAAAAGTCTTGTCAATTGCATCAAAAAATTGACTGATCATCAAGCCATATTCCAAGGCGAAGAACTCATTGCTTTTTTTACTTCTCAAACACAAGAACAAGTTGATTTTGACACCTATCATAAAATTGAATTTGATGAGGACTTGTTACAAATTAAAAATACCTGGGATCTATTTTCATTGAATGAACAGGCGATCCAATCAGATTTTGAATTGATTACTGAAGGAAAAAAATCTCAACCCATTCCTGATGGAGTTCAAGCAATTCAAAAAGAGCATATTTTTATTGAAGAAGGAGCTACAGTTTTATTTTCTTCATTGAACGCCTCAAAAGGACCTATATACATTGGAAAAGGAGCTGAAATAATGGAAGGCTGTTCGGTGAGAGGCCCTTTTGCAATGTGTGAACATTCTGTTTTAAAAATGGGAACTAAGATTTATGGTGCAACCACCTTGGGTCCCTATTGTAAAGTAGGTGGGGAAGTAAGTAATTCTGTTTTGTTTGGGTATTCAAACAAAGGTCATGATGGATTTTTAGGAAACTCTGTGATTGGTGAATGGTGCAATTTAGGAGCCGATACCAATACTTCAAATCTAAAAAATAATTATGCTCAAGTTAAACTTTGGAATTATCAACAAAATAAATTCACAGACACAGGTTTGCAATTTTGTGGATTGATGATGGGAGATCACTCAAAATGTGGAATCAATACCATGTTTAATACAGGAACTGTTGTTGGTGTATCAGCAAATGTTTTTGGAGCAGGATTTCCAAGAAACTTTATACCATCGTTTAGTTGGGGAGGTCCCTCAGGATTTAAAACCTATCAGTTGAAAAAAGTTTTTGAGGTTGCGAAAGTTGTCATGAAAAGAAGATCATTAAATTTTTCAGAACAAGACCAACGTATTCTGGAATTTATTTTTGAAGAAACTTCTTCCAAAAGAAACTTTTAATATATCAGTCTTTCAATTTACCAATATGAATTCGCCATGTTTCAATGGGTTATTTTTTGATTTTAAAAAATGACAATGGCATAAGAATTGAAGTTATATTTATAATTAAAAAATGATTTAATTATAAGTATCTGATTTTCAGTTTTTTAAAATATTTAATAGCTGCAAGTTAAGATTAGTTTTAGAATAAAAATGTCATATTGACAGATACAACACCTAAATGAGTAAATCAAAAATCATAACCTTAGACAACTTGTCGTTATCTAACATATTAAATGAAGATTCAGAGTTAATTCCATTAATGACTCCGGAGGATGAAGAGCTAATCAACAGCGAAGAAATTCCAACAATTCTTCCAATATTACCCCTAAGGAACACTGTATTATTTCCTGGTGTGGTCATTCCTATTTCTGCTGGTCGTGACAAATCGATTCAATTGATCAATGACGCTAATAAAGCAGATAAAGTCATTGGTGTTGTAGCCCAAAAAAATGAAGAAATAGAAGAACCAACTTCAGAAGATATATACAAAACAGGTGTAGTGGCCCAAATTTTACGAGTACTTAAGATGCCTGATGGAAATATCACTGTAATCATTCAAGGTAAAAAACGCTTTGAAATCGATGAAATGATTCAAGAACAACCCTATCTCAAGGCAAAAGTAATTGAGGCAACAGAGGATAGATTCATTGATGATGAAAAAGAATTTGGAGCCATCATAGATTCAGTAAAAGATCAAGCTTTGGAGGTTATTAAGGAAAATCCAATGCTTCCTTCTGAGGCTTCCTTTGCGATTAAAAATATTCAAAGTGATTCTTTTTTGGTCAACTTTATTTCCTCTAATATGGAATTAAGTGTGATGCAAAAGCAAGTCATTTTGGAGAAAGATAATTTAAAAGAACGCGCTTTATTAACTCTTAAAAATCTTAATAAGGAACTGCAAAAATTACAATTACGTAATGACATCCAATCTAAAACACGCTCGGATTTAGATAAACAACAACGAGAGTATTATTTGAATCAACAATTGAAAACGATTCAAGAGGAATTGGGAGGCGTCAATAATGATGCTGAGTTGGATGAAATGCGAAAACAAGCCAAAACCAAGAAATGGAACAAGGAGGTAAAAGAAACCTTTGAAAAGGAATTAGCTCGTCTTCGTAGGATGAATCCTCAAATGGCTGAATATGGTGTTCAGCGCAATTATCTAGAATTGATGTTAGAATTGCCTTGGGGAGAGTTTTCTGAAGATCAATTTAATTTAAAACGTGCCATAAAAATTCTCAATAGGGATCATTTTGGATTAGAAAAAGTAAAAGATCGTATCATAGAACATTTGGCAGTTTTGAAATTAAGGGGAGATATGAAGTCTCCAATAATTTGTCTTTATGGTCCTCCGGGTGTTGGGAAAACATCGTTAGGGAAATCAGTTGCTGAATCATTAGGACGAAAATATGTAAGAATGTCATTAGGGGGCTTAAGAGATGAAGCCGAAATAAGAGGGCATCGTAAAACATATATTGGAGCCATGCCGGGTCGTTTGATACAAAATATTAAAAAGGCGGGAACATCAAATCCAGTTTTTGTTTTGGATGAGATTGATAAATTAGGACAGGGACATCAGGGTGATCCTTCTTCTGCAATGTTAGAAGTTCTAGATCCTGAACAAAATACAGAGTTTTACGACAACTATTTAGAAGTTGGCTATGATTTATCCAAAGTTTTATTTATTGCAACTGCCAATAATCTTGGACAAATTCCTTGGGCCTTACGTGATAGAATGGAAATTATCAATGTAACAGGATATACCATTGAAGAAAAAATAGAGATTGCTAAAAGACATTTATTACCTAAGCAATTAAAAGAGCATGGACTCTCTGGAGAGGAAATCAAATTAGGGAAGACTCAGATTGAAAAAATTGTTGAGGGATATACTCGAGAATCTGGAGTACGAGGACTAGAAAAACAGATTGCTAAAGTGGTCCGTTTTGCTGCCAAGTCAATAGCTTTGGGAGAAAAATATAATATAGAACTTACCAATGAAGATCTTGAAACTATTTTGGGAGCATCAAGATTGGATAGAGATAAATATGAAAACAATCATGTTGCAGGGGTTGTCACAGGATTGGCTTGGACAAGTGTGGGTGGAGATATTTTATTTATTGAATCCATTCTTTCAAAAGGGAAAGGGACATTGTCTATCACTGGAAATTTAGGAAAAGTAATGAAAGAATCTGCAACGATTGCCTTGCAATATATCAAGTCAAACGCAGAAAGTTTTGGTATCAAATCAGAACTCATAGATAACTATGATGTTCACATTCATGTTCCAGAGGGCGCTACCCCTAAAGATGGACCAAGTGCAGGTGTGACGATGCTAACTTCCCTAGTTTCGGTTTTTACTCAACGCAAAGTGAAAAGCAGAATTGCAATGACTGGAGAAATTACACTTCGTGGAAAAGTTCTTCCTGTTGGAGGAATCAAAGAGAAGATTCTAGCTGCCAAAAGAGCTAATATTAAAGAAATAATTCTTTGTCAAGAAAACGAAAAAGACATCCTTGAAATTAAAAAAAGTTATTTAAGGGGATTGAAATTTCATTATGTCAATGAAATGACTGAAGTGATTGACCTTGCGCTGATGAAGCAACGAGTTAAAAATGCAAAAAAGTTAGTTTAAGATTTACTTATCCAGTAAACGTTTGTAAAGTTGAATAGTGTCATTTATTGTTTGATCAATATGGTAGACATTTTCGATGCGTTTTTTTGCATTGAAACCCATTTGATTTCTCAACGCATCATCGTTGATTAAACGAGAAATTGCGTTACCGATTGCTTTAGGATTTTTAATTGGGGTGATGATTCCACAGGATTCATCGATCAATTCTGTACATCCTCCAGCATCAGTCATAACAACGGGTTTTCCTACAGACATGGCCTCGCTAATTGCTCTACCAAAGCCCTCTTCAAGTGAAGTTTGAACATAAATATCAACACTTTTTAAAATCGATATTACATCGGTTCTATGACCCAAAAGATGAATTTTATTGGCAATTGGACTTTTTTTCTTAATTTTTTTGAAGTAAGAGATATCAGTTTTTTCACCAATTAATATATAATGGACATTTTTTGACGTTTCTAAATGATTTGAGGATCTAAGAAAATACTTTGTTCCTTTAATTTTTCTGTGGTTACCAACAAAACAAACCACGATTGCGTCTTTTGGTATTCCAAGTTCAATTAAGTCTTTATTAGGTATTTTTTCAAACCATTTTGGGTCATACCCTTTATAAATTTTTACAGATTTATGTTTGTTTGTTTTAAACAATTGTTTTGTAACATGGTCATAGACAAATTGACTATTACAAATAATGGCATCCAATGTTGAATTAAGATATGTTAGATATGAACTTGGATCATACCAATGAAGACTCCCTGAACCAAAATATATTACAGACTTAACAGCGGTTTTTTTTAGAGCCATTAATCCACTCCTAGCGGATTTACCATCTACGAAATGTACTAGTTCTATTTGTTTTTTTTCAATCAATTCTTTAAAATGATTGCGATATGTATGATCGATTCTTTTTGTTGGGAAAATCTTCTGATGTTTGATCTTTAATTTTGTTAAATATTGTTCAACTTCTATGGATAAATTTCCAATTAAAAGAATGTCAATTCCCTGTTTGTGAAGACCAACAACCAATTCAATTTGTGCTTGTTGAGACACGTATGATTCGTTTCCTTTTATGACAAATAAAATTTTCATCACTTGTAAATCTTCTTTGATTGATCCCAAAAAACATCCATTTCTTTCAAAGACATATCTGTAAGTTTCTTCCCTTCTTTTTTAGCAGCAAGTTCTAAATATTGAAAACGACTAATGAATTTTTTATTTGTTTTTTCAAGAGCATTTTCAGGATTTACTCCAATAAAACGAGCATAATTAACCATAGAAAATAAAACATCTCCAAACTCAGATTCAATTTGTTTCTTATTTCCTTTTTTTAGTTCGGTATTTAATTCTGATAGTTCTTCTTGTACTTTTTCCCAAACTTGATATGGTTCTTCCCAATCAAAACCAACACCAGAAACTTTGTCCTGAATTCGATTGGCTTTTACCATGGCAGGTAGGCTTTTTGGGACACCCTCCAACACAGATTTTTTCCCTTCTTTGAGTTTTATCTTTTCCCAATTCTGTTTTACCTCCTCTTCATTTTTTACCTCAATATCTCCATAGATATGAGGATGTCGTTCAATTAATTTATCTGAAATAGAATGGGCTATATCCGCTATATCGAAAGATTGTTTTTCAGAACCAATCTTTGCATAAAAAACAATATGCAATAATAAATCACCCAATTCTTTTTTGATTTCATTCAAGTCATTATCAAGAATGGCATCTGCGAGTTCATAAGTCTCTTCAATAGTTAGGTGACGTAAAGATTCGAGCGTTTGTTTTTTGTCCCATGGGCACTTCTCTCGAAGTTCATCCATGATGTCTAACAAACGATTGAAAGCCTCTAACTGCTGTTTTCTAGAATTCATTTACATTGAGTCTGAGTTTTCTTTAGAGGGCTCTATCTTAGAAAAATCTAATCCAGCATTCACTAATATGTTATACCACTGTATCACTTTTTTAATGTTTGATACATAGACACGTTCTTCATCATAATCAGGCAATATTTCAGAAAAGTATGAGGACAATGTTTTTCCATTTTCTTTGTGACTAATGGTCATTTTACCTTCTGTGGATTTAAAAATTGTTTTAAAAATATCTAGTAAAGGCACTTCAGTTTCATAAGTGAAAATGGCAATATTTTCAAGCAAACTTATGTGATTTGTTGAATGAACAGGAAATCGTTTGTGATCTTCAAGAGATTCCACAATACAACCAGATTTTGTTTGAGAGATGATTTGAAACAATCCCGGTTTTTTTGAAATGGAAATGATTTTTTGATACTCCATTATTTATTTTTTAGGTTCGGAAAACGCATTCTGTAGTTGGCATTTATTTTTCCTTGTGAAATTTTTTCTAACTTCTTTTTTAAAATTCTCTTTTTTAATGAGGAGATCTTATCAGTAAACAAAATTCCTTCAAGGTGATCATATTCATGTTGAAAAACACGAGCAGCTAAGCCACTTAAAGTATCTGAGTGCTTTTTAAAATTTTCATCATAATATTCAAAGCTTACAGTTTCTTGTCTATAAATATCCTCTCTAATATCAGGAATACTTAAACAACCTTCGGAAAAAGCCCATTCTTCTCCATCTTCTTCGATAATTCTTGGGTTGATAAATACTTTATTAAAGTTTTTTAATTGTTCTTTTTCTTTGGTGCTTAGCTGATCATCCTCTGAAAAAGGAGAAGCATCAATCACAAAAACACGAATAGATTTACCAATTTGAGGAGCCGCTATACCAACTCCACTTGCATTGTACATCGTTTGTTTCATATTTGCAATTAATTCTTGTAGGTCAGGATAATCATCGCTAATTTCTTTGGCAACTTTTCTTAAAACAGGATCTCCGTAAGCAACAATCGGTAAAATCATAAATACTATAAAATTCTGATAATTTTGTCAAAAGTACGAAGAATGCAATATTTAGAAAACTTATTTATTATATAAATATGATTGAAGAATAATCGTAGCACTTATCTCATCAATTAAGGCTTTGTTTTTTCTTTGTTTCTTTTTAAGACCACTATCAATCATTGTTTGAAAAGCCATCTTGGATGTAAATCGTTCATCAATTCGAATGATAGGAATATTTGTAAATTGATTTTTAAGAGAGGTTAAAAATTTAACAATGAGTTTTTCACTTTCACTATCAGTGTGATTCATTTGTAATGGCTTACCAACAATAAATAACTCAACATTTTCTTTGCTTGTATATTCTTGAAGAAAGCTCAATAGATTTTTTGTATCTACAGTAGTGAGACCTGAGGCAATAATTTGCAAATCATCTGTGATGGCTAAACCGGTTCTTTTTTCTCCAAAATCAATTGCTAAAATTCTTCCCATTTATTGATTTAATATTTTACAAAAATAATGATTTTAAAAGTGAAAAAAATTTATGTTTAAATAAATGTATCTTCGCAATATTTAGTGGATTTGTATGTTATATTTGTAGTCAGATTAACGCTGAATATTTTACAAAATTGAAATGAATAATTTAATGGAATCATTACAAAAATATATTGAAAATGCTTGGAATGATAGGGCACTTTTGAAAGAGAAAGAAACAATCAATGCAATTAGACAAGTAATTGATTTGTTAGATATGGGTTCGCTTCGTGTTGCAGAACCAAAAAATGGTGATTGGATTGTTAATGAATGGGTGAAAAAGGCAGTGGTTTTGTATTTTCCTATTCAACAAATGCAAACCTTAGAAGCGGGTATTTTTGAATATCACGATAAAATTCCACTAAAACGAAATTTTGAGGCAAAAGGAATAAGGGTAGTACCCAATGCAGTTGTTAGACATGGATCCTATATTTCATCAGGAACCATTTTGATGCCTAGTTATGTCAATATTGGGGCTTATGTTGATGAAGGAACGATGGTTGACACTTGGGCTACTGTAGGAAGTTGTGCTCAAATTGGAAAAAATGTCCATTTATCAGGAGGTGTTGGAATTGGAGGTGTCTTAGAACCCTTACAAGCATCCCCTGTAATTATAGAGGATGGTGCTTTTATAGGCTCACGCTGTATCGTTGTTGAAGGTGTAAGAGTATGTAAAGAAGCGGTATTAGGAGCCAATGTCGTTCTAACAATGAGTACAAAAATAATTGATGTTACAGGAGATTCACCAATAGAGATGAAGGGCGAAGTTCCAGAAAGAAGTGTTGTCATACCAGGGAGTTATACCAAAAAATTTCCAGCAGGAGAATATCAAGTTCCCTGTGCTCTTATTATTGGGAAAAGAAAAGAAAGCACCAATAAAAAAACATCTTTAAACGATGCCTTGCGTGAATATAATGTTGCTGTTTAAACAATAATCCTATGAAAAAGATCACAGCAATTATTCCAACATTTAATGAACAAGAACGAATCAAAAATTCTCTAAAATCTGCTCAATTTGCAGATGAGATTATTGTGATTGATTCTTATAGTACTGATGATACAATTTCAATAGTTAAAAAGTCAAATGCAATTTTGCTGCAGCGCAAGTTTGATAATTTTTCCAATCAAAAAAATTATGCAATTCAGAAAGCGACTCATGATTGGATCATTTGGATTGATGCAGATGAAGTTTTAACAAGTGAACTTCAAAAAGAGATAAGACAGGCTGTGAATAATCCTAGTCAAAATGTGGGATTTTATATACATAGAGTATTTTTTTTTAAAGGCAAGAAAATGCGTTTTACAGGAACACAAAATGATAAATTGATTCGGTTGTTCAACAGGAATCATTGTCATTATGAAGGAATTGTTCATGAAAAAATTAAGACCAAAGGGAAATTAGGGTATTTAAAACACAAAATCTTACATTATTCCTATATAAATTTTGATAAATACATCACTAAATTAAATCAACATTCAGCTTTAAAAGCACAAGAATTATACGATAAAGGTTTAACAATCACACCTTTTCATCTTATTGTTAAACCGATTGCACGCTTTATCAAACATTATTTCGTTAAGTTGGGGATTTTTGATGGTTTTTATGGCTTTATTATTTCATTTGCTCTATCTTATGGTGTTTTGGTTCGGTATATTAAACTTTGGAATTTAAAACAGAAGTATGGACAACACGACGATCAAAGTAAATAAGGTTGATGTTTCCATCATTATTGTCAATTATAAGAGTTGGAATCATCTAAAAAACTGTTTGAATTCTATCAAGAATTTAAATAATTTGTCATTTACTTTTGAAACCATCGTTGTGGACAATCATTCCAATGACGGAAATTTTAAGTCTTTTACTGACGAGTTCAAGCAAGTTGCTTTTTTTCAAAACTCAGGCAATAATGGGTTCGCCAATGGATGCAATTTAGGTTCTCATAAAGCGAATGGAGATTATTTTTTATTCTTAAACCCAGATACTATTGTCAATGCTGCTGCACTGGAAGAAATATTTCATGTTTCTGCCAAAAATTCAAGTATAGGAATTTCTTCTTGCCTTCAAAAAAATAGTTCAGGGACTTATGAAAAAACAGATAAATTTTTTCCAAAACTTATCACACTTTTTGGATTGTCTAGAGCCATTTTTTCCTTTTTTAATAATAAAAATTCAATTTCCAAGAACCAAATGATATCCACAGACTGGATCTCTGGTTCTCTAATTTTTATCAGTAGAAAATGGTTTGAAAAAGTAAATGGATGGAATGAAGACTATTGGATGTATTATGAAGATGTTGACTTGAGTAAAAAAATACATCAATTGAATGGTAAAGTAGTTATCTTAACCTCTGTAGAGATCATTCACGCTCATGGTGGAGCTTCTAGAATCAATTTAAAAACTTCCACAATCACTAAAAATGAAGTTCAGATATCCAAGCATGTGTATATTCAAAATCATTTGAAGGGGGTTGAACGATTGATGTCACATTTTTTGGTAATTAGTCATAACGTTTTAACTAAATCTGTTCTTGCCATTCTTGGGGTTTTGTTGTTTTTTATTCCAAAGATGAGATTAAATGTATATTTGTTTTTTAAAATAATCAAATATTATTTTTCAAGTTTGAAAAAAGGAACTTGGATAAGTATCAATTCGGTTAATTTTAAGAACATTCAAAATGAAGGCAGGAATAAAGAAAAATAAATATTATACTAATAGAAGACCTGAAATGCTTCAGTTTATTCCAATCAATGCCAAAAAAATATTGGAAGTAGGTTGTGCTCAGGGAAATTTTTCTGATCAATTAAACAAAAATGATGTTGAGACTTGGGGAATAGAACTAGATCCTGAATCTGCCAATTTAGCTCAAGAAAAACTTCATAGAGTTTTAAAAGGAACTCTAGATGATAAGATTGATGAATTGCCCGATTATTATTTTGATGTTATCATAATGAATGATGTTATTGAACATCTTTTGGAACCTTGGGATGATATTCAAAAATTAAAGGATAAATTAAATGATGATGGTGTTTTCATCTCCTCTATTCCAAATGTCAGGTATGCGAAAAATCTATTTAGAATGCTGTTTTTAAAAGATTGGAAGTATACAGATGATCGAATTTTAGATCGAACTCATTTTCGTTTTTTTACAAAAAAAAGTATCCGTAGATTATTCGAACAGAATGGCTATACCCTTGAAATAATCAAAGGAATTAATAGAACAAAGTCTTTTGCTTTTTTTCCATTTGCATTGATATTTAACCTCTTGTTCTTATTCAGCCAATTAGATATTTTTTACATGCAATTTGCGACAGTTGCCAAAAAGAAGAAGTAGTTTATGGATCAAGATATTTCAAATGTTGTCCACACATTAGCCTTAGGAAAAACCATTTTATATCCTACTGATACAGTATGGGGATTAGGATGTGATGCTACAAATAAAGATGCTGTTTCAAAAATTTTTAAACTTAAAAATAGAGAAGAAAGTAAAAGTTTGGTTGTTTTGGTAAGTTCCTTAGAGATGTTACAAAATTATATTTCTAACATTCCTGCAAAAGCACTTCAGATTATTAATACTTCAAAAAAACCAACCACTATAATCTATCATCAACCTAAAGGATTGGCTTCAAATACAATAGCTACAGACAATACAGTTGCAATTAGAATTCCAAAACATGAGTTTTGCATTCAATTGATCAATCAATTTGGGAGGCCCATTGTCTCAACCTCTGCAAATATCAGTGGAAATCCTACTCCCTCTTGTTTTTCAGAAATAAGTCAAGCCATTTTGGAAGGCGTGGATTATGTAGTAAATTTGGAGCGTGAAAAAATTACAGATAAATCGTCTACTATCTTAAAATTAATAGGGGATGAAATCAAAGTGATCAGAGCATAATAGATATTTAAATTGGATTTTAAACAAGCAATAGCAGAAGATATTTTTTCCATCATTACAAAAGCATCGGTAAACTTAGGTGTAAATAGTTATGTAATTGGTGGATTTGTCCGAGATTTTATTCTAAATCGTGGAGAAGCTAAAGATATCGATATCCTCACCATTGGAAGTGGTATTGAATTGGCTAAACAAGTTGCGAATCTATTACCCAACCAGCCAAAAGTTCAGATTTTTAAAACTTTTGGGACCGCGATGCTACGTTACAATGATTTGGAATTAGAATTTGTAGGTGCTAGAAAAGAATCTTATACTGAGGACAGTCGAAATCCATCTGTAGAACCAGGGAGTTTAGAAGACGATCAAAATAGAAGAGATTTTACCATCAATGCTTTGGCCATCAGTCTAAATAAGGTTGATTTTGGAACCTTACTAGATCCTTTTGATGGATTGTTAGATATTCAAAAAAAGATCATTAGAACTCCTTTAGACCCCAATATTACCTATTCAGATGATCCTTTGAGGATGTTACGTGCCATTCGTTTTGCCACACAATTAGGTTTTCAAATTGAAGAAAAATCATTAAAATCTATCAAAGTCAATGCCTCTCGATTGTCTATCATTACTAAAGAACGTATTGTGGTTGAATTGCACAAGATTATTGCTTCTGATAAGCCATCTGTTGGTTTTCTGTTGTTGGATGAAACCAACTTATTAGAAAAAATTCTACCAGAATTGATTGCTTTGAAAGGAGTTGACGAAGTCGAAGGACAAAAGCATAAAGATAATTTCTATCATACATTAGAAGTTCTTGATAATATATCAAAAAACACAAATGACATATGGTTGCGATGGGCTGCTTTGTTGCATGATATTGGTAAAGCTCCAACAAAACGTTTTGATCCCAAAATAGGATGGACTTTTCATTCTCACGAATTTGTAGGTTCAAAAATGGTGTATAAATTATTTAAGCGTCTAAAAATGCCGCTTAATAATAAGATGAAGTTTGTTCAAAAAATGGTTTTACTAAGCTCAAGACCCATTGTTTTAGCCTCAGAAGTTTCAGATTCGGCAATTAGGAGATTGGTATTTGACTCTGGAGATGATATTGACTCATTGATGACTCTTTGCGAGGCGGATATTACCACTAAAAACACAAAAAAATTCAAACGTTACCATAAAAATTTTGAATTAGTTCGCAGAAAAATTAAAGAGGTCGAGGAAAGAGATCACATTCGAAATTTTCAACCCCCAATCTCGGGACAAGAAATTATGAAGACATTCAATCTAAAACCATGTCGTGAAATAGGGATGCTTAAAGAAGCTATTAAAGAAGCGATTCTTGAGGGGAAAATTCCAAACGAACATGATGCCTCATTTGATTTTATGCTTCAAAAAGGGAAAGAATTGGGTCTCAAAGTTGAATGATTACTCAACAAATAATTGATCAATTTTTTTAGAACAAGATTCCCAAGAATATTTTAAAACACTGGCTCTTATATCTAACTTTTTATCATCTGCTTGTTGGATTAAATCCATTACTGTTTGATAATCTGCATCAGTATTGAATAAAAATCCATTAACTCCGTGCTTAATAATATCAGGGCAGAATCCTGTTTTGGATGCAATAGGGAAACAATTTGACAGCATCGCTTCCAAAACTGGAACAGGCCCACCCTCTAGCTTAGAAGGGGAGATAAAGATGTCTATCTCGTTGTATAAATCAGGATATTTTTGATACTCTTCATTATTGAAATAGGTAAAGTTCGGAAATGAAATAAGTTCATCATACTTTTCATATTGTTCCCAATAACGACCAATCATAAAAAATTCTCTCTTTGGCATATGTTTTACCAATTGGTACACCATTTCAGGGTTTTTTCGTTCACTGAAAGCACTGCAAAATCCAACAGATCCTGTTTTTCGTTCATGAGAATAAAAGAATTCCGGATCTGATGCGATATGGATCAATTCAGTTTTGTCTGAATGCAATCCTGCTTTGATCAATTCTTTTTGAACAGAAGAATTTAAACATATTACTTTATCTGCTTTATTTAAACACCAAATCACATGACTTTTTGAAAAGGAAAAAGTCCAATTAGGGTGTGTAAACATGACGATGTTTTTCTTGTTTAGAATTGATGGATTGTGACGGATTGCTCTGTAAAAATATTGATGAAAAACAAAAAAATATCCATCAGATTCAGGAATATTTCTCAAACGGTTGTGAAAGTAAACTGACGCATTTAGATCAGAAAATCTAGCCAATCTTCTGACTTTTGCGCCAAATATCCAATCTTTGTCATTTTCTCTGGCAACATAGGTAATTGATGTTACATTTTGAGTAGGTTGAGTTCTTGTAAATTTAGATTGAAATACTGCAATTAAATATTTCCATTTATAGAGTAGATTGAATATTAATTTTTCTCTCATCATTATTCAAATGATTGCATCGAAACCAACTTATAATATTCTCCTTTTCTTTCTAACAATTCGTCGTGTTTCCCTTGTTCAACAATTTCTCCTTTTTTCATGACCACGATATTATCTGCATTTTGAATGGTTGATAATCGATGTGCTATGACTAGTGAAGTTCTGTTTTTCATCATTTTTTCTAAAGCCAATTGAACTAATTGTTCTGACTCGGTATCCAGTGCTGATGTTGCTTCGTCTAAAATCATAATCGGTGGATTTTTGATCACAGCCCTGGCAATTGAGATTCGTTGTTTTTGCCCCCCAGATAACTTGTTTCCACCATCACCGATATGGGTATCATATTGGTTTGGTAAATTTTTGATAAACTCATAAGCATTCGCAATTTCTGCAGCTTCTTGAACTTCTTCATTGGAAGCTTCTTTTTTTCCTAACTTGATATTTTCAATAACCGAATCATTGAATAAAATAGAATCTTGAGTTACTATTCCCATCAAACTTAATAGGGATTTTTTGGTGATGTCTTTGATGTTTGTCCCATCAATGGTGATACTTCCTTCATTAACATCGTAAAAACGAGTAACTAGATTGGCCAAAGTTGATTTACCACTTCCAGATTGCCCTACCAAAGCAACTGATTTTCCTTTAGGAATTTTCAATGAAAAATTCTTCAACACCGCATCGTTTTCATATTTGAAAGAGATATTTTTAAATTCAATTTCATCGGTAAAATTTGTTTTATCAATTGAATTCGGTCCATCTTTTAAGGGGTCTTCTGTTTCAAGAATTTCCAAGATTCTCTCAGCGGCAGCATTTCCTTTTTTGATGGTAAAGCTTGCTTTTGAAATTGACTTAGCTGGGGTTATGATGTTGTAGGCAAACCCTAAAAAAGGAATAAAAGCAGATGGTGGAATCGATTTTTCTACCAATACCAATGTTCCACCATACCATATCAAAACACAAAAAACAAGGATTCCTAAAATTTCACTCACTGGAGCAGCAAGCTGTGTTCTAGTGAGAAGCTTGTTCATTAGTTTTTCAAACCGGTTGGAAGAATCATAAAATTTTGTATTGAATATTTTTTCAGCATTGAATCCTTTAATGATTCTTAATCCAGACAAGGTTTCTTCCAATAGAGATAAAAAATACCCTTGTTCTTTTTGTGTTTTATCAGAGGTTTTCTTCAGATTCTTTCCAAGAATATTGATTACAAAACCAGCAATAGGAACAAAAATGAAAATAAAAATTGTCAATTTAACACTGATTGCTAACATTGATATTATGGTGACAATGATCATGATAGGATCTCTAAATATCAACTCCAATATTGAAAGAAAAGAGTAGTGGACTTCAATTACGTCAGGACCAATTCTTGCCATGATATCTCCTTTCTTTTTCTCAGAAAAAAAAGAAATGGGCAATGAAATGGTTTTCTGATATAAATCGTTTCGAATATCTTTTAAGACACCATTTTTAAGAAATGTAATGGCATAAAATCCTAAATAACTAAAAATATTTTTTAAGATGATCACAACCAATATTAAACCAATGACAATCAATAATTTTTTTTCTTGATCGTCTCCAACTTTACTCACCATGTAGTAACTAAAGTAATCGTTCATGAATTCACCTAGAGAGGTAAATCCATTATAAATTGGTTCTTTGACTGTTTTGTTTTGATCCTCTCCAAAGATGACTTGTAATAAAGGCATCAATACATAAAATGACAGGGCAGAGAAGATGGCATATAAGATGTTGAAAAAAACATTCAGAAAGGCAAATCTCTTGTAGGGCTTTGCGTATCGTAATATTTTTTTAAAATAAATCATTAAATGGCCATTTCAGTGATGATTCTATCAATTTTTGCATCCAATTCTTTTTCCTTCTGAGCAGCATTTGATTTTGAGTCCAGAGAAGATTGAACACTAAAATAAAATTTAATTTTAGGTTCAGTTCCACTAGGTCTTGCAGCGACTTTAGTTCCATCCTCTGTATGATAAATCAGTACATTGGATTTAGGCAAGTCAATATTTTTTTCTTCACCTGTCTTCATGTTTAATTCTACCGAAGATAGATAGTCATTTACAAAAGTAACTTTTGAACCATCAATGTGGGTCAAAGGATTTTTACGTAAATCTATCATTATTTGTTTGATTTGCTCAGCTCCATCCATTCCTTTTTTAACAAATGAAACTAATTTTTCTTTATAGAATTGATGTTTTACGTAAAGATTTAGCAATTCCTCGTAAAAAGAACTACCATTTTCTTTTGCATTGGCAGCAATTTCACATGCCAATAATGCGGAGGTTACCGCATCTTTATCCCTTACAAAATCTCCTACCATATATCCAAAACTTTCTTCACCGCCACCAATAAAATTGAGTTCAGGGAAATCTAAAATCATTTTAGCAATCCACTTAAATCCTGTCAATCCAATTTTAGTTTCTACTCCATAGCTTTTGGCAATATCATGAACCATATTAGTTGAAACGATTGTAGTACCAACAAATTGTTTTCCATTGATTCTTCCTTTTTCTTTCCATTGATTGATCAAGAAATCTGTCATTACTACCATGGCTTGATTTCCATTTAACAATTTCATTTCTCCCTCAGTATCTCTAACTGCTATCCCAATTCTATCACTGTCTGGATCGGTTCCCAAAACAATATCAGCTCCAATTTTTTTGGCAAGATTTGTTGCCATTTCTAAAGCCTCAGGTTCTTCAGGGTTAGGAGATGCTACCGTTGGGAAATCTCCATCAGGAGTTTCTTGTTCTTTTATCAAATGTACTTGAGAGTATCCCGCTCTTTTTAAAACTTCAGGAATGAGTTTGATGGAAGTCCCATGTAACGAAGTAAATACAATTTTTAAATCTTCTCTTCCTTTGACATCGAAAGTTCCGTTTTCAATGGAGGCTTTCCAGAAGGCTTCGTCAACTTCAGCACCAATTTCAGAGATCAATTCTGGTTTTGCATTGAATTTGATGTCAGAAAATTCCAATGAATTTACTTCATTAATGATGTTTTTGTCTTGTGGAGGAACAATTTGCCCACCATCAGACCAATATACTTTGTACCCATTGTATTCTGGTGGATTGTGTGATGCAGTTAATACAATTCCAGCATGACAATTCAAATGGTCAACAGCAAATGACAATTCTGGAGTTGGACGAAGATCTTCAAAGACAAAAACCTGAATGTTGTTGGCAGAGAGTACTTCAGCAACAATTCTCGAAAAAAGATGGCTATTGTGTCTACAATCATAAGCAATGGCAACTTTCAATTTTTCGTTAGGGAAAGATTTTAGCAAATAATTGCTCAATCCTTGAGTTGCTTTCCCTAGTGTATATTTGTTGATTCTATTCGTTCCAGCACCCATCATACCTCGCATACCGCCGGTACCAAACTCTAAATCTTTATAAAATCTATCGGTTAAATCACTTGATTTTGTATCAAGTAATTGTTGTATTTCTCTTTGTGTTTCTGAGTCGAAGGTGTTTGTAAGCCACTTTTGTGCTTTGTCTTCAATATTATTCATTGCTATTTTAACGTGTCTAATTGTGAAAATGATCAGTGTTCAATCTTTTCCTTTATTGTGTAATTGTTTTTTTCTTCTTTCGTTTTTAATATAAGTTCCCCCACAAAGCCAGCTAGAAACAATTGAGTTCCTAATATCATACTAACCAAGGCTATATAAAACCAGGGGTTATCAGTAATTAAGATGGATTTAATTCCTTGAGATAATTTATAAAGTTTTGTGATGCCAAGATAACCAGCTGAGATCAAACCAAAGATAAACATGAGCGTTCCTAAAAGACCAAAAAAATGCATCGGTCTTTTTCCAAACTTAGAGAGGAAAGAAATCGTGATTAGATCTAAAAATCCATTGATAAATCGATCCATTCCAAATTTAGTTTTACCGTATTTTCTAGCTTGGTGTTGAACCACTTTTTCTCCAATTTTTGTAAATCCTTTATTTTTTGCTAAAACAGGGATATAACGATGCATTTCGCCTCGTACTTTAATTGTTTTAATTACCTTGTTTTTGTAGGCTTTTAATCCGCAATTAAAATCATGTAATTGCAGTCCGGAAGTTCTTCTTGCAGCCCAGTTGAATAATTTTGACGGGATGTTTTTTGCGATGACATTGTCGTAACGTTTCTTTTTCCAACCAGAAACTAGATCAAAATCTTCTTCAGCAATCAATCGATACAGTTCTGGAATTTCATCAGGACTGTCTTGTAAATCTGCATCCATTGTAATGACTACTTTCCCATTTGCAATTTTAAATCCTGCATCTAAAGCCTGAGATTTTCCAAAGTTTTTTTGAAAACGAATTCCTTTTACGGCCCTATATTTCTTAGAAATCTCTTGAATGATTTTCCATGAAGTATCGGTGCTTCCGTCATCAATAAAAATCACTTCATATAAAAACTGATTGGACTGCATCACTGATGCAATCCAATCATATAATTCTTGTAAAGATTCTTCTTCGTTTAATAAAGGTATGACTACCGATATATCCATAAAGTGATAGTTTATAGTGCAAAGTTAATCATATTCTTTACACTACAATAATTTCTAGTACTCGTCTCCTTCAGTTTTTTTCATGACCGCTCCTGCAATGGCTGAAATTACAAAACCAAAAAATGCTGAAGCGACAATTTGAATAGCGGATGATATAGCAGGAGATGAAAAACTTTTTGCCATTTCCTCTGCTGCCTCAATTTGTTCAGAAGTCAAATTTGCATCTGCCCAAGCCTGTCTTTGGATTTCCATGATTTGCTCTTGCATTGTTGGATCAATGTAGTTGTTAAAAATAAATCCGTAGATAACACCAATTAAACCAGCTATAATAGAAATTCCAATACCAATTTTCACAGCTTGTCCCCAAGAAAGAATGCCATTGTTTACTTCTTTATATTTTTTAATTCCGAAAGTGATAACTCCTATCATTAGTAAAATACCTATGATACCGATAAGCCAGCCTAAGCTAATTAATGTTCCGGTAGCATAAAAGATTAAATTGACTAAAATAGAGGCTACAGCCAGATAAACCCCGTAGTTTATCATGATGTTTTTGCTTGAAATTTGATTGTCCATGTGTTAAATTTTAGTTAGTTATTACAAATATAGAATTAGTTTAGATATATAATTAAAAAATTTACTTGATTCGTCTGCAATAAGGTACATTCGTTACACTAAAAAATGACAAACTTTCATTTGTTAAGATAAAAATTGGTTGTAGATTTGCAGTGGCAAGTTCTACACAACTAGCTCCCTCGGAATCTCCCAGGGCGGGAACGCAGCAAGAGTACTTGGTTGTAGCAGTGTGATGTAGGTAGCTTGCCTTTTTTTATGCGATACAATGATCTATTTCATTGATTTTTTTGTATTCATAAGTCTGTTAATATCTAGCACTAAATTTATGAATGATTCACGTTTTCTTTTCAGATATTTGTTTACCAATTAAACACGAAACCCTTTCATGTCTAAAGTTGTTTTAATTACAGGAGCTACCTCTGGAATTGGAAAATCATCTGCTGAATTTTTATCCAAAAAAAACTTCATTGTTTACGGAACAGGTCGAAATCCAAAACACAGTGATCATGATTCTTATTCGATGGTTGCTTTGGATGTTACCCAAGCAGATTCCATACAAAAAGCAATAGATTCTATCATAGCAAAAGAAGGAAGAATTGATGTTTTAGTGAACAATGCAGGTATGGGAATAACGGGTCCTATTGAGGAAACCCCTTCTGAAGAGATGAAAAAGGTATTTAATACAAATTTTTTTGGAGCCATTGATGTCATGAAAGCAGTATTGCCACATATGCGCAATCAACAATCAGGAATCATCATCAATATTACTTCCATAGCAGGTTATATGGGTCTTCCTTACCGGGGGGTCTACTCTGCAACCAAAGGAGCTTTGGATTTGATATCTGAGGCCATCAGAATGGAAGTAAAAGAATTTGGGATCAACATCACAACCATCGCTCCTGGAGACATTGCTACGAACATTGCTGCAGGTAGGTATCATACACCTGTGTTTGAAAATTCTCCCTATAAGAAGAACTATCAAATGAATTTAAATTTGATGGACTCACATGTAGACTCAGGATTATCTCCTGTCAAAATAGCTGAAAAAATTTACAAAATCATTCATTCAAATCAACCAAAAGTTCATCATAAGGTTGGTGTATTCATGGAAAAATTTTCCATAATTTTGAAAAGATTATTACCGAGTAAAGCATACGAAAAACTATTAATGAATCATTACAAATTATAACTAAACAAATAACAATGAAATTTTTTATAGATACCGCCAATTTAGAGCAGATTAAGGAAGCACAAGCACTGGGAGTTTTGGATGGAGTAACCACCAATCCATCTTTGATGGCAAAAGAGGGAATAACTGGTGAAGCCAACATTCTAAATCATTACCAAGCCATTTGTGAGTTGGTAGATGGTGATGTCTCTGCAGAGGTGATTTCCACTGATTATGACGGAATGGTCAGAGAAGGAGAAGCATTGGCAGCTCTAGATCCTCAAATCGTTGTAAAACTTCCAATGATTGCTGATGGTGTGAAGGCTTGTAAATACTTTTCTGACAAGGGGATTAAAACCAATGTAACCCTAGTTTTTTCTGCTGGACAAGCATTGTTAGCAGCCAAGGCAGGAGCAACATATGTTTCTCCATTTATTGGTCGTTTGGATGATATTTCTACTGACGGCCTCAATTTAATTTCTGAGATCAGAGAGATTTACGATAACTATTCGTTTGAAACCGAAATTTTAGCGGCGTCAGTTCGTCATACGATGCACATCATTGACTGTGCAAAAATAGGAGCTGATGTAATGACAGGTCCATTAAGTGCGATTAGTGGATTGTTAAAACACCCTTTAACAGATATTGGATTGGCTAAGTTTTTGGCAGATTTTAAAAAAGGCAACTAACAAGAACCAAATCAAACAATCATATTTATCGTCAGAATATCGTTGGGGACATCCAGCTATATTCTGACTTTTTTTTTGTTCGAATGTCCTTTTGAAACCCTAACTTTGCATTTTTACTTATGATCTTTTACTGTTAATGTATCCAAAGAAAAAATTAGCTCAAGTAATCGTCTCAGCTTGTCATCAATTTGAAATACAAACTGTTGTGATTTCACCTGGTTCAAGAAATGCTCCTTTGACCATCGGTTTTACAAATCATGCAGATTTCAAAACTCTGAGTATTGTAGATGAACGGTGTGCTGCTTTTTTTGCTTTAGGAATTGCACAACAAACACAGCAACCTGTTGCGTTGGTTTGTACTTCAGGATCCGCATTGTTAAATTATTATCCTGCAGTGGCAGAGGCATATTACAGTCAAATACCACTCGTGGTTATTTCTGCAGATAGACCCTCACATTTGATTGATATTGGTGATGGTCAAACCATACGTCAAGAAAACATCTTTCAGAATCATATTTTATACAATGCCAACCTTAAAGAAAATGATTTACAAAGAACCCTTTCATCGTTGTCAAATGGATTTTCCTTACTTAAAAATGTAAAAGGTCCGATTCATATCAACGCTCCATTTGATGAACCATTGTATGAAACTGTGGAGACAATGGATGATTTTCAATTTTCCATTGAAGTCCCCTCCAATGCAGAGACGATCGATTACGAATCTCTTGCTAGATTATGGAATGCTTCAAAGAAAAAAATGATTCTAGTTGGGGTTCATAGCCCTAGTTCCGAATTGGAAGAACTGTTAGATAAAGTTGCTGACGATCCCTCAGTTTTGGTATTGACTGAAACCACATCAAATTTGCACAATGAACGATTTGTAAATTCAATAGACAATCTAATTTTTAATTTGACCGATCAAGAATTTGAATCACTTCAACCCGATATTCTTTTAACATTTGGCGGATTGATTGTATCTAAAAAAATTAAAAAATTTCTACGTGAATATTCACCTAAAGAACACTGGCATGTCAATGAATTAAGAGCTTTTGACACCTACCATGTTCTAAGCAAGCATCTTCGAGAAAACAGTCTCACATTTTTTGATAAATTTTGTCAACTTGTTAACTATGATATTGATAGTGCTTATGAAGCTACTTGGACAACTTATAAAAATAGGATCAGAGAAAAACACAATCAATTTTTAAATGAAGCACCCTTTTCAGATTTGAAAGTGTTTCAAAATATTTTGGAGAAAATCCCCAAGAACTCTGAAGTTCAGTTTAGCAATAGTTCCATCATTCGTTACTCTCAGTTGTTTCTTTTAGATAAATCAATTACAATATCCTGCAATCGAGGTACAAGTGGAATTGATGGAAGTACAAGCACTGCTATTGGAGCAGCCTACGCATCGAAAAAAAGAACAACATTAATTACTGGAGATTTGAGTTTTTTCTATGACAGCAATGCTTTATGGAATTCTTATATTCCAAATAGTTTCAGAATCATTTTAGTCAATAATTCTGGTGGTGGAATTTTTAAAATTATACCAGGACCTAAAAAATCAAATGCACTTCCATATTTTGAAACACCTCACACATTAACCGCTGAGCATTTGTGTCAAATGTTTGGATTTGAATACTTTACTGCTTCAGATAGTAAGAGTCTCAAAGAGGGATTAGCTTCTTTTTTCGAGGATACAGCGAAGCCCAGATTGATTGAGATTTTTACCCCCAGCGATCAAAATGATCTGGTTTTAAAGGAATATATTAATCATTTAAAATAAGAAAATTGAATTTAGAAATCGGACAAAAGGTTGATGTAATTATAGGTAAAGAAACGACTCTAGGTTTTACTGTTTTAATTGAAGAATCTTTTGAAGGCCTAGTTTACAAGAATGAAGTTTTTTCTGATTTAGAAGAAGGAACTAAAACCATTGGATACATAAAAAATATACGAGAAGATCAAAAAATTGACATTTCTCTCAGGCCTTTGGGATATCTCAATACCATTGGAGATGATAAATCAAAAATTTTGCATCTAATGAAACAAAATAATGGTGTGATGATGCTTACCGATAAAAGTTCACCAGCTGCGATCAAGTTTCATTTACAGATGAGTAAAAAGGCATTTAAAAGAGCACTGGGTGCTTTGTATCGGGAGAAAAAAGTGATTTTGCACAAAGATAAAACGGAGTTGAACTAATTTAGTTTCTTCTGTTGACCAAGCGTTCAATATTTTCATAAAACAAATCAGCATTTGGGTCTTCAGGATTCATTTTACCATAGCCTAATCGATATTGTTTTAAGGCTGACTTGTAATCTTTACCTGTTTCATAATATTTACCAATATAATAATGCCCCATTTCAGAGCTTGGATATAGTTTTAAAATCATCTTTCCAAAATCAATCAAATAATCACCATTTTCCTTGTCGATTATGATGTCCTCGATTGCAAAAACGTCTGCTTTTCTAATGCCAATATTGGAGCCAAATAAAAATTCAATGTCTAAGTATTTTATTTCCAAATAAGCAATGGCATCCGGGGGACTCAAATTTTTAATTTTTGTATCGAATTCTTCTTTTGTAATCCCTTTGTAAATTTCAAAAACTTTTGCAAAAGCTCTAGACATTCCTTCACCGAGAACTGAGGAACTGGGAGAGGTTAAAAATTCATCATAAACAACATTGAAATTTGATACTTCATAAGACTTCATGAAATCTCCAAAAGTTTTGATTTTCTTATTTTTTTTCTCACTGTTATTTGGATTTCCTGAAATGTAGAAATAGAAGGTATTGTCTTCACTTTCTAAATCTTCAATCTTATAGGACTGAATTTGAGTGATGATGTCTTGAGATAAAGAAGGATTTAAACAAATGTATGCGTTAAAAATTGGATACTTTTCTTTTAAAAAATGCGTAATAAAGTAGGCCGTTAAATTTTCTCCAACAATCGATAAAAATGGAGAGGTTTTAAAATTTGCTTCAACATAAGGAATCAATTCATCTCTAATAAATCGGTAAAATTTTTGTGAATCTGCTGTTAAATTGCTCGTTGTTAAATTGTAACCCGCATCATTAATTCTGTTATTCTCCATGTCTATACCCACCACAATTTGCTCAGGTGCATCGTCTTGGTAGGAATAATAGTTGGAAGTTCCAACATACAAATCAAACAATTTATGTCCATCCAAAACAATGGCCAAAGGAAAATTTGAAATCGAATCTTTATCATAGCTTTTAGGTAGATAAATAGATATTTTTCTTTGATCATTTAATTCAATAGAATTATATGTTTTATGAATTATTTTTTGACCAAATATTGACGATATGGGAATGAGTATTAAAAGTAAGAGAGAAGTTCTTAGCATGAATGAATCATTTTTTGTTAAAGATAGAAGTTTTTGAAGTACGAGAAAATAATAATTGATTCAATATGACTTTTACCGTTTGGAATGTTTTATTTTTGTGTGAACAACATATCTTTTCTGTGAATGTTCAGAAAGGATAAAATTTATCAGTATGAAAAAACCGAATTGGATAGTTGCCAAAGAGTACGAAGATATTACCTATTCCAAGTCAAATGGTGTAGCGAGAATCGCTTTCAATAGGCCCAATGTTAGAAATGCTTTTAGACCTAAAACAACCAGTGAATTGTATGACGCCTTTTATGATGCAGGAGAAGACACCTCAATTGGGGTAGTATTATTGTCAGCTGAAGGCCCCTCAACAAAAGATGGGGTGTATTCATTTTGCTCCGGAGGAGATCAAAAATCTAGAGGCCACCAAGGATATGTAGGTGATGATGGGTATCATCGTTTGAATATTTTAGAAGTTCAACGTTTGATAAGGTTTATGCCAAAAGCTGTAATCGCTGTTGTTCCTGGTTGGGCAGTAGGAGGAGGTCACAGTTTACATGTGGTATGTGATTTAACATTGGCCTCAAAAGAACATGCTATTTTTAAGCAAACGGATGCTGATGTAACCTCTTTTGATGGAGGATATGGTTCTGCATATTTAGCAAAAATGGTAGGGCAAAAAAAAGCAAGAGAGATCTTCTTTTTAGGAAGAAATTACTCAGCACAAGAAGCCTATGAAATGGGAATGGTGAATGCTGTCATACCTCACGAAGAATTAGAAAGTACTGCTTATCAGTGGGCACAGGAGATCTTAGCAAAATCCCCAACCTCAATTAAAATGCTAAAATTTGCAATGAATTTAACAGACGATGGAATGGTTGGTCAGCAAGTATTTGCAGGAGAGGCTACACGTCTGGCATACATGACAGATGAAGCCAAGGAGGGGAGAGATGCGTTTTTAGAAAAAAGAACACCTAATTTTCCAAAAAAATGGATTCCTTAGGTTAAGACAAGAATCACTAATCAATAAACATTATTATGAAAATCATCTGTATCGGTAGAAATTATGCCAAACATATAGAAGAACTTTCAAATGAAAGACCTTCAAATCCCGTTGTTTTCTTAAAACCAGATTCTTCAATTTTACCAAAAAATAATCCATTTTTTATTCCTCCATTTTCAGAAGACATTCATTATGAAGTTGAAGTATTGATAAAAATTAACAAAGTAGGAAAACACATTGCCACTAAATTTGCTCACAAGTATTACGATGAAATAGGTTTAGGAATTGATTTTACTGCCAGAGACATTCAACAACAGTGTAAAGAGAAAGGCTTGCCTTGGGAAAAAGCAAAAGCTTTTGATGGAAGCGCTGTAATTGGGCAATTTTACTCAAAATCTAACTTTGATTTAGAAAATCTATCTTTCCAATTGTTGAAAAATAATGAGATTGTTCAGGATGGAAACACCAAGGCAATGCTTTGGAAGATTGATGAGTTAATCAGTTATGTTTCCCAATATTTTACTTTAAAAAAAGGAGATATTATTTTTACGGGGACCCCTGCTGGAGTTGGTAAAGTAAAAGAAAATGATGTTTTGATTGGAATGATCAAAGATTTTAAAGCACTTGAAATTAAAGTAAAATAACTTTTTATATAAGAGTTTATGAATGCAGAAGTCATAACAATTGGTGATGAAATACTCATTGGACAGACAACAGATACCAATTCTCAATGGATTGGTGAACAACTTAACAAAATTGGAGTTTCTGTGTATCAGATTACAACCATTCAAGATGATAAGCAGCACATTTTAAATGCATTAAAAGAAGCAGAAAATAGAGTCGATATCGTTATCATTACCGGTGGACTTGGTCCTACAAAAGATGACATCACAAAAAAAACAATTGCTCAATATTTCAACGATCAAAACATTATTGAATATCCAGAAGTAACTGAGAATATTCAAAGAATGTTTAAAAAGTACAACATCCCTTACAATAAAGTGCAACAATTCCAAGCTCAACTTCCCTCCAAAGCAACCATGCTAATGAATCGCCTTGGAACTGCACCTGGAATGTGGTTTTACGAAAATAATACCGTCTTCGTTTCGATGCCCGGTGTGCCCTATGAAATGAAAGGTTTGATGAAATACGAAGTGATTCCAAGAATTCAAAAACAATTCAAACTTCCTTTTATCATTCATAAAACCATATTGACCTATGGCCAAGGAGAAAGTATCATTGCAGAAAGAATTGAAGACTGGCAAGAGAATTTACCGAGTTTTATTAAGTTAGCATATTTGCCCTCTTTTGGTAGAGTTCGTTTACGTTTGACTGCCAAGGGAAGTCATAAAGAAATTCTTGAACAATCCCTAGAAAAGGAATTGAAAGCCTTGTATGTATTATTATCAGATATTATTACAGGGACAGAAAGTGGTGTTAGTATTGAGAAACACATTGGTCATCTTTTGAAAGAAAACAAAAAAACTCTTTGCACTGCTGAAAGTGTGACAGGAGGTAAAATCGCTGCAACGATTGTTTCAATTGCAGGATCTTCAAGTTATTTTAAAGGAAGTTTTGTAGCATATTCCTCTGAAATGAAGCAAAAATTATTAGAGGTTTCACCCTCGATAATTCAAAAACATTCAGTTGTTAGTTCTCAAGTTGTCTGTCAGATGGCATTATCAGCTAAGAAAAAAATGAAATCTGATTATGCGATAGCAGTAACGGGTAATGCTGGACCAACGACGGACAATACAGATGCATCAGTTGGTGTAGTTTTTATCGCCATAGCATCAGATCAGGGAATACGTGTAGAAGAATTTAACTTTGGTCAACCTAGAGAAAAAGTAATTAATAGAACCGTAAATAAGTCTTTAGAATTGCTTGCTCAGGAAATAAAAAAATAACAAAATTGTTTTTGTGGGAATTTAAAAAAAATCGTAGATTTGCACCTCGTTTAAAGAAAACAACTAAAACGCAAAGAAGATGTCAAGAGTTTGTCAGTTAACAGGAAAAAAAGCAATGGTAGGGAACAACGTTTCTCATGCCTTGAACAGAACGAAAAGAAAGTTTAATGCGAATCTAATGACGAAGCGTTTTTACATTCCAGAAGAAGACAAATGGATTACTTTAAAAGTATCTGCTTCTGCACTTAAAAACATTAATAAAAAAGGAATTTCTGCTGTCATTAAAGAAGCTAGAGCAAAAGGTTTTTTAACGAAGTAATTTTCCAGTAAAGAATATAGAGATGGCAAAAAAAGGAAACAGAGTTCAGGTAATCCTAGAATGTACAGAACATAAAGCTACTGGAAAACCAGGAACTTCTAGATATATTACAACAAAGAATAAGAAAAATACTCCAGATAGAATTGAAATTAAGAAGTTCAATCCTATTTTGAAAAAAATGACAATTCACAAAGAAATTAAATAGTATAGGTCATGGCAAAGAAATCAGTAGCATCGTTACAGACAGGATCAAAAAGATTGACAAAAGCAATCAAAATGGTAAAATCACCAAAAACAGGAGCTTATACCTTTGTTGAATCGATCATGGACCCTTCTAAAGTAAACGAATTTTTAGCAAAAAAATAAGCTTACTTAACACATTTTAATACAAGCTATTTTCTATTTAGGAAATAGCTTTTTTTATGGAGTGAAATTTGGTTAAATTTGAAATGCCTAATTATACAGAATAACAAATGAGTTTTTTTAAGAAGATATTTTCAAAAGAAAAAAAAGAAACATTAGATAAAGGTTTGGAAAAATCGAAATCTACTTTTTTTAATAAATTATCGAAAGTCATTGCTGGTAAATCTAAAGTTGATGATGATGTTTTGGATCATCTAGAAGAAGTATTGATTTCCTCTGACGTAGGAGTAGATACAACTCTTAAAATTATTGAGAGGATAGAAGCAAGAGTTTCAAAAGATAAATATCTAGGGACTGAAGAACTGAATGTAATTTTAAGAGAGGAAATTGCTGGTTTACTATCAGAAACTCATTTTGGTAATGAAGAAGATTTTACAATTTCTTCTGATCAAAAACCCTATGTTTTAATGGTCGTTGGAGTTAATGGAGTTGGAAAAACGACCACCATTGGTAAATTGGCTTCTCAATTTAAAAAGAATGGTTTGAAAGTTGTTTTAGGAGCTGCAGATACATTTAGAGCGGCTGCAATTGATCAACTTCAAGTATGGGCAGACAGAACAAATGTTCCGATAGTTCGTCAAAAAATGGGTTCTGATCCTGCCTCTGTAGCTTTTGATACACTAACCTCTGCTGTTTCACAAAATGCTGATGTTGTCATTATTGATACAGCGGGTCGATTACACAACAAGGTCAATTTAATGAATGAGTTGACCAAAATTAAACGTGTCATGCAAAAAGTAGTTGCAGATGCCCCTCATGATGTTTTGTTGGTTATTGATGGATCTACGGGTCAAAATGCTTTTGAACAAGCCAAGCAATTTACATTAGCAACTGAGGTTACATCTCTGGCCGTCACCAAACTTGATGGTACCGCCAAAGGTGGTGTTGTCATTGGGATTTCAGATCAATTTCAAATTCCAGTTAAGTATATAGGGGTTGGTGAGGGTATTGATGATTTACAAGTTTTTAATAAATTTGAATTTGTAGATTCTTTCTTTAACTAATACAGTATTATATTGTTACAAAATTGATATTATTGGTGTGTGGGCTTTAAAACCCGACATAAAATACATTTCAATTATATTTTTATTCCATGGATCTTTTTAACGAACAAATCATACAAAATATCCTCCCGTATGATGGAGAAGTTTTCTATCATGGTAAAATTTTGAATGTGGAAGAAAGTCACTTTTATTATCAAAAATTATTAGAAGAAATTCCTTGGAAGAATGATAAGGCCATTGTTTTTGGAAAAGAATACATCACCAAACGAAAGGTGGCTTGGTTTGGAGATCAAGAGTATCAGTACACCTATTCAGGAATCACCAAAAAAGCCCATCTCTGGAATTCAACATTAATTGATCTGAAACAAAAAATAGAAGAAATTTCTGAAACCTCGTATAACTCTTGTTTGTTGAATTTATATCATTCAGGTGAGGAAGGAATGGGTTGGCATAGTGATGATGAAAAAACATTGTTACCTAATGGAGCCATCGCCTCGCTAACTTTAGGGACAGCGCGTAAATTTTCATTCAAACACAAAAAAAATAAACAAAAAGTTGATATTTTTCTGGAAAATGGAAGCTTGTTGGTCATGAAAGGAACCACTCAAAGAAATTGGTTGCACAAACTTCCTACGACCAAAAAAGTCTTTACTCCAAGAATTAATCTTACATTTAGAACCATAATCCTATAGAAATTTGTCACACAATCAAAATTCAATTAATCTCAATAAATTTATCAGTGCTACAGGAATTTGTTCTAGAAGAGAAGCAGAAAAATTAATTGTAGAAGGAAGAGTTACCATCAATGGAAACCCTACAAAACTTGGAAATCGTGTGGTTGAAGGGGACGATGTTCGAATTGATGGTCGTCCTTTGAAATCGAGGCCCAAAACACGTTATATAGCCCTTTATAAGCCTGTTGGCATTGTTTCTACTACAGATTCTAAAGAGAAAAAAAACATTGTTCGCTACATCAATTATCCAGAGCGATTATTTCCTGTAGGTCGATTAGATAAACCCTCTGAGGGACTTATTTTTCTGACCAATGACGGGGACATTGTCAACAAAATTTTACGAGCAGGAAATCAACATGAGAAAGAATACATCGTTACTGTCGATAAAATAATTACGGATGAATTCATCAATAAAATGAGCAATGGGATTCCCATTTTAGGGACCGTTACACAATCATGTACTGTCGAGAAAATAAGTCAGTACGTTTTTAAAATCATTTTGACTCAAGGATTGAATCGTCAGATCAGACGCATGTGTGAGTATCTAGACTATCATGTTACCAAGTTAAAACGCACGAGAATTATGAATGTTACTCTAGCGGGATTAAAATATGGAGATTGGAGAGAGCTTACTCAAAAAGAAATAGCCATCATTCATCAGTTGATTTCTGATTCTTCAAAAACAGCAGAGGCATCCATCGACAAGCACAAAAAAAAGTATTTTGGAAGAAATCGAAAAAAAAATAAAAAATCTTAAGTACCTTTTACAACAGGTCATTTATCGATTTATGTATCTTTGCCTTCAATGAAATTTGAACTTAAAAATCAAGACCCAAAATCCAAAGCAAGAGCCGGAAAAATCACCACAGATCATGGTGTGATAGAAACTCCGATTTTTATGCCAGTTGGGACCATGGGAACTGTCAAGGGGATTCATCAAACTGAATTAAAAAACGAGATCAATCCTGATATCATACTCGGAAATACTTACCACTTATACCTCAGACCTCAGATTGATATCATTGAACAAGCTGGCGGACTGCATAAATTTATCAATTGGGATCGAAATATCTTAACTGATAGTGGAGGATACCAAGTATATTCTTTGTCTGGAAGAAGAAAAATAAAAGAAGAGGGAGTAAAGTTTAAGAGTCATATTGATGGATCCATGCATTTCTTTACCCCAGAAAATGTGATGGAAATTCAACGAAGTATCGGGGCAGATATCATCATGGCCTTTGACGAATGCACACCCTATCCTTGTGATTATCATTATGCGAAAAGATCCATGCATATGACGCACCGATGGTTAAAAAGATGCATCAAACATTTAGAAAAAACTCCTTTAAAATATGATTATGAACAAACTTTTTTTCCAATTGTTCAGGGGAGTACTTATAAAGATTTACGTAAACAATCTGCCGAATTTATTGCCTCGGTAGAGGCAGAAGGGAATGCCATTGGTGGATTGTCTGTTGGAGAACCTGCTGAAGAATTGTATAAAATGTCAGAAATTGTATGCGAAATTCTTCCAGAAGATAAACCGAGATATTTAATGGGGGTAGGAACTCCCATCAATATTTTGGAAAATATTGCTTTAGGGGTGGATATGTTTGATTGTGTAATGCCCACTAGGAATGCTAGGAATGGATTATTATTTACGGCTCATGGAACCATCAATATCAAAAATAAAAAATGGGAAAATGATTTTTCAGCCATTGATGACATGGGAATTACCTTTGTTGATACCTTATACAGCAAAGCTTATGTAAGGCATTTATTCGCCTCCAAAGAATTGTTAGGAAAACAAATTGCTTCAATTCACAATTTAGGTTTTTATCTTTGGCTTACAAGAGAAGCCCGAAAACATATTATTGAAGGTGATTTTGCTGTTTGGAAGGATCAAATGGTCAAACAGATGAATAAAAGATTATAGTGAAAAAATTAGATTGGTACATATTAAAAAGATATCTGGTAACCTTTTTGTTTACCTTACTTATTTTGATCCCCATAGCCATTGCTATTGATATTTCTCAAAATGTCGATAAATTTTTATCTCATGCCGATCTGGGAGTGGGTCAAATCATAGATCAATACTACAAAAACTTCACCATCTATTATACCAATACATTCATGCCATTGGCATTGTTTATAGCGGTAATCCTTTTTACATCAAAACTTTCAAAGAATACAGAAATTGTTGCGATGATCAATGCTAGAATTTCATTTACAAGGTTTTTGTTTCCTTATATGATTGGTGCATCATTGATCACTATTTTTGCTTTAGGGATGAATCATTTTGTGGTTCCTAGCAGTAGTAAAGAAAGAAAACAATTTGAAAAAGAATTTTTAAAGAAACAACGATGGAAGGATCATATCGTTGACAATTTTAGCTTACAATTGAACGATAGTACCTATATGTATATCAAAAGCTATAGTTATAAATCTAATCAAGGAAGTTTTTTTTCTATTGAAAATTACAAAGGGATAGAACTTGATCAAAAATTAACAGCAGACAACATTCGTTGGAATTCCAAGGACAGTTTGTTTCGATTGACCAGATATAAATTTAGAAAAATTTATAAGGACAAGGATAGTATTTATACAGGAATAAATTTGGATACTGTCTTTGGATTTACTCCTAAAGATTTCTTATATAAGTCGGCATTGGCTCAAGAAATGCCTTCAAATGAACTCACGGAATTTATTAAAATTTCTCAAAAAAGAGGGGTGAAAAATTTAAATGCTCATTTGGTTGAGTTTCATAAAAGAACCAGTTTGCCAATTTCGTCTTACATACTTACGATCATAGCTGTTGCTTTGACATTTAAGAAAAAAAGAGGAGGTATTGGAGTTAATTTAGGGATTGGTGTTGCCATCATGTTTGTCTATGTTTTCTTTTTAAAAGTTGCAGAGGTGTTAGGAGCTGTGGCGGGTGCTAATTCATTATTGTATGTTTGGATTCCAAATTTTGTCTTTGGAATATTAGCGCTATACCTTTATTTAAATGCAAAAAAGTAATTTAAAGTACTATTTTCAACTACATTTCATAGTTTTTATTTGGGGGTTTACTGCCATTCTTGGAAAACTCATTACCATTGATGCCATCCCTTTAGTTTGGTATAGAATGCTATTGGCATCTGTTTTTATTGCTCTCTATTTCATCTACAAAAAGCAGTCATTTTCCTTAAGTAAGAAAACTTTTTTGAAGTTTTTTTTATCAGGAATTTTAATAGCACTTCATTGGATTACTTTTTTTAAAGCGATCAAAGTTTCCAATGTGTCTGTGGCATTGGTAACGATGAGTACAGGAGCCTTTTTTACTTCTTTTATTGAGCCTTTTTTCTTTAAAAGAAAAATTAAACCAATAGAAATCTTATTAGGCTTATCTGTGATTGGTGGTTTGTATATTATTTTTAGTTTCGAATCAGAATATACTTTAGGGATTGTTTATGCATTGATTTCTTCTTTTTTATCTGCATTATTTTCTGTTTTAAATGGCTTGTTTATAAAAAAACATCCTGCATCAGTCATTTCCTTTTATCAGTTATTTTTTGGAGCCATGTTCATTACAGTTTTTTTAGTTTTTCAAGGGGAATTTACAATGAGTTTATTTCAATTGGAAAGCATGGATTGGTTGTATCTTTTAATTTTAAGTAGTGTTTGTACTGCATATGCGTTCATTGTAGCAGTAAATATTATGAAACATCTTACCCCATATACAGTGGTTTTAACTGTGAATTTAGAACCTGTATATGCCATCATTTTAGCTCTTTTTATTTTTGGTGAAAGTGAAGAGATGAATTCAGAATTCTACATTGGTGCATTTATTATTTTGTTTGTAGTATTGCTCAATGGGGTTTTTAAAAACATGCAAAAAATTTCTCAAAAAGTTCGAAAATTAAAACAATCAAAAAAGTAAAAATCATTATACAATAACACATTTTTTACATAAGTTTGTAATGTTATATATTCGACACTTATAAAATAATTTTTATAAGAAATAAACAACCAAACGATGGAATATTTAGACTTTGAATACCCTATTAAAGAATTGAAGGAGCAATTAGATAAATGTTGTGAAATTGGTTTAGATAGTGATGTAGACTTGTCAGCTAGTTGCAAAAAAATTGAAAAGAAACTCGAAAAAACTAAAAAAGAGATTTATAAAAATTTAACTCCTTGGCAAAGAGTTCAATTATCGAGACATCCCAACAGACCTTATACTCTTGATTATATTTCTGCCATTTGTGGAGATACTTTTATGGAATTACACGGTGATAGAAATGTCAAGGATGATAAAGCAATGATAGGGGGCTTAGGAAAGATTGGTGACCAATCTTTCATGTTTATCGGTCAGCAAAAAGGATATAATACAAAAACACGTCAGTATAGAAATTTTGGGATGGCCAATCCTGAAGGCTATAGAAAAGCGCTTCGACTAATGAAAATGGCTGAAAAATTTGATATCCCTGTAGTCACCTTGTTGGATACACCCGGTGCATATCCAGGTTTAGAGGCAGAAGAAAGAGGCCAGGGGGAGGCAATCGCTAGAAACATTTTTGAAATGACGCGTTTAAAAACTCCAATAATTACAATTGTAATTGGAGAAGGTGCTTCTGGAGGAGCTTTAGGAATAGGAGTCGGGAATAAAGTATTCATGATGGAAAATACTTGGTATACTGTCATCTCTCCAGAATCTTGTTCTTCTATTTTATGGAGAAGTTGGGAGTACAAAGAACAAGCCGCTGAGGCCCTAAAATTAACTGGAAAAGATATGAAAAAGTTAAAGTTAATTGACGGAATCATTAAAGAACCACTTGGAGGAGCACATTCAAATAGAGAAGGAGCTTTTGAAGCTGTGAAGAATACTATTTTAACTTCTTATGAGGAATTAAAAGACTTAACTAAGGAGGAAATAGTTGCAACGAGAATGGATAAATACGCCCAAATGGGAGTTTATAAATAGAAACACCTCTTTATATCCCAGGTAAATTATCTATAATTGATCTAATAGATCCACTTGATGGGCTGACTGCATGGCTATTGACTATATTTCCTTTTGGGTCGATTAAAATAAATCTTGGAATGCCTCTAATTGCATATTCTTTGGAGAAACGAGCATCGTCTTTACCAGCCCATAATTGAATTCCATCAAGATTTTTTAGTTTGACCATTTTTTTCCATTTCTCACGTGCTTTTTCCCAGTTTCCATTGGATCTTCTGTCATCATCCGTAGAAATACCCACAAAAACAATGTTTTTATTTTTGTATTCCTCTTTTAACTTTTTTATGAAAGGAAATTGGACAATACAGGGTCTACACCAGGTGGCCCATACATCAATATAAACATATTTTCCTCTGAAATCCTTCAGAGAATTGGTGCCTCCCTGATGATTTTCGTAATTTGAAAAATCGGGTGCAGGATTTCCTTTTTTTAATTTTTGTTTTGAAATCACGCTGGCATGCAATCGATCATAATTATTGATCAAACTTTCAAAAAAAGTATTGTTCTGATCGTCAGATTTTTGAATCATATCTTGATTGGCATTCTTGTATTGACTCGAAAGGCGATCAAAAGCATTTTTGAAGTAGTCTATTTTATTTAAAAAGTCTTGTTTATTCAAACCAACAAGATTCTCAATATTTCCAATAGTTTGTCCGACAACAAAGCGGTCAACAAACAAATTGTTAGTATCCGCAACCTCATCATCTCCCTCATATTTAAAGCTTTTAAAGAAAACATTCGCATCTCCCTTTAGTTTTAAATGAAATCCATTTTTTAAAAAAACGAATCCTTTTCCATCAGTTGAGAAAATTGAGTAAATGTCAGTGTCTTTAACTTTTATGGTGTCTTTAAAACTTCCATCTTCAGCTACTTTAATTGTTTTTTGGATTCCAGTTCCATAAATTGTAATGGTAGAGTCCTTCATATTTTCAATGGTTCCACTAAAGGTCATAAAATCTTTGGAGAGCTCAGGTTTGCATGAAATAAGGGAAAGTAATAAGAACAAACAGAATCCAAATTTTCTCATATTGAATTTAAATTTTTCTCAAAGATAAAAACTATTTCATTAGAAAAATTGTTAAATATTTGTTGCATAATCAACATCGTTTGTTGATTTTTACAGATATAATATACTTTATGAGTTTAGTTCATATCATAGATTCCAAACCTTTAGATCTTATGGTGATTCAAGAGATCATCTCAAAAGATAAAAAGTTGTCACTCTCTGAAAGTTCTGTTCAGCGTATAGAAAAATGTAGGGCTTACTTAGACCAAAAGATTCAATCGATATCTAGGCCTATCTATGGAATTAATACTGGATTTGGCGCTTTATACAATGTCAAAATCAAAGGTGAAAACCTTCAGAAATTGCAAGAAAATTTGGTGATGAGCCATGCGTGTGGAACTGGAGATGAGGTATCAAAAGTAATTGTTAAACTCATGCTGTTACTCAAAATTCAATCATTGAGTTATGGGCATTCTGGGATTCAGTTAGCTACGGTTAATAGACTCATCGATTTTTACAATCATGATATCATACCAATCATCTATGAGCAAGGTTCTCTGGGAGCCTCTGGAGATTTGTCTCCTTTAGCTCATTTAGCGCTTCCATTAATTGGTTTGGGAGAAGTATATTACCAACACAAGAAAATTTCAGGTGCAGAAATGCTGGAAATCATGGGGTGGCAAAAAATCAATTTTCAATCAAAAGAGGGGTTGGCTTTGCTTAATGGAACACAATTCATGACTGCCTATGGGATTTACAATCTTTTGAAAGCTCACAAGTTGTCTTATGTTGCTGATCTAATAGGTGCCATTTCTTTGGAGGCTTTTGATGGTCGAATAGAGCCCTTTAATGAATTGGTTCATAAGGTTAGACCCCACAACGGCCAGTTAAAGACAGCAAAAAGAATTCAAAGTTTTTTAGAAAATAGTGAATTCATTGCACAAGAGAAAAAACACGTGCAAGATCCCTATTCTTTTCGTTGCATCCCTCAAGTTCATGGTGCTACCAAAGACACGATTGATTTTGTAACAAAAACATTTTTAACAGAAATTAATGCTGTAACAGACAACCCGAATATATTCGTTGAGGAAGATCAAATTATTTCGGGCGGAAATTTTCACGGCCAACCCTTGGCATTGACCTTAGATTTTTTAACCATTGCCATGGCTGAATTAGGAAATATTTCGGAAAGAAGAACTTATCAGCTGGTTTCAGGTCATAGACATTTACCACCTTTTTTGGTTTCCAATCCAGGTTTGAATAGTGGATTTATGATTCCTCAATATACTGCTGCGAGTATTGTGAGTCAAAATAAACAATATGCAACTCCAGCGAGTGTAGATTCTATAGAATCGAGTAATGGACAAGAAGATCATGTTAGTATGGGAGCCAATGGGGCAACAAAATGTAAAAAAGTGATTGATAATATCCAGACAATATTGGCTATTGAATTGTATACGGCATCTCAAGGACTGAGTTTTGGAAATGCCAAAAGCTCTCCATTTATAGAATCCTTTGTTACCTCTTTTCGAAATGAGGTTTCTGTAGTTCAAGAAGATCAAATTATGTATGATTCCATAAAAAAAGCCTCTAATTTTATAAACTCGTTAGAGATAGATTTCGAAGAATTATTCTAACTTTTTCCTTTCAAGCCAAAAAAAATCCAAACGACTGTTTGGATTTTATGATTTTGATGTGTCAAAAGAACATCAAGATGGCTTTTCAATCGTTTTTTTATTTTTCTTGATAGTAACCGTTAATTGATCCTCCTTTTCATTTAAATCCATAAGGATCGTATCACCTTCATTCAATTTGGAATTGACAATTTCTTCAGCCAAAGCATCTTCTATGTACTTTTGAATCGCTCTTTTAAGAGGCCTAGCTCCATATTTTTTATCAAAGCCTTTGTCAGCTATGTAATCTTTTGCTTTTTTGCTTAGCTTCAATGTATAGCCTAAATTTTGAACTCTCAATAGTAGTTTGTCAAGCTCTAAGTCTATGATGGAATGAATATCGTTTCTTTCTAAAGCATTGAAAATGATCACGTCGTCTATTCTATTTAGGAATTCTGGAGCAAACGATTTTTTCAAAGCACCTTCAATAATTCCCTTAGCATATTCCTCAGATTGTTTTTTCTTCGCAGCAGTTCCAAAACCAACTCCATCCCCAAAATCTTTCAATTGACGAGCACCGATATTTGAGGTCATGATAATGATGGTGTTCCTAAAATCAATTTTTCTTCCCAAACTATCTGTAATGTGTCCATCATCTAAAATCTGTAACAACATATTGAAAACATCAGGATGTGCTTTTTCTATTTCATCAAGTAGAACAACAGAATAGGGTTTTCTTCTAACCTTTTCAGTTAATTGACCTCCTTCTTCGTAACCAACATATCCTGGAGGTGCTCCAATCAATCTTGAAATGGCAAATTTTTCCATGTATTCACTCATGTCGATTCTGATTAGTGAATCATCAGAATCAAATAATTCCCGAGCCAATACTTTAGCCAATTGTGTTTTACCTACACCTGTTTGTCCTAAAAATATGAATGAACCTATCGGTTTATTTGGGTCTTTTAAACCAATTCTATTTCGCTGTATTGCTTTGACAACTTTAGTTACTGCTTCATCTTGTCCAATCACTTTTCCTTTAATCATCTTTGGCAATTCCAACAATCGATTGCTTTCAGCCTCTGCAACTCTATTCACAGGAATGCCTGTCATCATTGAAACGACTTCAGCAACATTGTCTTCAGTAACGACTTCTCTATTCAGTTTAGATTCTTCCTCCCATTGTTTTTGGGCAGACGTTAAAGCAGCCTCCATATTTTTTTCATCATCTCTCAATTTAGCAGCTTCCTCGTATTTTTGACCGTTAACAGCTTTTGTTTTTTGCTCTCTGATGACTTCTAACTGATTTTCTAATTCTAATACCTGTTGAGGGACAACAATATTGGTGATATGGATTCTAGATCCTGCCTCATCCATTGCATCAATGGCTTTGTCTGGCAAATATCTATCAGTCATGTATCTGTTGGTTAATTTCACACAGGCTTCGATTGCTTCATCGGTAAAATTTACATGATGATGCGCTTCATATCTTTCCTTGATATTGTGTAGTATTTGAACAGTTTCTTCAACACTTGTAGGATTGACAATAATTTTTTGAAAACGTCTTTCTAAAGCACCATCTTTTTCAATATTCGTTCTGTATTCATCTAATGTTGTCGCCCCGATACATTGAATTTCTCCTCTTGCCAATACCGGTTTTAACATATTGGAGGCATCCAAAGAACCAGTAGCACCTCCTGCACCTACTATGGTGTGAATTTCGTCAATGAATAAAATGATGTTGTCATTTTTCTCTAACTCATTCATCAAGGCTTTCATTCGTTCTTCAAACTGTCCTCTGTATTTTGTTCCAGCAACCAAGCTTGCTAGGTCTAATGAAACAATTCTTTTGTCAAAAAGAATTCGAGAAACTTTTTTATTCACGATACGTAAAGCCAATCCTTCAGCAATGGCAGACTTTCCAACCCCTGGTTCACCAATGAGCATTGGATTGTTTTTTTTACGTCTGCTTAAAATTTGAGAGACACGTTCAATTTCTTTAAGACGTCCTACTACAGGATCTAATTTTCTTGTTTCTGCTAAATATGTCAAATCTCTACCAAAATTATCCAATACGGGTGTTTTGGATTTTTTTGAAGTCTTTTCTTTTTGTGCTTGATCATAGGGATTTGATTTCTCAGATTCAAAATCATTATCATCCGCGGAACTGCTTGCCAACGGATCTGTTAACTGATCCTCTTCTGAGTTTCTTACATGCAATTCTTTGTATAAGTTTTTGGCCTGATCGTAATCAAGATCGTATTTGTTCAATAATTTTGTAGACGGGTCATTTTCGTTTCTTAAAATACACAACAATAAATGAGCCGTATCGATCGCCTCACTTTGATAAAGTTTGGCTTCTAAAAATGTTGTTTTAAGAGCTTTTTCTGCTTGTCTAGTTAGATGAAGACTCTTTTTTTTGTTTCCTTCTGAAAAACTAGGAGTAGAGGGGTTTAATTGTTCAAGCTTTTTTTGAATGAATCCTAGGTTAACTTCAAAAGATTCAAGAATCTCAATTGCTCTTCCTTCTCCTTTTCGAATCAAACCAAGTAAAAGGTGTTCCGTTCCAATAAAATCATGCCCTAACCTGAGGGCTTCTTCTTTACTGAAAGTAATCACATCTCTTACCTTGGGTGAAAAATTATCGTCCATATGCAAATCAATCTTTAGGTAAATTTAATCCTTTTTTATCAAAAACTGAACAAAAAAAATGCCAGACATAAAATTATGCCATTTTGACTTAAAAAATTCGCTTGGAAATACTTGTATATCAAGGGGATAAAAACTGTCAAAAAATTATTAAAAAATGTTAATAACTAAAGGCTTTTCAGCGCCTAAAAATATTGGTAAAAAACAGGAATTATAGTATCTTGCTTAAAGTTAAAATTTAATAAACAAATCAATTAATATTAAAGTATGACAGACGGAGAAAAGTTAATTCCGATTAACATTGAAGAGCAAATGAAATCTGCTTACATTGATTACTCAATGTCAGTGATTGTCTCAAGGGCATTACCCGATGTAAGAGATGGCTTAAAACCTGTTCACAGAAGAGTTCTTTATGGAATGCATGAACTTGGAATCAAAGCAACTGGATCTTACAAAAAATCTGCTAGAATTGTTGGAGAAGTCCTAGGAAAGTATCACCCTCATGGAGACACCTCTGTGTATGACTCTATGGTTCGTATGGCGCAAGATTGGAGTGTTCGATATATGATGGTTGATGGTCAAGGAAACTTTGGTTCTGTTGACGGAGATAGTCCAGCGGCTATGCGTTATACGGAGGTTAGAATGCAAAAAATCTCTGAAGAAATGTTGTCTGATATAGAAAAAGAAACCGTTGACAATAGATTGAATTTTGATGACACATTGTATGAGCCTACGGTTCTGCCGACAAGAATTCCAAATCTTCTAGTCAATGGTGCCTCTGGAATTGCTGTGGGGATGGCCACAAATATGGCTCCTCACAATCTTACTGAAGTGATCAATGGAACTTTGGCTTATATAGAAAACAAGGACATTGAGATTGATGAGTTGATGCAGCATATCAAAGCACCAGATTTCCCAACAGGAGGAATTATATACGGCTATGAGGGAGTTAAGAATGCTTTTCATACCGGAAGAGGTAGAATTGTGATGCGAGGAAAGGCTACCATTGAAGAAGTGAAGGGTAGAGAATGTATCATTGTCACTGAAATTCCATTCCAAGTCAACAAAGCAGAAATGATTAAAAAAACTGCTGAATTGGTCAATGATAAAAAATTGGATGGTATTTCTAATATAAGAGATGAATCAGATCGAAAAGGGATGCGAATTGTTTATGTTTTGAAAAGAGATTCCATTCCAAATATTGTTCTTAATAAACTCTACAAATATACTGCCTTACAAACCTCGTTTAGTGTCAATAATATTGCTCTTGTTAACGGTCGTCCAGAACAATTAAATCTGAAGCAGCTCATTCACTATTTTGTTGAGCATAGACATGATGTGGTTGTTCGAAGAACTCAATTCGAATTGAAAAAGGCAGAAGCAAGAGCTCACATTCTTCAAGGGTTAATTATTGCCTCGGATAACATCGACGAGGTTATCAAAATTATTAGAGGATCTAGTAACCCAGAAACCGCTCGTGAAAGTTTAATTTCAAGATTTGAATTGACAGAAATTCAAGCTAAAGCAATTGTTGAAATGAGACTACGTCAACTAACTGGTTTAGAGCAAGATAAGTTAAGGGCAGAATATGAAGAAATCATGAAAACAATTGCTGATTTAAAGAACATTCTTGACAATGAATCTAGACGTTATCAAATCATCACAGAGGAGCTAATTACCATCAGAGATAAGTATGGAGATGAGCGAAGATCAGAGATAGAATATGCAGGTGGAGAGATGAGTATTGAAGACATGATTCCAGACACTAAAGTGGTGGTAACAATCTCTAATGCAGGATATCTAAAAAGAACAAATCTTGATGAATATAAAGTTCAGAATCGCGGTGGTCGAGGACAAAAAGGTGTGGCTACCAGAAATGAAGATTTTCTGGAACATTTATTCGTAGGAACCAATCATCAGTACATGTTGTTTTTCACACAAAAAGGAAAAGTATTTTGGATGCGTGTATATGAAATTCCAGAAGGAGGTAAAAACTCCAAAGGAAGAGCCATGCAAAACCTAATCAACATAGAACAAGATGATAAAGTGAAAGCTTTCTTGGTCACACAGGATCTGAAGGATTCGGATTACATTAATAACCATTATGTAATCATGGCAACAAAGAAAGGACAAGTAAAGAAAACTTCTTTAGAACAATATTCACGTCCAAGAACAAATGGAATCAATGCCATCACGATTCGTGAAGGAGATGAATTGCTAGAAGCTAAGTTAACTACTGGCGATAGTCAAGTAATGCTGGCCTTAAAATCTGGAAAAGCCATTCGCTTTGAAGAAGCAAAAACAAGACCGATGGGAAGAACAGCTTCAGGTGTTAGAGGGATTACTTTAGCTCATGAGAATGATGAAGTCATTGGTATGGTTGCTGTGAATGATATGGAAAGCAATATTTTAGTTGTTTCTGAGAAAGGATATGGGAAACGCTCCAAACTTGAAGACTACAGAATTACCAACAGAGGTGGTAAGGGAGTTAAAACCTTAAATATATCAGAAAAAACAGGTAATTTAGTGGCCATCAAAAATGTCGATGATTCCAATGATTTAATGATCATAAACAAATCAGGAATTACCATTAGAATGGCAGTTGAAGATCTACGTGTGATGGGTAGAGCAACTCAAGGTGTAAAACTCATCAATATCAAAGATTCTGACAGTATTGCTGCAGTAGCTAAAGTCATTCATGAGGAAGATAATGACGATGATCAAGAAACAGCAGATACTCCTACAGAAACTAATGACAGTACAGAAAATTAAAAATTAACAATACATATATAAACGATTAAGAAAATGAAAACTAAAATCACAATGCTTTTAATTGCATTGATAACAACTTCTCTTTTTGCTCAAAAAAATGAATTAAAAAATGCAGAAAAAGCAATAAAAAGTCAGGACTATGTAGAGGCGATTAAAGCAATTACAGCTGCAGAATCTTTTACTTCAACAATGGATACCAAGACCATTACCAAATTTTATTTCCTGAAAGCCCAAGCATACAGTGGTAAAAAGGATTTTCAAACTGCTGCAAAAACAATCGATGATTTATTAAAAATGGAAGAGCAGATCGGGAAGAAGAAGTATTCAAATCAGGCTGAAGCTTTGAAAGGTCAAATGGTTCAAGAAGTATATACTTTGGCATCTTCTCAATACAAAGCAAAAGATTATAAAAATGCTACAGACAGTTTCTATCTAATTTATAGGTTGAGTCCACAAGACACTACTTTTATTTACAATGCAGCTGTAAGTTCCTCTCTTGCCAAGGATTATGATCTTGCTTTAAAATATTACAAGGAACTCCAGGCATTAAAATACACGGGAATTACTCAGGTTTATTATGCAACCAACAAAAATACTGATGAAAGAGAAGACCTCGGTACCAAAGAAAACAGAGATTTGCAGGTAAGATTAGGTCTTTACAAAGATCCTGTAGATGAAGCTACAGAATCTAAAATAGCTGAGATTATCAAAAACATTGCCTACATACTCAAGTCTCAAGGTAAGACAGAAGAAGCTATAGAAGCTGTAGTAGAGGCAAGAAAACTGGATCCAAAAGACATCAATTTAATTTTGACACAAGCAGATATTTATCTCAAACTAGAACAAATGGATAAGTTTGAAGAGTCTATGAAGTTGGCAATTGAAATCGATCCATCCAACCCTCAGTTGTATTTTAATTTGGGGGTAATAAGTTTTGGTCAAGGAAATATTGAACAAGCAAAAAAACATTACCTAAAAGCCATCGAATTGAAAGAAGACTACAGTGATGCTTACATCAATATCGCAGTTGTTATCATGGATAAGGAGAAGGCTATTGTGGACGAAATGAACAATAATTTATCTGATTTTGATAAATATGATGAATTGTTGTTAAAACAGAAAGAAGTTCATAAAGAAGTCTTGCCTTATTTGGAAAAAGCTGATAAATACAATAGAAGTATCAATACAGTTCAATTTTTGATGACGGTTTATGAAACATTAGAAATGGAAGAAAAAGCGAAAGAATTTTCTGATTTGTACAGACAAATGAAAGATCAATAAAATACGATTGACTAATCAAAAAAGCCAGCATTTTAATGTTGGCTTTTTTTATATAATTTTTTTGATCACTCTGAGTTGGTGTGTATGTGTATTGGAATCTTTATTATAAATCCCACTGTGATCTAGTGAATCAATTCGAACTTTACCATGAGCATGAATGATGTTATAATCATTCATTATAATTCCTACGTGGGTGATTGTACCCTCCTCATTATCAAAAAAAGCCAAATCTCCCGGCTCAGACTCTTCGATAAAGCTCAATACTTCACCTTGTGTTGCTTGATCTTTAGCATCTCTTAACAAAGAGTATCCGCAAAGCTTGTATACCAATTGCGTAAACCCAGAGCAGTCAATTCCAAAGGGAGTTCTACCTCCCCATAAATAAGGAGTATTCAGAAATTGAAATGCAATATTGAGGATTTCGTTCTTTTTAAATTGCCCGGAACAAACGTTCCCGTCATATGAAAAGTTATTGGTTCCTATATGAAGTTGATTATTGTTAAAAAAAGGAAGTCTAGAGCCTATAGGTACCATGCTCAAATGACCTTGATCATTCGTGATGAAATCAATAATTTCAGTAGTATAGTAGTGTTTAGAATTTGATAATTTCAAATAAGTTTCTTGATCGATTTCTAGATATTGCTTGTTGTCTATATAACCTTCATAATGATCATGACTCAATCTTATTTTACTCCATTTTTTGTTTTTTTCAAGGATTTCAAAATCTTCCCCAAAGAGAAGTTGTGAAACCATTTCTGAGGCATCATTGTCCTCCAATCGAAGAGGGACCATACTTAAATTACAAATGCCGTAGAGCATATTTTTAATATTTTAGATCGATTCGATGATCATGGCGCTAGCACCACCGCCACCATTGCAAATTCCTGCAGCACCAATCTTAGCTTTTTGTTGTTTTAAAATAGAGGTTAAAGCAATTACTATTCTTGCGCCAGAGACTCCTAAGGGATGGCCTAGTGAAACTGCACCACCATTTATATTTATTTTTTCATTTTCGATTCCGAGAAGTTTCATATTTGCAAGACCAACGACAGAAAAGGCTTCATTTAATTCAAAATAATCAACCTCATCAATTGAAATTCCCGCTTTTACAAGAGCTTTTGGGATTGCTTTCGCAGGAGCAGTTGTAAACCATTTTGGATCTTGAGCTGCATCTGAATAACCAATAATTTTGGCAATGGGTGTCAACTTTAATTCTTCTGCTTTTACTGAAGACATTAAAACCAATGCCGCTGCACCGTCATTGATTGTAGAGGCATTTGCAGCTGTTACGGTTCCTTCTTTGGTGAAGGCAGCCCGTAATGTAGGAATTTTTTCCATTGCTACATTTTTATATTCTTCATCTTCAGTCATGAGGATGGGATTTCCACGTCTTTGAGGAATTTCAACGGGTACGATTTCATCAGAAAATTTTCCAGTTTTCCAGGCCTCAGCAGATCTTTGATAAGACTGAATTGCATAATCGTCTTGTTCCTTTCGAGTAATTTGATATTTTTCTGCACAATCCTCGGCACAAACCCCCATAGCAACATTATCATACACATCAATCAATCCATCTTTTTGCATTCCGTCTTCCATGATGGAAGAACCAAATTTAGTCCCTTTTCTTGCATGAAAGTAATGAGGAATGGAACTCATATTTTCCATTCCACCAGCTATAACAATATCAGCATCACCCAATGCAATCGATTGTGAGGCTAGCATAATGGATTTCATTCCTGAGGAACAAACTTTGTTAATGGTTGTACATGGGACAGTATCTGGGATACCCGCATAAATGGCAGCTTGTCTTGCAGGAGCTTGTCCTAAACCAGCAGAAACAACATTTCCCATAAAAACTTCTTCTACTAAACTTGGATTCAGATTGATTTTATCTAAAGCACCTTTGATTGCTATGGACCCTAGTTTTGTAGCAGGAATACTCGAGAGACTTCCCATAAAACTACCGATGGGCGTCCTTGCAACAGAGACAATGACTACATCTTTTTTAATCATTAAATTGGTCGTTTTAATCTTGATTTGTCATCCAAATTTAAACTTTTTAAATCAAATTCATACGGAAACTATCCTTTGAATTTTTGACCTCCATTTTTTTAAGTTAAGTTTGTCTTCATATATCGATGCATATGAGTAAAAATGCAAACAAATTATACAAGCACAATGCTGGAATTTATAAGGTCTTTATCTTTTTAATTACAGCGTTAACAATTGTTTATCTTTTGCCAAAAGGAGGTCAATTTAAATATGAATTTACCAAAGGAAAGCCGTGGCAATATGACAATTTATATGCAACTTTTGATTTTGCAATTGAAAAAACAGAAGAAGAAATTATTGAAGAAATCAAGGTGATTGAGGTCAATTCCAAACTATATTTTGATTTCAACCAACAAACAGTAAATGAAGTAAATGAGGCATATGTAATGAAAACCTCTTTTTTAAGAGGAAGTGACTCTTTGGTAAACAAAGACATTCAAAATATGATTTTCATGGGGCAATCAATCATTGATTTGGTCTATGAAACAGGTTTTATTGAAACGACAAGTCAAGGGATTGTATCGGATAAAAACTCCATGGTATCACTTAAGATTGAAAACCAAGTTCAAGACATTATTTATAACAATTTACGTTCATCAAAAGATGTATTTGAGTTGATCAAAAATAATTTGGGAGAACAACCATACAGTTATTATCAAAATCTTAACCTAACAATTCTCTCTGAAATTATAAGACCGAATGTCTCTTATGACAATGACTTTACTCAAAAAGTCATTGACGAGGCAGTTGCATCAATTTCACCTACCAAAGGAATGGTATCTAACGGCGAGTTGATTATACAAAAAGGAGATATTGTTGGTGGGATTAAGTTGGCCAAATTAAACTCTCTAAAAAATGAATCAGCCGCCAAAATTTGGTCAAAATCAAATTATTACTGGATTGTTTTAGGTTATGCAATTTTGGTATCAATAGCTCTATTAATGTTGTTGTTATTTTTAAAGAAATACCGAAGAGAAATATTTGACAACAATACCAAAGTTACCTTCATTCTTTTCAATGTCAGTTTAATGATTTTGATACAAACATTGGTTGTTAAATATAATTCAGATTATTTGTATGTAGTACCCTTAAGTATTTTACCCATCGTAATTAAAGCATTTTTTGATGCTAGGCTTGGATTATTTACTCATGTTTTGACAGTATTACTTTTGGGCTTTATCGTTCCTGATAGTTTTGAGTTTATCTACCTTCATATCATCGCAGGAATTGTCACAATTTTGACAGTTTCTGAGCTTTACAAAAGAGCTAATTTATTCATTTCAATTGGGCAGATAACCCTAATTTATATGGTTACTTATTTGGCGTTTACAATCATTAAAGAAGGAAATGCTACCGGTATTAATTGGGAGTATTTAATGATGTTTGCGGCCAATGGTATTTTGTCTTTCTTGTCCTTGTTTTTAATTTATTTATATGAAAAAATATTTGGTTTGGTTTCTGATGTAACTCTTCTGGAATTATCAAATACCAATACCAAGCTTTTAAGAGAATTGAATGAAAAAGCTCCAGGAACATTCCAACATTCAATGCAAGTTGCGAATCTAGCAGAAGCTGCTGCTAATGAAATTGGAGCAAATTCTATGTTGGTAAGAACTGGAGCCTTGTATCACGATATTGGAAAGTTATTGAATCCCAATTATTTTATTGAAAATCAAATCACGGGTGTAAACCCACACAACGATTTATCTCCCGAAGACAGTGCTAAAATCATCATCGATCATGTAATCAATGGTGTAGAGTTGGCTAAACAATATGGCCTCCCAGATCGCATCATTGATTTTATCAGAACACATCATGGGACCAACTTGGTTCATTATTTTTATTTCAAGGAGAAAGAATTTGGCTTAGAAGAAGAAGTAGATATTACAAAATTTCAATACAAAGGTCCCATCCCTTTTTCAAGAGAAACAGCCATTTTAATGATCTGTGACGCTTCTGAAGCTGCCTCGAAAAGTTTAAAACAACCTTCTGCTCAATTGATAAATGATTTGATAGATAAGATTGTGGAAAAGCAAAAATCAGACAATCAATTTATCAATTCCGATATCACATTTAGTGAGATTGAGAAAATTAAAAAAGTTGTGAAGAAAAAATTAATGAATATTTATCACCTTCGTGTAGAATATCCTGGGTAATTTTTTACAACAAAAAAAGAAAAAATCTTGCAATATTGTAATAGGTATTATACATTTGCACTCGCAATTTTTAATTCTAACACGGTTAGTTTTCGGAGAGTTGCCAGAGTGGTTAATGGAGCAGTTTGCTAAACTGTCGACGGGTAACTGTCGCGTGGGTTCGAATCCCACACTCTCCGCAATAATTGCTACTCGGGGTGTAGCGTAGCCCGGTCATCGCGCCTCGTTTGGGACGAGGAGGTCGCAGGTTCGAATCCTGCCACCCCGACACTGTTTTCGTAGAAACATTAAAACTACGGGCTCGTAGCTCAGCTGGATAGAGCACCTCCCTTCTAAGGAGGCGGTCATAGGTTCGAATCCTATCGGGCTCACGAATAAATTAAAAAGCAAGCTAAATCATAAAGCTTGCTTTTTTGATTTAGCGTCTTTTTAATTTTCAAAGCGTAGCTTTATAGGATCAGCGCAGCTAATCCTTTACTTTTTTATAAATTTCACTAAATGAGTAAGCTTGCTTTTTTGATTTAGCGTCTTTTTAATTTTCAAAGCCTAGCTTTATAGGATCAGCACAGCTAATTTTTTTATTTTTTATTGATTGATTCGCTTATCAAGAATCTTGTCTTTTGTGAACAGAAATAATGATCGTTTTTGAGGTAGGAGTGTTGCTGATTCTTGCTTTACTTTGGATGGGAACCAATACGTTTGCTTCTGGAAAATAAGTAGCTGTACATCTATTTGGAATGCTATAAGGAAGTACTAAAAATCCTTTAGCGATTCTTTCTTTGCCTTCAAAATGACTGATCAAATCAACCAAATCAAGTTTTTCTAAACCTTGAGATTTCATATCTATTGGATTCATGAAAATAACCCTGCGTTCATTGATAACACCACGATATCTGTCATTCAAGCCATATATAGTCGTATTGTACTGATCATGAGTTCTGATTGTCATCATGATGAATTGATCTTTTTTTAAGATGATATCCGACACAGCATTCAATGTAAATTTTGCTTTTCCAGTCAAAGTAGGGGAGAAGTCTTTGTTTCTTGCTGAATTTGGTAAGTAAAACCCACCTTTTTTTCTAACGCGATGATTGTATTGTTCAAATCCAGGGATGGTGGCTTCAATATGATCTCTAATCCTATCATAATCTTGAATCAACTCATTCCAATTGGTTCTCGAATTTTTTAAGCTTGCTTTCGCAATTCCAGCAACAATCGCAGGTTCACTCAATAAATTTTCGGATAGTGGCTTTAAATGTCCTGAAGATGAATGTACAACCCCCATGGAGTTTTCAACACTTACAAATTGTTCTCCACTTTTTTGAAGATCTTTTTCAGATCTCCCCAAGCAAGGTAAAATGAGTCCTGTTTTTCCATGAATTAAGTGACTTCGATTCAATTTGGTGGAAATTTGAACTGTTAAATCACAATTTTGAAGGGCTTCAGCCGTATATGTTGTATCAGGTGTCGCAGATATAAAATTTCCACCCATACCAATGAATATTCTAGCTTTTCTTTGATGCATAGCTTCAATAGAACTCACAACATCATATCCGTGTTTTCTGGGAGCTTCAAAGTTGAATTCTTTTTCTAAACTATTTAAAAAAGATTCTTTTGGCTTTTCCCAAATCCCCATGGTTCTATCTCCTTGAACATTAGAGTGTCCTCGGACAGGACATGTTCCTGCTCCTTTTTTACCAATACTCCCTTTTAATAATAGCAAATTAACAAGCTCACGAATGTTATCGATTGCATTTTTGTGCTGAGTCAACCCCATTGCCCAACAAATGATTATTTTCTTCTTTTGTGCAATTAATTCAGCAGCTTCTTCAATTATTTTTAATTCTATTCCTGTTTGAGGAAGTAGCTCTTCAATTGAATAGTTTGCTAAATCTTCTATAAAGTGAGTATATCCAACTGTATGTTCTTTGATGAATTCATGGTCAAAAATTGAATGAGGATTCTTTTGTTCTTTGTCCAGTAGTAATTTTAATATAATTTTTAACAGTGCTACATCACCATTAATTTTTACCTGTAAAAAAAGATCTGTCAATTGTTGACCTTTTCCAATCCACTTGATTGGATTTTGGGGATCATTATATCGCATCAATCCAACTTCTGGTAGTGGATTAACTGTTATAATTTTTCCTCCTCTTTTTTTTGTTTTTCCAAGAGCTGTCAACATCCTTGGATGATTTGTTCCAGGGTTTTGTCCCATAACAATGACCAATTCTGCATGATTAAAATCATCGAGTGTCACAGAGCCTTTTCCAATTCCTAAGGTTTCGGTAAGAGCTGAACCACTAGATTCATGACACATATTTGAGCAATCTGGTAGGTTGTTTGTTCCAAATTGTCTTACGAATAATTGATATAAAAATGCAGCTTCATTACTGGTTCTTCCCGAGGTGTAAAAAATTGCCTCGTCCGGGCTTTTCAGTGAGTTTAATTTTTCTCCAATCAAATTAAAAGCGTCTTTCCAAGAAATTTTCTCGTAATGATTTTTCCCAGGATATACGACCATTGGATGTGTGATTCGCCCTTTCTTCCCAATTTCGTAATCTGATAATTTTGATAATTTTGAAATAGAATATGTCGAGAAAAACAATGGAGATACTCTATTTTTAGTGGCTTCCTCTGCAACTGCTTTTGCTCCATTTTCGCAGTATTCAGCTAGAAATGCTCTCTTTTCGTCAGGATCTGGCCAAGCGCAACCTGGACAATCAAAACCGTTTGCTTGATTTAATTTTGCTAACAAACCGATTCCTTTAGTTAGACCCACTTCCTCTTTTATATGAGAGATTGCAGACTTTATTGCTGGTAAGCCAACTGCTGATTTTGGAATTTTTTTCAATTCAATACCTGTCAGTTTCTGGGGTGCTTCAAAGTGTCTTTTTTTCTTTTTCATTTCAGTCTTTTTGAATTTAAAAAAGACGGATTGGAATAGACCGTCATTTTTGACCCTCTAGAAAAACCAATCAAGCAAATTCCAAATTCTTTCGCGTAATCAACTGCCATCGAAGAACAAGCAGATACTGCAACAATCACAGGAATCTTCGCTAAAAAAGCTTTTGAAATAATTTCATAAGAAACGCGACCACTCACCAGCAGGTATGTTCCCTTATGTAGGTTTTTTTTTAGAATCAAATCCCCTACACATTTATCAACTGCATTGTGTCTTCCAATATCTTCTTTGATGGTCATCAATTCATGATGATGATTAAAGATTCCTGCAGCATGTGATCCTCCTGTTTTCTTAAATATTGTTTGATATTCTTGAAGAGGGGCAAACATATTCAGTAAATTTTCAGATGAAAAAGAAACACTTTTTTCAATTGCATCACCTTTGGTTTTTAAATCCTCTAATTTTTGCTTTCCACAAATGCCACAGGATGAAACTGATAAAAGAGTTCTTTTATTCATGTATCCATCGCCTAGGTTTTCTATTTCAATGGTCAGATTGATGATGCTTGGAATGTCATATTTTTCTTCAATAATTTCAAAAGATACGGGAATGTCTTTTTTATAAATATCTTCTGCATATAACAACCCTAAAACTAACTCTTGATCATTTCCAGGGGTTCTCATGACAACGGTATAGGCTTCTTGATTGATATTGATTTGCAAAGGAGCCTCAACAACGAGATCATCACTAATAATTGATTGTGATGTGTTGACAATATGGAGACCTTCGTATGTATTTGTTTGCATGGGATAACTTCTATGAAAGTTATAGAAACAAACTTAATAAAAAATATACTATCCTATATTAGAAGTGATTGCGAATAAAGACGTTGGAAGTTATAACTTCATAGTAAAAAACAATGTCATTATATTTTAACACAATGAATGCAGATCGGTTTATGATGGATGTTAGTAGTAAAAAATAAAAAATGATCTCCTCCATCTTTTATCTTTAAATCTTTTCTGATTTGAAAGACAGTTTTACGGAAGTTTCGAGTAGATATGTTTGCTTTTTTTAATGGGATAAGCGATGTAATTTTCTTTTTGTCATATGGATTTATTTGAATAATCTTAAACTTTCTACCTGGAAAATCCATCAGCTTTTCTGAAGTATAGAGATGAGAATGCTGATGTAGTTTAAAAATTTTTAACTGATCACTAATTTCATGAAACCCTCCTGATTTTAGAATAGCAGCATTGGGTTCATACAAGTATGTTTGAGGCTCATGATAAGTTGAGGATGATTGCTGATTGTAAATAAAATCAAATTTTTGAGAACTTTCTTTTGTAAAGTTGATTGTTTTTATTTGGACATCGCCTCTATGCTCTTTTTCTAATAAAAAAAGCAATTCTTTTACCTCATTGTTAATACTGACAATATGTATCTCTTTGACAAATTTCAAACCATTGATTGCATTTGTCATGTCCAATATTGGAGAAGTTTTTAGAAGTATTGACCTTGTTTTACTAAATAATAAGTCAATGTTTTCTGTGATGTTAGGTTGACAATCCTCTAATAAAAAAACTTTTCTTTGATTGCTAGTTCTCCTGGATGGATCGATGTATATAACATCAAAAACATCTTTACTTTTCATAAGATATTCGATTCCGTTTTCAGAAATTACTTGAACATTTCTAACTTGAAGTTGTTCGAAATTATGAGCAGTAATTGAAGAAAGTTTTTTGTCAATTTCACAATAGGTTACCTTATCAAAAACTTTTGAAAAGTAATATGAATCGACTCCAAATCCTCCCGTGAGATCAATTAGACTTTTACCTGAAACCAGCGCTGATTTATAGCTGGCTGTTTTCTCTGAAGAAGATTGTTCGATGTTAATTTTTGAAGGGTAGTAAATGGCATTATTTTGATACCAGCTGGGTAGTTTTTTTTCTGATTTTTTTTTACATGAAATTTGATTGGCAATTTCTTGAATACTAATATCATTGAAAGGAGTTCCTTTTAAAATAAGTTTATGAAGATCTGATTTTAAATGATCATTGATAAAATCTTGAACATCTTGAAGTAAAATATGTTTGTTCAACTTTAAAGATCTTTTGTTAATGACTTTACAATTTTATTTTCAGAAAAGACTTGTTTTAAAATTACTTTAATCACGGTATAGCTAGGGACAGCAATAATCATTCCCAAAGGTCCCATTAAAAAACCACTGATAATAATTACCAAGAAAATTTCCAATGGATGAGACTTTGTTGTTTTTGAAAATATAATGGGCTGACTGGCAAAATTATCAACTAGTTGAGCGATGATGAAACCCAACATAACATATATTGTTTTTGGCAAAATCACAGATTGGAAGTCCAAGTTTTGTCCAATTCCGCTTGTCATTGTTAAAAAAATCATCAAAAATGCACTAATCAAGGGACCTATAAAAGGGATGATGTTTAGCAAAGCACATAAGAATGCAATCACTACTGGATTTGATATTCCAAAAATTAACAAAACAAGTGAATAAATAATAAATAAAATGGTGATTTGAATCACTAAGCCAATAAAATATCTAGATAGCAAATCATTTATTTTCTCAAGAGAATTTGAAAATTTCTTTTCTGTTCCTTTAGGAGTTATTGTCAACAGTGCATTTTTAAGTAATCGACTGTCTTTCATAAAAAAGAAAGAAATGAATAAAATTGAAAATAAGCCTACACTAAAGGATCCCAAAGCTCCTACAATGGAATTCAACACATTGGGAATTGATTTTAAACTCGCGAACAAATCAGTGCCTTTTAACTCACTTAAAATATCAATATTTTTTGAAGAAAAGTAATCGTTAGCTTGCGATATCAATTCTCCTATGTTCTCCTCTAGCGCTTTTGTTTTTAATAATGAAAGACTTTCCCCTTGTTCAATAACCAATGGGATAAACATTCCTATAATTCCCATTAACAAAATAATAAAGACAGCCATGGTGCTAACTACTGCCAAGGTATTTGGAAATTTTAGTTTTTTTCTCAAAAAAAAGATGATGGGTCTGGCAATTAATGCAATGATAGCCGCCATTAATATATAAACGAGTACTGATTGAATTTTGAATAGGAAATACCCTAAAAATGCAATTCCTGTGAGGATAGCAATTGCCCTAATAATTCCTGTTGAAATAGTTTTTGAATTCATTTAATTATATCCTTTTACGTTCCCCATATCCAATTCTCTACCACTGGAGGCATATCTGTGTTTTTTTGGAAACAAAGTTCCTGACTCAGTTTCTATCCAGTCATCCCAACTTACAGAAACTCCATCGATTTTCTTACTAGGGACAAACATCTGGTAACTCATTGGTAGAAAGTCTTTATCAACCTTCCAAAGGTAAGAATCTCCCGGAGTTGATCCACCTTCTGAATAGGTAACATACAAAGCTTCTTTTCCGTCAATAGTTTCAATCCCTCTGTAGATACCAGGTTCAAATAATTTGTGAGGAGCTACAAGCCAAAAACTATCGTTATTAAATAAAGTTAAAGCTCTATTGACAATACTTTCGTTATATATGATTTTTTTATCATTTAAATATACGACACTTTTTGAAAGTGCATTAGGATGTAAAATTACTCTTGCATCGTTCCATTGAACCTCTACAATGTGTTGTTGTTTATCCCATTTATAAAATCGGGAGTTTTTGAAACTCCAATCGATATAACGTGTATTTTTATAGGCTTCGTGTTTGACCGCGTCCAGAATACGATGAGCGAATTTATCTGCATTTGGATTGTAGGCTTTGGCCTCTCCCATATCAATGTTTAATCCGATGAGAGGGATTCGATGTTTTATTGGCAATTTTATTCCAGATTGAGAATTTTTTAATTCATCCCAAGTTGCTGAAATTCCTCCAATCGGAATCAATTGCGTCCACATTTTAAATGAAGTAGGAACATAAGTTGAATCCAATATCCACAAGTAGGAATCGCCAGGAGTGGAACCTCCTGATGTATAAGTAATCAAGAGTGCGTCTTTGTTTTCATGTTTTACGATTCTTCTTTCCGTGCCTTCATCAAAAACCTTGTAGGGTGCCACCAGCCAAAAACTATCATTGTTAAAATAGTCGAATGCTTTTTTGATCATCTTTGGGTTTTCACCCATACTTTTTGATAGATCATTTAGATTTAGAATTACTTTGGTATTGCTCCAAGAAACCTCTACAATCCCTTCTTGTTTTCTCCATTTATATTGATGTTTACCTCTAAAAGTCCATTCAAGAACCTCCGTATTGTCAAAAGCCCTTTTGTTGAGTGCTTTCATCATATTACGTGCTAGTCTATCGGCCTCTTTTCCTTGAATACCCTCTGGTAAAGGCTCATTGTTAACAACCAAAAAAATAGAAATTAATAAGAGTAGAACTCCCATAGTAATTCCAAAGATTTTTATCTTTTTTTTCATCATACTCGAAGTCTATCTGTTATCAACTTTGTTTTTATATCCATCTCATGTTATTTTAAAATGAGAGATGAATTGTTACAGTGTCAGCTAAGATAACTTTTTTACTAGGAGTATTAAAAATATAAAACTTTAATATTGATATGCTCATAAATTAGATCGTTACCAAGCAATGAATTATTTAGCATCATTATCGAGTAAAACCTTGTTTCTTATTTTTGTAAATTTTGGAGGTAAGGATGATTTTAAGGATAATTTTTCATGTGTAAAAGGATGATTGAATTGCAAGTTAGAGGCATGTAAATACAATCCTTTACCTTTCAATATCAAAGAATCAACACCGTAAACATGATCTCCTAAAATAGGGTTCCCAATAAACAACATATGCTTTCTTAACTGGTGTCTTCTTCCTGTTTTGGGGGTAAGTTCTACTAAATTTAAAAAGGCGAATCTTTTTGATTTTACTGAAAAAATAACCTTGTAATTAGAGACAGCATGTTTATGGTCTATATCTGTATCAATACATCCCTTAAGTTTCATTTTTCCAATGGTTATGGCATGATAAGTTTTTTCTATTTTTTTATTTTCAAACAATTGATTCAATGCTATGATTGAAGAACTTGTTTTACCAATTAGTAGAAGTCCTGAGGTTAAAAAATCCAATCTGTGAACAGGTCTTGGCCGAACAGCATCAAATTGAGTGCTCTTTTTTAAATTTTGTTGCAGGGCATTGTCGATGGTTTTCAATTTGTTACCACTCACTAAAATTCCTGGAGGTTTTTCAATCACAGCCAAGTAGTCATCTTCATAAACAATATTTAGTTTGAAATCAAATTGTTTTTTAGAGACACTATTTTGGGGTTTAAGCAAACTTATTTTCTCTCCTCCAAAGATTATTTTTGCTGTAGTTACTGGATGATTGTCAACTAAAATTAAATTCTTTCGAATTGCTTTTTTAATGGCTGATTTTGTAGTACATGTTTTAAAGATACCAACGGCATATTCTTGAATTCGGATGGGAATCTTTTGATTTTTTACGATATGATTTTCAATAATTTGCATTTATGTTGCAAACAATTGTCCAATATCCTTAAATGCTTTAAACTCTAACGCATTTCCTTCTGGGTCATTAAAAAATAAAGTTGCTTGTTCTCCCGGTTTTCCCTTAAATCTAATGGTGGGTTCAATAATAAATTTTGTGCCATTATTTTTTAAACGTTGACTGAGTAAATTCCATTCTTCCATATTCAGTACCACACCAAAATGAGGAACAGGAACCTCATGTCCATCAACAGGGTTTGAGATTTGTTGTGGCTCAAAATCATCTTTTTGATGAATTACCAATTGATGTCCGAAGAAATCAAAATCTACCCAATGGGTGTCACTTCTTCCTTCTTTACATTGAAGAACCTCTCTGTAAAAATTTCGACAGAGCTCTAAATTTTTAACAGGAATTGCTAGATGAAAAGGTTGTGTCATTTTATTAATTATCTAAGATTTATGAAATATATCTCTAAGTTCTTTTTAGAAATATTGTATGTTTTAATTTTTAAAAGCCTACAGCAGTGTCATCCCCTCGAGGGTCTGCACCTCCCTCTAATTTTCCATTATCTAGGACTAAAATTGCATCTACTTTACCTATAATTCGAGAGAATCGCTCATCAATTGTATATCCTATATTTTGTAATTCTGCGATGACATTTTTATCAAATTGATTTGGTTCAATCATGATCATATCAGGCAGCCATTGATGATGAAATCTAGGTTGATTAACTGCTTCTTGCATTCCCATTTCAAACTCATAAACATTTAAAATAGTTTGTAAAACAGAGGTGATAATAGTAGAGCCTCCGGGAGTTCCAACTACCATCCACAATTTTCCTTCTCTTTCAATGATGGTTGGAGTCATTGAACTTAACATTCTTTTTTCGGGCTCTATTTCATTGGCTTTAGCTCCTATCAAACCAAACATATTTGGTGTTCCTGGTTTGCTACTAAAATCATCCATTTCATTGTTGAGAAAAAAACCTAATTCCGAATTATAAAGTTTAGACCCAAAGCCCCCATTCAATGTGGTTGTAACCGATACAGCATTTCCATATTGGTCAATGATAGAATAATGAGTGGTTTCCATACTTTCTATAATTTCAATAGAACCATGAGAAATATCTTTTGAAGCAGTGGGTCTGTCAAAAGAAAAGGAACTCATCCTCTTCTTTGAATATGATTTACTAATCAAGGTGTCTTTTGGAATGACCACAAAATCAGGATCGCCCAAAAAATAACTCCTGTCTGCATAGGCTCTTCTTTCAGCTTCTGTAATTACTTGCATCGCTTTTACCGAGTTATGACCATAAGATGGAAGGTCGTAAGGTTCAATTCCATTCATAATTTGTGCCAAGCAAATTCCTCCACTAGAAGGCGGAGACATGGATGTGATTTTTAAATCGTCGTACATGAAAGTGATGGGAGATCTCCATTTGGCCTCGTATTTTGCCAAATCCTCTTCAGTAATGATTCCACCATTATCTTGCATGAATTTTGCTAATTTTTTTGCAGTTTCTCCTTTGTAAAATTCATCTCTACCATTTTTTAAGATACGTTTTAAAGTATTGGCTAAGGCGATATACTTGATGGTGTCTCCTTCTTTCCAATGGTTGAGAAAAAGAATGGAATCCTTGTTTACCTTTTTAAAAGCATTTCGATGTCTTTGAATTCGTTTTTCTTGTTTTTTTGTAACCACAACTCCTTTTTCGGCCAATTCAATTACAGGCTTTAGGATTTCCTCAACGGGTAATTTTCCAAATCGTTTATGTGATTTAAAAACTCCTGCTACTGTTCCTGGAACTCCGACAGCATTGGCACCAGAAGTACTTTTCCCTTTAATGATATTTCCTTCTTTATCTAAATACATGTCTCTTGAGGCAGCTAAAGGAGCTTTTTCTCTGTAATCGAGAGCTCCAGTTTCACCATTACTTTTTCTATATACCATAAAGCCTCCACCTCCAATATTTCCTGCCACTGGGTAACTAACAGCTAATGCCAATTCAGTGGCCATCATCGCATCAAAAGCATTTCCTCCTTTTTGTAAAATTTCTGAACCAATTTTTGAAGCTTCCACTCTGGCTGAAACTACCATTGCATTGTCAGTAATTAATCCAGTGATTTTTTTTGATGAATCGACCTCTTTTTTACATGATATTGCAAGAGATGATATGATAATTAAAAACAATATATTTTTCATGATATGGAATTTATGGAGTGTAATTTTTTAATTTTTTTTGAGAAAAAGTTTGGATATCCTTGAAGAACATTTCAAAATCTTTTTCGAAATCTTGATCAAATTGATACAAATCCTCAATGGCTAAATTTAGTTGACCATTATTATTGGTTCGACGATTCATTCCATTTAAAACCCGTTCAATCCCATCTTTGTATTGATAGTTATACAACCAATTGTATTGAACCATATAAGGAATCATTTCGATGGTTTTTTGAGGTAGAATTTCTTTATTTTTTTCCAATAATTCATAGATGAACTCAACATAAACATCCAACGGTATCTCAGAATAGCTTTTCCAGTTTTTTGCCAAATAATGATCATAGAAAATATCAATGATAATTCCCGCATATAAGCCATAGCGTTTATGAAGTCTTCGTTTGCTTTTTTTTGTAATGACATGCGAGTCAGTAAATGTGTCAATTTCTCTGTGCAACCGAATCCCTTTTTGGATTTCTGAATTTAGGTGTGAAAACCGATTTCCTTTGATGTGATCAGCGATAAAATTACCGATCATGATATTGGTATTATTTTCTGATAAATAAAGATGCGCAAGGAAATTCAAAATGATCAAAAAAATTTAATGTTAAATGTAAAAAAAAATCACAAGTTAGAATCCATATTGATGCAGGATCTAATTGTGATTTTTATGAGTTGTCAGATTAATTTTAATTATTGAGCATCACTGGCATTACTAGCATGGTAATTTTTTCTCCTTCTTCAGTTCCATCAATGGGTGTCAATATTCCTGCTCTGTTTGGTAAGGACATTTCAATCAATACATCATTGGAGCTTAAATTGCTTAACATCTCACTTAAAAAACGAGAATTGAATCCTATTTGCATATCATCTCCTTGATAATCACAGTTTAAGCGTTCGTCAGCTTTATTTGAGAAATCTACATCTTCTGCAGAAATATTCAACTCAGTTCCAGCCATTTTTAAACGAATTTGGTGTGTTGTTTTACTTGAGAATATGGATACTCGACGAACAGAGTTTTGAAATGAAGCTCTGTCTACAGTTAATTTATTTGGATTTTCTCTTGGAATTACAGCTTCATAATTGGGATATTTTCCATCAATTAGTCTACAAATAAGCACAAAATTATCAAATGAAAATTTTGCATTTGCATCATTGTATTCTATCGTAACCTCTTCTTCACCACTTAAAACTCCTTTAAGCAACTGTAATGGTTTTTTAGGCATGATAAATTCTGCTGTTTTATCTGCGCTTACGTCAGTTCTTGTGTATTTAACCAATTTGTGAGCATCAGTAGCAACAAAAGTTAAATTTTCAGAGCTGAACTGAAAGAAAACACCACTCATCACAGGTCTTAAATCGTCATTTCCTGCCGCAAAAAGTGTTTTTGAAATGGCAGTTGCTAAAACATTGGAAGGAACAATCGTTTTACTAGGTGCCGATAGGGCTACTGCTTTTGGAAACTCTTCACCTCCAAAATAAGCCATGTCATATTTCCCTTGATTGGAGCTAATTTCAATGGTATTTTCTCCCTCAGTTTTAAAAGTCAGGGGTTGGTCTGGAAATGTTTTAAGAGTATCTAACAATAATCGTGCAGATACTGCAACCGAACCAGTTGAATCTGATTCTACATTAACAACCGTACTCATTGTTGTCTCTAAATCAGATGCAGAAACTTTCAGTTGATCCTTAGAGATTTCAAATAAAAAGTTGTCTAAAATAGGGAGGGTATTGTTGCTGTTTATAACGCCGCCTAAAACTTGTAACTGTTTTAATAATTGCGAACTTGATACGATAAATTTCATTTTACTTTTTTGGATGATGTATTCCTTACAAAGATATCGGAATTTAGTGATTTTTAAAATTTTGTTATCAACATTTTGTCCGTTTTGTTAATAGTTTTTATTCAAAATAATATTCAGAAAAAAAGACTATTTTTAGACAGTTTTAAATTTTATTTTGACAATTATAAAGAGAATATAAAATACTATTTTTGTTAGCATTCAAAATCAATTCCATGAAGAAAAATTCATTATATATTATTTCTTTTTTGCTAATCTCTCAGGCAATTTTTTCTCAAAAACCCAATAAATTAAGCTCCTATGAGATTTATGAAAAAATTCAGAAACTTAACTTTTTAGGAACAGTTTTATATGTTGCTGCGCACCCAGATGATGAAAATACACGATTGATTTCATATTTATCCAATCATGTAAAAGCGAGAACAGGCTATTTGTCCTTAACAAGAGGAGATGGAGGCCAGAATTTAATTGGTACTGAGATTAGAGAAATTTTGGGTGTCATAAGAACACAAGAATTATTGGCAGCAAGAAAAATTGATGGTGGAGAGCAATTTTTTTCAAGGGCGAATGATTTTGGTTTTTCGAAACATCCAGATGAAACTTTAGAAATTTGGGACAAACAAAAAGTATTGAGTGATGTTGTATGGACCATCAGGACTTTCAAGCCTGATATCATCATCAATAGATTTGATCACAGAACACCTGGAACAACTCATGGTCATCATACCACATCTGCGATGTTAAGTTTAGAAGCTTTTGATTTGGCAGCAGATGAAACAAAATTTACAGATCAATTAAAATATTCAGAAACTTGGCAGCCAAAACGTTTGTTTTTTAATACTTCTTCATGGTTCTATAAAAACAAAGAAGAATTCAAAAAAGCTACTGAAGGAAAGTTGACTTCCTTCGACATTGGTGTTTATTATCCTATCAAAGGAATGTCTAACAATGAAGTTGCTGCATTATCAAGCAGTCAACATCTGAGTCAAGGTTTTGGAAGACTTACAACAAGGGGAAGTCAAAAAGAATATGTTGAATTTTTGAAAGGTGAAAAACTGAAAGATAAAAACGACATTTTTGCTGGTATCAATACAACCTGGAATCGATTAAAAGATGGAGGTGAGATCGGAGAGATTTTATATGAAATAGAAAAGAATTTTGATTTTGTGAATCCCGCAAATCATTTAAAAAATCTTGTGCTCGCCTACAAAAAAATTCAATTACTAGAGGATTCTCATTGGAGAGAAGTCAAACAAAAGCAAATTATTGAGATCATTGAGGCTTGCGCAGGATTATACCTTGAGGCCACTGCTCAAAGTTCAAGCGGAGTTCCAAACTCTGAAATTGATATAAATATTGAGGTTGTCAATAGAAATTCTGAAGTTTCAGTATTGTTAGAATCAATCAATTTTAAAACCGATAAAGTAGTCTCTATAGAGAAGGATCAATTGCTAGAAAACAATAAGAAATATGCATACAAACATACCATTGATCTTGATAATTTAAAATATTCAGATCCCTATTGGCTTCAATCGAAAAGTTCTTTGGGAATGTATCACGTTGATGACCAGTTGCTCATAGGGGTTCCCTCAACCCCAAGAAATGTCAATGTATATTTTGATCTACTCATCAATCAATTTCAAATAAGCATCAAGAAAAACATTGTTTATCGTTACTCCAAAAAAGACAAAGGAGAATTGTACGAGCCCTTTGAAATTTTACCTATCGTGACCACAAAGATCAATGAAAAAGTCCTTTTATTTTCAGATGATAAGCCGAGAAAAGTTTCCGTAGGTGTCCGAGCTGAAATAAATAATTTAAAAGGGAAATTATCTTTAGAGGTCCCCGAGGGTTGGAAAATTTCTCCCCAATTTGAAATGGTTTTTATTGAACAATCTGGCGATACACAAATTTATGATTTTACGATAACTCCCACTGAATCGGATTCTGAAGGAACTTTAAAAGCGATGGTTATGGTAGACGACAAGCCATACCGAAAAGAATTGGTAGAAGTCAATTATACACACATTCCTAAACAATCTATTTTAATGGATTCAGAGGCAAAGGTTGTTCGATTGAATATCAAGAAAGCAGGAAATAATGTTGGATATATTAAAGGTGCTGGAGATTTAATCCCTGAAAGTTTAGAGCAAATCGGTTACAGGGTAAAAACCATCAATCCAAAAACAATCACTTCCGATAACTTAAAAGAATTTGATGCGATTGTGATGGGAATCAGGGCGTATAATACCATATCAGAATTAAAGTTTAAACAAAAATTTTTGTTAGAGTACGTTAAGAATGGGGGTAATTTATTAGTTCAATACAACACAAGTAGAGGTGGAGTGGATGTTGAAGCTCCTTTTCCATTGAGTTTATCCACGGATAGGGTTACCGACGAACATGCTGAGATTACCATTTTAGAAAAAAATCATTCTGTCATGAACTTTCCAAACCAAGTTACTGAAAAAGATTTTGACGGTTGGGTTCAGGAAAGGGGACTGTATTTTCCAAATCGCTGGAGCTCAGAATATACCGCTATTTTATCCATGAATGACAAAGGAGAGACTCCCAAAAAAGGAAGTTTATTGATAGCTCCCTATGGTAAAGGAAATTATATATACACAGGGCTTAGCTTTTTTAGAGAATTGCCCGCAGGGGTGATTGGGGCATACAAACTATTTGCCAATATGTTATCGATTGGTAAAGAAAACATTCAACGAAAAGAGAAAGTAAAAAGCTAATTGGTATGAGTGTTCAACAAAAATGGAAAAAAATTTATTCGATTGTATTGCTTCTCAATATAGTTTACATCGTTCTTTTTTATTTCATCACAAAAATGTTTTCTAATTAATTATGGGGGCGCCTGATTTACATCAATTAGATTGGTTCGTTCTCAGTGTAACCTTACTTTTCATTGTTTTCTATGGTGTGTATAAAACCCGAAAATTAGATCGTGGTGTTAAAGATTATATCAAAGGAGGAAATGATACAAAGTGGTGGACAATAGGTCTTTCTGTAATGGCAACCCAAGCCAGTGCAATTACATTTTTATCTACACCAGGCCAAGCGTTTAATGATGGGATAGGATTTGTACAATTTTATTTTGGATTGCCCATAGCCATGATTATCATTTGTCTTGTTTTCATTCCAATTTATTACAAATTAAATGTTTACACAGCTTATGAATATTTAGAAACACGTTTTGATTTAAAAACAAGATCGCTTACGGCCATACTATTTTTAATTCAAAGAGGATTGGCTGCTGGAATAACCATTTATGCACCTGCGATAATTTTATCTTATGTTTTGGGATGGGATTTAGTTACACTCAATATCGTAATTGGCTGCATGGTAATTATTTATACTGTATCTGGAGGAACCAAGGCTGTGAATGTCACTCAAAAACAACAAATGGTGATTATATTTTTAGGAATGATTACTGCCTTTTATTTGATCATGTACTATATGCCAGATGGCATTACTTTTGGGAAAGCATTGGATATAGCTGGAGCAAGTGATAAAATGAAAGTTCTTGATTTTTCTTTCGATTTAAACAATCGATATACCATTTGGACCGGATTCCTAGGAGGTACTTTTTTGATGCTCTCTTATTTTGGAACAGATCAAAGTCAAGTTCAAAGATATTTGTCTGGTAAATCATTGAAAGAAAGTCAGTTAGGATTATTATTTAATGGATTACTTAAAGTACCGATGCAGTTTTTTATTCTCTTAACTGGGGTGATGGTGTTTGTCTTTTATCAGTTCAATTCGTCACCACTAAATTTCAATCCTAAGGCAAATGAAGCGGTCACAAATTCCGCATACCAAGTTGAATATGCTGAATTAGAACAGCAACATGATGAAATTGAAAATGAGAAAAAAATCTTGTTGATGGATGGTCTTCAGGAACATGAAAAACCAATGATCATTCAATTCAACCAAAAAGATAAAATCCTCAAATCGAAGGCGAGAAATATCATTGAAAAAGTTTCAAAAGATACTAATAAAAAGATTCAGTCTAATGACAAAGATTATGTATTCATCCATTTTATCATCAACAATCTTCCAAAAGGAATTATAGGATTGCTTCTTGCCGTTATTTTGGCAGCAGCAATGTCATCAACAGCCTCAGAGTTGAATGCATTGGCCTCTACGACCACCATTGATATTTATAAGAGAAATTTTGCAACAACTAAAAATGAAGCACATTATGTAAGGGCTTCAAAATGGTTAACTTTTGCATGGGGAATTTTAGCAATTCTTATTGCCTGTATCGCAAATCTATTTGATAATTTAATCCAGTTGGTCAACATCATTGGTTCTGTTTTCTACGGAAATGTATTGGGGATTTTTCTGCTTGCTTTTTTCTTTAAAAAAGTGAAAGGAAATAGTGTTTTTATTGCAGCACTCATTACTCAAGGACTGATATTTTTGATTTATTACTTTGGAATTTATCAATTGGAAAGTCAAGGGCTAGAGCCTATCATAAGTTATTTGTGGCTAAATTTTGTTGGCTGTTTGTTGGTGATTTATCTGGCGTTGATGTACTCATTTAAATTGAACAATGTTCCAATTAGATTGACTTTAATTTTAATTTCTATAGTTATTTTCAAAGCAATCTACGATGTGATCTATTTGAAATTAACTTTATACCATGTGATCGGTTTGCTGTTTTTATTCATTCTTTTAGGGATTTTAAGTATTGAGAAAAAATTAAATTGATTATGAAGCCATTGATTAATTATCCGACGATAATCATAAGATCAGCAACCACAGAGGATATTCCTATACTCCTTAAATTTGAACAAGGTGTTATCGCTGCCGAACAACCAATGGATAAAACTTTAAAATTAGAGGATACTCATTATTATGACCTTCCAAATTTGATTAAGGAACCCTTAGTTCAACTATCTATTGCTGAGGTAGATGGTATTATTGCTGGTTGTGGATATGCAAAGATTATAGAAGCTAGAGATTGTTTTCAGTTCAATCAATACGCTTATTTGGGATTTATGTTTACCAAAGAAGAATTTAGAGGAATTGGAGTCAATAAAAAAATCATAGATAGTCTATATGATTGGTCTTTGTCAAAGGGAGTTTATGAGATTCGACTTGAAGTTTATCCTTCCAACAAATCTGCTATAAAAGCCTATGAAAAATCAGGGATGAAAACATCCATGTTTACAATGCGAGTCGATCTAAGGGATGAGAAAAATGATTAAAAATTATTGACAAGAATGATCGTTATTTTATAATTGAGCTTCCCATTCTTTCAAAGATTCTGTATTCATTTTTATGTAAGCATCATTTTCTGCTTCTTTCGATAATGCTAGAGATTTTTTTGCGATCTCAATGGCCTTCTTTGTGTCACCCATTTTGGCAACGATTAAGGATTGCTGTCTTAATTGCCAAAAAGTAGGCTTCTCTATCAATGACATGGCTTTTTCCATCCATTGATTGGCTTGTTGAAGATCTTTATCCTGCTGATTATAATAAATGGCTGCATTATAATAGTCGTTTGATGTTGGATTTGATGACATCACTTTTTCAATAGTACCCATGACTATTTGATCTGTTGGTACTTCAATTTTTATTCCTATAAATATCTGATCCCACAACAGTCCCATGACAGCACTTGAATTTGTCAATTCATTGAAGGTGATTGTAAATGTTTCAATATTCATTGGCATTCCAATAGCCTCAACATTCGTTTTAAGAACTACTTTACTTTCATCCCAGTCTTTAGGAACTCCTCTTTTATTCGTTTCAGAATAAAATAATACTTCCCAAACGTCCTTATTTGGAATGGAATAGATACCGTAAGAGCCAGCTTTTAATATTTCTCCATCAATCGTTACATCTGTACTAAAGGTTATTTTTGTATTGGCATTTGCCCCAGTTCTCCAAGTTTTTCCATAAGGGACAAGGTTTCCAAAAATGGTTCTTCCTTTAACACCAGGTCTTGAGTATTCTACTGAAATATCAGTTAGTCCCACTCGTTGCTCTATTTTAGCCAATGGACTCGATTGTGGAGTTGTAATTTTTAACTTATTATCCGTTTTTGCTTCTGTGATTTCATTGTTTTTATTAGAGTCTTTACAATTCGTAAGAACCATTACTGCGATGATAGCAACAATAGAAATCAATGTATATTTAGAACTTTTCATGATTAAAATTTATGTCTTCATTGTAAAAATACGATTAATTAAATTTTATAAAAAATCAAATTAATTTTCTTCACCAGGGCGATATATTTTCTTTGCGCGCGCTAAAACTTCTTCCTTATAATAAGCGACATCTTTAAATTTGGCTTTTGCATATGGAATTGCTTGGTCATCAAAATGCGGAGAATCAGGATTCCCATTTTGTCCACCAGCTAGAATGGATTTAGCTTTGACTTCATCTCCAAATTCTACTACTGCAACAAAACTATTTCCTGAAGTTCCGTATTGACGTTTTGTTTGATTTCCAAATTTAGTTCCAAAAGATGCCAAAGCTCCCCATTTACCTGACGCCATCCCTATTGGAATACTTGGTTTATCATCATCAAACTGTTGTTTGATGTCTCCATTGAGCCTTTGATAACGGTTAAATTCTCCCCAAGCTGTTTTCCAAGTTCCGAAGTCCGAATTTATATTTGCAATCGCTTGTCTAAAAATAGCAATACGTTCTTCATTGGGTGATTTATTTGACATATAATCAAATCGTTGCAATCGATTCAATCTTTTATTCCCCTCCATTTTGGGAATTTTTCCTGATTTTTCATAAGCATATAAATAGAATTGAATCAAGGTCATTTGAAAGGACTTTCTCGAAACATGGAAATTCCAATTTTTTAGGAACTCAATGGGTTCTTTTAGGTCAGTATATTTAGAGGGATTTTTCGAATAAGCTTTGACCAATCCTAAGGTCAACATTTTTGCCCCAGGTAGATAAGGGTCGTAAGCTAACTCAATCAAATCATCTAGAGTTAAATCAGCTGCTTTTTCCAAAAGAGGGATGGCATGAATCCCTCTAAAATTTTCTGGGAAAGTAGCCATATAATAAGGATAATTCTCTTTTTTTGGACTGTTTTCCCCTGCTGAGGTAAAAGGCGTGGAATTGCAATTTTGAATCCAACCGTTAGGAGGGTTTTTTAAAGTGATATGATCTTTTAATTCATGTAAACCGTGCCAATCTGTTTGAGGATTGCTTCCATCAACAGGTTTTGAATAATCAAACTTTGTATTTCTTTTGGGAATAAAATTTCCATGATAATAAGCAATGGTTCCATCAGCGTCTGCATACACTGTATTATTGGAGGAATTGGTTTTGATATCCATCATTTTATGAAACTCGTCATAAGTTGATTTTTTGGTTCTAGTGAATGATTGTTCTAGTGCTTTTACAGGATTCCACATCAAAGCAGTAGCAATCCACTTGCCTTCTTCCTTATGAGTAATAGGCCCATGATGAGTTCTGTAAATTGTAAAGTTTTTAGAAGATAATTCCTCATCATTTTTGTATTGTAATGTGATGGTTAGAGAATCAACTTTTCGTAACTCTTCGCCGTACTGATAATGAATTCCTGATTTTTTTTTCACAATAGTTTCTGCAAACTCATCAATAATATCAGTTCCTGTAGAGGTATGCATCCAGCCTGTTTTTTCATTAAATCCTTGATAAATAAAAAATTGTCCCCATGTGGTAGCTCCATATGCATTTAAACCTTCTTCGCTCACAACATGAGATTCTCCCCTAAAGAAAAAAGAAGTATGAGGATTGATCAACAACATTGCATTTCCAGAAGCAGTTTTGTTTCCTGCAATAGCAAAACCATTAGAACCCCTAGGTTCATCATCTTTTTGATGAATGTATCCCTCTAAAATGGCTAATTTTTTGTCAAAGTTTTGAGGTTCGTAAAAATCTCTTATTTTACTGGTAGAAACTCTTTCAATATCCCCTCCAATCGAACCTTCACTAAAAAACATTGGCATCCAAGGTTCGAAATGAGTCAATAATTTTGGTTTTACCTCAGGATGATTTTTGAGATAATAATTAATTCCGTCTGCAAAAGCGACGCATAAATCTTGTAACCATTTTGGACTTTTTTCATAAGCAGCAATGGCCTCCTCTTGAGTCATGAATAGATTTGCTCTTAAATCACTATACAGGGCTTTTTTTCCTTCAATTTCAGCCAAACGTCCAGTTGCCCATATGTAATTCTGCTCCACTCGATTGAAATCATCTTCACATTGAGCATATAACATACCAAAAACAGCATCTGCATCTGTTTTCCCATAAATGTGTGGGATTCCAAAATCATCTCTTATGATTTGGATGTTGTTTGCTCTATATTCCCATCGCTCTTGTTCATTGAAAGTATTTAAATCGATCTCTTTATTAGAACAGCTAATCATCCAAAAACAACTGATTAATAAAATAATTTTCTTCATATTTGAGTCACTTAACGGTAATAGTTAGCAATATAAAACATAATGAAATGCTAACCTAAACAAATGTATCTTTGTAAAAAACAACTTCAATTGTAAAAATGATTTAAAATGAAAAAATATATTTCAGAGTTTATAGGAACCTTTATCATGATGTTTTGCGGAACTGGATCGATGACTATCAATGAAGTAACAGGTGGTGATGTTACTCATGTTGGAATAGGAATCACATGGGGTTTGATTGTGATGGCAATGATTTATGCCTTTGGAGAAATTTCAGGAGCACACTTCAATCCTGCTGTCTCTATTGCCTTCGCTTATGCCAAAAAGTTTTCTTGGAAAGAAGTGCCAATTTATATTTTCTTTCAGGTTGGGGGTGCTTTTGCCGCTAGTTTGTTGTTAATGTGGTTATTTCCAGAAAGCAAATTATTAGGCTCTACAATTCCTTCAATTGATCTTGGTCGTGCCTTTGTCATAGAAATATTGTTAGCCTTTTTCTTAATGGTTGTCATTATCAATATTTCGACAGGCAGCAAAGAGGTTGGTATAATTGCAGGAATTGCAGTTGGGAGCATGATTTTACTTGAAGCTGTTTTTGCCGGACCCATTACCAACGCATCGATGAATCCTGCTCGATCATTAGCGCCAAACATTGTATCGGGTAATTATCATGGATTGTGGATCTATATGATAGCACCCATTTTGGGAATGTTACTGGCTGTTGTCAGTTGTAAATTGGTGAAACACGAAAATTGTTGTGATGAGGAATGTTAGCATTCTGGGTTGTGGATGGCTTGGAAAACCATTAGCTGTTAGTTTGTTGGAAGCGGGTTTTCTTATAAAAGGATCAACAACATCCATCTCAAAAGTTAAAGAATTGGAGCTTCTGGGGATTGCCCCATTTTTAATTGATATTTCAGAATATGAGGATTTTGATTCTTTTCTAAGATCTGACATTCTAATCATTGCCATCACATCTAAAGATATTGATGCGTTCAAACGTCTTATTGATCAAATAGAATCCTCTCAGGTACAAAAAGTAATTTTCATTAGCTCAACATCTGTTTATCCAATGTCAAATTCGATCATTACTGAAGAATCAGCAACCATTGAATCTCCTCTAACAGAAATCGAAGATCTTTTTAGAAATAACAATTACTTCGAAACCACAATTCTTCGATTTGCAGGGTTGTATGGACCGGGAAGACATCCAGGGAATTGGTTTAAAAATAAGACGAAAATTCCACAACCAAAAGGATATGTAAATATGATTCATCAAGAAGATTGTATCAGAATTATTCTAGAACTGATCAATCAAAATCATTGGAATGATACTTTAAATGCCTGTTCAAACCATCATCCTAAAAGAGAAGAGTTTTACACAAATGCAAGAAAAATAATACAGAATGAAATTCCTGTTTTTGAAGAAACAATAAATTTAAAGTACAAGGTTATCAGTTCAAAAAAACTGCAAACAGTTTTAAAATATGAATTCATTCACGACAATCTACTTGAGATTTAGGAATATCTTCTGTTTCTCAAATACTGAAAAATAATTCCAAATAGTAGTAAGAAAACCAGTGGAAGCAACACATTGATAAATTGCCAAAAGAATCTTTCTTTAAAAGCTTTTTGTTTGTCTAGTAAATTGATTTCCAATGTTTTATTTCTTAGTTGAATTAAGCCATTATCATCCAATAAATATTCCGTAGCATTCAACAGAAATTCTTTGTTACCAAATCGTTCTCCAGTCCATTTGTCTTGACTAAGATCTAAGGGTTTCCCTTTTTGTAATTGATTTCTAACCACATCTCCATCAGATATAACAATCATTTTGTTATGTTGACTTTTTGGAATAAAATTAGTCATTTCAAAAGGTAATATTCTGTTTGCATACATGGAAGTAAATTCACCTTCAATCAATACACTAAATAATTGATATCCTGATATGAATTCATTCTCTTTGGGTTCATTGGCAATGCTTTGTAATTCAATAAACGTTGGAGTTCCTACTTTTTTTGTGAGTATTGAACTCACTAGTAGAGGAGTTTTTTTTAGAGAATTTTGAAGCGTGTCTATTTGATTTGCAAATCGTAACCGAATTGGAAGAATGTTTTTTGTAATTGGATGATTTGGATTACCACCAACCAGGGGATGGTAAAACCAATTTAAATTACTGAATTGAGGTTTGCTTCCTATATTCCCTGTAGCTAGGGGAATTTTTGAAGCATATAAATCTTGTACAATCGAAGTATTAATTCTAACTCCATATGAGAAGAAAAAATCAGTTAAGTTTAAATCCCTTGGATAGGCTAACATTTTACTATTTTGAGTCAGGCTGTCTGTATCAGCTTGAGTATTTTCTAACATCCAGAGAGTTTTTCCTCCTTTGATGATGAATTGATCTAAAACTAATTTTTCTTTTTCAGTGAAAGCTTCAGTTGGTTTTGCGATGATGACTAGATCAAATTTTTGTAAATCGTTAAAACTTTGAATCGAGTTTTCGTTTGTAGAATCTAAAGAGTATTTTGCGAGTCTGTATTTTTTAGATAAAATACTCAAAAACGAATAGAGTTGAATGTCTGATAATTCACCATTTCCTGAAAGTACTGCAATTTGTTTTTGTTTTTTTTCAATGATATTATGAATGACACTACTGAATGAATATTCCAGACTCTCAACCGCTGTTTCCAATTGATCTTCCTGAGATTGAACAATCAGGTCAGGAAGTAAAGAAACAATTTTTGTTCGATTCTTATAAATAATTTCTGCCCAAGGAAAAATTATTGCATTGGATAATTTTCCATTTTCTTCAACAGTCAATTGACTAGGAAACATACCGCTTTTTACAAGACGTTCTCTGATATTATCAGGATTTATAAATTGAACTCGAATGAGTGAATTTTTAGCACTCAATTCCTCTAAAAATTGTCGAGTTTCTATCTGTAAACGCTTAAATTCTGATGGAAAATCCCCTTCTAAATAAACTTTAATGATCAATTGTTCTTCAAGAGTATTGACAATATTTTCTGTAACATCAGATAGCGTATAACGCTTGTCTTTTGTAATGTCGAATCTCTGATATATTTTTTGGCTTAAAGCATTTAGTATTAACAATGCAATAAACAAAAAAATGATATGTTTGGATTTTTTATTCATTCGTCAATTGTTTTTTAGTAATGAATAAAAAGAATACTGTAATGCTTAAAAAGTAGAGAATATCTCTCGTATCGATGACTCCTCTACTCAAACTTTTAAAATGTTCATTCATTCCAAAAAGTTTCACAGTATATGAGTTTTCAAAAAGATTTGAAACTGCATCAAAACCATAGTACATGAGGAAGGTAATAAGAAGTCCAAGTAAAAAAGCAATGATTTGATTTTTTGAAAGCGTGGATGTAAAAACACCAATAGACGCATAAGAACTTGCCAAGAACAACAGTCCAATGTAGGAGGCAATTGTGCTACCAAAATCAATACCTCCAATAGGATTTCCTAGTTGATATATTGAATAAACATATACTATGGTAGGTACGATAGCCATGATTACTAACAATAGAACCGCTAAAAATTTTCCTAAAACAATAGACCAAATAGAAATGGGCTTGGTAACCAATATCTCGATAGTTCCCGATTGAAATTCATCTGCAAATGTTTTCATTGTAATGGCAGGAATCAAGAATAATAATACCCAAGGTGCCAAATAAAAAAAACTATTTAAATCTGCAAAACCAGCATTTAAAATGTTGAAATCGTCATTAAAAATCCATAAGAATAAACCATTGATTAATAAGAAAATACCCATAACCACATAAGCAATTGTTGAGGAGAAAAATGAGTTAAATTCTTTTTTAATAATTGTAAACATTGATGGTTTTTTGAATTTTACTTTAAACTTACAACTTTATCAACACTCCATGCTTCTGGTCTTTTATTGAATAAGATTTTTGTTTTTGACCAGGTTTCTTTAAACAATTTAGAGTTTTTATATCTAATTAGATCATTTTCACTAGACCAATAGCTATAAGTGAAGAAGATGTTGGGATCTTGTTTTTCTCGATACAATTCAAGAAAATGACAGCCAGGACTGTTCCTTATCAATCGCTTCTTTTGCTCAAAAATGTGAAGAAATTTTTCAGTGTGTTCGGAATGAAAACTCATTTTTACAATTCTCACTAACATCGTTTTCAATTAAATTCTATGCTTATGGTATCCCTGTAATCTAAGCCCAGTAAAGTAGAGGCTCCACCAACCGTTTTCAAATTACTTCTGTAAACAGCGATCTCTAGATACCCTGCCGAATTAAACAAAGCCAACCTGCTTCCATCATATTCTCTGCTGTTGCTCCGTCCATCCTCAAGTATTTCATTGTACTTATTCATTATTTTTGAGAAAGTATAGCGGGCTGCTGATATTTTAAAATCTCTTCCTTTTCCTATTTCAGTAAATAGTTTTTTATTGATATTACTAATAATATTTCCATAATTATCAATGTAGATGACGCCTCCAGTAATTGTTTTTTGATCTTGGCTAACCTTTGGCTGAATTTCAGTCATTTCTTTGTAGCTAGAAGTCTCTTTTCCTATGACTGCTAAATTTCCGCCTCTAGAAATGAAACATGCTACTTGAACAAAAACATCCAGTACTGGAAAACTACTTTCGATTCTATCGTGAATATTAATCTCAACTACCTTTGTAGGTTTAATATCTTTAGTAATCATACAAATCAATCCATTGTCTGGACATACAAAGTAGTGATTGTCTAAAGCCAATGCTATGTGTTTATTTGTTTCACTTAATTCCGAGTCTACTCCAATTATATGGATGGTTCCATCTGGAAAACTCTTGTAGGAATTTTTGAGAATATAAGCCGTCTCAGTGATATTGAATGGTGATATGTGATGAGTTATATCAACAATTTTTGCATTTGGCAATTCTGAATAAATGGCCCCTTTTACGGCGCCAACAAAATGGTCTTTTGTTCCAAAATCAGTTGTTAATGTAATTATTGACATTAATAAGTTGGCTGTTAATTAAATGTGTAAAAGTTGATAAAAATATTCATACAAAGCTAAACATTTCTGAAAATTTATTCACTATTTTTAAATTGAATTAATCAAGAACAAATAATAAATATTAAACATTTGAACGAACGCATCATAGAGCTAACAGAAATCAATCCTAGCGAATTCTTTGGCACTCATAATAGTACAATCGAGCAATTAAAACGATACTTTCCAAAAATAAAAATTGTTGCTCGAGGATCTAAATTAAAAATTTATGGAGAACCTGAACTTCTTGATGAGTTTGAAAAGCGTTTAGGAATGTTGATAAAATATTTCAATCGATACAACAAATTAGATGAAAATAGTATTGAGAGAATATTAACATCCAATGGTAAAGAAGACAAATCAACAAGTGCAAGAACAAAAGATGTACTTGTTCATGGTTGTAATGGGAGGCTTATTAAAGCACAAACTGAAAACCAACGAAAGATGGTTTCGATGATGGAAACCAATGACATGCTCTTTGCTGTAGGACCTGCTGGAACTGGAAAAACATATACTGCGGTCGCTTTGGCAGTAAGAGCCCTCAAGGAAAAAGAAGTTCGAAGAATTATTTTAACCAGACCTGCTGTAGAGTCAGGAGAAAATCTAGGGTTTTTACCAGGTGATTTGAAAGAGAAATTAGATCCGTATATGCAGCCTTTATATGATGCATTAAGAGATATGATTCCGCTAGAAAAATTAAAATCTCACATAGAAAAGGGAATCATTCAAATTGCACCTTTGGCTTTTATGCGCGGAAGAACACTTGACAATGCTTTTGTGATTTTGGACGAAGCACAAAATACAACTCACAATCAAATGAAAATGTTTTTAACCAGAATGGGTAAAAATGCAAAGTTTATTATTACGGGAGATCCAGGACAAATAGATTTACCTAGAAAGCAGGTTTCTGGACTGAAGGAATCGTTGTTGGCACTAAAAGATATCAATGGAATCGCTCAAATCTATTTAGACGATAAGGATGTGATTCGCCATAGATTGGTTAAAAAAATTATTAGTGCTTATAAAGGAATAGAAACGGAATAAATTTAAATGTCTTTAGTTACTTTTGTAGCGATGAATAATTAAGTACCATGAATACGATTAACAATACTCATTTTCAATTCCCAAATCAAAAATCTGTATACAGAGGAAAGGTTCGAGAAGTTTATAATATCAATGACGAATTACTTGTTATGATCGCATCTGATAGATTATCAGCATTTGATGTAATTATGCCCAGACAAATTCCTTTTAAAGGTCAAATTCTGAATCAAATTGCAACCAAGATGATGAAAGAAACGGAGGACCTTGTTCCAAATTGGCTGATGGCTTCTCCCGATGAAAATGTGACGATAGGTCATCTATGTGAACCTTTCAAAGTTGAGATGGTCATTCGTGGATATTTATCAGGACATGCCGCTAGGGAATATCATTTAGGTAAAAGAATCCTTTGTGGTGTTTCCATGCCAGAGGGAATGAAAGAAAATGATCCATTTCCTAGTCCAATCATAACCCCCTCTACCAAAGCTGACAATGGTGAGCACGATGAGGATATTTCCAAAGAAGAAATCTTATCTAAAGGCATTGTCTCTGAAGAGGATTATGCTGTGTTGGAGGCTTATACTAAAAAACTTTTTCAAAGAGGTACTGAAATTGCGGCCAAAAGAGGGTTGATATTGGTAGATACTAAATATGAATTTGGAAAAACCAATGCTGGTGAAATTGTTTTAATTGATGAAATTCATACTCCTGACTCTTCTCGTTATTTTTATATTGATGGATATCAGGAAAGACAAGATCATGGAGAAAAACAAAAACAATTGTCTAAAGAATTTGTTCGTCAATGGTTAATTCAGAATGGGTTTCAAGGCAAAGAAGGACAGCAAATCCCTGAAATGTCTGAGGAAAAAATTTATGAAATTTCAGAACGCTATATAGAATTATTCGAACAAATCACAGGTGATACTTTTATTAAAGCAAAAACCAATGATGTTTTGGCTAGAATTGAAAAGAATGTTCTTCTTTTTTTAGAAAAAAGATCTTCCTAAATTCAATACACATTGAAGGCCCTCTCAATAAAAAAAATTAAAGACGAATTACAACATCGTTCACCACAAGATTTAGTTGAATTATGTCTTTTACTATCCAAATTCAAGAAAGAAAATAAGGAGCTAATCACCTATCTTTTGTTTGAAGCACATGATGAGGAAATGTATGTTTTAAGTGTGAAAGAATCTATGGAAATTCTTTTTGATGAGATCAATACCAAGAATTTTTTTTACATCAGAAAAAGTGTTAGAAAAATATTAAGATTGACTAAAAAATACATCCGTTATTCAAAGAAAAAAGAGACTGAAACACAATTGCTGCTTCATTTTTGTCAACAAATGAAAAACATAAAACCTTCAATTTCAAAGAGTCAACGTTTGCAAAACATTTATGATAGACAAATATCCATGATAAAAAAAGCCATACTTACCTTGCATGAAGACTTACAGTACGATTATCAATTGGAATTAGATAAACTTTTAAATGAATAAAAAACAAAGACCAGAAATTCCAGGCATCGTTAATGAATCAATGAACGAGGTTGAAGTATTTCAAAATAATACGATTCGACCCATTGTAAAAATGCAACATGATTTATTGATCTTTTTATTTGAAAATTACCTTCAAAAACGAAAAATAAATTTTTTAGATTTTAAAATCACGAAGAAAAAGGAATCCATCAATTCCATCTTTTCAAAAGATATCACCTTTAATCATATGATTGTTGGATCTGTTTTAGGTCATTTTTCTGATACTGAGCTTCAATTTTATATACTTCACTCCAGTGAAATTCATAAAAGGATCAAAAAGATTGTCAAAAAAAGAATAGAGGATACTTTTCTCTGTTAGGTAATTAAAAAAGATGATTGATTAAAATGCGTAGACTAATTAAAGCAATTAGAACAGCTGTCCAACGCCTTAATTGAATCGGTGAAAAGTAACGATTGCTAATCCTAGTCCCTAAAAAACCACCCAAAATAACCGTAATTAAAAGCAGGATTGTAAGATTCCAAGGTATTGAAAAAGAGGGGTTTAAAGATTGACCTAAGATTCCGCTAATGGAATTTAACAAAATAAAAACACTTGCGGTTGCAGCAATCTTTCTTGGAGAATCCCATCGAATGATATGAAGTAGAGGTGCTAAAAAAATACCCCCTCCAATTCCAACCATCCCAGAGATAAATCCAATACCTCCTCCATAACTTGCATTTTTGTAAAAGCTCAGTTTATGAGTTAATTTTTCATTGACAATCATTTTTTTAGACCCTCCCATGATGATGGCTGAACATAGGAGTGTACATCCAAGCAGAATAAAAAAGAAACTTTCTGTAATACGGAGAGCCCCTCCAATGAAAGCCATGGGAACACTAAACAAAACAATTGGAATTACTTTTTTCCAGTGGTATAATTTTTGATTTTGAAAATAAAAAACATTTCCTCCAACAACTGCGATATTGCATAATAAAGAGATGAATCTAATTTCCGTATACGCAATACTTGTTAAAGCTAATATTGCTAGATAACTAGATCCTCCTCCAAAACCTACTGAAGAATAAAGAGTCGCAATTAAAAAAAACAAAAGCATCACATGCCAATTGTTTGCAAGAAGTGAAGTGAAAATATCAAAACCCATAAAGCGAATATAACCCTATCTTATGAAAAGTTATTTAAATTTATATATTTTTACCTCATATCATCACTACGTATTTTTATGAAAGCTTATTGGAAAACAAATCTTAAATACCTGTTTGTATTATTAACCATTTGGTTTTTAGTTTCATTTGGTGCAGGAATTTTATTTCGAGAAACTTTAGACGAACTAAAAATTGGAGGATTTAAACTTGGATTTTGGTTTGCTCAACAAGGAGCTATTTATGTGTTTGTCATTTTAATTTTTGTTTATATTAAATTGATGAATGCCTTGGATAAAAAGTATGGTTTTGATGAAAAAAAAACTTTAAATAAGTAAGAGGAATGAGTATTCAAGTTTGGACCTGGATTTTAGTAGGGATTACTTTTTCACTTTATATCGGAATTGCTATTTGGTCTAGAGCTTCTTCAACTAAAGAGTTTTATGTTGCTGGAGGAGGAGTTTCTCCATTGGCCAACGGATTAGCCACTGCAGCAGATTGGATGTCGGCTGCATCTTTTATTTCTATGGCAGGAATCATTTCTTTTGGAGGGTATGATGGTTCAGTTTACTTGATGGGATGGACTGGAGGTTATGTTTTACTTGCCCTACTTCTTGCTCCTTACTTAAGAAAATTTGGAAAATTCACAGTTCCCGATTTTATAGGTGATCGATACTATTCGAATACAGCGAGGTCGGTTGCTGTGTTATGTGCGTTATTGGTTTCCTTCACTTATGTTGCTGGGCAGATGCGAGGAGTTGGATTGGTTTTTTCTCGATTTCTTGAGGTTGATATCAATACAGGTGTAATCATTGGAATGTTTATTGTGTTATTTTATGCAGTATTGGGAGGGATGAAAGGAATCACTTATACACAAGTAGCCCAATATTGTGTGCTGATTTTTGCTTTTATGGTACCAGCAATATTCATTTCTATTCAAATGACAAACAATCCAATACCTCAATTAGGATTTGGTAGTACTGGTAATGACGGTGTCTATCTTTTGGATAAATTAGACGATTTGCATCGAGATTTAGGTTTTGCAGCATATACCTCAGGAAGTAAATCGACACTCGATGTCTTTTTTATTACTGCTGCTTTGATGATAGGAACCGCAGGATTGCCTCATGTCATTGTGAGATTCTTTACTGTTAAAAAGGTTGCAGATGCAAGAAAATCTGCAGGATGGGCTCTGTTGTTTATCTCTATTCTTTACACAACTGCACCAGCTATTGCAGTCTTTTCAAGAACAAACTTAATAGAAACAGTAAGCAATCAAGAATATGTCAACGCACCCGATTGGTTTAAAAAATGGGAATCAACGGGATTGATAGCTTGGATTGATAAAAATAGCGATGGAAAAATACAATACCTCAAAGGAAATGCTATCGAGGGCAAAAAACCAGTTTTTGTAGCTGATTCAAGGGGAACCCATGGTCAAAGACTGGTGATCAATGCTAGTGCCTCTCAAAATGAACTTTTTGCAGACAGAGATATTATGGTTCTTGCTAATCCAGAAATTGCGAAGCTTCCGAATTGGGTCATTGCTCTTGTTGCAGCAGGAGGATTGGCAGCTGCATTATCAACAGCAGCAGGTCTTTTATTGGTTATTTCTTCATCAGTTTCTCATGATTTAATCAAAAAAATTATCAAACCTTCAATTTCTGAAAAAGGAGAATTAATCTCTGCAAGATTGTCAGCTGTAGTAGCAGTTATCATTGCAGGTTATTTCGGAATTCATCCCCCAGATTTTGTTGCAGCAACTGTTGCCCTTGCTTTTGGATTGGCAGCGGCATCATTTTTTCCGGCCATCGTTTTAGGAATTTTTAGCAAAAAAATGAACCGAGAGGGAGCAACCTCAGGAATGATTATTGGAATTTTATTGATGCTTTTTTACATGACTAAATTTAAGTTTGGTTGGTTTGGAGGTGGAACAAAAGAAGATTGGTGGTTTGGAATTTCACCAGAAGGTTTTGGTACCGTAGCAATGGCTGTTAATTTTTTCATTTCTATTACTGTTTCAAAGTTTACTTCTCCACCCCCTAAAGATGTTCAGGAAATAGTTGAAAACATTCGAATTCCTAGTGGAGCAGGAACTGCAATTAATCATTAAAACAAACCCATGTCATTAAAAATAGATTCTTTAAAAAAATATCAAGAAGTTTATCAGCGTAGTATCAATAACCCATCTTTTTTTTGGAGTGAAATAGCTGAAGAGTTTTTATGGAAAAAAAAGTGGAATAAAACACTAGAATATGATTGGTCTGTTCCTGAAACAAAATGGTTTTTAGACGGAAAATTAAACATCACTGAAAACTGTTTAGATCGTCATCTGGAATTGAAAGGCGACCAAACAGCCATCATCTGGGAACCTAATAATCCTGATGAAGAGGCTGAACATATTTCTTACAAACAACTTCACCAACGAGTTTGTTCCTTTGCCAATGTGTTAAAAAATAATGGAGTTGTCAAAGGAGATCGAATATGCATTTACATGCCTATGGTATCTGAAATAGCAGTAGCTGTTCTAGCTTGTGCAAGAATAGGGGCCATTCATTCGGTGGTTTTTGCAGGGTTTTCTTCAACAGCACTAGCAGCAAGAATCAATGATGCACAGTGCAAAGTATTGTTGACAGCAGATGGAGGGTTTAGAGGAGCTAAAATAACTCCATTGAAAGAAATTGCTGATGAGGCTTTAAAAACATGTCCATCCATAAAAAAATCAATTGTATTGCAAAGAACGAAACAATCAATTTCGTGGAATTCAGATCTAGATGTATGGTGGCACGAAGAATTAAAAAAAGTAAATGACCATTGTCCAGCTGAGGTAATGGATTCTGAAGATGAATTGTTTATTTTATATACTTCTGGATCTACAGGAAATCCAAAAGGAATGGTTCATACCTGTGGAGGATATATGGTATACGCTACCTATTCATTTTTAAATGTCTTCCAATATACTGAAGGTGACGTTTATTGGTGTACGGCTGATATTGGTTGGATTACTGGCCATAGTTATATATTGTATGGTCCCCTGGCTGCAGGAGCAACGACTGTGATGTTTGAGGGAGTGCCAAGTTATCCGGATTTTGGTCGATTTTGGAAAGTTTGTGAAAAGCATAAAGTGAATCAGTTTTATACTGCGCCCACAGCGATACGAGCATTGGCTAAGCACCCTTTGTCATTTGTAAATGCATACGATTTAAGCAATTTGAAAGTTTTGGGAACTGTAGGAGAGCCAATCAATGAAGAAGCTTGGCATTGGTATAATGATAATATTGGAAAGAAAAAGTGTCCGATTGTTGATACCTGGTGGCAAACTGAAACTGGTGGGATGATGATTTCCTCACTGGCCAATGTTACAAAAGACAAACCAACATTTGCGACAGTTCCTTTACCAGGAATTCAGCCTGTTTTACTGAATACAGAAGGACAAGAAATTTTAACAACAAAAGCAGAAGGAATTTTAGCAATTAAACACCCATGGCCTTCATTGGCAAGAACGATTTATGGAGATCATGAGCGCTATAAAAATGTTTATTTTTCTGCTTATGAAAATTATTATTTTCCAGGAGATGGTGCACTAAGAGATGAAGATGGTAACTACAGAATCACTGGAAGAGTTGACGATGTTGTTATTGTTTCTGGACATAATTTAGGGACAGCTCCTATAGAAAATGCAATCAATGAACATGATTTAGTGATTGAAAGTGCTATTGTTGGATTTCCAGACGATATCAAAGGAAATGCGTTGTACGCATATGTAATTCTATATGATGAAAATCAAGCTTCAGAGGATTTGATCAAAGAAATTAACCAATTAATTTCAAAAAAAATTGGACCCATAGCAAAATGCGATAAAATTCAATTTGTTTCTGGGTTGCCAAAAACAAGAAGTGGAAAAATAATGAGAAGAATTTTACGTAAAGTTGCCTCGAATGACATTTCGAATCTTGGAGATGTATCTACTTTATTAAATCCATCAATAGTTGATGAAATTATCAAAAACAGACAATGATTTTTTTAAGGGGGTTTCTAATTGAATAAATTGGAAATTTTCTCGTAAATAAAATCATAGTATGTATCGATATTTTTTACCATAAAATTTCCATGCTTTGTAGAGTCTTTCAAAATTGAAAGATCAAAAAGCTTTATGTCATCAACCTCACTTATTTGTCTTCTAAGTTTTGAGATAGGTTTGGTCAATTCACAAACATAAATATGTTTAAATTCACAGTCAAGAATTCCATTAGGATGCTGAATTTTATTCAAACGAATTCCTACTTTGTTTAGTTGATTTTCAGAAATTTCAAGACCAATTTCTTCTCGAACTTCTCTTATTGCAGAACCTATAATTGTTTCTCCAGCCGAAATGTGTCCAGCGACAGAAACATCCCATAAATTGGGGAATACTTTTTTTGTTGAAGCTCTTTTTTGAAGAAGTACCTGTTTGTTTTTAGTATAAAACCACACATGAATTGTAGCGTGATACAAGCCTTTTTTATGCGCTACAGATTTTAAACAAGATTCTCCTGTAAAATTTCCATTAGAATCTAGTATATCTATCAGTTCGTCCATAAAAATTAAGAGATGACTTAAATCGTTCTATTTTTATTCAAAATAAGAAAATGTATCTCCTTCGTTGATTTTGAGTAAGGTTTCATAGATGAGTTTGATGACGTTTTCAACATCATCTTTATGAACCATTTCTACCGTGGTATGCATATAACGTAAGGGTAATGAAATTAACGCAGAAGCCACACCACCATTACTATAGGCAAAAGCATCTGTATCAGTTCCTGTGGCTCTAGATAAGGCAGAACGCTGAAAAGGAATTTTATGGTCTTCAGCAGTTTGTGTAATCAAATCCCTTAGTTTTTGTTGAACTGCGGGAGCATACGCAATTACAGGGCCATCTCCATTTTTTACAGCTCCCTCTTTCTTTTGATCTATCATGGGTGTGGTTGTATCATGGGTTACATCTGTCACAATAGCTACATTGGGTTTGATGGTTTGTGTAATCATTTCTGCACCACGTAAACCTATTTCTTCTTGCACAGAATTGGTAATATACAATCCAAAAGGAAGTTCTTTTTTATTTTCATGAAGAAGTCTCGCTACTTCAGCTATCATAAATCCTCCCATTCTGTTATCCAAGGCCCTACAAACAAAATTAGTTTCATTAAGGATATGAAATTCATCAGGATAGGTAATGACACATCCTACATGAACCCCAAGTTTTTCAACTTCTTCTTTGGTTTTGCAACCACAGTCAATAAAAATATTTTCAGGTTTGGGAGCTTCCTCTTTAGATTTAATTCTGGTATGAATGGCTGGCCACCCAAAGACTCCTTTCACAATCCCATTTTTGGTATGAATATTTACAACTTTACTAGGAGCAATTTGATGATCACTTCCTCCATTTCTAATGACATAAATCAATCCATTGTCAGAAATATAATTTACATACCAAGAGATTTCATCAGCGTGTCCTTCGATAACCACTTTGTATTTGGCTTTTGGATTGATTACTGCAACAGCACTTCCATAAGTATCAGTGATGAACTCATCTACATAAGGCTTTAAATAGTTCATCCATATTTTCTGACCTTCCCATTCATAACCTGTGGGTGCCGCATTGTTTAAGTATTTTTCTAAGAAAGCAATTGAAGAATCTGTTAAAATTGATTTTGACATAATGGTTTTAATTTCGAGTAAAAATAAGTCATTTTTAATATCTTGAGTATAAAATTCATAAACTTATTGCAAAAGTTTATGAATTTGTTAAGATTAGGTTTTGTCATTTCTTTTCACATTCTTTATTTGTGATATCTTAGCAAAAAAAATTCCCAACCTTGAAAAAAGTAACCATCATATTATTTTTGATCCCTTTTCTCTCATTATCCCAGAAAAAAGAATCCAGACCATTGGAATTGGAGGAATATATTATAATTAAGATTGGAGACACATTGACCATAGACTTAGAAGAGATTTCTGTTTTACCAAGGCTTGATTTTGAATCCAATACTGATGCGCGATACTATTATTGGTTTCAAAGAAAAGTATTCAAGGCATATCCTTTTGCAATCATTGCCTCAAAAAGATTGGATTCACTCAATGATAGGTTGGAAAGATTGAAAACTAAAAGAAGCAAAAAACGTTACACAAAACGAGTGCAAAAATACTTGGAAGGAGAGTTTACAGACCAATTAAAAAAAATGACACGAACTGAAGGTAGAATATTAATTAAATTGATTCATCGTCAGACAGGAAATACAGCTTATGATAATATCAAATCTTTAAGAAGTGGATGGAAAGCTTTTTGGTACAATACAACAGCAAATTTATTTAAGCTCTCTTTGAAGAATGAATATCATCCAGAATTGATCAATGAAGATTATTTGATTGAAGATATTTTGCAAAGGGCCTTCATTGATGAAAAGTTGGAATTTCAAAAATCAAAACTCATGTTTGATTTCCCAAAAATTGCGGCCGATAAAAAAGGCAAAGTCGATGTTGAGGACTATAAAATGATGTTTGCCAAGATGAAAAAAAAGTCTTCTAAAAAGAAAAGCTAATCTAGAGTTCTAGAATTCAGAATGTTAACATCTTGTTGAGATTTTAACATTTTTATATCTATATAGGTACTTCTATCTATTACAAAAATGGTATCTTTGTAATCCTTTTTTATTCAGCGTTGGTATTGGATTTGCAGCAAGATTTTACTTTGAAAAAAAAAGACAGAAAAAAAGGAATTTTTTTATTGT
>JAYPZA010000003.1:0-20277 GCA_038136095.1 Flavobacterium sp.
AGATGACTATTGGTTCTCTGTAACCCTAGTCGATAGAAATGGAGTCGTAAGAAATAGAAAAGGAAACTTCTCTCTGCTTAGGAGGTAGTTATGCTATTTGTATTTGACTGATCATAAATATTGAAAGGATTCGTATTTTTAAGATATGGACTTTAAACTAAAATCAGAATTCAAACCCACAGGGGATCAACCAGAGGCGATTAAGCAACTCGTTGATGGAATTCATTGTGAAGAAAAGTTTCAAACGCTATTGGGAGTTACCGGCTCTGGTAAAACATTTACCGTAGCAAATGTCATTGAAAAAACCAATAAACCAACATTGGTTCTTGCGCATAATAAAACACTGGCTGCTCAGTTGTATTCTGAATTTAAGCAATTTTTCCCAAACAATGCTGTTGAATATTTTGTTTCATATTATGATTACTATCAACCTGAGGCGTACATTCCTGTAACAGGAACTTATATTGAGAAAGATTTATCCATCAATGAAGACATCGAAAGACTTCGATTGAGTACCACCTCTTCACTTTTGTCAGGAAGAAGAGATGTATTAGTTGTAGCCTCAGTTTCCTGTTTATATGGTATTGGAAACCCGGTTGAATTTAAAAAAAATGTGATTCCTATTAAAGTTGGTCAACTGATTTCTAGGACTAAATTATTGCACCAATTGGTAACGAGTCTATATTCTAGAACAGATGTAGAAATCAAGAGTGGAACTTTTAAAGTGAAAGGAGATGTCGTTACGATATTTCCCTCTTATGGAGAAAATGGATATAGAATCCATTTTTTTGGTGATGAAATTGAAGAAATAGAATCCATTGATCTAATAAGTAATCAAGTCGTTGAAAAATATGAAAGCTTGACAATTTATCCAGCAAATTTATTTGTAACATCGCCAGATGTATTACAAAATGCCATTCATCAAATACAAGAAGATTTGGTCAAACAGGTTGAGTATTTTAAAGAGATTGGAAAACATTTAGAAGCTAAAAGGCTCAAGGAAAGAACTGAATTTGACCTAGAAATGATTCGTGAATTAGGCTATTGTTCAGGGATAGAAAACTATTCTAGATATCTAGACGGACGCAAAGCTGGCACAAGACCTTTCTGTCTTTTGGATTATTTTCCAGACGATTACTTAATGGTTATTGACGAAAGTCATGTAACGATCCCTCAAACACATGCAATGTATGGAGGAGATAGAAGCAGAAAAGAAAATCTTGTAGATTATGGATTTAGATTGCCAGCTGCGATGGATAATAGACCTTTGAAATTTGAAGAATTTGAGGCATTACAGAACCAAACTATTTTTGTCAGTGCAACTCCTGCTGATTATGAATTGCAAAAAACAGAAGGTGTATTTATTGAACAAATCATTAGACCTACAGGATTGTTAGATCCAAAGATTGAAGTAAGACCTAGTTTACATCAAATTGATGATTTGATTGAAGAGATTCAAATTCGAGTAGAAAAAGACGAACGAACATTGGTAACTACTTTAACTAAAAGAATGGCAGAGGAATTATCAAAATACTTAAGTAGAATATCCATTCGATGTCGATACATTCATTCAGATATAGACACTTTAGAGCGTGTTGAAATTATGCAAGACTTAAGAAAAGGATTGTTTGATGTCTTGATAGGTGTCAATCTTTTAAGAGAGGGCTTGGATTTGCCTGAAGTATCACTCGTAGCTATTTTAGATGCAGATAAAGAAGGTTTTTTAAGGTCTCATCGCTCTCTGACTCAAACAATAGGGAGGGCTGCAAGAAATATCAATGGAGTAGCAATCATGTATGCTGATAAAATTACTAAAAGTATGCAGTTAACAATTGATGAAACCAAAAGAAGAAGAGAAAAACAAGTCATATTCAATTCAGAAAACCATATTATTCCCACTCAAATCAATAAAAAAATTGATGATACTTTGTCCAAAAAAGCAATTACATCCTACCAATACAGTACTGCAAATAAAGAAGCGGCAGAGCAAGATTTACAATACTTACCAAAATCTGAAATAGAGAAACGAATTCGCGAAAAAAGAAAGCTTATGGAAGCAGCGGCAATAGCCTTAGATTTTATTGAAGCTGCTCAATTAAGAGATGAAATTACAGTTCTAAAAAAACAACTATAATATTGAATGAAAAACTTAATTATCATCCTATTTTTTTATCGTATCAAATATTTATAATTAACAACCTATAACTATGTACGCTATGAAGGCAAAAAAATCTTTATCTGTTTTTCGTTTTTTCACAATCACAATGAACTCAATAGTTATGTTAATTTATGTTAAAAATTAAGGTTTTAATTACCTTATTGTATCTTTATCGAAAGATTGTAAGACTAAAACTAACAATAATCTAAAATGAAAAAAACACTATTACTAGCAAGTGCTTTACTGATGATGTTTTCATGTCAAAAAGAAGCAACAAAAGAAGATGTTGTAAACTATGCAAGTTCAATTACTCAAGATGAGTTAAAAGATCATTTATATGTATACGCCTCAGATGAATTTGAGGGACGTGATACCGGTGATCCTGGACAGAAAAAAGCTGTTGAATATATAAAAAAACAATATGAAGCTATGGGTGTTAAACCGGTAATTGAAGGAAATTATTTTCAAAAAGTGCCTTTAAATGTTGTTAAAACTCCAAAAGTATCTATAACCAACAATAATATATCATTCAATAAATTTGATGATTATATTTCACTAGGATCTGCCAATTCATCAACGGTATCAGCTTCAGAAATTGTATATGCTGGATTTGGTATTGATGACGACAAGTATTCTAATTACACGAACTTAAATGTAAAAGGAAAAATCGTCGTAATTAAAAATGGAGAACCAAAAGATAAATATGGTAATCATGTAATTACAGGTGATAAAGAAGCCTCAAAGTGGTCTAATGGTCGTCAAGAACTTTCCTCAAAAAGCAATACAGCGAAGGATAAAGGTGCAAAGGCATTATTCTTCATGAATGATGACTTATTTAATCAATATGCTAGATATTTCAAAGGATTAGAAACAAGAGGAACTAATCGTTTGTCTTTGCCTATTAAAAAAGATGCTGAATCTGATATGTATCAGTTTTTAATCAGTAATAAAATGGGGAAATCACTGATAGCAAATATTGAGAAGTCTGACAAACCCTCTTATGAAACAGCAAAATTTGAGATGATTTATGAAGCATCCTCTGAATCCAAACCATCAGAAAATGTAGCTGCTATGATTAAAGGTTCTGAAAAACCTGATGAATACATCATCATTTCCTCTCATTTAGACCATATAGGAGTAGATGCAGATGGAGAGGTATTTAATGGTGCCGATGATGATGGTTCTGGAACAGTTGCTATGTTAGAAATAGCAGAAGCATTTAAAACAGCGGCAGACAATGGTCACGGACCCAAACGCTCAATTATTTTCTTACATGTAACAGGAGAAGAAAAAGGATTATTGGGTTCTAGATACTATACAGATTATGAGCCTCTAGTTCCATTAGAAAATACTATTACTGACTTAAACATCGATATGATTGGACGTATCGATCCAAAACGTGAAGGAGACCGTAATTACATTTACTTAATTGGGAGTGATAAACTAAGTACAGATTTACACAATATTTCTGAACAAGTTAATAAGCAATATGTAAATATGGAATTAGACTACAAATACAATGCAGAAAATGATCCAAATCGTTTCTACTACCGCTCAGATCATTATAGTTTTGCAAAAAACAACATTCCAGTCATTTTCTATTTCAATGGTACTCATGCTGATTATCACAAAATAAGTGATACTCCAGATAAGATTAATTATGATTTATTAGAGAATAGATCTCGTTTAATTTTTCATACTGCCTGGGAGGTAGCAAATCGTGAGGAACGCCTTGTAGTAGATAAAATAGAAGAAAAGGTAAAGCCTTAAGGGAATAAAATTGATTAGAAACACCGCTCATTCGAGTGGTGTTTTTTATAGATTACTTATTATTCTAAATTTAGAAATACTAAAGAGCATTTATGAAAATAGTTGCTGCAATTCCGAAACCTGCTCCAGAAATAAATAAGTTCCATTTAAAATGTTCTCCATTAATTACTTTTGAATAGAACCATAAAGCAATCATAAAAAGTAACACGATAAACAATTGTCCAGCTTCAATACCAATATTAAATAAAAATAGTGGCATTAAAATATCGTCACTAAACAGCATAAACTTAAAATTACTAGCAAATGCTAATCCATGAATTAATCCAAATACTAAGGCTATTAAGTACTTAATTTTAGCATCAGAAAACTTTCTGTTTTTATCATAATTAATGACATTCGCCATGGCAGTTAGCATGATTGTAAACGGTATTAATAAGTCTATTAATTTTGGATCAGTAGGGATGATATCAAAAGCACTAAGAATAAGTGTACCGCTATGTCCAATAGTAAACGCAGTAATGATTATTAATATTTGTTTCCATTCATTTAATTTGAAGGCAGCACATAATGTCATAACAAATAATAGATGGTCATATGCATTAATATCTACAATATGCTCCCATCCACTTAGAAAAAAAGAATTAATCGAAATCATTGATAAAAAAGTTAAAAAGTGAATGAATATAAATAGTTGTCGAATTTACTTTCAAAATTATAATTTGGAAGAAAAGGAGGTATTTGTATGGTCATCCAATTTGACTGTAAGTCCGGAAATTTTTCAAAAAGAAGCTCATTTTCAATATTGAGTTTGTCTCCTTTTTTAAGTGTAATATAAGTACTAGAGAATGATAGTGTCATGACATTATTTGCTACTTTATATTTGTCAATCGTTAAAAGTAATTTCTTGCCATCTATAAAAATTTTATAGTTCGTCCTAAAGTAATTTTCTATTCCTAAAAGATCATCTTTAGTGAGACTTTTGTCATTAATTCTATTTTCTAAATTTGGTCCTATGGCCGGTGCAAAATCATCAATAAAAACTTTACATTCCATACGAATAACTTTAGTTTCTGAATTGTATTTAATGATTGAAGAAGTTAACTTAATAGGATGGCTAAATGAAAAGAGAATGAATAGCGAACTAAGAATTATAATTTGTTTGTATTTTTTCATTTAAAACCTCATCAATATTACTAGGATTTTAACCTTATTGTAAATATATAAAATTAGATTTTATCGTAGCTGCTCAATTAAGAGATGAAATTCATGTTTTAAAAAATAAATTGTAGTTTTAAAAAAACTAAATATGAAAAAGTTCGTCACAACTATTCTTTTCATTCTATTGTTTTTAGAAGCATCATCTCAAATTCAAAAAACAATTTACGTAGGTGAAAACTATGAACAAATCCATGAAAGTGACTTCAACAAACTATTGAAAACAAATTTGTTTGATACTGCCAAAATAATCAGTGATTCTGTAGTATATGTAAAACTTCGTTATAGAGAATACTTTGGAAAATTAAAGAATGGTGAAAAAAGTCAGTTAAACAAACTCTTTAGCTCTCGCTATCAAATTGACTCTACTAAAAAATGGCTCATTCACTATGTAGATACATTGCCAAATAAAGAAAAAATGCCAAAGTATAGTGGAGTAATTGTTTATGACTCGGTTCATCCCAACAAGAGTATTTTTATGTCTAAAAAAGAATTTAATCGACAATACAAAAATTATGTTACCAAACACAAACATGTTTTTAGTTATCCTGATTACCAAAGAAACATTAGAAAAGAAATAAAAAAAATCTCAAAAAAAATAAACTTCATCCATATTTATAATTACAATAAAGGAATCCCATCATCATTTCTAAGAGAAATAAGATATTATAAGGACAATGTCCCTATTTTTAAAAATATTTTTAGTGATGGGATGATGAATTATAAAACGATTTTAATATATCCGAATGGTTCTTTTTATCTAGCAAATAAATATAATATTTACAAGGAAGAGTTGTTATTGAATAGAAGCTGGTATAAGAAAAAAAAGAAAATGTGGTTTAGTAGCCATAAAAAATAAAAAAACACCTCAAAATTGAGGTGTTTTTTAAAGTTATTACCGTATGGATATTTATAAAGATAATACTTCTTGAACTTTATCTGCAGCTTCTTGAAATTCAGTCGCAGAGATAATTTCCATCCCACTATTATCAATCAGTTCTTTTGCTTCTTTTGCATTGGTCCCTTGAAGACGACAAATGATAGGAACGTTAATAGCGTCTCCCATATTTTTATAGGCATCCACTACTCCTTGTGCAACTCGGTCACAACGAACAATTCCTCCAAAAATATTCACTAAAATAGCTTGAACATTTGGATCTTTTAAAATGATCTTAAATGCAATTTCAACACGTTTTGCATCTGCAGTTCCACCAACATCTAAAAAATTGGCAGGATCTCCACCAGCCTGTTTGATTAAATCCATAGTTCCCATTGCCAAACCAGCACCGTTAACCATACATCCAACATTACCATCTAAATCAACATAATTAAGACCTGCTTCATTTGCTTCTACCTCTATTGGATTTTCTTCACGTAGATCACGTAACTCTAAATAATCTTTGTGACGAAATAAAGCATTATCATCAAGAGTTACTTTCGCATCAACGGCCAAAATTTTATCATCTGATGTTTTTAAAACAGGGTTAATTTCAAACATTGATGAATCTGATTTGATGTATGCAGTATATAAAGCGGCTACAAACTTTGTCATCTCTTTGAATGCCGTTCCAGATAAGCCAAGATTGAAAGCAATTTTACGAGTTTGGAAAGGTAAAAGTCCTAATCCAGGATCAATTTCTTCTGTGAAAATTAAATGTGGAGTTTCTTCAGCAACAGTTTCTATATCCATTCCTCCCTCAGTAGAATACATGATCATATTTCTACCTGTATTTCTATTTAAAAGAACTGACATGTAATACTCTTCAGGTTCAGAATCACCGGGGTAATATACATCCTCAGCAATTAAAACTTGATGAACTTTTTTCCCTTCAGCAGATGTTTGAGGAGTCACTAACATCATCCCTAGAATGTCATTTGAAATGGTTTCAACATCTTGAAGATTTTTAGCGAGTTTCACACCTCCTCCTTTTCCACGACCACCAGCATGCACCTGTGCCTTTATAACATGCCAACCTGTCCCTGTATCTTGGGTTAATTGTTTTGCAGCTTCTACGGCTTCTTTTGGAGTACTGGCAACAATTCCTCGTTGAATTCTTACTCCAAAACTATTTAAAATTTCCTTTCCTTGATATTCGTGTAAATTCATTTATTGTTGTAGTTTAAAACGCTAGCAAAAATACAAATTCAAAATCAAAATCATAAAAAAGAGAACGATAAAATAGATATTGAGTTTAAAAAAAATTAGAGTGCTTCAACATGAATACGATTGTTCATTGTCACACAAAAAAATATTTCATTTTAATTTGTATTTTTAAGATAAAAAATCAATTGAATACTCTTATATCGTTGGTTTTTTAATATTTTCGTTTTTTACAAACTAGAAGGGATGGTTATTGCAAAAAATATACACAAATACTATGGTGATGTTGAAGTTTTGAAGGGAGTCGATCTTACAATAAAGAAAGGAGAAATTGTTGCAATTGTTGGACCCTCAGGAGCTGGAAAAACAACATTGTTGCAAATTTTAGGCACACTAGACAAACCCTCTCCCAAAGAAGAGTTTAATTTAGAAATTAACGGAATATCAGTAGATCGTTTAACTGAAAAGAACATCGCATCCTTTAGAAATGAACAGATTGGTTATATTTTTCAATTTCATCAATTACTACCAGAATTTACTGCGTTAGAAAACGTTTGTATTCCAGCATTTATTGGCAAAAGAAATACAAAAAAAACCGAGAAAAAAGCTACAGACCTTTTAAAATTTTTAGGCTTGGAAAATAGAATTCATCATAAACCCAGTGAACTTTCTGGAGGAGAACAACAGCGAGTCGCTGTAGCAAGAGCTTTAATCAACAATCCTTCTGTAATTCTAGCTGATGAACCAAGTGGAAATTTAGATTCTTCATCAGCAGAAAGTCTTCACAAATTATTTTTTGATTTGAGAGACCAGTTCAATCAAACTTTTATCATCGTAACACACAACAAGGAATTAGCAAACATGGCTGATAGAACCTTAACCATGAAAGATGGAATTATCGTATGACCTTATTATTGAAAGAACTTATAAATTATCTTAAAAATCCTGTATTAGAAACTGACCAAAATCAAAGTTTTATATATCGGTTTAAAGTATTTTTTTCTTTATTGTTCTTGTCACTTTCAATCTCTTTTTTTTTATCAATCATTACCGGTATTTTAACTTTTACAGGTGTATTGCATGAAAACAATCATCTTACAGATTCATTATTGAATGATTCCAATGAGTTGAAAATTCTTTTTTTAGCGAGTATTTTAGCACCGATAATTGAAGAACTGATTTTTAGAGCTCCAATGGTCCTATTTAAAAGAGAATCCATTTTTAAAATAGCCTTTTACAGCATCACCATTGTATTTGCGTACGTTCATATTTTTAATTTTGAATTGAATGACAATGTGTTGTTATTTTCTCCGCTACTAGTAGCTCCTCAATTTATTATTGGATTAATTTTTGGATTTATTAGAATTCGGTTTGGTTTGATTTGGGCCATCGGTTTGCATGGCACCTACAATGGAGTATTGGTAGTTTTATTTTTATTAGCAAAGCATGGAATTGAGTAAAAAAGATCTTAAAGATTTTTTAGATTTAAAGGTAGAGACCTACAACAATAAGAAGTTTGTAGAATCTGATCCGATACAAATTCCTCATTCATACTCAAAAAAAGAAGATATTGAAATTGCAGGTTTCCTTTCAGCCACAATTGCATGGGGAAGCAGATCCATGATTATCAAAAATTCAAAAAAAATGATGGAGATTATGGAGAACACTCCATATGATTTTGTCCTTAATCATTCAAAAAAAGAACTTAAGTCAATCAATAGTTTTGTACATAGAACATTTAATTCAATTGATTTTCAATACTTTATAACATCTCTTCAAAACATTTATAAAAATCACAAAGGTTTGGAAAGTATGTTAAAACCAACAAAAAATGATACCAATTATCAAAATTCAATCGCAAATTTTAAAGCAATTTTTTTTGAGCTTCCACACCAAGTAAGAACGGAGAAACACATTTCGAATCCATTAAAAAATTCTGCTGCAAAAAGAATTCATATGTTTTTAAGATGGATGGTAAGAAATGATTCAAGGGGAGTTGACTTTGGCTTATGGGAAACCCACTCTCCTGCTCTACTTTCATGTCCTTTAGATGTTCACTCAGGCAATGTTGCCAGAAAATTAGGTCTTTTGAACAGAAAACAAAATGATTGGAAAGCTGTTTTTGAATTGGATAGTAAACTTAGAGAATTTGATAAAAACGACCCGGTCAAATACGACTTTGCCCTTTTTGGATTAGGAGTGTTTGAAAAGTTTTAAATGTCATTTTTTTCAACTAAATTAGAGGTCCTTAATTAATTACGATGAAAAAATATTTCCTAGTGATACTTGTATTTACTTTTACAAGTATCCAATCACAAGATTCAAGAATACCATTAGACACTACAGTAGTTACAAATAACGAGGTAGTCATTAACGGACAAAAAATTACCTATAAAGCCACCACAGGAATGCAGCCTGTTTGGGATGATCATGGTAATGTCATAGCTTCATTATATTATACTTATTATAGACGAACCAACCTGAATAATAACTTTAAAAAAGCAGATGATTATTCAAAAAGACCAATCATAATGTCATTCAATGGTGGTCCTGGATCAGCTTCCGTTTGGATGCATATTGCTTACACTGGCCCCAAAGTTCTTCATATTGATGATGAAGGATATCCAATACAACCTTATGGGGTTAAAGACAATCCAAATTCAATTTTAGATGTAGCTGACATTGTGTATGTAAACCCTGTTAATACGGGTTATTCAAGACCTGTGGTAAAAAAAGGAGAAAAATTAGATAAGTCCAAATTTTTTGGGATCAATGCTGATGTAAAATATTTAGCTACTTGGTTGAATACATTCATAACTAGAAACAATAGATGGCAATCACCCAAGTATATCATTGGTGAAAGTTATGGTGGAACGCGAGTTATGGGATTGGCAGCTGAATTACAAAATAGCCAATGGATGTACCTTAATGGTGTCATCATGGTTTCTCCAGCTGATTATAAAATTTTAAGAACCGATTCTGCATTATCCTCTTCATTAAATTTACCTTATTATACAGCCGCAGCTTGGTATCATAAGATGCTGCCAGAAGAATTACAAAATAAAGATTTAACCGAAATTTTACCACTATCAGAGGAGTACGCAGTCAATGAATTGATTCCAGCAATGGCAAAGGGTGGATTTATTTCCGAAAACGAAAGAGATCAGGTTGCTGAACGAATGTCTTATTTCTCAGGAGTTAAAAAGAACGTTATTTTACAACACAATTTAGATATTCCAAAAAATTATTTTTGGAAAGAACTATTAAGAGACAAAGAGGGACTTACTGTAGGAAGATTGGACTCAAGATACAAAGGCTTAGATAAGAGAAATGCTGGGGATCGACCTGATTTCAATTCAGAACTTACTTCTTGGTTACATTCATTTACCCCCGCCATCAACTATTATATTAGAGAACACTTAAATTTTAAAACGGACGTAACTTACAATGTTTTTGGACCCGTAAGACCCTGGGATAATAGAAATGACAACGTTAGAGAAGGCTTACGTCAAGCAATGGCACAAAATCCTTATTTGAAAGTATTAATTCAATCTGGTTATTATGATGGAGCAACCACTTATTTTAATGCTAAATATACCATGTGGCAAATTGACCCAAGCGGAAGGATGAAAGATCGCTTTTATTTTAAAGGGTACCGAAGTGGACATATGATGTATTTAAGAAATGAAGATCTAAAAAAATCAAACAACGATTTAAGAGAATTCATTAAAAACAGTGCTTCTAAAGGGAAATCAGCCAAATACGAATAGCCATCAAATAGATGCATTTTAAAAATCCAGCTATTTTTTACTTTTTATTGGCATTAATCATTCCAATAATCATTCATTTATATCAAAGGAAAAGATTTCATAAAGTCGTTTTTAGTAATGTTCATTTTTTAAAAAAAATAGATGCTGAAACTCGAAAGAGTTCTTTGATTAAAAAAATATTGTTATTAAGCACTAGACTATTGTGTTTTTTAGCGATACTTTTTACATTTTCACAACCTTATTTTGGAAATAAAAAAATAAATTCAATTAATCATACTTTTATTTATTTGGATAATTCATTGAGTATAAATACAAACTCAAAGAATGGAAATATCTTACAATTGACAGTTCAAGAAATTATTGAGCATACAAAAGAAGGAGAAAGATATTATTTACTTACCAATGATGAATATTTTTCAAATATTACAAAAAATCAATTAGATAAGGAGTTAAAAAAAGTAAATTATAGTGCAAATAATAGCAATATTAATGAAAAAATTCAATTCATAGAAAGGGAAATAAATAATAAAACTAACGATTCAATTAATATATTTTTAATATCTGATTTTCAATATTTTAAAAAAAATAAAAAAATTAAATTTACAAATGTAAATACCCCTTATTCTCTAGTAAAACTTCAAAAAAAATCAAAAAATAATATTTCAATAGACAGTATCCTAATTGGTTCAAAAAATTCTTCCAAAAATCTTATTTCTGTATTGGTTAAAAATCAGGGAACATCGAAAAATAATATCGCCATAGCGATCTACAACAATTCAAATCTGATCAACAAACGCTCTTTTAATATTGATGAAAATGAAATCAAAACAATTGAATTTACAATCGATAAAACGAAAAATTTCAAAGGAAAAATAAAAATAACTTCAAACGACACTTTTTTGTTTGACAATACTTTTTATTTTACGACAAATACGACAAATAAAATACCGATACTCGCCATCGGTCCCTACTCCACATCTTTTTCAAAAATTTTTACCGATGATGAATTTGCTTACAAAAACACTATTTTAAAGAATATCGATTATAATTCAATACCCAAACAACAGTTAATCATTCTCAATGAACTTGTCAAAATTCCGACTGTACTGCAGAAAAATCTATCCTCCTACATAAAAAACGGCGGACATCTTGTTGTGATTCCGAATAAAGAGATTCAAATTGGGTCTTATAATTCATTTTTGAATAAAATCTCTTCAGGGTCCTTAAACAAAAACAAAAAAAATTCATTAAAAATTACAGATATTAATTTTCAACATCCTCTATTTAAAGAGGTCTTTTTAAAAGAAGTTAAAAATTTCCAATATCCTTCTGTGACAATGAGCTACGAGCACAATATTGAAGGGGATAAGATCATTTCATATGAGAATAATAGTCCTTTTTTATTGCAGATAAAAAACCCGAATTCAAAAATATATCTTTTCTCATCACCCATAGATATTCAAAGCTCAAACTTTACCAATTCTCCCCTTATTGTACCCACTTTATATGCGATTGGCTTGCAAAGTTTTAAAATGAGCAAACCATTTTACACGTTGAATCAGGAAAATACAATTGAAATCAGTAAAAAAATTGACAAAGATCAAATTATTTCAATTTCAAACCACAATGAATCTTTTATCCCTTTACAAAAATCGTATTCTAATAAAGTAACTTTAATAACCAAAGAAACTCCTAAAAATGCTGGTTTTTACAATATCTCTCTACAAAAAGACACGCTAGAAACAATTGCTTACAACATTTCATCCAAAGAAAGTCTTCTTTATTTTGATGATTTAAAAACCATTGAAAAAAATCATAAAAACATTAAAATTTATGATTCAGTAAAAGATTTATTTGATCAAATACACAAAAAAAACAAAGTTCAATGGCTTTGGAAGTTGTTTTTGACGATTGCAATTGTATCTTTGTTGCTGGAAATTTTGATTTTAAAATTCTTCAGAACATGACTACGCTCATAAAATCGGCTGTAATTATTGATGATTCTAGCCCACATCACAAGCAAATCAAAGATATTTTATTAGTTGATGGAAAAATTCACAAAATTGCGAATCACATCGAACAAAAAACTTCCTTCAATGTCTTACAATTAGACAATTTACACGTTTCTAACGGATGGTTTGATTCAAGTGTTTCATTTGGAGAACCCGGTTTTGAAGAGCGAGAAACAATAGAAAAAGGATTAGAAGTAGCCTCTAAAAGCGGCTTTACAAGCGTTGCTGTAAACCCTGATACAAATCCTGTTATTGACTCCAAATCTGCCATTGAATTTTTAATTAATAAATCTAAAAATTCTGCAACAGATATTCATCCAATAGGTGCTCTTAGTATTGGAAGTAAAGGTATGGATCTAGCTGAACTATATGACATGCAACAATCAGGTGCCATCGCTTTTGGTGACTACAAAAAATCAATATCCAACGATCACTTGATGAAAATTGCACTGCTCTACGCTCAAAATTTTGATGGATTAATTTTAAGCTTTCCAAACAATTCTTCAATTGCTGGTGAAGGGGTTGTAAATGAGGGGAAAAATAGCACAAAATTAGGTTTGAAAGGAATTCCAGCCATGGCTGAACATCTTCAGATTGCTAGAGACTTATACATTCTTGAATATACAGGCGGAAAACTTCACATCCCTACCATATCTACTAAAACTTCAGTAGAATTGATAAAAAAAGCTAAGAATAAAGGGCTACAGGTAAGCTGTGGTGTAGCAGCGCATCATCTGATGTTAACAGATGACGAATTAGAAACGTTTGATAGCAATACAAAATTATTTCCTCCTCTTCGAACTAAACCGGATATCAAGGCTCTTTTAAAAGGCTTAAAAGATGGAGTAATCGATCTCATTACCTCTGATCACCAACCCATTGATATCGAAAACAAAAAACTAGAATTTAGCATTGCAAAAGAAGGAACCATTGGTTTAGAGAGTTTGTTTGGTGTGATTAATTCAGTTTTAGATTTGGAAACTACCATCAAAGCAATCACTTCCAACCCAAGACATATTTTTGGACAAGAAACTCATAGTATTCAGGAGAATAATACCGCCAATTTAACTCTTTTTAATCCTGAAGGAAATTATGTTTTTTCTAAAGAAAACATAATTTCTACTTCTAAAAATTCTGTATTTATTGGTCAAGAATTAAAAGGAAAAGTATATGGCATCTATTCCAATAAAAAATTAGTACTTCGCTAAGACATGAGTCAAGAATTGTATCAAGTCATTAGACAGCCTCAACAAAAAACTGAGAACCCTCCCCTATTAGTTTTACTCCATGGATATGGAAGCAATGAAATGGATTTATTTTCTTTTGCCGAAGAATTACCTGAAGAGCTTTTAATCGTTAGCCTCAGAGCCCCTTTTGAATTAGGATACAATAGTTACGCTTGGTATGCCATTAATCTCGATAGTGAGAATAATAAATTTTCTGATATTGATCAGGCAAAAAAATCAATCTCTAAAATAGCATCCACAATAGAAGAGTTGAAATCAACATATGACACAAACCTAAATAACACTTTTCTACTGGGATTTAGTCAAGGAGCTATCTTAAGCTATGCTTTAAGTTTTCATTTTCCTAATGCAGTACAACATGTGATCGCCCTGAGTGGTTATTTAAACACAGAATTATTACCCGATCAACTTGATTCTAATTTCAAAACCGACTACTACATATCTCATGGGTCGGTTGATCAAGTAATCCCTGTTGATTGGGCTAGGAAAGCACCTGAATTTCTAAATTCAGTCAATTTACAAAACACCTATCAAGAGTATCCCATCGGACATGGTATAAATCCTGAAAACTTTTTCAATTTTAGTCAATGGATTCAAAATCGTCTATGATTTGACTATTTTAGTTATATTTAAAAAAATTATGACAATGATGCGTTATATAGCCCTAGTATTCATCTTATTTTTCAGCCTAAATACAACAGCTGAACACTCACACAAAACTCCTAAGAATCATGTCTTAAAGGATCAAGTTTTTCTCGAAATATTTTTGAATAATAAGGGTAAAATAGTCAAAAACAATCAAGAGATTAGCTACAATAAACTCAAAACAGCTTTAAAAAAGCTAAAAGAAAAAAATGGAATCATCCGTTTAGCAATTGCAAAAACCAACAAAACATCTGTTTTAAAACAACATGATCAAGTTTTAAAATTAATTTCAAGTTATCAATTAGTTGTTCGGCCCTATACCGATCAAAGTTTTACCAAAGAACTAATTTGGTAACTCTAACACCCAACTTGCAGACCATCGTAAGACAAAAAAACATTCTTTGGAAGCGTTTTCTCAACCTCCTCATGAAATCCTAACTTATGACTTATATGGGTGAAATATGCTTTTTTAGGATTCATTTCTTTCACAAATTCCAATGCCTCTTCTAAATTTAAATGCGTTGGATGTTTTTCAATTCTTAATGCATTGATTATTAAAATATCTAGATTCTTGAGTTTCTTTTTTTCCAGGTCTGAAATTGACTTCAAATCAGTGATGTAGGCAATATCATCAAATCGATATGCTGTAATCGGTAAATTACCGTGCATGACTTGTATGGGAGTTATTTTTACACCATTCAAGAAAAAAGAATGCAAGTCAACAACATTTTCGACTAATTTTGGAGCTCCCGCATATCTGTTCTCAGTTTCAAAAATATATGAGAACCTAATTTTTAAATTGTCTATAACTCGTTTTTGGGCATAAATTGGTACTTCACCCATTTGATAGGTAAAAGGCCTTAAATCGTCGATTCCTGCAGTGTGATCTGCATGTTCATGTGTAAATAAAACACCGTTGATCGATTGCACTTTTTCTCTGAGCATCTGTTGACGAAAATCTGGTCCACAATCAATGACATAATTTACATTGTTCCATGAAATCATTATTGAAGAACGCAATCTTTTGTCTTTCGAGTCATCAGACAAACAAACAGGATCATTGTTTGCTATCATCGGGATCCCTTGAGAAGTTCCAGTTCCTAAAAAAGTAATCTTCATAGGTTACAAAAATAGAATAAAAAATTGACTGATAGTATTGAATTTTACTACCTTTGTTGATACAATAAACTCATAAAAATGTCCATTTCTTTAAAAGGAGATAAAAAAATAAGTAGTGTCCCTGCCACAAAAAGTAAAGCACTGCGTATTAATCTGAATACGGACATCTACGGAACTTTTGCTGAAATTGGTGCAGGTCAAGAAACGGCCCGTAATTTTTTTAGAGCAGGTGGTGCCTCTGGTACCATAGCAAAGGCCATGAGTGCATATGATAAAGACTTTTCCGATGCAATTTATGGTATCGAAGAAGACAAAAGATATGTTACCGAAAGTCGACTTAAAAGAATGCTTCACCTTGAGGGTGATTTGATTCAAGATCGTCTAAGTAGAAAGAAACACCCCAATAAACTTTTTTTCAGTTATGCCAATACAGTGGCCACCATTGATTTTACAAAAAAGTTTAAAGGACATGGTTGGGTAGGTATCCGATTCCAAATAGACCCTCTTGAAGATTTTAATGAAATTATTTTACATCTTAGGTTCAAGGAAACGGATGCTCGTCTGCAACAAGAAACACTTGGGGTTTTGGGTGTTAATTTAATCTATGGAGCTTTTTACTTAAATGACAATCCTAAAGAGTTGCTAAAATCTTTCTATGACAATCTACATAAAGATCAGCTAGAAATCGATATGATCAATTTTTCTGGACCTCGCTTTATGTATGTAGACAATCGATTGATGAGTTTACAATTAGTAAAAAACAATATGACCACTGCTGTAATGTTTGGTCCTGATGGAAACAATTTGTTGCCAGCAAAAGTTTTATACAAAAAAAACATCTTAGCCCTACGTGGTAGTTTCAGACCCGTAACCAAGGTGAATATGGACATGTTTGAAAGATCAAAAGAACTTTTTTTCAACGAAAAAAAGGTAGATGAAAAAAACAGTCAAATCATCTTTGAAATCACATTAAGCAATCTAAGAGCTGAGGGAGAAATTAATGAGCGTGATTTCTTAGATCGAGCAGAGTTATTATGCTCACTAGGTCAAAATGTGATGATAACTAACTTCCAAGAGTACTATAAACTTGTTGAATATTTCAGTGAGTTTACCAAAGCTAGAATGTGTTTGGCAATGGGAGTCTACAACTTGATTCAAATCTTTGATGAAAAATATTATCGCCACCTTAGTGGAGGTATTTTAGAAGCTTTTGGAAAGTTATTTTACAGAGATCTTAAAGTATATATGTATCCATATAAAGACCAGGAAAAAGATGAATTCATCACCAGTGAAAATCTAAAAGTACACCCAAGGATGAAAGAATTGTATAAATTCTTTAAAAACAATGGAAAACTGGTAGATATTAAAGATTTTGACAAAGAAATTCTTCATATTTTCTCTAGAAAAGTTTTAAAAATGATCTCAGAAGGTGAAGAGGGATGGCAAAAAATGCTCCCCGAAGGGGTTTCTGAAACCATTGTTAAAAATAGACTTTTTGGTTACTCCAGAACCAAAGTAAAATCATAACTACACTTTTCTCTCTTGTGGTTTTTTACCTGTAAATAAACCAACTACCTATTCTAGGATTCTATAAGACTCATACAATAATGAAGTTCTGGTCTACTGCTTGTGAACTGTTTTAACCATATCCTTAACTCATTGATCTCATGAGGAAGAAGTCTTTCTAATGCTTTTTCTAATTCTTTATAAAACAAATCTGAATTAAAACTTACTTTTTTTAAAATAGTCTTTGAATATTCAAACATTGCTCTTGCCATAACTAAAGAAAAATTGATTATTATCTAATAATCAAACGCGCATTTATCTCATTTCGTATATCAATGAATAAAAAAATCCATTTTAATAAGTTTAAAATGGATGATGTTACAAGGTCTGAATCTTATCCTACAGTGCATTCACTTTGTCAAGTAATGCAGTAGCACGTTTTTCTAGTTCTGATTTGATTGCATTAAAATGCGCTTTTTTATTCTCGATAGGCTTGGCATGAACCTTTGCAATCAATTCATCAAATAGTACAATTATTTCATCAATAATGGCCTCTGATTTTTTAACATCTTTCGTAAAAACAAACAAACATTCATCAATTACGTCTCCTAAAACGTGATTGATTTCTTTTTTTAAATTTTTAATACTTGCCATAACTTAGAGTTTTTTGTGATACAAATGTAGCCTATTTTATTGAATAAAAACTTCCAAAAGTTCAGTATCAACATCAGAATTGATCACAAAATGTTTCAGAGCAGCAGGAACAAGTAATGTTTGTCCAATGGATAATTCTTCATAGTTATTTTCATTAGAAAAAATTGCCTTTCCTTTCACACACATATAGATCACAAAGGAATCTTTTTTTGAATGATCTATAGACATCTGCCCCTTAATTGGTATGACGTGAGTTGTAAAGTAAGGACATGATACTATTTGTGAAGATTCATTTTGTTTTTTGGAATAGGAGGTCTTGTATGAGGATTTAGCCATATAATCAATAGCATCGATGGCTTCCTCTGTATGAAGATCTCTATAATTACCTTCCAAATCTTTTCTATCCCAATCGTATATTCGATAGGTTATATCAGAGGTTTGTTGAATTTCTGCCAAAAGAACTCCGGCACCAATTGCATGAACTCTTCCGGTAGGTATAAAATAGACATCCCCTGATGTTACCTCATCAATATTTAAAATTTTTTCAAGAGATTTGTTTTTTAAATGGTGTACATATTCTTCCTTGGTTGCATTTTTTTTAAATCCTACGATTAGATTTGCTTTATAATCTGCCTGCATGACATACCACATTTCTGTCTTCCCAAAGGAATTATGACGTTTTTTAGCAAGTGCATCATTGGGATGTAATTGAATACTTAAAGCCTCTTTAGCATCGATAAATTTGATTAGTAATGGGAACTTCTCGCCAAAATGCTGATAAATTTTTTGTCCAACAAAGTCTCCCTTAAAAGTTGATATCAATTCTTTTAAATCCGTTCCTTTTAAGACTCCATTTGACACTACAGAAGTATCATTTTCCACATCTGAAATTTCCCAACTTTCTCCAATATCATTCCTTTCTGATTTTTTTCCAAGAAGATCTGAAAGCTTCGTACCTCCCCATATTTTATCTTTCAAAATGGGATCAAATCTTAAAAATTGATTGATATGCATTGTATTTTTTATCTTAAAATGTTATAAAAAAGGACGACCAAACTGTTTACTCACCCGAGTATCGAACATAATTTCTTGGAGTTTCATAAAGTGTAATCTCTAATTCAAGAGATTCAGGAAGGTGTTTTCGTAACTTTTGATGACAGAGAACACATATATTTTCTGCTGTAGGATTTAAAGTTTTGAATTCCTCTACTTCAAGGTTAAGATTTTTATGATCAAAAGCTTCTTCAATTTCAGTTCGAATCAATTGCTTTAGAACCCCTAAATCAATGACATAACCTGTTTGAGGATCAATTTCTCCAGTAACTGCAACTATAATTTCATAATTGTGACCATGGAAGTAAGGATTGTTGCATTTTCCAAATACTTCTTGGTTTTTTTCATCAGACCAATCAGGTCTAAATAATCTATGTGCAGCATTAAAATGTGCTTTTCTATATGCTGTTATTTTGGGCATTTTTTAATTTTAAATATGATTCTTTAAAAATAATTTTAAACCAAGCTGTATACAGTCCTGGATTTAGTTCAATGTCTTTTTTTACGGCCTCTAAAGACATCCATTTGTGGGAGGCAACTTCTTCCGAATTTATAGTAGGCTCCTCATTGAAATTTCCTATCATTACATGATCCAATTCATGCTCTGTCAATCCATTATCGAATGGTGCTTTATAAATGAATGAAAAAACTTCGTTTAAACGAGTCGTAAACCCCATTTCTTCAGACAACCTTCTCATTCCTGCTTCAATGTTTGATTCCCCATCTCGTTGATGAGAACAACATGTATTGGTCCACAACAATGGAGAGTGATATTTATGAGCAGCTCTTTGTTGCAACATCAATTCTCCACGGTCATTAAATATAAATACTGAGAAAGCTCTGTGAAGAACTGCTTTTTCGTGTGCTTCCATTTTTGGCATCAGACCAACTTGATTGTCTTGCTTATCTACCAAAATTACTTTCTCTTCCATTGATTTTTAAGATTAATGATATACAAAAATACAAAAAATGGAATGATTGAATTTTAATTTACCCATTGAATCAGTAATAGACTATAGAATAAACC
>JAYPZA010000003.1:20303-153414 GCA_038136095.1 Flavobacterium sp.
ATTAAAAAGGATACCTTTCCCATTCTTAAAAAAGTAAAAGAGATCAAAAAAGAGACCGATACGATCAATAAAACCAATGCAGTAAGTTTCCTAAAAGCCTATGGAAAGATTCATCAAGAAACTTTAGTCTTATTTAAAACAAGGTTGGGAATGATTAAAATCAAACTCTACCGGGAAACACCATTGCACAGAGCAAGTTTTATTTTTTTAACAAAAACAGGGTATTTTAACACAACATCTTTTCATAGAATTGTTCCAGATTTCATTGTTCAAGGAGGAAATTCTGATTTTCCAAAAACTAGAGAATTAAGAATGAAGTACAATTATAAAATTCCTGCTGAAATAAAAAAATTTAGAAAACATAAATATGGAGCACTAGCCGCAGCTAGGCAATGGGAGAATAATCCTGATAAAATTTCATCTCCTTTTGAGTTTTACATCATTCAAGACAAAAATGGAAGTCACCACTTGGACGGAGAGCATACCATTTTTGGGGAAATTATTGAGGGTTTTTCAACCATTGAAAAAATCTCAAGACTAGAAACTGATAAAAAAGAATGGCCTTTAAATGAAGTTTTTATCAATGCTGAAGTATTGAAATAACAGATCAAAATCTAAAGCGATTCAGTTATTTAATTGGGTATTTAACACACTACACTAAATCTTCAGAATTAAATTTGATTGATTTTAATTGATTTTTTCCATCTTTAGAAATGGTCCAAACAATAAAAATTTCATCATTAATTATTTCTAGTTGAGGGACTCCTGTATTTCTTCCACCATCTATATTAGCAATGGTTATGGAGTCAGAAATTTTTCCATCAATAGATACTTTTTTTACTCTCAAATAAGTTCCCAAATCATCGGTTTCCATATAACTTACAATGACCTCTTTTTCATTTAAAAAATCAATGTCTACTCTTCCAATTGCATCAACATCATTTACTTTTATTGGATCGAGAAAAGAATCTCCAAAAGTTGAAGAAAAGGAAACATTTACAATTGGAATACCATTTGATGCAGTGAACCAAGCAACAGCTAAATTTGAGGAGTTTGAAATAACTTTAGGGCCATTGACAGGACATCCATTGATTACCCATCCATCATTATGAACCGGTTTAGAGTCTTGCCAGACTCCGTTTTTATTTTTCTTGATATGAATATCTCTGATTTCTTTTTTACTTCGATCTCTGTAGACCGCTAAAGGCCCTTCTTCAGTCAATGTAATTGAAGTTTGACAGCAATCGCAGGCAGTATTATCCAATTCCGTTTCTTTAATGATATCGCCTTTATTGTTAATTTCTGCAAATCGAATGGTCATTGCTTTATGATGATTTTCTACAGACTCCTTAACAGTATTCCTTCCATCCAACCAAGTAACGAAAAAACCATCCTCTGAGTTAGGAGTCATACTAACGAAACCATGTTCTGCTTTTATACCATCCGTATGCAATAAAAAATCTTCTTTTACTTTATCTCCAGTGAGAGTCTGCAAATTTAACAACACATCATACGAATAGGTCTCCTGCGCAGATTTTTTCAGATAACTTGTCAATACCAAGTTTTTATTTCTTGCAATTGCAGGAAAATCAGCCCAATTCACAAACCAATCAGTTCCAGTTGATACTTTGATGGGTTGCTGCCACTCACCCTCTGATAATTGACTGTAATACAATGAGGCTTGTTTGTTTTCATAAGAAGAAATCCATGACAATAACAACGTGTCATGAGAAGAAAATAAATTGGGCTGGGCATTATTCTCTCCATATTTAAATGAAATTTCTTGGATCTCTACGTCATTATTTGAACAAGAAACCAAAACTCCTAGAACGAATATTTTAATTAGATTTTTCATATCATAACACTTTTAATTTTTCAATCATTTGATCAGATTCCCAGCCAACAGAACCAACTATTTTTTCAATCATTTTCCCATCTTCGTTAAAAATGAATGTTGTTGGTAACGAATAAATTCCTAAAGTTTCATTTGGAGCCTCAGATTTTATAAAAGAAAAATTATAGTTTCTACGATTTATGAAGTTAGTTATTTTTGTAATTTCCTCATCCGAAGCTAGTAAAAAAACATAATTGTAAGATTCTAAAACCTCTTGTACTTTTAACAAATCTGGCATTTTTTCTATGCATGGTTTACACCATGTTGCCCAATAATTGATCACAATTTTTTTTCCTTTAAATTCTGTAAAATCAATTTTTTTGGCATTTAAATCTAGATAAACTGCTTTGAGTTGATTTTTTTCTAAATCTGTCAATTGCTCTTTTTTTGAGGCTATAAAATCACAACCTAATAAAATGATAAAGCAACATATACACTTGATATACTTCATTACATGATTCAATAAACTTTTTATAAAAGTAATAACTTTTATTTGATCATAATGGTTCAACAATTTTTTAGATAAGAATCTTAAATTTTATAATAAAACGTACATTTGCACATCAATTTTTAAAGATGAGCTTTTTAAAGGAAATAAAACGTAGAAGGACTTTTGGAATTATATCTCATCCTGATGCAGGTAAGACTACATTGACAGAAAAACTATTACTTTTCGGAGGTGCTATTCAAGAAGCTGGTGCAGTAAAAAATAACAAAATTAAAAAAGGAGCAACCTCGGACTTCATGGAAATTGAACGTCAGCGTGGGATTTCAGTTGCAACTTCAGTACTTGCATTTATCTACAAAGACAAAAAAATTAACATTCTAGACACACCTGGTCACAAAGATTTTGCTGAAGATACCTTTAGAACGTTAACAGCGGTTGACAGTGTTATTGTGGTCATTGATGTAGCTAAAGGAGTTGAGGAGCAAACCGAAAAATTGGTAGAAGTGTGTAGAATGCGTAAAATACCAATGCTTGTTTTTATCAATAAATTAGATAGGGAAGGGAAAGATGCTTTTGACTTACTTGATGAGGTAGAACAAAAATTAGGTTTGCGTGTAACACCGATGAGCTTTCCAATAGGAATGGGCTATAGTTTCAAAGGAATTTACAACATTTACGAAAAAAAAATCAATATTTTTTCGAGTAATAACAAGCAAACTATTTCAGAAGGAATTGAATTCGATGATATAAATAATCCAGCATTAAATGAAGTCATCGGTGAAGATTCTGCAACAACACTTCGTGAAGAACTAGAACTCATTTATGAAGTGTATCCTAAATTCAATACCGATGAATATCTAGAAGGAGAATTACAACCTGTTTTTTTTGGATCAGCTTTAAATAATTTTGGTGTTAAAGAATTATTAGATGCTTTTATTGATATAGCTCCACAACCTCAGCCCAAAAAAGCAGAACAAAGATTGGTGGATTCAAAAGAAGAAAAATTAACCGGATTTGTTTTTAAAATCCATGCAAATATGGATCCTAAACACAGAGACCGTCTTGCATTTGTAAAAATAGTTTCTGGTACTTTTAAAAGAAATACTCCATACCTTCACGTTAGAAATGGGAAAAAAATAAAATTTTCGAGTCCTAATGCTTTCTTTGCGGAGAAAAAAGAAATTGTTGATGAATCGTTCCCTGGAGATATTGTAGGGTTGCATGATACAGGAAATTTTAAAATTGGAGATACTTTAACCGAAGGAGAACAATTAAGTTTTAAAGGAATTCCTAGTTTTTCCCCAGAACATTTTCGCTATGTAAACAATGCTGACCCTCTAAAAGCAAAACAATTGTACAAAGGATTGGATCAATTGATGGATGAAGGTGTCGCACAATTATTTACATTAGATTTGAATGGACGAAGAATTATCGGAACTGTTGGAGCTCTTCAATTTGAAGTCATTCAATATCGTTTAGAACATGAATATGGTGCAAAATGCTCCTATGAACACATACAAGTTCACAAGGCTTGCTGGGTGCAAGCTGAAGATGAAAAAAATGAAGAGTTCAAAGAATTTAAAAGAGTAAAACAACGATATTTAGCAAAAGATAAAAGGGGGCAATTGGTTTTCTTAGCAGATTCAGAATTCACAATTCAAATGACTCAAAATAAATATCCCACAGTAAAATTTCATTTTACGAGTGAATTTGAATAATTTTATAGGCTCTAAGAAATTGCACACAATAACATACAAATAATTGAAAAAAATAAAAAAATGAACAACGGAATTTATGCAAAATTTACCACTCCAAAAGGAGCTATTTTAGTGAGTTTAGAATACGAAAAAACTCCTGGTACGGTTGGTAACTTTGTTGCTTTAGCTGAAGGAAATTTAGAAAATAGTGCAAAAAAACAAGGAGAACCCTATTATGATGGTTTAAAGTTTCATCGAGTTATTCAAGATTTTATGATTCAGGGTGGATGTCCTTTAGGAACAGGTACAGGGAGCCCAGGGTACCAATTTGATGATGAATTTCATCCAGATTTGAAACACGATGCACCAGGAAAATTATCCATGGCAAACGCAGGTCCTGGAACCAATGGTTCTCAATTTTTTATCACTCATACAGAAACTCCATGGTTGGATGGTAAACACACTGTTTTTGGAAACGTTATTGAAGGACAAGATGTTGTTGATAGTGTATCCCAGGGAGATGAAATGTCGATAGAAATTCTTCGTGTAGGAGCAGATGCTGAAAATTTCAACGCTATTGAAGCCTTCAGAACTTTTGAAGGTTCTAGGGCAAAACGAGAGGAAGAAGAAAGAAAAAAACAACAAGAACTTTTAGATTCTGTAGCTGCTGGTTATGATGAAACTAATAGTGGTTTGCGATATAAAATTTTACAGAATGGTGAAGGAAAACAAGCTACAAAAGGTGCTACAGTTTCAGTTCACTACAAAGGTCAACTACTGGATGGTACTGTTTTTGATTCCTCTTACAAAAGAAAACAACCCATCGAATTTCCACTTGGAGTAGGACAAGTAATCGCTGGTTGGGATGAAGGGATCTCATTACTTAAAGTCGGTGACAAAGCTCGTTTTGTAATACCATCCAACCTTGCCTATGGAGAGAGAGGTGCTGGAGGAGTTATTCCACCCAATGCTGCTTTGATTTTTGATGTAGAATTGATGGGTGTTAACTAGATAGCATTCTTAATAAAACCCTAGAATTAAATATAAAAAAAGTGTCAAAAGAAATCTCATTCGAAGAGTTCCTAAAAGTTGATATCAGAAAAGGAACGATCATTAAAGTCAATGATTTCCCAAAGGCTAGAAAGCCTGCATATCAACTACAGATTGATTTTGGTGATTTGGGAATCAAAAAATCGAGCGCACAAATTACCGATTTATATACCAAAGAAGAGTTGCTTGACAAACAAGTGTCTGCTATTGTCAATTTTAAACCCAGACAGATTGCCAATTTTATGAGTGAATGCCTCATACTGGGTGTTTATAATAAAAATGGCGATGTTGTACTATTACAATGTTCTGAACAAGTAAAAAATGGAGAGCAAATTCGCTAAAATCGTTGTGGTTAATTTTTTGGATTGTTCAAAATAACCAATGCGCCAATTACACCAGGAATCCATCCACAAAGAGTTAATAATAAAATGATGAAGAAGGATCCACAACCTTTATCAATTATAGACAACGGAGGAAAAATGATCGCCAATAAAACACGAAAAAAACTCATAGATTTGGTTTAAAGCAAAAGTATATAAAACGTTTATTAGACGTTTTATATCACTTTTTGTTACAATTCTTATTTCTACATTTTATCCCCAAAGAAAATAGCATTCATCAACAATTTATTGGTCCCATACCAAAATGCTCTAAAATTTGTATTGTCAGTAAAAACAATGACTCTACCCCTACCCAATTGTTGAACTTTGAAAGGGACTGTACTTTTAATTGCCTTTGCATTTTCTTTAGAAATATATCCACTCAACAATGGATTATCTGTATACTGGATTGGATTATTATAACTCTTTTTGTCAGCTTTCATAAAAAGAGTTGTATTCCTAAATAAAGCAATTTTTGAATTTTTATATCCAAAATTTATAGGGTGAGAACGATCTAGATTTGCTTCAAAAATTGCACCCCCAATCACTTGAGCTCCATTTTTTAAAGATTTTTCCTCAAATGAAACCTCTTTAATTGAATCAATATTCGCCTTGACAAAGTCTACACTTACCAACTTATTTTTTGCCATCCATTTGATTGCATTTCTGTATCCAATCAAAGTTCCTCCATTTCGAACCCAAGTTTTAAGTTTCTCTACTGATTTTACATCTAACTCACGACTATTGGGAACAATTAAAACATTGTATTTGCTAAGATCCAAACGATTGAAATAAATCATGTCTAATTTTGTAACATGCATATCATACCGTTGATCTAATAGATGCCATATTTCTCCTGGATCACTGACATTGATTCCATTACCTACTAACATTCCTATCTTAGGTAATGAGATGGCTCTAAAATTGTTACTCCCTAAATCGATTCCGTCATTTAATCCCGTATCAACTCCATTGATCACTAAGTGGGTTTCATTGGCCGTTTCAATTAAAAAATTATACAATTCTGAAGATGTTAATTTCTGATTTTGAACAGGAATAAAAATGGTTCCATAATCATAAGAAGTTTGACCATTTTTAAAGTTTTTCATTGAAACTTTAGCTCTTAAACCCTTTTTTAGAATAGCATTAAGAGCTTTAGGTGTATAATATTCATTCCAAGGCATTAAATATCCAACATCACTTTTCTGACTAACAACTCCCTCATTTAATTGCAATGATTTGATTTCTGAACCTAGATTACTCAGTGAAATATTTTCAGCATAATCAACACCAAAAGAGTGATTGAATGTCCAAGCTGAGACATCATAAAATAAACTATCCTGAAAACGAGTTCTAACATCAAACATTGCTTTTACCAAACGTTGATTTTTTTGGTTCATAGGAACCACATAACTGTATCCTTTCTTGAAGTTTTTACCATTAGCTCTAAAATCTGATTTCGCCTCATGCACTGAAATTTGGTGTCTTTTTAATACTTCAGCCAAATGATAACTTTTGGCAGCATCCTTAGAGTCTCCAAAAGCAATTGCCTTCGCTTTCATTGATTCTTTTCTTGCTTTCTCGTAAAAATCTTGTTGATATTCTAATATTTTTACACGCATGTTTTTAGCTGCTTCTAAAGTAGACATGGCTGCTGTATATTGATTTCTAATCGTGAATGGAAAAGTCAACAAACCATTGACAGTTTCTTGAGCATGACCTCGAGAACTTCCTTGTTCAAATAAGATACCAATGGCTCCATTGATGTCAGGAAAAGTAGACCCCTTCCCATAATAAAAATCATCAAAACTTTCCTCTGAGTAGTATTGCGATCCTATTTTATCAAATGCTTTTGCATGATATGTCGCAATCTCCCTCGTTAAATCTTGATTCATTTGTGGCGTTAATGGATGAGTTCTACTTGGTATTCCTGGTTGGAAAAAAAATGAAGAATTTGTTCCCATTTCATGATGATCTGTTAAGATATTTGGCAACCATTTATGAAATGAAACTATTCTAGCTCTTGATTCGGGTAATTGAACTGGGAGCCAATCTCTATTCATATCAAACCAGTAATGGTTCGTTCTTCCTCTTGGCCAAACCTCAAAGTATTCTCTGTCGTATGGATCAGGATTGATGTTTTTACTTTTATTCGTATTGGCCCAATATGCAAAACGTTGAAGACCATCAGGATTCAATGAAGGATCAAATAAAATCACTGTATTTTGTAACAATTCTTTAGTTTCTGAAGTCGTTGAGGCAGCCAAATAATAAGCAGCAGCAAGAGACGCATTGGACCCACTAGCTTCGTTACCGTGAATTGAAAAACCTTGATATACAATAATGGGCTGGTCAGAAACATCAACATCGGCATTGTCAGTAGCATTGATGTGTTGTTGTCTAATCTGATCAATTCGTTTGTGATTCTCTGGTGAGGTAATTGTTAATAATAACAAGGGTCTTCCTTCATATGTTTTTCCTCGATCCTCTATACTAATTCGATCTGAAGCGTTAGACAAAGCCTTCATATACTCAACCAATTTATCATGAGTGACGTGCCACTCACCTACTTCATGACCAATAACTTCTTTTGGAGTTGGTATGTTTGGATTGTAAGTTTCCTCAGGAATGTAATAGTTAAGATCTACTTCTTGAGCAATATTGGATATTGAAAATAATAAAATTAGCGATGTGATGATTGTTTTCTTCATTGATATTTGAATTAAACAATAAATATAAAAAATCAAAAATAAATTGCTAGATTAAAATGCAGACAAAAAACATCAAATTTGAACTCTATTGATAAGGAATGAATTGGGATACTACTACAAAAAAGGCGCTTTCAATTCTTTGACAAAATCTAAATATTGCTTTTTTCTTTTTTCTTCAAAAAGCAATCGATTTTCAAGAAGTTGATTTTTTATATTTATTTGATCATCATTTAGCAAAGCCTCGTCAATTGTGTGTATCGAAAACATGTACATTTCAATGATGATTGGGAGTGCTGAAATTCCATTATCAGTTGCAATGTACTGTGTGCTTTTTTTTGTTCCAGAAGGATTTAATTTTTCGATAAAACCTTCTTGTATCAAAAATTTTAGCCTGTCCGTAAGAACGTTTGTAGCAATTTTTTCTTTGGAACTAATGAATTCACGGAATCTGGATTTTTTGTGTAAAATGATATCTCTTAAAATCAAAAGAGACCACTTATCACCTAGGAGGTTGACAGAGCGTGCAATGGCACAAGTGTATTTATTTTTGTCAATTCTCAAAATAAAGTAAGTTTAGAATGCGCAATATTAATGATTAAAATTCATTTTTTTAACATTTAAATTATTAAATGATTAACAAAATATCCACATTTCAAAATTTAAATACGATATACTCAACATATGTTTATTTTAAACTACTTAGCCTGGTTGTAATTGTTTGAATTTTAGCAACTGTATCAGCTTCTTTTTTACGTTCCAAAACAACTACTTTTTCTGGTGCATTGTTAATAAATCGTTCGTTTGAAAGTTTCTTTTGAATTCCAAACAAAAAAGCTTGAGCTCTTTCAAGTTCGGCCTCTAGCTTTTTTATTTCACTCTCTACATCAATATTCTCAGCAGAAATTGGGACAAAATACTCATTGGAATTGACTCTGAAGGAAGCTCCTTCAACCTTATTTTCAACTTCTGATATTTGAGACGTATTGGTCAATTTCTGTATCACCTCATTAAATTGGTTGGTGAAATTTTCATGATTCACAAAAAATAATTGAACCTCATCTTTGAATGAAATATTTTTTTCTTTTCGTATCATTCTAATTCCTGAAATGATTTGAGAAGCAAAATCAAATGAGGATATGATGGAATTTTGATACGATTTTTGAATTGGATATTTTGAAATGATGAGTGCTTCTTCCGGAGATCTTTTGGTGATATATTGCCAAATTTCTTCTGTTAAGAAGGGCATAAAAGGATGTAATATTCTAAGATTATTTTCTAATATTTCAATGATCGCATCATACGTTTTCTTATCAATAGGTTGTTGATATGCCGGTTTGATAATTTCTAACAACCAAGAAGAAAAATCATCCATGATTAATTTATAAATTGACATCAAAGCGTCTGATAATCGATACTTTGAAAAATGGTCTTCAATCTCTGATAAGGTTTTTTGAAATTTAGCTTCATACCATGACAATCCCACTACTGCTGTTTCAGGTTGTGATAATTTAGAGTCAACTTCCCAACCTTTAATCAAACGAAAAGCATTCCATATTTTATTTGCAAATTGTTTTCCTTGCTGACATAGCTCTTCATCAAACATCAAATCATTTCCAGCTGCAGAACTTAATAACAATCCAACACGAACTCCATCAGCACCGTATTGGTGAATCAGTTTTATTGCATCTGGCGAGTTCCCTAATTGTTTTGACATATTACGACGTTGTTTGTCACGAACCAATCCAGTAAAATATACGTTTTGAAAAGGTTTTTCACCTTTGTATTCATAACCAGCAATGATCATTCTAGCCACCCAGAAAAATAAAATATCTGGACCTGTCACCAAATCATTGGTTGGATAATAATAATTTATTTCCTCGTTGTTTGGGTTTCTGATACCATCAAAAACTGAGATAGGCCATAACCAAGAGGAAAACCAAGTATCAACAACATCCGATTCTTGTCTTAAATCGTTGGAAGTTAGTGAAGGATTGTTTGTTTTTTCTTTGGCCAAATCAAGAGCATCCTCTTTATTTTCAGCCACAACAAAATCTTCTTTACCATCTCCATAAAAATAAGCTGGTATTTGTTGACCCCACATGAGTTGACGAGAAATATTCCAATCACGGATGTTTTCCATCCAATGACGATAGGTATTTTCAAATTTTTTAGGATGCAAATTAACCACAGGATCTTTGCCTAAAACCGCATCAATAGCAGGTTTTACCAAATCTTCCATCTTTAGAAACCATTGATCGGATAATTTAGGCTCAATCACAGCTTTGGTCCTCTCTGAAGTTCCTACTTTGTTTATGTGTTGTTCTGTTTTTTCTAAAACTCCTTTTTGTTCAAGCTCTGAAGCAATTTCTTTACGAACCACAAAACGGTCTTTTCCTTCATAATGCAGACCAAAAGAATTGAGTGAGGCATCTTCATTGAAAATATCAATGACTTGAAGATCGTGTTTATCTCCCAAATCTTTATCATTTTGATCATGTGCTGGAGTTACCTTTAAACAACCAGTACCAAATTCCATGTCAACGTACTCATCTTGAATAATTGGAATGACACGATTACAAATCGGAACAATTGCTTTTTTACCTTTTAGATGTGAAAAGCGATGATCGTCAGGATTGACACAAATTGCAGTATCTCCAAATATCGTTTCGGGGCGTGTTGTTGCGATACATAAGGTTTCTTCAGAATTTTCTATCGCATAGTTGATATAATAAAGCTTCCCATTTCTTTCCTCGTAGATGACTTCTTCATCAGACAAGGTTGTTTTCGCTTCTGGGTCCCAATTAACCATCCTGTAACCTCTGTAAATAAATCCCTTATGATACAAATCAACAAAAACCTTGATTACAGATTCAGACATTTCAGGATCCATGGTAAAAGCGGTTCTTTCCCAATCACAAGAGGCTCCCAACTTTTTTAATTGATCTAAGATTATACCTCCATATTCATTTTTCCATTCCCAAGCATGAGATAAAAACTCATCACGAGTCAATTGATTTTTATCAATTCCCTGTTCTTTGAGCTTAGCCACAACTTTAGCTTCCGTAGCAATTGATGCATGATCTGTACCAGGAATCCAACAAGCGTTTTTTCCTAACAAACGAGCTCTTCGTATCAAAACGTCTTGAATCGTATTATTTAACATATGCCCCATATGTAAAACTCCTGTTACATTAGGTGGAGGAATGACGATCGTATAGGGTTCTCTATCATCTACTTCAGAATGAAAATAATTATGTTTGATCCAGTAATCATACCATTTACTTTCAACTAAACTAGCATCATATGTTGACGGAATGTTTGTACTCATTTTTTCCTTTGTTCTTATGGCACACAAAAGTACAATTATCTTCAGTATTTAAAAGTCTGTTGTGCATTTTTTGATTAAATTTGTTCTACAATCTTATTTTTATTAAATCTCATGAAAAAATTTTATCTAATTTTTAGCATCTTGTTTCTAAGCAATGTTTCATTTGCCCAAGAATCAGAAAACAGCAAACCGGTATTTAAATTTGATACAGAAACTATTGACTACGGTAAAATTGCCATGGGTACCGATGGGAAAAGAGTATTTGAATTTACAAATACTGGAAAATCTCCTTTAATCATTACCAGAGTTCAAGCTTCTTGTGGATGTACAGTTCCAAAAAAACCTGAAAACCCAATCATGCCTGGTGAAAAAGGAGAAATTGAAGTTTCTTATGACACAAAAAGACTTGGCGGATTTTCAAAAGCAATTACTATTTTTTCGAATGCAAAAACCTCTCGTAAAATGATTAAAATCAAAGGTTATGTAGAGAAAGTGGTCACTCCAGAAAAAAAACAAAATATGTTGTCCGATAAGAGTTAGTTCACTTTTTTAAGTCGGAATACGAAGAAATAATTTAACTTTTTTATTACCAATGCCGTCAATCTCTAACAAAGGACTTTTAATGCCTGAATCTCCTATAAGGAAGTTAGTTCCTTATGCAGAAGCTGCCAAAAAAAAAGGCACTAAAGTATATCATTTAAACATAGGTCAACCAGACATTAAGACCCCAAAAATTGCCTTGGATGCAGTCAAGAATAATCGAATTGAAGTCCTATCCTATGCAAGATCTGAAGGATCTGAGGAATACCGAGAAAAACTTTCAGGTTACTATCGTAAAAATAAAATCAAAGTAGAAGCCTCTAATATTATTGCAACAACAGGTGGATCTGAAGCATTGTTATTTACAATTGGTAGCATTTCTGATCCAGGAGATGAAATCATAATTCCCGAGCCCTTTTATGCAAACTATAATGGATTTTCTACCGCTTCAGGAGTCAAAGTTGTTCCAGTAATTTCCAAAATTGAACACAATTTTTCTTTGCCTAAAATTGAAGATTTTGAACAATTAATTACACCAAAAACAAAAGCAATTTTAATCTGTAATCCAGGAAACCCAACAGGGTATTTATATAGTAAAGATGAAATTAAAAAATTAAAAGAACTGGTTTTAAAACACGATTTGTTTTTGATTGCTGATGAAGTTTACAGAGAGTTTGCCTATGATGGTAATTTGCATCATTCTGTAATGTCTGAATCTGGCTTAGAACAGCATGCGATTATGATTGATTCTGTTTCTAAAAGATACAGTATGTGTGGAGCCAGAATTGGCTGTATCGTTTCAAAAAATAGTGAATTTATTAATACGGCTCTTAAATTTGCACAAGCAAGATTGAGTCCGCCAACTTATGCTTTAATTGCGAGTGAAGCTGCATTAGATACTCCAGACGAGTATTTTAAGGAAGTCATTGATGAATATGTAGAAAGGAGAAATACATTGATTACAGAACTCACTAAAATTGAGGGGGTTAAAGTTGCAAATCCAAAGGGTGCATTTTATTGTATCGTTCAACTTCCAGTAGACGATACGGATCATTTTGCACGTTGGATGTTGGAAGAATTTCACTATCAGAATGAAACTTTGATGGTTGCTCCTGCAAGCGGATTTTATTCGACAAAAGGAGAAGGTAAAAATCAAGTTCGTATTGCATATGTCCTAGAAAAACAAGAATTGATTAAATGTGCTAAAATTTTAAAAATAGCGCTCAAAACATACAAAGACTAATCCCATATTTTTCATTCATTGACAATTCATGAAAACATATCTTTAAAACCCTTTAACACATTTGGTGTAGATGTGATTGCTAAACAGTTCGTTTCAGTGAATCATTATCATGAATTGCAAGAAGTTTTAAAAAAAGAGAAACATATTTTTTTGCTGAGTGGTGGTAGTAATTTATTGTTGACCAAGAATATAGATCAACTTGTAGTGCATATCAATATCAAAGGAATTGTTATCGATCAGGAAAATGAAAATGAAGTTTTTGTGACTGTCAATGCAGGAGAAAACTGGCATGATTTTGTTCATTGGTGTCTTTCAAAAAACTACGGAGGTATCGAAAACTTATCCTTAATTCCTGGTTCTGTAGGAACCTCTCCTATTCAAAATATTGGTGCTTATGGAGTTGAAGTGAAAGATGTGATTACCAAGGTAGAAGCTTTAGAGATAGCTAGTGGAAAAAAAATGCATTTTTCCAATGCAGATTGTCAATTTAGTTATAGAAATTCTGTTTTTAAAAATGAATTGAAAGGAAAGGTGGTAATTACTTCTGTCAGTTTTAAACTTCGTAAAAAAAATCATCAAATTAATACTTCTTACGGAGCAATTGAAAAGGAATTAAAAAATTACAACATCAGTAATCCAACGATTCGTGATATTTCTGAGGCAGTCATTAAAATTAGAAAATCTAAACTTCCAGATCCGAATAAGATCGGAAATAGTGGTAGTTTTTTTAAAAATCCAGTTGTTTCCTCGAAACAATTTAAAAAGCTTCAAGAAAAGTATCCTTCAATTCCATTTTACAAGCAAGACCATACAACAACCAATCAAAAAGATGATTTTTATAAAATCCCTGCAGGATGGTTAATTGAAACTGCAGGTTACAAAGGAAAACGTTTTGGAGACTATGGTGTTCATGAAAAACAAGCTTTGGTCTTGGTCAATTATGACAATGCGCATGGAAATGATATTTTCAATCTTGCAAAAAAAATTCAGAAGTCCATTTTTGAAATTTTTGAAATTCGATTGGAAATAGAAGTCAATGTCATTTATTAAACTGAAATATGCGTTATATTTCAAGTCAATTACCACAAGAGAATTACCCATATAATTACAAAGAATGAGTATCTTTGTGGCTTCTAATTAAGATTTAAATGAAACTTATCCTCATAACTGTAAGCTTATTAGCCCTAGGAGTAGCAGGAATCGCAATTAAAATATGGGCAAAAAAAGACGGTGAATTTGCAGGGACTTGCGCCAGTCAAAACCCGATGTTGAATAAAAGTGGGGAAAGTTGTGGTTTTTGCGGTAAAACTCCAGACCAATTTGATAGTTGTTCTGAGCCAACTCATCATTGATCCTTAGTTTTACATTGCTTTTTTTTGTTCTATTTTCAAATCGCTATATTTATGATCAATCTAGCCCTAAACTAACATATTGGAAAAAACACAAAAATCAATAGAAAATCATATTCGTTCGGCTAAAGAAGGAAATCAACTCTCCTTCAACTTTCTTCTTCACCATTTTTGGACTGATGTCTATAATTACCAACTAAAAAGAACTCAAAATGATAATGATGCCGAGGATATCACTATTCAGTCTTTTTCAAAAGCCTTCGATAAGATTGATACATTTAAAGAAAACTATAAATTCAAAACTTGGCTTATTACCATATCTAAAAACATTCACATCGATTTTATAAGAAAAAATAAAACTACCTTACAAGCCGAAACAATCAAAGAAAAAGAGGCCGAAGCTTATACAATTATTGATGAAAACCCAAGTCCAGAAGATCAAATTATTACCGAACAAAATTTAGCTAAATTATTGCTTGATATCAAACAGTTGAAACCAAAATATCAAGAAGTCATTCAATTGCGTTATTTCAAGGAGCTCAGCTATAAAGAAATTTCTGAAAAAATTAATGAACCCATGAGCAATGTAAAGGTGAAAATTTTAAGAGCTAAAAAATTACTGGCAGAAATCATAAAAAAATCTCAATGAAAAACATTACCCTAAAATCTTTGGGGCCTGGATTGCTTTTTGCAGCGGCGGCTGTTGGGGTCTCTCACCTAGTGCAATCTACAAGAGCTGGTGCAGATTTTGGATTTGGATTGTTATGGGCCTTATTATTAGCCAACCTTTTTAAGTATCCTTTTTTTCAATATGGCCCTCGTTATGCAGCGGCAACAGGAAATACTTTGTTGGATGGTTATAAAAAATTAGGAAACGGAATTTTAGTGATCAGCTACCTAATCAGTTTTATCACAATGTTTATCATCCAAGCTGCAGTTACCATCGTTACTGCTGGTTTGGCTGTAAATCTGTTTGGAACTTTCGACATGGTTACATGGTCATTGCTAATTACCGGACTAAGCATCATCATTTTACTATTGGGAAAATATAAATTATTAGATGGTATGATGAAGTATGTGATTTTATTATTAACCCTATGTACCATTGTAGCTGTTAGTGTTGCTTTATTCAAAACTGAACAAACATTCAATTTTCAACAAATTGTTCCAAAAGGAACTGTGGAAATCACATTTTTAATCGCTTTTTTAGGGTGGATGCCTGCACCTTTGGATATTTCAATTTGGCAATCAATTTGGTTGTTAGAAAAAGAAAAAACATCACACCAAAAAACAACAACCAAGCAAGCTATTTTTGATTTTAATGTTGGATATATTGGAACGATATTTTTAGCAGTTTGTTTTGTCATATTAGGGGCTTTGGTCATGCACAACTCTGGAGAAACTTTTTCAAACAAAGGAGGTGTATTTGCAGAACAACTCATTCAATTATACACAAAAAACTTAGGGAATTTCGCTTATGTATTTATTGCAATAGCTGCATTCACAACAATGTTTAGCACTACCATTACCACCCTCGATGCTTCTCCTAGAGCGATGACAAAAGCCAATGATTTGTTGTTTCGATCAGTAGTAAAACTTCCTTATTGGTTCTGGATTTTTCTCTTAGGAATCGGCACCTATATCATTTTAAGGTTTTTTAGAGACGACATGGGATTAATGGTAAAAATAGCCACCATACTTTCGTTCTTGACCGCTCCTTTTTACGCCATTTTAAACTTCATTCTTATTGCTGGAAAGCATACTCCAAAAGAACATCATCCTTCTATTTTTATGAAAATTCTTAGTTTCCTAGGGATTGTTTTCTTGGTTGGATTTAGTATTTGGTTCTTATTGAATTTATAATTGTTTTCTTCGTAACTTTGTCACAAAGATTTCAAGTGTTTATGACAAATCAAACAGCTACTGTTGAAGAAAGAGTAAAAAAGCCTAATTGGCTTCGTGTAAAATTACCTGTTGGAAAAAAATACACAGAGTTACGAGGACTTGTAGACAAATACAAATTGAATACAATTTGCACCAGTGGTAGTTGTCCAAATATGGGTGAATGCTGGGGAGAGGGAACTGCTACCTTTATGATTCTAGGAAATATCTGTACCCGTTCCTGTGGGTTTTGTGGTGTAAAAACTGGAAAACCAGAAAAAGTAGCATGGGATGAGCCAGAAAAAGTAGCCAGATCCATTAAAATAATGGGAATTGAACATGCCGTCATCACCTCAGTAGACCGAGATGATTTAAAAGATGGTGGATCCATCATTTGGGCTGAAACAGTTGATGCAATTCGAAGAGCAAATCCAGGAACAACCCTAGAAACTTTAATTCCAGATTTTCAAGGAAAGAAAAAACAAATCGATCGGATCATTGAAGTTCATCCAGAGGTAGTATCTCATAATATGGAAACGGTTAGAAGACTCACAAGAGAAGTTCGAATACAAGCCAAATACGATAGAAGTTTAGAAGTTTTGAGATACCTCAAAGAAAATGGAATGAGAACCAAAACAGGGTTGATGCTTGGTTTGGGAGAAACAGAAGAGGAGGTCATACAAACAATGAAAGACTTGCAGGGAGTTGGATTGGATGTTCTAACAATTGGTCAATATTTACAACCTAGCAAAAAACACTTACCTGTAAAAGAATTTATCACACCTGAACAATTTAAGAAATACGAACGATTAGGCCTAGAAATGGGATTCATGTATGTAGAAAGTAGTGCTTTGGTTCGCTCTTCATACAAAGCAAAAAAACACGCTCAATAATTTTTTTATTCTCGTATTTTACAATTACACTTCAATTATTTTAAAAAAATATTAATTTTAAAAAAAAAATCATTTTTTATCAATTCTGGCACAGATATTGATTCTATAAAAACATAAACATGTAACGTTGTTTTATCGTGTAAATTGTTTGAATTTGTTGGTTAAAAAAACCATCTCTTAGGAGATGGTTTTTTGTTTTTGTAAAAAGTTACAATTAACTTATTTCTTTCGATTGAAGCTCTTTAGCAATTTTCTCAACCTCGTCTAGAACTCTCAATAAATTGCCACCCCATAATTGAGTTATTTGAGACTCAGTATAGCCTCTTTTTACCAATTCTGCTGTGATGTTTAATGTTTCTGATGCATCATTCCACCCATCAATCCCTCCTCCTCCGTCAAAATCAGAACTGATCCCTACATGATCGATACCCATCACATCAATTAAGTAATCAATATGATCTACAAAATCAGCAACATCTACAGGTCTTGGATCTTTTTCAGTTATCAAAGAAAGCGCTTCCTCGCAGATCTCTTTATAGGTAGAAATAAATTTTTCAGTTTCAAAATTTTTCATTTTTTGAATCTCATTCCATGGTTTCATTTTCACTCCATGATTTTTTGCCAACTGTGATATTTTTTGATTTAACGCTTGTTCATAAATACAATGTTTCTCAGAATTGATATAAGCGCTAAACGCAACTGCCTGAACAACTCCTCCATTTTTTTTCATCCATTTCAATTGCTCATCATCTAAATTTCTACTATGATCACAAAGGGCTCTGGCTGATGAATGTGAGGCTATAATAGGAGCTTTAGACAATTCAATCATATCTTTCATGGATTGTTTTGACGGATGAGAAACATCAATCATCATCCCTAATTTATTCATTTCAACAACCAATTGCTTTCCTAAATTGCTAAGTCCTTTGTCGATCCAAAAAGGCTCTTGCTCACCAGTATTTGAATGGCAAAATTGATTATGCCCATTATGAGACAAAGACATATACCTTGCTCCTTGATCATAAAATTCCTTAACAACAGAGATATTTGTACCAATGGGGTAAGCATTCTCAACACCAATCATGACAATTTTTTTGCCAGAAGCATGGAGTTCTTTAGCTTGAGAGGAGTTGGTTGCCAAACCTATCTTTTGAGGAGCTATTTCAGTAGTCAATCGTTTGATTGCATCAAACTTTCTTATCGCATTGTTGTATGCTTGATTATAACCATCTTGGGTCAACGCTCCTTGGGCCGTATAAACAATTAGCCAAGCCACATCTAACCCTCCTTTATCCATCTTGGGTAGATTGACTTGATTGTCTAAATCATGTGAATAATTTTTATGAAAAGTAAAATAATCAGTATTGATGTCTATATGAGTGTCTAAAACCAATACTCGATTGTGAATCTCTTTCGCTTTTTCTAGAATTTCAACTGAGTAATTCATAAAATTTGATATTTCTACAAGAAACCTTGTTCTCGCATCCAATCATCATTGAACATTTTACCAACGTATCTAGTTCCATGATCATGAAATAAGACAACCACAACATCGTCTTTTTTGAAATGCTCTTTCAGTTGTAAAATTCCCTTAACCGCTGCTCCTGCAGAATTACCAACAAAAATACCTTCTTCTTTTGCTATTTTTCTGGTATAGATTGCAGCATCCTTATCTGTTACTTTGGTAAATCCATCAATCAAACTAAAATCAACATTTTCAGGAAGAATATCTTCGCCAATACCCTCCGTGATGTATGGGTAAATTTCATTCTCATCAAAAATTCCTGTTTCGTGATATTTTTTAAATACCGATCCATAAGTATCGATACCCCATATTTTAATATTTGGGTTTTGTTCTTTTAGATATTTTGCGGTTCCAGAGATGGTTCCACCAGTCCCTACTCCTACAACAAAATGAGTAATTTTACCATCAGTTTGTTTCCAAATTTCAGGGCCTGTTTGTTCATAATGTCCAAGAGCATTAGAAGGATTGTCATACTGATTGACATACCAAGAGTTCGGAGTTTCCTCCCCCAATTTTTTAGATACTGAATAATACGATCGAGGATCATCAGGTTCTACATTGGTTGGACAAACAATGACCTCTGCTCCAACAGCTTTTAGAATGTCCATTTTTTCTTTTGATTGCTTATCAGACATCACAAAAATACATTTGTATCCCTTAACAATCGCAGCCAATGCTAAGCCCATTCCTGTATTACCAGAAGTTCCTTCAATGATGGTTCCTCCGGGTTGTAACCTGCCATCAGCTTCTGCATCCTCCACCATTTTTAGTGCCATCCGATCCTTCACTGAATTTCCTGGATTGAACGTTTCAACTTTAGCCAAAACGAGTGATTCAATCTCTGAGGTCACTGAATTGAGTTTCACCAAGGGTGTGTTGCCAATGGTTTCTAAAATATTTTTTACGTATTGCATGAAATGTTCTAGATTATATTGTAAAATTAAGCAAATCGAATTGATTTTGATGGTTGTATTTTACTAATAATAACAGACGGAATGATTAACATTAAAAAACACAAAATTAAGGTTCCTATGTTCAAGAGAATGATCGAAAGAACATCAATACTTATCGGCACTTGAGAAACATAATACGTTTCTGGATCCAAAGCGATAAAACCGATGTGTTTTTGCAATAAAAGAAGAGTGATTCCGATCAGATTCCCCCAAAATAGCCCTACCATGATTAAATAGGTAGCATTGTACAAAAAAATCTTCCTTATGCTCCAATCAGAACTTCCCATTGATTTCAAAATACCCACCATCGATACTCTTTCCAGAATAAGCACCAATAAGGCAGTAATCATATTAATTCCGGCGACTAGAATCATGATGATAATGATGAACCAAATATTGTTATCAAAAAGTTCAATCCATTCAAAAATCCCTGGATAATTATTGACAATACTAGTGGCGTCCAAAGTTGGGTCAATTTCTTGATAGATCTCCTTATTTTTTTGTCGTAAATCGTCAAAGTTTTCTAAAATAATTTCGAATCCTCCCACTTGGTTTTCGTTCCATTTGTTCAATCTCTGCACTTCCCTTAAATCACCAATCATCATATTTTTATCAAACTCTAAAAAGCCTGTATTGTAGACACCTGTGATGACTAATTTTCTATTTGAAGGTAATTTATTCGTTTGATTTTTAAAAAAAGTAACATTGATGGTGTCATTCAATTGCAATTGAAGTCGATCCATAATCGTTTTAGACAAAAGGACATCTCTAGTTCTTTTTTTATTAAAATTGGGCAGTTCCCCTAAAATCAAATACTCTTTAAAAAAAGTCCAATCATAATCTGAAGAAACACCTTTCAACACAATTCCTTCAAAATCATTTTTTGTTCGAATCAATCCAACTTGATTGGCAAAAACTTGTACATTTTTAATTCCCTCAATCGATGAAAAGCTGGGATAAAAATCTTGATTTTTATCTACGGGAATGATAGAAATATCAGAATTATTAGCATCATAATTAGTGATTTGTATGTGTCCTTTAAAGCCCGATATCTTACTGCGAATTTTTTCACGTAAACCATCTCCTGTAGCAATCGCAATCATCATAATCATGACACCCAATGAAATTGCTGTGATCGCAATTTTTATTATTGGATACGAAATGCTATTTTTATGCTCTTTACCAGAGATAATGCGCTTTGCTATAAATAATTCGTAATTCAAATCTATGATATTAACTGCGCGTAAAAATACGTATTTATTTATTCTTTTATCAATCTGTTTTTCAATTGTTTCCTATGGTCAAACAACTAAAGATGGGCTAAACGTTCATTCAGGAGCTGATCAAACAGCACTGTATATCAATCAATTAAAAGGAAAAAATATTGCCATCGTAGCCAATCAAACCTCTGTTGTTTTTAATGGGAAAAACTACACTCATATCGTAGATAGCTTACTATCAATGAACATTCGTATCGATAAAGTATTTGCCCCAGAACATGGTTTTCGAGGAAATAAAGATGCTGGTGAAAACATAAAAGATGGAATGGATACTAAAACCAATCTTCCAGTTCTATCTCTTTACGGTAAAAATAAGAAACCTACCAAATCTCAATTAAAAGGGATTGATTTGGTTGTTTTTGATATTCAAGACGTAGGGGTACGATTTTACACTTATATTTCTACCCTTCATTATGTCATGGAGGCTTGTGCTGAATCTCATATTCCCATTCTTGTTTTAGACAGACCAAATCCAAACGGTCATTATATTGATGGCCCCGTATTAGAACCAGAACATCAAAGTTTTGTTGGGATGCATCCAGTCCCTGTTGTTTATGGAATGACCATCGGTGAATATGCAAAAATGATCAATGGTGAACAATGGTTAATCAATGGATTAAAAGCCCAATTGAGCGTGATTCCGTTAAAAAATTATACACATAAAACTGAATATCATTTGCCCATCAAACCTTCACCAAACTTACCCAATGCCAAAGCCATTAATTTATATCCTAGCCTTTGTTTTTTTGAGGGCACCAATGTCAGTGTTGGTCGTGGTACCAATTTTCAGTTTCAAGCATATGGTTCTCCATTTTTAAATGTCAAAAGTAAATTTTCATTCACACCAGCACCCAATGAAGGAGCAAAAAATCCAAAACATGCTTATACAATATCTTACGGAGAAGATTTAAGAGAGGCACAAAAATTAAATGCCTTAAATCTTTCATGGTTGATCAAAGCAAAAAAACAAAACAGAACAAAAATCTTTTTCAATTCATTTTTCACAAAACTAGCGGGCACCACAAAGCTTCAAGCTCAAATAGAAGAGCAGATTCCTTTGGAAGACATCAAATCATCCTGGCACAAAGACTTAGAGTTATTTAAAAAAACAAGAGCTAAGTATCTGATTTATGAATGATCTGTTAGGAGGCTTCTATAATTCGTGAATGTTGGTGGGTTTCTTATAATTCTGAAAAGGTTGTTTCAATAATTCTCCTAAATCACTATTGATTTTTTCATCTGGAAAAGTATCAACTCCATATACTATCTTTTCTCTATCCAAATGCATATAAGTACCCAATAAACGGTCCCAAATGGAAAAAATATTTCCATAATTGGAATCGGTGTAAGGCAATAAGTTATGGTGATGTACTTTGTGCATATCAGGAGACACAATAAAATAGCTCAATAACTTATCCAATTGCTTCGGCATTCTAATATTTGCGTGATTAAATTGAGTAAAAACCAAAGACATGGATTGATAAAGCATGACAATTGCGATGGGAGTTCCAACTACGAACACACCAAATAAGGTAAATACAAAACGAACTACACTCTCCAACGGATGGTGCCTATTGGCTGTTGTCGTATCAACTTTATGGTCTGAGTGGTGAACCAAATGAATCATCCATAAAGGTTTGATTCTGTGTTCTGTATAATGAGCTAGATAGGCTCCAAAAAAATCCAACAACAAAAGACCCAATAAAACATACAACCAAAGGGGCATTTCTGGTAACCAATTGATGATTCCAAAATCATTAGCTTGAACCCAATCTGCCGTACTTAACAATAAAAAAGCCAGAGAAAAATTAATGATGATGGTTGTCCCAGTAAAAAATAAATTAGGAAAAGCATGTTTCCATTTTTTATAATTAAAATTAAACAAGGGCATTGCTCCTTCTAAAAGCCAAAAAAAAGTAATTCCACCGACCAAAAGCATGCTTCTGTGAGAAGACGGAATGGTTTCAAAATAGTTAATAATAAACTCCATATCATTGGATTTTCATTTGACTAAATTACGGAAAGTTTGGTAAATGCATTCAATTGATCTTTAACTTCTTTTCACTTTTTTCTTATAGTGCAAAGGAATGCGTTTCTTTAAATTCTCGACAATCGAATATGTTGCAGGACATACTTGAGTATTTGCCAAAGTTAAATCAGTTATTTGAATGAATTTCTTTCGATTTGTATGAGGGTATTCCGAACAGGCTTTGGGTCTGTATTCATAAATAAAACAAGTGTTATCAGTACGATCGAAAAAAGAACATGGAGTTTCTTTTAACACCATAAAATCATCTTGATCTCTGATCAAATACTGATCTACAAAATCACTCACTTTCATTCTCAGATGTTTTGAAATTCTATGAATGTCTTTTTCAGTAAAAATAGGACTCGTTGTTTTGCAACAATTGCCACAGGTCAGACAATCTGTTTTTTGAAATTCTTTCTCGTGAAGTTCTTTCATCACAACATCCAAATTATTGGGTGTTTTCTTCTTCAACATTTTAAAGTATTTCCTTGATTCAGGCAAGGAATCCTTTGATAATTTTAAAAGTTCATTCAATCGTTTGTCCATACCAAAAAGAGGTGCTTTTTACTTTTCTTAAACGCAATCATTGAATCTTTCAATATCAGATTCATTTAAAAAGAAACTCATTTACAAAAGTATCAATAAAATCTAGACAATCATCTATCAAAAAAACAAATAAAATATGTAGTTTTGCACTTCAATTGATTAGACTCAATGAATATTCAAACCCTTATAGAATCTAAAGTTAAAGAAGGTTTTTTATCCCTTTTTGAAATGCATCTACCAAGTGTTGAATTCCAAGCGACACGGAAAGATTTTGAAGGAGATATCACAGTTGTTATTTTTCCAATGCTTCGATACAAAAAAGGGAATCCTACCCAAATAGGTGACCTTTTAGGAAATTATCTCACTGAAAATATCATTGAAATAACATCATTCAATGTCGTTAAAGGGTTTTTGAATCTGGTGATTTGTGATCAAGTTTATTTGCAATCATTCAAAACAATTCACAAACAAAAAAACTACGGTTTAACCTCTGAATCCAGTGATGTTGTGATGGTAGAATATTCATCACCGAATACAAACAAACCACTTCATTTGGGACATGTTAGAAACAACTTATTGGGGTATTCGGTAGCAGAAATATTAAAAGCCTCAGGAAAAAAAGTATACAAAACTCAAATCATCAATGATCGTGGAATACACATTTGTAAATCAATGCTGGCTTGGAAAAAATTTGGAAATGCAGCTACTCCCTCATCTACTGGTTTGAAGGGAGATAAATTTGTTGGAAATTACTACGTAAAATTTGATAAGGAATACAAAAAAGAGGTAAGCCAATTGATTGCTGAAGGAATTTCTGAAACGGAGGCAAAAAAACAAGCACCTATTTTGCTCGAAGCTCAACAAATGTTATTGAAATGGGAAGCCAATGATGCTGAGATAGTGAAACTCTGGAAAACAATGAATGGATGGGTTTACGATGGTTTTGACATCACATACAAGAACTTGGGTGTCGATTTCGATACTTTGTATTATGAAAGCAACACATATTTACTAGGAAAAGATTCTATAAAAGAAGGCATTGAAAAAGGAGTGTTCTTCACAAAAGAAGATGGTTCTGTATGGTGTGATTTAACAGATGAAGGTCTTGATGAGAAACTAGTTTTACGATCTGATGGAACAGCGGTCTATATGACTCAAGATATTGGAACTGCCATACAACGAGTGAAGGATTTTTCGGACATCAATGGGATGGTCTATACCGTTGGTAACGAACAAGACTATCATTTCAAGGTATTGTTTTTAATTTTAAAGAAACTCGGGTATTCTTGGGCATCACATTTGTATCATCTGAGTTACGGAATGGTTGATTTACCCTCAGGAAAAATGAAATCCAGAGAAGGAACTGTGGTCGATGCAGATGATTTAATGGAGGAAATGACTAATACCGCCAAGAGCATTTCTCAAGAATTAGGCAAACTAGAAGGATATTCTGAAGATGAAAAATCAGAACTCTATAGAATCGTAGGAATGGGAGCTTTAAAATATTTCATTTTAAAAGTAGATCCAAAAAAACGAATTTTATTTGATCCGAAAGCATCAGTAGATTTCCAAGGAAATACTGGACCTTTCATACAATACACTCATGCAAGAATTCAATCTATTTTAAGAAAAGCTACCTTTGATTTCCATCAAGAGGTTGATTTAGAAGATGTGATCTTGCACCCAAAGGAAAAGGAACTGATCAAACAATTGGAATTGTATCCAGAGATTATTGAGCAATCGGCGGTGAATTATTCACCAGCCATCATTGCAAATTACACGTATGATTTGGTCAAAGAATTCAACTCATTCTATCAAAATGTATCCATTTTGGGGGAATCTGTTGAAACAAAAAAAATAATTCGAGTTCAATTGGCTCATAAAGTTGCCAATGTAATAAAATCAGCATTCGGCTTGTTAGGAATTCAAGTTCCGGATAGAATGTAAAAAATATGGTATCTATGTGCAGCTAGGGATACCTTAAACTAATGATGAAGATGATTTGTACTGCACTCAATCACCTAAAAAAAATTTTATAAATGAAATACGATGTTATTATTGTTGGTAGTGGTCCTGGAGGATATGTAACTGCCATTAGAGCTTCTCAATTAGGATTTAAAACTGCCGTTGTTGAAAAAGAAAATTTAGGCGGTGTTTGTTTAAACTGGGGATGTATCCCTACAAAAGCATTGTTAAAAAGTGCTCAGGTTTATGATTATTTAAAACATGTGGATGAATATGGTTTAAAGGCCTCCTCGATTGACAAAGATTTTAATGCTGTTGTCAATAGAAGTAGAAATGTTGCTGAAGGAATGAGCAAAGGAGTTCAATTTTTGATGAAGAAAAATAAAATTGAGGTAATTGAAGGATTTGGAAAAATAAAAACAGGAAAAAAGGTTGATGTTAGTGATGCCTCCGGAAAAATAACTGAATACAGTGCGGATCACATCATCATTGCCACTGGTGCTCGATCTAGAGAACTGCCAAACCTACCTCAAGATGGTGAAAAAGTGATTGGATATCGAAAAGCCATGACCCTCGCCTCACAACCTAAATCAATGATTGTTGTTGGTTCAGGAGCCATCGGTGTTGAGTTTGCACATTTTTACAACGCCATGGGTACAGAAGTAACCATTGTAGAATATTTACCCAACTTAGTACCATTAGAGGATAAAGATGTCTCAAAACAATTTGAGCGTTCATTCAAAAAAGCAGGGATCAAAGTGATGACAAATTCTGCTGTAGAATCAGTGGATATTTCTGGTAAAGGTGTAAAAGCTACTGTAAAAACAAAAAAAGGAGAAGAAATTTTAGAAGCAGACATTCTATTATCGGCTGTTGGAATAAAAACCAATATCGAAAATATTGGTCTGGAAGATGTTGGAATCATAACTGATCGAGATAAAATTTTAGTCAATGATTGGTATCAAACAAACATCCCTGGTTATTACGCCATTGGAGATGTTGTACCAGGTCCTGCCCTAGCCCATGTTGCCTCTGCAGAAGGGATTACTTGTGTTGAAAAAATAGCTGGACTTCATACCGAAGCTATCGATTATGGAAATATTCCTGGTTGTACCTATGCAAGTCCTGAAATTGCCTCTGTAGGTCTTACAGAATCACAAGCCAAAGAACAAGGATACGAACTAAAAATAGGTAAGTTTCCTTTTTCTGCATCTGGAAAAGCGAAAGCCGCAGGGACTCCTGATGGATTTGTAAAAGTAATTTTTGATGCGAAATATGGAGAATGGTTAGGTTGTCATATGATTGGAGCAGGTGTTACAGATATGATTGCAGAAGCTGTATTGGGAAGAAAATTGGAAACAACAGGACATGAAGTGCTAAAAGCCATCCATCCACATCCAACCATGAGTGAAGCGGTTATGGAAGCAGTAGCCGATGCATACGATGAGGTAATTCATTTGTAAGATTTGGCATTGTTTTTGAAGTATGAGCAACAATAGATAAACCATCCTATTTTCAATCAAATTAAGATGGGCTTTTGTAGGGAACTGTTGTTGAGAAGAAGATAAAAAAATCATCAACCAAAGTGTATCACTTTGGTTTTTTTTATGGCCAACTTTTGATAAAATTCAGTGGTTAAAATTTGTTAGATTTCTAAAATCGTAAAAGCTCCTTGTAAAGGGTTTAACGATTCTTTTAGAGCTATGATTAAATCGTGACCATACTCTTCATAGAACTCAGAAAAGTTTTTCTGTCTTTCTTGTAAACTTTGATTTGGAAGCAATTGATTTTGTAGATCGGTGATTCTTGTTACCAATTCAGCTTGCTTTCTTTTTTCAGCTCTCAATAAGCGTTTTTCAAGGTTTTCCAGTCCTTTTATTTGTTTTTTTTCTTGGGCGTTGACTGCACCAATAAAGGAGGCATCGGTTTCTTTGGCAATTTTTCTAAGTGCTAAAAATTGCTCGTTTAATAAGTCTTTGGCCTCTTGAAAACTAAATTGAATTTCAGAATTTTCTTTTACTTTTTTGGCAATCAGTTGGTGCTGCTTTAAAAATAACTCTTCATTTGAAACTCCTAATTTATCAAGTTTTTTAGCCTGTTTTTTTGAAATGATTTGAACTGAATTTCTTAACATCAAGATAGGAAAAGGAACATTCACAGATTCAAAATATGATTTTAATTGAAACCAATATGCTAGCTCTCCACCCCCTCCAATATAGCATAGGTTTGGTAAAATGAGTTCTTCATATAAGGGTCTCATGATGACATTTGGACTAAAGCGTTCACTGTGATTTTCCAGTTCATGAAGGAGTTCATTTTTTGAAAAAATAAGCTCTGTATCCAGAATACGATATTGTCCATTCTCCTCGACAATTCTACTTCGTATGTGATTCTTCAGATAAAATAGATTGATTTCCCTAGGATTTACTTGGATTTTATATGCTTTTTGTAATGATGAGATGGTCTTGGAAACGGACTTAAATGAAGTTTGATTCAACAGTTCATCTTTCATTATGGGTGAAAAAATATTCTTTAATTTTTGATGGTCCGCATCAATAATTACCAAACCATATTCTTTAAACAATTCATTAGCAATGTAACGAGTAGCTCCAGATAGGGTTGAATGTTGTAAATATGCTTTTTCAAAAAGTTCTTTTAAATAGGAAGCATTTGAGGAATTTCCGAGAAGTTTGGAAAAACTATTGAATACTTCCTGCAAGCCTTCTAAAGAAAACTGCCCAACAGCTCCAGAATTGGAACTGTTCCACTTCAGATTATCATCTTTAAAGTTGAAGTAATTAATTTCATCAAAATCATGATCTTCTGTGGCCATCCAATAAACAGGAACAAATCGTTGTTCTGGAAATTTCACCGCCAAAGATTCAGTTAAATTGATGGTAGAAATAATTTTATACAAAAAATACAGAGGACCTGTAAATAAATTTAACTGATGGCCTGTTGTAATTGTGAATGTATTTTGATCTTCGAGGAACTTGATGTTTTCTAAGGTAGCTTCTGAGGCATTTACACCATGGTATTGATCTTGTAAAACATCAACTACAATTTTTCTAGACGTTGTTGGATATGACTCTTTTTTATCTTGAATTTGTCTTGCAAACCCTTCAAAATCAGGAGAATTTTGATAAAATTGTTGCAAAGACTCTTTTTGATCTAGATAATCTGAAATGATCTTAGAAAAGAATCCTGTGTTTTCAAAGGGAATATGGCTAACTTTCATAAAGTTTCAAAAATTATACGCATCCATACACAATCAAATTCCATACAAACGTTCATTATCATTTAAAAATTTATCAAAAATACTAAATTTTAATACAGATTTAGATAGAAAAAGTACTCAGAAAAAAATCAATCATAGAAGACTCTAATTAAGAAACGGATAACTCTTTAAGTGCATCAACAAAAATGTCTAATTCATCAGTAGTCGTAAATACATTCGGACTAATTCTACAACCTTGAACATTTGCATAGTCAATGGCCACTGTAAAAATTTGATAGTGATCCATCAATTGTTTTGCTAAATCGTGTGGTTTTAAATTTTTGATCCCCACATTAGCAATCCCACATGCTCTGTATCCTTCTTTTGGGGTATTTACGATAATATTGGGATGATTTCGAACTTTTGTTGTCCAGTATTCCTGTAAATATCTCAATCTGGCTTCTTTCCGTTCTGCTCCGAGCATTTTGTAATAATCAATGGCGTTTTCAATACTTAAATCATGATACACTGGATGGGTTCCGGTATGATTTAATCTTGAAATATCTCCTGGCTCTCTGTGGTGTTCTGCGAATATAGGCCACAAAGAATCGATGTGCTTATCATTTACGTACAACATCCCTGTACCTAAAGGTACTGCCAACCATTTGTGCAAGCTAGACCCATAATAATCACAACCTAAATCATCAATGTTAAACTGAAAATGCCCTACACAATGCGCTCCATCTACCATTACCTGCACCCCTTTGTCATGAGCCATCTGACATATTTTTTTAATTGGAAGAATTTGACCTGTAATATTGATCATATGACACACCATCAATAATTTGGTTTTAGAAGTAATCGCATTTTCATACAAGCGAACAATCTCCTCATCTGATGAGGGATGATTTGGCACGGATACAATTCTATTGACAGTCCCATATCGTTTCGATATTTGTTCAAACATTACTTGCATTGCACCATAATCTTGTTGAGCATACACTGCTTCATCTCCTTGTTCCCAATCGATCCCTTTAATCACCATATCTAGAGATTCTGTGGTATTTCTAGTGATGATTAAATTCTTAGGTTTTGTCCCCACAATAGAGGCCAATTTAGATGCCATCTTATTTTTATTATCCCATTGTACAGTTCTCATATAATAAGAGCCTTCATAATTGACCATCCTAGCATGAGCTATCATCTGATTTAATGTTGGATTTGGAATGATATTATAATAACCACTTTCTAAATTGATGTACTCAGGTTTTAAAGAATAATCTTTTCTTACCTGCCTCCAGAAATCTTTTTCGGAAGCCAATTCAGCAGGAGAAAAATGTTTGAATGTCTCTAAACTTGAAGCAAAAGAGGTGTTGACAAGAGGAATCCCAAGAGCAGCAAGTGAAATGTTTTTAAGAAATTCTCTTTTATTCATGGTAGATAGTTTCTTTAAAGATAAAGAAATAAGCTACTGAATACCAATTTATTTTATAGATTTTGTTCTGAAAACAATACATTTACAATTGAAATGCCGTTTTGATATCAATTGAAAAATTTCACTAAAATGAAAAAATCAATAGCCCTCATCATTTTTTACTTTTTCATTCAATCTTTGGATGCACAAAATTTTAGAAAACCATATCGAGAATCTAAAAGAGCTTTGAACAAAAAAGATTATGTGACAGCTGTTCTCAAATCAATAGAATCTATCAAAGCCAAGAAAAGTTATAGAAAATCCATTGATATTTTCGAAAAAGCATTGCCCGAAGTATATGAATGGGGAGAAAATCATATCCAAAACTTGCAAAAGCAGGCAATACCATATCAAGATTACAACTCTGTAGTTCCAATGAAAAAAATATTCATGACCTACAGCAAATTAGACAAAGTGCAACAAAAATTATCAGAGTTACCCTCGGGATTGTCTTTCAAGCAAAAGAATATCATTGTTCAAAACACAAAGGATTACAAAAAAGAAAAAGAGGCATCGGCAAATCTACTGGAAGCATATTATATCAATGCAGCTGAGGAGTTTTACATCGATGGGAAAAAAGTATTTGATAATGCCATTGACAAATATGATTATCGAGAAGCTTATAAAACTTTTGCTCGTTCTAAAAATTATGTTCAGGATTATAAAGATGTAGAAAATTACATGAACAATTCATTAAGTCTAGGGACTTTAAATGTCGGTTATTTCCCATTGAGAAACTTCACCAATAGCCCATACAATAAAAGAGCAATGAAAGATCTCATAAACAATACTACAGGATTATTCAACAATCACCTTTTTGCAAAATTCGAGGACATTAGCAGCAAGATAGAATTAAGACGAATCGGGGTTTTGAGTGATGAGGGAAAAGAACAATTGAAAAATATAGACGAGCTTGTGAAATTTAATTTTTTAAAATACCATGCAGGTCCAACCGTCATCAAGAGTAAAGTATACTATGAAAATAAAAAAGAGAAAAAGAAAAAAGATGGTTCCATCAAAACATGGTTTTGTCAAGGATATATTTATCAGGTAGTGGCTTCTGGAGTTGTTGAAGTTAACCTAGAATTTCTAAATAATGATGGAGAACTTTTAGACACTCAACATGTATTAGTCAATGTAGAACACAATGATGAGTTCTTTTTAGCAACTCAAGATTCTGACAGAAGAGCCTATCCACTATTGAAAAAATTTACCAGAACAATGCCTCCTCCATTTGATACGGCAAGAGCTTTAATGAATAGGTTTACATCTAAAGTCAATGAAGCTTTTCAGAGATATGATTGAAAAGTACCATTTTAAATAGGTATTTAATTCGTTATAATTAAATGATCTAAAAATTGTTAATTTGAAGTTATGTTTACATTATATACTGCAACAAATTTTTCAAAAGAATTAAATAAGACACTTGAAAGAGTGAATTATAGTATTGAGCTATTGATCAATGAAAATGATATCTTGTTTATTTCAAAATCATTATTTCAAATTCTGGAAAAAGACATTTATGCAGAAATTATTATTTCCTCTGATGATGAAAAAAAATCACTTAGAATGTACAACCTTATCAATAGATTAATTGACTGTGGCGCAAAAGTTTATTGGAATACTGATACTAAAATTTATCATTATGACAGTCATTTTCTGATTTATGATAAAGTAAATGTTATTAATAAAATTTTTTACAGAACCAATGACGATGTAGAAAAGCAAGTTTTATATTTTGAAAATATCTTTTCAAATATTGTTAAAAGTTCTGAGGAAATCAAATTCAAAAACGATAGTATAAAAGTCAATTTCTACGCTGACAAAACCATCGTTTACAGAAATCAATTAATTACACTAAATTGGGAGTTAGAGAACGCTGATTTTTTTAAAATTTCTCCAAATATTGACAATGTTAATAATTTAAATCACTTAAAATTAAAACTTAAAAATGATACTTTGTTCAAATTAGAAGCGTCAAATAAAAAAGAAAATGTATCAAAATATCTTTTTATAAAAGTTATCAATAACGAAGAAATTAACATAGATGTCAAAGTTTATGACCCATATGTAGAAGAATTTATTTATTTAAGTCCTGTCATTGATTCCAAAGGTGAAAAATTTGTTTGTTACCAAGGTCAAACAGTAATACTAGAATATAAATTAATGCCTGATTTAACAGCATATGAAAAAAGAATTGGCAAGCTAACATCCAATGGAGAATATTTATTCGTCATTAAAAAAGACAGTAATTTTAGTTTTAAATATTCAATGAATGGTATTGATGAATTTAAAAAAATTCAAATCAAAGTTAAAAAGGATGAAACCATTTTAAAAAAAATAAAAAACACACTAATGCCTTAGCATAATTAAATGATAATTATTTTTTACAAGTTTTTTTTTATAAAAAAAACATATTGTATATATTTAAGATTAATTTTTTAAAATGTCAAAATTAGGTCCAATTTCTAATTTTTTTTTATTTTGTTCTGGTGTTAGCAAGGAAATTATTTCACGTTGCCCTAGTTTTGAAGTTATCAAATATTCAACCATAGGAGCAACTATTTTTTTAACTACAATTTTAGCCTTTATTTCCTCATTTTTTGCTCTCTCCCTAATTTTTGAAAATATCATTTTTATTGTTTTGGGTTCAATTTTTTGGGCTTCTATAATTTTCAATTTAGATAGATATATAGTTATTAGTATCAGACCTACAGATTCATTCATTAAAAATTTAATTATTGCCTTCCCAAGATTTATAATTGCATTGATGGTTGCTATCGTCATTTCAAAACCTATTGAAATAAAACTTTTTGAAAAAGAAATTAATAACTTTCATAAGCTCGATAAATTAAATCAAACAAATGTCTTGTTCGAAAATTTTAAATCCAGTATTAACGAAATTGATTTAAGAAAAGAGCAACTAGAATTAAAATTTAAGGAAAAAAAAGATTATGTTGATCAATTTAAGGAGGATTATTTATGTGAAGCAGATGGCACCTGCGGTACAATGATTAGAGGAAGAGGTGTTGAATACCAATCTAGAAAAGAGAGATGGATCGAAGAAAATCGATTGTTAAAAATTGAATCGAAAAAAAAAGATTCCTTAATCAATCTTGAAAATTTGAAAGAACAGAACTTAAAGGAAAGATATCAGAGTGAAAAAAATGTCATTATAAAATCTTCATATGGTTTTTTTGATAAGGTCAAAGCTTTAAATTCTGTCAATAAGATTGCTTCAAATTTTATTTTACTTATATTTATCATGGTGGAAATATCACCCATGCTTACTAAGTTGTTTTCAAAGAAAGGCCCCTATGAAACTTTGATTATGAAAAGTGAGATTGAATATGAGACGGATTATTTAAATTCATCAGACTCTTTAAAGATATTGAGATCTAAAAATGCAGAATTAAAAAAAATGGATGCTGAAATAGACTTAAAAGTAAAAGAAAATGGAATTAAAAACATCAAAAGGCAAGAGGCATTTGAAAGATATGAAAAATTAAAAAATAATTCCAAAAATGAAGATTAACCATACACTAAAATTGACATTTCTTTTTTTAATTTTTTCGTGCAAATCTGCAATTAAAAAAATTGAAACAATTAATTCAAAAGCAAATGTTTCAAAAAGTATAATTTCTAAAAAGTTAATTAACCGCAGCTCAAATACTTTTAATCAGGAAGAATTTATTGATAGTCTTAAAAATGAATTGTTGATTAACAGAACAGCAACAGTTGATTATTCAAAGAAAGATTTAGTTGATCGAATTAGTTTCAGTAATCATAAGGATACTATTTTACTTGCCGATATCAATGTGATATCTCCCACAGGAGGGATTCCTATAAATTTTTACTATGATGTCAAAGAAAATGATCAGATTTTATTTGAGTTCAAAAATAACAGTAGAAACAAATTAAAGTCCTTTGAAATCAAAGAAGGAGATTTTTCTAGATTTATTAAACAAAATATTGGTAAAAAAGATAATCTGAAATCGTCATTCACTGTAACAGCAGATAATACTTTGAATGTGGAAATAAAAAATGATAATCTTCTTAAAAATTTAGGTTTATTTAAATCTGATTTATACTTAAAGATAAAAAAATTATCAAAAATTAGTTTAAAGTCAGATGAGATAACTGATACAACATTTACCCCAAAAAAAATTATTGAAACTCGGTATGATACTATTTACAATATCGAATCCAACTTAAAATATAAAATTACCTCTAAATTAAATTTGAATGGATCCAATGAAAAAATATTGCCTATACTTGTTAAAAGCAAAGACAGTTTAATTAGTTGGGCATATTGGATCGGTTTAAAATCTAACGACTCTATTTCGTTTGATGACAATAAAAACAATCCGCTATCTTTATTTGCTCAAAATGAACTAAATAATATCAAAACTGATATCAGTGATTTTAAGCAATTGTTTTCGACAAATGAAGACTTGAGTATAATGTTTGAAAATAATACTCTAGACCGAAGAAGTATGAACTTTTCAGACAATTATTCCACCTATATTGTTGATAATAATTATACAAATAATTTGAAAAAAAAGGGGGCAATAAAAATAACAAACAATTCAAAATTATATGATTTTGACATTCAATTCGTTGTTATCTCTATTTCTTTAGTCCCCTCAAAATTTGAAGTTGAAAAAGAAGTAGGAGAAATCAAAAAATACATAAAATTAACACTTGTAGGTTCTTGAAAAATATTAACAAACATATCAAATACACAGTTTTATTATTACTGCTAACGTTTTCATCTTGTGACCAATTAAAACAAGTAGATAGAGTAATTAAGAAAACATTTAGCCAATTAAATAGGTTTGAAAGACAAAAAAATAATTATTCTAAAAGGTTAGGTTTAGGTAATAAGAATAATGATAAAAATTCAGGGCAAGTTGATAATTCAACTCAATTCAATACCATCAATCAAAAAAATATAATTAATGAATATGGATATCTATTTGAGATAATCAATGGAGTTGATCCTGGGAAAGTGATAGATAATACCGAAATCACAGGTCCTGCCAAAGTTTTTTCAGTGTCTGACTCTTTATCAAACCATATTTCTAAAGAATTTGAAGTATTTGGCTGGCATCCTTATTGGATGAAATCAAAATGGAAAAATTACCCTTATAACTTATTATCAACCATTTCATATTTTTCATACAAAGTAGATCCATCAACCGGAGACAATCAAAATCCATCTGAATTGTCTGGATGGACAGATTCTGAGTTCGTTAAAATTGCGAAACAGAACAAAACAAGAGTTTTACTTACCGTATCATTACATGGAGAAAAAAATATGGTGACTTTTCTTGATTCTGATTATTCAGTTTGGGAAACTCTCTTCTCCAAAGTATCGGAATTAGTTCTTTTAAAAGATGGAGATGGTATTGATATCAATTTTGAAAATGTTCCTGCAAGTCAAAGAAAAAACTTTTTAAAATTTGTCAAAGAATTCAAAATATATTTACATAAAGAGTTTTATAAGAAAAATAAAGGAAATCCTTTTGTCTCATTATCACTACCTCCATCTGTCAGGATGGAAAATTATTCAGTAAAAAAACTTTCTGACCTAGTGTTACCTGAGGGTGTTGGAGAGGTTGTGAATTTATTTATCATCATGGGTTATGATTTTCATTCAAATTCAGTTCCTGGAGCTACCTCTCCCTTACAATCTGAAAATAATCAACCTAGCTTGTCTAACACATTGAAAATATATGATTCTTTTGGAGCTGATAAAAATAAAACCATACTAGCACTCCCCTATTATGGTTTAATGTATAATGTTGAACCAGTGATTGATTCCATTTCAAAAAAAGAAACAGATATCAAAGCCACCATAGAAAGAAAATTAACCTATCAAGAAATAAATGACTTTTTTATTAAAAATCCTGATTTAAAATATCAGATTGATCTAGATGCAATTTCTATGAGTAAGCAGATATCGATGGTGTTTGACGACAATACAATGAAAGAAATTTTTTACGATGATTCATTTACATTATCAAAAAAATATGCTTTTGCAATGACTCAAGGATTGAAAGGAGTTGGTTTGTGGGCACTTGGATATGATAGCCAGAGATATGAGTTATGGAATCTAATTGATGAAACGTTTTCAACTACCGATAGAGTTTATGTTGATCCGATTGGTGAGGTTAATGGATTCCCAATTAGATTTGCTAAGAGCTTAGTTAAAGACAAAAACATTTATGTAGTGATCATTATTTTTCTATTATTCTCGGTTATCATAGCGGCATTAATTTTATTAAATGATTACAAAGTCAGAGAAAGAATTACATCAGGAAGAATAAACTCTTTACTTTTTTTAACCATTGGATACATTTTTTTAATACCAACAATTGTTTTTATCAATGATTTGTTCTTTGCCAAAGGATATGGAATCTACATAAAAAGTGAGTTCAATCTTTATATAGCGATGTTTATTGGAGCTTTCCTTTTTTATCTTGGATCAAAAATTACTATAAAAAATAAAGACAAACCTTAGAATATGAAGAAAATAATTTTTAGGGAAATTTTTTGGTTGATTTTAACCATCGTACTTTCATTATTTGTATCTTTTATTTTCATGGAATTTTTTGAATTATCGTCTACTGATAAAAACTTAAAATCCATTGAAAAAATTTTTTCAGTACAACTTTATATAATAGGTTGTATTGTTTCCTTCATATGTATTTACATCATTAGGGTAATTGTGGCTACTATAAAAATTCTGATCAATTAAAATATTATTCAATGATTCATAATATTATAACAGCAATTTCTTACAGAGTCAATACCTATATAAAAAATAGACTTTTAATCAATGATGATCTAGTGGTTGTGCGAAATCTAGTAGATCTTAAAGGAAATGTAAGTGATGGAATCCAAAATAAAATTTCTGTTTTTTTATTAAGTCTAGAAGAAGACAAAACATCAAAAAACAAATCTGTTGGAAGGTTGATTAACAATCCTGTGATTGTTTTGAATGTGAATATTATGTTTGCTGCTTATTTTTCAAATAACTCATATGTCGAATCATTAAGATACATCTCTCTTGTCGTTGAGTTTTTTCAAAAAAATCCAATGTTCCATTTTTCTGATACACCTGGTTTGCCTGTATCAAATTCAAGACTTCACGTCGAAATATATAATTTGAATATGCCCGATACAATGAGACTTTGGGGAGCCATAGGTACTAAGTACATTCCCTCATGCGCATACAAAATAAAGCAAGTTAAATTTGATAGTGAACAAATCAATGTTGATATACCACCAATTATGGGTGACAATAATTAACGTAAGATAAAATTTAATTGATATGGAAGTTAAATCAAAATTTGAATTTATTTCGAGCTTTAAAAAGATCATTTCTATTGATTTCTTTCACAATTATTTCAATGACGGAAAACTAAAATTCTTTGATATTTTTCCTGATTCTAAAACGATGAGTTTAATGAAGAATTACGGACTAGTATTCAGAAAAAAAAATGATGGTTTTGTCATTTTATCTGATAGTAATGAAAGATTCAAAAGTTCATCATTCAATGATACCATAAAACTTAATTTCTATCTTTACTTTAAGGATAATTTTTTTCTTAATTATACCGATTTACCATATAATAATTATGGCTTATTGATGTTTGAAAATAAAAATGGCGAATTATTACATGAAAATGAGTTTGTTGATTCTAAAAGCACTCTTGAAAGTGAAGAAAAATTAACAGGTCAAATTTGTTTAACATTGGATGAATCCTATGGTTTTTTTGGTAATGTACCTTCAAAAAAACCACAAAACAATCTTTCATATAAAATATCATTTAATTCTCGTGACATTTATATCAGATACAATCTAATTCTTAAAAACAACAATATTGATACATATTATATAACAAATGATGAAGAGGAATATAAACTTTCAAATTTTATAAAAAGGGTTTCTCCCTCAGGAAAAGAAATCTATTCTTTTGTTATAGAGGATAAATTTAATTCTAAAGAAACATATCAATTTAGATACCTATTAAAGAAAGATGATGATTTTTTTAAATCATTTTCATTACCCCTACCTCAGCCAAGCGCAAAAAACATTTCATATGATAAAATCAATAAAATTTTTATTGCAGACTTATATATAACCGTAGATTAGTTAAAATGTTAATAACTTGATGTATAATTATTTAATTATATCAAATTTACAATTTATATTAGTTGCTTTTAAGAATAAATAATGTTCTTTATTGGAATTGTTTATTATCAAAGAAACATTTACACACTAGAAAATTTAAATTACATAAACTATGGCAACAAAATTAGCAACACCAGGTGTTTACATCGAAGAAAAAAGCGCCTTTGGGAATACAGTAGTTTCTGTTCCAACAGCTGTACCCGCTTTTGTAGGTTATACTGAAAAAGCTGCAAGGGGGAGTAAAAACTTAACCAATGTTCCCACTCGAATAACTTCTTTTTCTGAGTACAATGATTTATTTGGGGGCCCTTCAGAAACTAAATTTGAAATTAGTTCAGAGGAAGGAGCAACCTTCAATCTTAGAATGGTAAAATCAACTAGATTTATGATGTATGATTCAATGAGATTGTTTTTTAACAATGGTGGATCGGAGTGTTACATTGTATCCGTTGGGGGTTATGGAGACAAAGTTTCTCCAAAAAAATTATCAGACAAAAAAAATAATGGAGGAATCGTTGCATTAGAAAAGCATCTAGAACCCACTATTTTGGTAGTTCCTGATGCAGTCTTAATGTCAGAGGCTGATTGTTACTCGACTCAAGCTGAGATGTTAGCTCACTGTGGACACAAAATGAAAAATAGATTTGCTATTCTAGATGTTTACAATGGAACTGTGGACAGAACTCATAGTGATGATGACGTGATTACTAAGTTTAGAGAAGGTATCGGTTCAAATCATCTTTCTTGGGGAGCAGCTTATTACCCATTTGTTAACACCAATGTAATTTCGTCATCAGAAGTTAACTACTCTAGAATTAGTAATCCTGATGCACTTTCTGAAATTTTAAATTCTGAAGTTGATTCAAATCTAGAAGCTAATAAAATTTCTGAAGCCAAAGCTGAAGCCATAAAATCAGAAATTGCAAAAATTATTGATCCAGAAAATAGTGATCTAGCATCAACACATACGATTTTATCATCTGTTAGCTCTACGTATAATTTAATACTTGCTCAAATTTTAGATTCATTAAATGTCATGCCACCTAGTTCTGCTATGGCTGGTGCGTATTCTATGGTTGATGGTGCATTTAACGTCGGAAAAGCTCCGGCAAATATCAGTCTAGGGTCTGTAATATCTCCATGTGTTAATATTAATTCTGATGATCAAGAGGATATGAATGTTCCATTAAATGGTAAAGCTGTGAATGCAATTCGAAGCTTTACAGGAAAAGGAACTTTAGTATGGGGAGCTAGAACTTTGGATGGTAATTCTCAAGATTGGAGATACATCAGTGTTAGAAGAACTATGACATTCTTAGAACAAAGTATTAAATCTGCAGCTGAAGCATTTGTTTTTTCACCAAACAATTCTACAACTTGGTCAACTTTAAGAGCCACAGTGAGTAACTTCCTAAACAATCAGTGGATTGGAGGACTTCTAGTGGGATCAAGTACAAGTGAAGCTTTTGAAATAGAAATAGGTTTAGGTTCAACTATGACAGCCAATGATATTTTGGATGGTGTTTTAAAAATGACTGTTAAAGTAGCAATTGTCAGACCAGCAGAATTCATTGTTTTAACATTTGAACAAAAACAACAAGAATCTTAAAAATAATATAACATTAACTAATAAAACATTAAATTATGGCAACACCAACAGCAGGAACCGGAGAAGCTCAAGATCAATATTGGCCCTTACCCAAATTTTATTTTTCGGTTGACATAGGTGATTTTACAGATTTACCCTTCCAGGAAGTTAGTGGTTTAGATATTTCAACTGAAGCAGTTGAATACAGACATGGGAATAGTCCAGCATTTTCAGCTATCAAGATGCCTGGAATGCTTAAATATGCAGATGTTACCTTAAAAAAGGGAGTTTTTACTGACGATAATGAGTTTTACAATTGGATAAGTGGTATAAGTTTAAATACTTATCAAAGACTTACTGTTGTAATAAGACTTCTCAATGAAGAAGGTGAACCTGAGGTTACATGGCAACTAAACAACGCTTTTCCACTGCAAGTAACTCCAACTGATTTGAATTCAACTGCTTCTGAAGCTGCTATCGAAACAATCGTATTTGCTCACGAAGGACTTGAAGTAGTATTGTAACTATTTTCTTATCATCATAAAGAACATAAAACTATTAGGTTTTATGTTCTTTATGTAAATATAAATATCATATGGCATCACCTACACCTGGATCTGGTAGTGAACAAGATAATTATTGGCCATTACCTAAATTTTATTTTTCTGTTGATATCGGTGATTTTACAGATTTACCTTTTCAAGAAGTTAGTGGTTTAGATATTTCCACTGAGGCTGTTGAGTATAGGCATAGTAATAGTAGAAATGGTACTATAAACATGCCAAGTATGATAAAATACTCAGACGTTACTCTTAAAAAAGGTGTTTTTACAGAAGATAATGAATTTTACAATTGGATCAAGGGTATTAATTTGAATACCTATCAAAGATCGACAGTTGTCATCAGATTATTAAATCAAGAAGGTGATCCTGAAATGACTTGGGAACTTAAAAATGCCTTTCCTATTCAGGTTACTCCAACAGACATGAATTCTACATCATCAGAAGCCGCAATTGAAACTATCGTTTTTGCACATGAGGGTTTAAAAATTGTTGTTTAACAATTCTTAATTAAATAATTTACTCTATTTTTTAATAAATCGATATTATTTATTTTAGATTCATCTTCAAATCTTTTCACTAGGATTGAATATTTATCAATTTTTGTAGAGTAAAAATCATACACCTCATCATCTGTGAATATGAATCTAGAATATAAAATTAAATTAGCGATGAAATTTTTATCACAATTCCAGAATTCTCGACCGATTATTTTATCTCTTATTTTTTCTTCAAGTTTGTCTATAAATTGATCGATTTTTATTTGATTGTTTTGAAAAGTAATGATTATTTTAAGGTTAATTTTTTCATTTAAACATTGAAATAAAACTCTCATTTGTTCCAGGTAATCCTCAGGATTCTCTGATTTAAAAAGAACATATACAAATCTGATTTTGTTTATATTTTTAAGACCTGAACTTTTGAAAGTCCAATTTAAATAGTCAATTGATTTTTTTAATTCTTTACTTTTTAGATACTCTGTTGGTGATAGTATAGGTTTAATTTTAAGATTTAAATTTTCAGATAAATTCTTAAATAAGTTAATTATTTTTTTTTCATTCCCAATATTGGCTTTGTTATTGATTACATGAAAAAAGATCTTATTTTTTCTAATAAAAAGATTGTAAAACCTACCTAAAAATGATTCAGACAGGTCAATTACTATTTTTTTTGAATCGTCTTTGTTTATTTTTTTGATTACTCTGTAATGATCCTTAACCCCCCTTATATCAATTAAAGATTTAAAATTTTCTTTTTTAAAATAAATATTCTCCTTTGATTTAGTATTCCATAAAATCAAAGTAATTTCATCTTCAATAGTGATAAGTTTTTTGATATTCTCAACAATAATATTCAGGAACAAAAGATTTTGTAAACCTCCATTTGGGTTAGAAAGAATTATATAGTTCAATAACAAGAGTTTTTAATTATTGATAAATTTCCTGATATAATTGTAAACTTCATCCAATTCAAGACCTAACAAAGATAAATTTCCTTGAGAATTACTCATGATAATGAATGTTTTATTTTTAATATTAAAACTTTTCACATCGGTGATAATACTATTGACTCCAAAGTCTATATCTATTCTAGACTGAGGGGTATTTTGATCAAAATTCATGTCTATGATGGAAAAAGTACCTTGAGAAGAGGATGAAAACAATTTATTTAATTCTTTATCGAAGTATAAAGAAACTATTTCAGAATTATGAGCAAGTATTCTTTGCTTGAATTTTAACTCTCCGTATTGCTGGTCAAATATATAAATCCATCCATTAAGGGTAGAAAAAACAAATTTATTTTTAAAAAATTCAACCTTCGTTACTTTATCATTATATGATAAAATATCATTTGTGCTTCTGAAAATTTGCCTATGAGCTTTTTTGTAGATATCATATTCAATGATATTACCCTCGTCAGTCAAAATATATAGATTATTTCTATCATCAAAGGTAAATTCAACTAATTTGTGTTTATTATCCTCCCCTATTATGACTTCCGTCAGTACTCTTGTATTTAAATCATATTCAATTAATAAATTTTCTGATAAAGAATATATTTTTTGATCAAGGTAGAGTAAAGAAGATATTGGTTGAGAATTTTTATGTTTTTTCTCAGGGAATATTTTTGTTTTTATTTTTTCATCAATGCTTAAATACCAAATTTCTCCATTTGATAAACCTGCAAATAATACATCTGAAGTAATATATTCAATTGAAGTAATTTCTGAATGAAGATTATATTCTGAAAAAGTGAGATTTTCCAACTCTTTATCAATTTCATTGGAATAATAAATCTTTTTAGACTTACCTGCTGAAAAAATTCTATTTTCTGGTGTAATTAAAATTTTATTTAGCTGATTATTCTTTCCCTTGTTTAATTCTTTTAATAAATTAAAATCCTCAACTTCCGTGATATTATTAACACCATTAATTTTTGAAATGACATTATTAGCTAATTTTCTTAGATTATTGATATCATTTCTCTCTGTCGCTAAAGTAAGCTCCTTCAATGATTTTAAATCATTTTCGTGGGTTTTAATTAAACTATCTTTTAACTTTTGAAGTTTGTAATAACTCTCATAAAGAGAGAGGCTTCTTTTAGCAGAAATTAAAATTTTATCTTTATCATTATTTCCTAAGAGCTTGGTTTCTTTGGTGAGATTTTTAATATCATTAATTAATTTAATTTCTCCTTTTGTTAGCTTGATGAATTTTTGATTGATGTCTAATTCATCATTTGCGATGTCAATTAAATTAATTTTATTTAATATTTCCTGTCTTTGTTTGGAGATTTTTAACTGACTAGAAACTATTTTTTTATTTTTTTCTAAAAGCGAATCTTCTCTAGACTTAATAATTTGTCTTGCAGAATCCAGTGAATCTTTATCTTTTTCGATTTCTATTAAAAGTCCATCAGAATATTTTTTAAGTGAATCTTTGTCTTGTTCAAGTTCCATGATGATCATTTCTTTTTCTTTAAGATCACGTTCTTCTTGATGCATCTCATAATAATCATAACTTCCAAAAACTATAACTATAGATACTAAAACTGCAACTAATAGTAAAACAAAATTTGTGTATTTTTTTCTTTTTTTGGCTCTTTCAATTTGTGCATTTATAATGTCTAATCGTTTTTGTTTTTCTTGCTTTTGACTGATTAAATATTGTTTGATTGATTGAAAATTGAAGTCATATTTTTTTGACCATTGATCATTGACATTTGGTTTAGACATCAAATTAATGCCATTTTCTATATCTTCACTTTCAATTTCCTTATTTTCATCAATTATATTTTGTAATTTTTCAAAAGAACCATAAAGCGAATTTTCTTCTTTTTGTAATGATTTAAATTTATGCCAGTTTAAACTTTTAGAGTACTTAAGAATAATAATATCATCATCATGAATTTTGTAATTCAATTTGGATTTAATTTCTGAAATATTTTCGGTGACAATGTCAAATATTTGACCAAATTCATTATTAATTTTCAATAACAAAGCAGTTAAATCCTCTTGAGATAAATTACAATACTCTCTTATATATTTAAATTTTTGATAAAAGTTTTTTTCATTTTCTATGTCTGAATGTATCAATGATCTTAATATAAACTCAATTGACGATTTTGTTTGTTTGTCTTGATTTTTGAAATATTCATCCAATGAATGATTGATTATATTTTTAATTCCCCCATTTTCTTTATAAAGCTCATCACTCAAAATCATCTCTTTTGAAAATTCTAAATCATTAAATTTTTTCAGAAGGAATTGGAAATTGGTTAAATAAGAAGGATTTTCTGTAACTTGTAATTTGATTTTTTCAAAAACAGTTTCTGAAATCTGAAAATTGATTTTATTTTTTATCTCTGAAAAAAAGTTTTTCAGATGAATGTTGGGTAAATTGAATTGACTGATACTTAGAAGTTCCGAGAATTTTCCATAAATATTCAATTTTGAGAAATAAATTGATTGAATACTCAAAATAAAATATATGGAGCATGATTGATTTTTAACAGACTTGTATATAAGATCAATTAACAAATCATCTTCAGAGGATAATTCACTGTTAAATATTTTTGAATACTTAAATAAATCTTCAACTTGATCAATAATGATAAGAAGGTTTTTTTTCTCAAAAATTTCAGATTCTTTATAAATTTCAACTAAGCCATAGCTATTTTTTTCTTTAATTACTCTAGTATAATCCTCATAATCAGATGAATTTGGTTTTGAATTTAAATATAACTGATTATTTGTTGAAAGTGCCTTACATAAATTATTGATTGGAGAAATTCCTGGTCTCATTGAACATACACTCCAAGTTCTTCCAGACTTCCCAGGAAAACCAGCTAAAATTCTTTTTAGTATTCCAGCATTTATAAAGGAACTTTTACCATTACCTTCTGGTCCATTAACAGTTAATATCCTAGTTTTTTTTAAGATTTCTAAAGCAGTTTCAATAGACTTATTTCTACCGATGAATTGATCAGAATCATAAATTTCGTATGGTTTTAACCCTTTTAATTTTAACTGTGATTTTTTCAATTAAATTATAGTTTTGTGTTTTAAATGATCTTTAGCGTTAAATTAAAAAAAAAAAATAGTTTGGAGGCAGAAAATATTAACTAAAAGTCATTTATTATTAAATTTTTGTTGAATTTATAAATAAAAAAATCGATATTTATTAATTGATATTAATATTTGATTTTTAAAAAGTCTTGGTGTTAAATTTTTGATTTTACCATTTGTAATTTTTTATGTCTAGGAGAAGAAGAAGTAGAAAAAGTTCTAGAAAAAGAACCAGAAGAAAACCAGTTAGAAGTAGCTCAAGAAAAAGGAGTTCTAGAGGAAGAAGCTCTAGAAGAAAATCCTCAAGAAGAAAATCTTTCATAGCGAAAAAGTTTTCAGGTAGATTTCGAAGCTTGTTGAGAAGAGCATCTCTTTCTAGAAAGAAAACTGTAAAAAAGAAATTTGCAACAAAACTTCAAAAAGGTCCAATTGTTACAGGGAGTTTAAAACCATTTGATGAATACCCTATTTTAGGATATAAATTTGATGTTGTTTTTTTAATTGATAAAAAGGAATATAATGCAGCTTTCCAGTCTATAAGTGGTATTTCAAGATCAACCAAAACAGAAAAAATTCAAGATGGGGGTGATTATGAAAGCGAATATCATTTACCAAGTCATTTTTCTTATAAAGACGCTACTTTTAAAAGAGGGGTTCTAAGAAATTTTGGTGATAACAGGTATCCTGCTTATTTACAATATTGGTTTGAAACACTTGGATGGTTGAATACTAATAAAATTGAAACTGCAAAAATTCAAATACATGTGAAAGATTTTAATAAAAATCGTCAAAGAGTTACGGTTGAAACGATCACATTGTTCAATGCATATCCAACATCTGTAACCTTAGGAGAATTAAATTCTCAAAAATCTGAAGTGTTAATTGAAACGATCACACTAAGTTTCAGTAAGTATTCAAGAACAAGAGATTTGATTGAAACTCCTGATAGTATTGGTTTTTAATAGTTAAAAAAAGCTTATGGTAGAAATTCAACAATTAATAATAAAAGGTAAGGTTAATGGAGAGTTTGATGCAACTGATCAGGAGGTCATAAAGATAATTAATGATCGAATAGAAGAATATCTTTCTAGGTATAAATTTGCACTATCAAAAGAGCAAAAAAAATACCTCATTGAAGAGTGTACAGAGAGTGTTTTAAAAAAAATAGAACTTGATTCAAAATTATGAACAAACTAGTAATAAACGCCTACACTGATACTGATGGCGGTGTTCCTTTTCAAAACTTTGCACTACAGTTGAATCCTGTTTCAATTTCTGTTACAAAATCAACAGATAATCTGAAGGAAAGTAAGGATGCTGATGGAAAAAGTAAATCAACTACTACTGCAACTTTTCAACCAGCCAAAATTACTTTCAAATTTACTTTAGACAATACAGGGGTAGTCGATAACTCAATCGATGGGCATAATATTAAGGATTGCATTAACAAACTTCAAACCATCTGTGTAACACCAAATGATGAGACACATAAAAACCCATATGTTCACTTAACTTGGGGTAATACATTCACCAATTTTAATTATGGACAGGTTACTGCTTTAAAATATGATTATACATTTTTTGATAGAAATGGTGATGCTTTAAGAGCGGTAGTAAATTTAACTGTAACTGAGGTAGATAATCCCTTTAGCGATAGAACATTCAGGAGTCCTGATATTACAAGAATGCCGTTAATAAAAGATAAAGATAATTTGGTTAAATTCAGTTTAGATCATTACGATGACAAATTTTATTACATCAAAATAGCTGAAGCGAATGGGTTGGCATCTGTAAGAGAATTGAAAAACGGAAATCAACTAATTTTGCCTCCTTTAAAAAAATAGATAATGTCAAATAATTTAAATAGACCCAAAGATTCTTTAAACAAGAAAGCTTCGTTCGATGTTTTAATTAATGGCAGTAAATTAAATCAAAAGTATAGAATTAATAAAATCCTAACGAAAAAAGAAATTAATAAAATAAGTAGGGCATCTATAGAAATTTATGGAGGTGATCGACATAAAAATGAGTTTCCTGAAATTGAAGACTCTATTTTTGATGTTGGAAATGAAATCGTCATTAAAATTGGATATGAACAAGATAACTCAAAGGTTTTTGAAGGTGTTATAGAATCTAATTCTATCCATTTATTGAATGGATATCAGAATGATCCAGAAAAAAGTCTTTTAAAAGTTGAATGTGTGGATAAAGCCATAAAATTAACAAATTCATATACGAATGAAATATATGAGGATATGATGGAATCAGACATTATTAAAAATTTAGTCAATAATATCAATGGTCTGGAATCTAACATTCAAGAGGTCAATCTTTCTCATGATTTTTTTCCGAAATACAATAACAATGATTGGGAATTTATTTTGGAAAGAGCGTCTATGAATGGAATGGTGATTGTCAATACCAATAATTATTTAAATTTCACTAACCCTTCATGTGAAAAATCATCTGAACTGATTATTTCAAATGGTGGAACTACATATAGTTTTCATGCCAAACAACAATCTGAAAACCAAATTAAGAAATTGATTGTTAACTCAATAGATAGCTTTAACAGTGAAAAAATTACAAAGGAGGCTAGTGAGCCAAAAAATAAAATGATTTCTACTGATAATCTGAACACATCTGATTTAAACTATTTCTCGCCCGATGAAGTTGTTCTGGACTACACATATGATCTTTCGTATAATGAAATTGATAATATCGGTTTTTCAAAATTAAAATTATTACGCTTAAATAGAATTTTTGGTGAGTCTAGTTTTAGAGGTGTCCCAACTTTAGATATTGATTCGGTTGTTTCTTTTGAAGGTTTTGGAAAAAAATTTGATGGAGATGTTTATGTTAGTTCAGTAAATCACCTAGTCTCTGAGGGCGAAATGACGACTCAAATATCATTTGGAATCAAAGATTCATATTCTAAAGTTAATAAACTAAAAAAAATCACCAATGTGAATAAAATATCGGGGCTTCACATTGGAAAGATTTCTGACATTGAAACAGATCCAAAAAATCAATATAGGGTTAAAGTAGTGATTCCTGAATTAAAATCGATAAATAACAATATTTGGGATAATATTTTTGAAAATGGAATTTGGGCAAAGTTATCCCATACCTATGTTTCAGAAGAATCAGGTTTTTTCTTCTTACCAGAAATTGGCACACAAGTCATTGTTTCATTCATGTCTGAAAACCCAACACAACCCGTTGTATTAGGAAGTTTATATACAAATCAACACAAACCATATCAAGAATTTAAAAATATAAATAGTTACAAGGCTATTGTTTCAAACAATAAGATGAAAATAGAATTTGATGAAGAAAATGAGAAATTAAGTATTTCAACTGAAAAAGGAAACGAAATTGTTTTGGATGAACAAAATTCAGAAATTAAAATCAAGGATGTCAATAAAAATGAGATTTCTATTTCAGGAGGAGGAATCGATTTAAAAAGTAATTCAAATATTACGATAGATTCCTCATCAAAAATAACCTTAAAAGCTTCCTCTGGAATCGAATTGAATTCAGATTCAGATGTTTCTATTAATGGGGCAAATATTCAGAATGATGCAAAGGTTAAATTCTCAGCTAAAGGTTCAGCTGGTACAGAAATAAGTTCATCAGCAATCACAACAGTAAAAGGTTCAATGGTTCAAATTAATTAAATTATGCCAGCAGCAGCAAGAATATCAGACTTTCACCAATGTCCAATGCAAACACCAGGAACACCACCAATTCCTCATGTTGGAGGGCCAATAATTGGTCCTGGAGCACCAACTGTATTAATTGGAGGGTTGCCAGCTGCTGTTCTAGGAGATTCCTGCACATGTGTAGGACCACCTGATACCATTACTGGTGGTTCTTCATCAGTAATGATATGTGGAAAACCTGCTGCAAGAATGGGAGATCAAACAGCACATGGAGGAAGTATTGCTGTAGGAAGTGCAAATGTTATAATAGGATAAAATCATGGTCAAAAAATCTTTTTTAGGAATTGGTTGGAGCTTCCCACCACAATTTAATATCAACACAGGAAACATATCAATGGTTTCTGATGAAGAAGATATCAAACAAAGTTTAAATATTTATTTTAACACAATGGTTGGAGAAAGAATCATGAGGCCAAAATACGGATGTGTAATTCATGAAAAACAATTTGAAAAAATTAGTAATAATATCATTCAATCATTAATTTTTGAAATGACTACCAGTATCGGAAATATAGAACCTAGAATCTCAGTTATTAATTTATCCATTCATAAGTTAGATTTAAATAATGGTTACATCGAAATAAAGCTTGATTATAATGTAATTTCAACTAATATTCGTGATAATATAGTATTTCCATATTACATTAATGAGGGAACACATATCAAATAAATGAATCATAACAAAAACATACTAAACCCTGAGTTGATAAATATTGATGATCGATCAATTTCTGAATTGATAAATTATGTAAGTCAACTTTCCAAAGAAATTAGTTACTATAATGGTGACGATGTTGTTGGTGGAGATTTTTATGGTATGTTTTCAAATGATGAAAGTTTTTTGATTTCTGAAATTTCAAAATTTGAAATTTCAAACTTAAAATCAAAAAGGATAAAACTAATAAAACAATATGATAATTCAGATGATTTAAATTCTAAAATTGATGTATTGTTAAAATATTTAAACTTCACTGAATACTTTTTAATACTCTTGATGATTGGTTCAAAAGATCCACTGATAAAAAAATTGGACTGATAAATAGTAATTTAAATTCTGAAATAGAATCTTTGATAAAAGTTCATGCTTCTAAATTACTAAAAGACTACAACGCAATTATTTCCTCAGTTAAACATCAGAAATTACTAAAAAATTCAAATGAAATTAACCTATTAGATTTTGATTTATCTATTTGGAAAAATTCATTTTCAAGTATGAAAGAGGAAATATCAATAAAAGATAAATCCTTAATCGTTGATTCACTTTTTAAAAAATTAATTTTAATTAATAACTCACTTTTCAAACTAGTTGAAAATTTAGTTAAAAGATCAACAAAAAAATTAGAGATTTCATTAACTAAAAGTGATCACAATCCTCACATAGGATTGTTATTTTCATTTTTAAAATTATACAAACATCTTCAAAAAGATATCAATAAAATAACAAAAAAACACTTAGATTATTACTACACAGAGATACTTGAACAAGAAAAAATTAAAATTCCGCCTAACAAAACCTTTGCTGTTTTTTCGATTGACAATAACATAGTTGAAACTAGAATTGGAAAAAATCAGAGAATAATTGCAGGACAATATGATGATGGATCAGCAATTAAATATAAACTTGATAACGATTTATCTCTAAACAATGCTAAAATCTCCTTTTTGATGACAATTTTTTTGAGTAAAAATTCAGTTTATGACTTTAACTCAAGATATAGACTCATTGCCTCTGTTTTTTCAAAAACCATCTGCTCAAATATTTCTGAAGTTGATAAATTTAATAAAGGTTCAAATTTATTCAATGCTTTGGGAGTTGATCAAAATTTTATCATTGACGATGAAATTAACATGGATTTGGCTGAAATTGGTTTTTTACTAGGATCATCAGTTTTAAAACTAGGCAAATCAAAAAGAGATATCAGAATTGACTTTGTATTTGACAATGATTCTGTGAGACATTTAGGTGATTTAATTATAGATATCTCGAACAATACCGAAATGAGTGAGGATGAAGTTTTTCACAGGATTTTTTCCAACTCATTTCTAATTTCATATACCGGAGAATCAGGATGGGAGACCATTGACAATTATGAAATTTTAATTCCTGATGATTGGAGTAACAATACAGTGTCTGTATTGATAAAACTCAGTAAATCGAATTCTGCTTTTTGTAACTTGAATAATGAATTACATCAATATCATATGAGTGTTGAAACTCCTATGATTCGATTTAATATCAATCAAAATGCATTTTACAATGCTTATGCATTTTTAAACAAAATGAAATTTGAAGAAATAAAAATCACAACTGGTGTATCTAATCTCAAAGATTTGAAAATTTTTAGAGATGGACAAAGTATCCAAAACTCTAGTGAGTTTGATATTTTTGGACCTACTCCTAAGTACAATTCAAAAATTTATATTGGCTGTGAAGAATTGTTCAATAAAAAAGTAATTGACTTTAATATAAAATGGGAATATACCAATCTGGATGAAGTAAATTTCAATTTAGAGAAGTATTATAAAGGTTATGGTAGAGATTTCTCATATAAGTTGTTCAAGCTAAAATTGTCCATTCTCAGTGATTTTAATTACATCGTAGAAGACAATGAAAATTATATGTTTTCAATGTTTGATTCAATAGATGATAAAATTACAAGCACAAAAACACATGATTTTTCTTTCTTAAATAAAACTCAACTCTCTCCAAATTTTAAGATCAATAATGATTACATCAATAATTTTTCAAATGATTATGAAACAGGGCTCATAAAAATAGAATTAGATAACCCTACCCATGCCTTTGGTCACAAATTGTATCCAAAAGTTTATGCAGCCAATGTTTCCAAAAATATCAATTCCAAAAACGGAGAAATATCAGAAAGTTTTATCAATGAACCTTTTGCTCCAAAAATTTCTGAAATTTCAATTAACTATTCTGCAGAGTCAACATTGTATTTCAATCAAAAAAATAGAAATGAAAATGATTTTGATGAAAATAATTCATTCTTTCATATCTCTCCTTATGGAATTAAAAAAACTTTTTCTGAGGAATCCATTGAAAATTCAATGTTTTATGATTTAAAAAACGAAGGAGAGTTAATTATTGGCTTGAAATCATCCAATAAAATTAGAAATATTGACTTATTTTTTGAGATTGTAAAAAATGAAAATGAATATTATGATTTTAGTTCCAAAATAGAATGGTATTACACATCTAAGTATGGATGGAAATTACTTACAAACCAAAATATCTTAAATGATCAAACAAACAACCTTTTAAATAGTGGAGTCATTTCTATTTTATTACCAAATGATTTTAACTCAGAGGGTTATATTTTAAATGAAAATGAATTTTATATCAAAGCAATTTCTAAAAATCGTGCCGATCAACTTGGTTTAATAAAATCAATATATACCAACTCCGTATCTGTTACAGAGGTGATTCCAGAAAATGAGAACCTCAGATTAAATCAACTAAAGTCAAATTCACTTCAAAATTTAGAAAATAAGGTAAATGGGATTATTTCTGTGTCTCAACCCATTGATTCACCAAAAATAAATTTATCAGAAAATAATACTGAATATTATCATAGGATTAGCAATCTACTCAAACATAAAAACAGACCTGTTTCAAAATCAGATTTTGAAAATTTTATTTTAAACAAATTCAGTTATCTAAATTATGTAAAATGTGTAAGCAATGATGACAATCTTTTGTCAATAATTTGTTTAAAAAAGATTGAAAATTATCAACATATCGATGAAGTCAAACTCAGTTCTGCTGAAATTAATGAAATATCTTCATTTTTGAGTCATTACATTTCTCCACAATTTAGTGTAGAAATTGTAAATCCAATCTTTGAGGATATGTGGGTTAAATGCAGTATTTTATTTAAAGATCTTAACCCCGGTAGAGCAATAGAATTATTGAATAAAGATCTTCTTGAATTCATTTGTCCATGGAAAAATTCTAAATCAATTGAAGTTATTAATTCTAAAATAAATAACATAGACATCCTTAATTTTATTAAGACCAGGTATTATGTTGATTATGTTACAGGATTTTCTGTAATTCACTTTAAAAAAGATTCGAAAGAAATGATTAAAATTTATGATTCTGCTTCAGAGAATTATGATAATGACTTTATAGAATCAGGTAATATTAAGTCAATAATAATCCCTAGAAATAATCATAAAATTAAAATTTTGGACAGGGTTGAATATGAAAAACCTGAACCAATCAACTTTGACGATTTGGAAATTGACCAAACATTTATTTCAGAAAAAGGGTATGAAATTGAAAAAAATGATTCAATAAAAAATTCAGACGAAGAAGATTATAAAAATTTACAATTCATCATAAAATAAAATTTATGGCTATAAAAAATAAAGAAACTTTAAAGAATTATTTTAAGAAAGGCGGAGTTGTTAGTGAAAAACATTTTATTGATTTAATTGATTCATCAATGAATGTCATTGATGATGGAATTAGTGTAGACCCAAAAAATGGACTCAGAATTAATCCAACGGGTATTTTCACAACACTCATTTCGTTTTTCAGAAAAAAATCTCAAAAAAAGGCAGATTTTACGGTTCACACAAACCATAATAACGTTGAAGGTTTATCAATTAATAATGAAGATGAACAAACACTAATTAAAATTAAAAACGACCATAAAGTTGGAATTAATACAGATAACCCAAAATTTGAGCTTGACGTCAACGGAACAGTTGCTTCAAAATCAAGAATAGGTACATTTGCTACAGGAACTGTCCCTACCGATGGAAATTGGCATAAAATTTTAGAGAATTTGGATGGGATCAATGCATTTGAAATTATAGCGCATGCCTCTGGGTCGGTAAATTCGGGATATTATTCAATCTCACACGCAATTGCACTTTCAACTTTTGGTTCAGGCTCAAGTAGTAAAATTAAGAATTTTCAAAATTCAAATTGGAGTGGCTATGGTTTTTTAGGAAAACTTTTTAATAAAAAAAAAGTGATTCGATTTAGATGGACTGGAACATTGCACAACTATAACTTAGAAGTAAAAACTGGTCAATGGCCAAAAAATCCCGAGACGAACGAACATTTTAAAATACATTACAACATCTCTAAATTAATCAACTAATTAATGGATTACCCCAATACATTAAATACTGAAAATTATTCTAGTGAAAGTCAAAGGTTTGATGAACTTCTTCAAGAAGGTATTAGCCATATCCAAAATTTATCTGGTGAAAAGTGGACTGACTATAATTATCACGATCCTGGGATTACAATATTGGAGCAACTTTGCTTTGCAATTACAGATTTAGGTTATAAATCTAATTTTTCTATTGAAGACTTGTTAATGTTAGGGGTTGATGACTTTGATTTTGAAAATAAAAATTTATTCATTCCTCCTAACAAAATATTTTCATCCAATCCATGTACTTTCAATGATTTTAGAAGACTAATTATTGATTCCATAGATGAAATAAACAATGTATGGCTAGAAACAATAAAAGATAATAAAGCTAGTATTAAAGGGCTTTTCAATGTCAAACTTCAACTGAAAGATAACATAAGTGATGAGGTTTATAATGATGTTATTAATAAAACCAAATTAATTTTATCTGAAAATAGAAAATTATGTAGTGATTTGAATAAGATCATAATTTTAAATAAAGATACCATTAGTATTGGGGCAAATATAATTATTGACTCTTTTTATGTAGGTGAAGAAATTTTAGCGAAAATATTTATAGAAATTGAAAGAAGATTAAACGATAAAGTCAAAACAGTTGGCTTTGAATATTTTGAAGATAAAGAAATTAGTGTTGACAAAATTTTTCAAGGAGTTGAAACAAAAAATGGAATAATCCTCGAGGATAATCTGAAAGATAAAACGAACCAAGTATATGTCTCAGAAATAATTGAAATAATAAGAAATATTGAAGGTGTTATCAATATTAAAGATTTTGTAATTTTTAAAAATGGAATTAAAATTTATGACGAAATCATTTCTTTTTCAGAAAATTCATATCCATCTCTAGAAAGTATTGACACCTATTTTTCAGAAAATTCCGAAAGTGAAATAAATTTTATTCGTAACAATACCAATTATAACATTGATAGAATAATTTTTTCTCAAATCTATGATTCTAATACCACTAGTGACAACATCTCAATTTTAAAAAATTATAAAACTAAAACGACATTTAAAGGAAGATTTTCTCTAGAACAGTTAAAAAAATATTATTCTATCATAAATGAGTTCCCCGCTGTTTATGGGCTTAGAGATAAAGAACTTAATCCAAAGGCTTCAAAATTAAGGAAAGCACAGATGAAGCAATTGAAAGCCTATTTATTGTTATTTGATCAGCTAATGTCTAATTATACCGCTCAATTGGCAAACATTAGAAATGTTTTTTCCATTGACAGCGTTGATAAAACATATTTTTCTGAAGTTCCAACTGATATTTCGGGATTGGAAGAAATATTAAAATCTAAAAATATTTCTGAGTATCAATCTAAAATTGATAAGATAATTGAGAACGAACATACTTATGTAAAAAGGAGAAATAAGTTCTTAGATCATCTTTTGTTAAGATTTGGTGAATCTTTTAATTCTGATTTACTTAAAAACATATATCGTAATGAAAATGCAGAGTTTTCAGAAATTGATTGTGAACTTTATGCAATTAACTGCAAAATCAACTATTTAAAAAACATTTCCAAGTTAGGTAATGAAAGAAATAAAGCGGAAGATTTTCTCTCTAAAAATGACAATAAAACAAGTTCATCTGGATTAGAAAATAGAATTAAGTTGTTGTTAGACATCAAAGAAAATAAGGTTGAAACAAAATATAATTTTGATCAATATAATGTTGAATTTAAAGAAAAATATATTTGGTCAACAGTTGATATTAAAATTAAAGATGGACCCAATATAAAAGTCCTTGGTCTACCTGATTATTGTTATAAGAATGATAAAGTAAATTTTTATTTAAAAAATTACACTTTTTTCAAAGATCTTTTTTTGAATGCCAAAAATGAAAAATCTTACAAAATAATTGATAATGAGTCAAATCATATCTTATTGTATAATTCTTCGGAGATTATTCAACCTATTAAAATTTTTCAGTCCGAGAAAAAAGTTGATTGCGAGAAAAAAATAGAAGATATCATCTTAAAAATAAAAGATTTAAATATTCAAAGTGAAGGTTTTTATCTGATCGAAAATATTTTATTAAGACCTCTAAATACAGATAAGTTTTCTCTATCGGTATTTACTAACAAACGAGAATTAATTTTTAAATCTTTTAAAGTAAATGATTTTGTTGAATTATCGGAAATGCGTGATGGATTGATGGACCTTCTTAAAGATAGATCCAATTATTCAATACATACATCTTCTGATAATAACAATAAGTTTGTCATCTCAGTCTTTGATGTCATGGACAATAAAATTTTAATCAGCAATGAAAGTTTTAAAACCAAAATTGAAGCTAAAAACAAAATTGAAAAGATCATTCAAAACTATGTTATCAAATCAAACTTAAAAATTGAAATCAATACTCAAAGTTCTACAATTAATAATTTTCCAGATAACTTTAATTATTCGAATGAGGTTCATATAATTTTTCCAGAATGGCCAAGTAGATTTCAAAATATTGAATTTAAAAAATACATCAGAGAGATTATTGACAATTATATTCCGGCCAACATTAAATTTAACTTACACTTTCTAAATTATAAGGATATAAGAGAACTCTCTGAAATTTTTTCAGAGTGGAAAGAGTTAAAAAAGAAAAAAGATATATCAAAAATAGACATCCTGTCATTGAAATTAATTCAATTCTTATTATCAATTTAAAATTAATAATAGAATGTTGATTAAAAAAGTTGAATTTGATTTTGAAATTAAAGATGGTAAGTATCACAAATACATATTTAACAAAATTTCAAGAATTGTTAAAAATGATTTTAATCACATTCTTTCTAAAATTTTAAATAAATACAACCATTTCGATAGCTCAAAAGACATCGTAATTGATAAGATTGAAATCAATCTAAGTGATATATATATTCAAGAAATTGAAAATCTTGCAAATCTTATCGAAAAACACATAGAGATTGAATTTTATCATATTTTTCAAAATATCAATCCTGTCAATGAAAAAAGAACCCTTGATGATTTCTTAAATGAATACTCATCCTCAAAATTATTCCCTTGGTGGTTAAATTCAGAAAAAAAATTAACTCAATTTTTAAAAAAAGAAAATATTATCATTCAAAATAATGAGCAAGTTTTAAATCTGATTCTTGAAGATTTTATTTTTTTTGAAAAGATCTATGACTTGTTATCAAAAGATGATCAGTTATTTTTTGTTAAAAAGATTTTGGGAGATAAATACGAAGATTTTCAAAAAATAATTGCTTTAAAAAAAGACATTTATCATTCCTTTCACAAACACTACTCCACCAAAAAGAAAGATAATTATATCGTATATTCTTCAATTAAAGATGTTGTAAAGTATTCAAGAAAAAGCCTTTTTCATCAAATTATGACTGATGAATTTTCTTCAAAAAATATTGGGTTTGATCTTCTTTTGAAAGAATATGATCAATTCATTAAAATATTAAATTCTCATTCTAGAAAATTTTTAAGTAAATCAAAAAAAAAGAGTCAAAAAAAGAGTGAAAATATCATTGACTATGAGTTCAATGATTCTTTCTCAGATTTCTCGTATTTAAAAAATTACTTGACTACTATAAATTTTAATGAAAAGACACTCCTATTGAATAGTTTTTCAAAAGAAGGTCTCGAGAAATTTAATAATCAAGAGCTTTTTTTGAAAAAAATATTTCAAGAAAAAGATTTATTTATTGAGTTTTTAGAATCAAATAAAAATATCAATTCAATCATTTTAATTTCCAAAATATCTTTAACTAATGAGTTCAAAGAAGAAGCAGACTTTCTATTAGACGAAATGAATGATAGTTACAGAAAAATTGAAAAAAGATTTTTAGAATTTCATAACATCCTTGACTTTACCAATAAATCAGATGAATTTATTCAAGTTTTTGTGAGGTATACTTATTTAAACTCAATATCAAAAAATCCTGATTTTGTATTAGTTGAAAATGACTTCTACTACGAGTTATTTACTGATATCGCAAAATCAGGTGATTTAAATAAAAAAAAGATCAAATCATTTTTAAACAACAACAATGAAGTAAACCCTAAATTTAATGATATATTGTTGAGCTTGTCCAATACATATAAGTACAGTCAAATTCCTCAAACAACTAGAACAAAGATTTTCTACAAAGACATGTACTTTCATTTTTTAAAAAGTAATCAATTATCCTTTTGGTCTGACAGAAATAGCATCTCTAAAAATGAAATTATAAATTTCATTAAGTTGTTGGTAAAAAACAACGATGAAAAATATTTAAGGTCACTTTTTCAAGAAGATTTAATCATCAGTAATCAACTGATCAATGAAATAATAGAGGATGATTTAGAATTGTTTTTTGAAATTATATACATTCTCAGTGGTGGTTTATTAGATTTAAAATCAGATGAATATTCCTTGTTTTTTAAAGATCAAAAATTTAAGTCAATAATCGTACAAAAAATTCTTGAAAAAAAATTATGGAATTTGAAGTCATTAAATTACATCAACAAAATAATTTCAAATATTCTTTCAGATTTAAATTATCAAAAGACTGCAGTTTTTAAAAATCTCACAAAAAAAAACAGAGTTAACAAATTAAAATTAAGAGGAATAGAAGACTCGGTGTATATTGATTTTAATGAAAATCTTTTCTCAGATGATGATTTGAAAAATAAAAAAATCGATGCTTTTTTGACCTTAGCTGAGAATTCAATTCATGAATGCATCATTGAACTATCCTGCTTTAGTCATCAAATTAATTTTGATCATTCAACAAAATTTAAACCGATAATTGAACAAATAAAAAATTACTTTAAAGGAAATAAAAAAGAGCTATTAGACTATTTGTTATTTTTTAATAAAAATAAAATCAATCAGAGTTTTCTTCACAATCTTTTTAGTTTAAATGATATCATTGAAATTTTTGAATTAAAATTCACCACAATAAATATCAGAGACATATTTATAAAAATCTTTCAAATTTATTATGAATCCCCACAGACATCAATAGTAAAGTTTATTGAATTTTTGATTTATTTACACCAACTAAAGTTGATATCAAAAAATGAAATTATTGATATTTTATCCTTTAATCAAGATGACAATAAAAAAGATTTTCAAGCAAAATTAAATATCGTCTTTGAAAAAGAAAAGTTCCTTGAAAATAATCTAATAAATAATGAAATTGATTCAATGGATGATTTAATTATCGAATTATCCTTCAACCAACAAATCAATTATTACAACTCTTCGAAATTCAATCCCTTAATCGAGAAAATAAAAGATTATTTCAGACAGAATAAAAAAGAAATACCTCTTTTTTTATTGTTTTTTAACAAGAATGATATCAACAAGAGTTTTCTTTTTAATCTTTTCGGTTTGAACAATATCATTGAAATATTTGAATTGAAATTTACCACAAACCTTATCAAAGACGTATTTACAGAAATTTATGAAACTGCGTATCGTTTTCCCAAAACAGATAAATCAAAACTCATTGAATTATTAATCTATTTAAATCAACAAAAATCAATATCATTAGATGAAATAATCACTCTTTTATCCTTCAATAAAGAGATTAATAATAATATTATTCTATCAAAGTTAAAAAATACATCTAACAAAGAGATTGACGCTGGAGATGCCTCAAAAATTCTTTTTGATGATGTTCATATTGATTCCTTAAAAAATCTAAAAATTGATGAAATTGGTGAAATCAGAATCAAAGAAATAGAGAAAGTTCGAATTGCTAGAGAGAAGAAAGTTGAAACAAAAAGTAAACTTTCAAAATTAGGAGAATTAGTTGATTCTCAGCTTTCTGAAGAATTGAATTATAAAAAGTTTTCAAGTTTTGATCAATATTCCAATCAAATCACACTTCTCGAAAGATTGACTGAAAAGATTGATAATATATTTCCTGAGCAGATAAAAGAGGATGCTGGAAGTAAGGATTTAATTTCTGAAAATTTAAAAAAACAAATTCATGATTACAAAGAAAGTATAGAAGATGATTTTATCACTAATAATTTTAACATTCTTACATATTATGTGGAATTTGGTTCATTCCCATATGATTCCAAGACTTTTAATTTCAAGCAACTGAAAGTCTTTTTTATAAAAGCATTCTCTCAAAATATATATTTGGTAAAAAAGCACCTTTTTAATTGGTCAAAATCTAGTTCAAAGTTAGATCGGTTTTTTTCCATTGTATATGTAAATAATGAAGATTATGACATATTGAATCAACAATTTGAAAATATATTAAGAGTCATTTATCCTGATTTATCAAGATATTTAACTCTTTTTATGAAAGCAATCAATAATATTGGTTTATTGAATGATGATTCAATGTACTACCTTACTAATCGTAGTGATGAAGGATTCAAAAATTATGATTATGAATTTAAAAGAGTCACATTAAAAAAGATTCTTTTAAGTTGGCCTAAATATAAATTTATCGTTAAAGATTCATCAGAATTTTTAGTTGAAACCTTCTTTTCAGAAATGATTAATGTCAATGAAACTTTTGAGTATGATCAGATGATTTCAAATCCTAAGCTATTAGAGATCAATCAGAGTCACAAATTCTATTTGAAAAGTTTAATTCAGAATTTGAACAATAAAATTGAATCAAAGAAAAAAAGTTTAGTTAAAAACACAAAAATTCAGGACTCAATTGATGAACTTAAAGATGGAATTATCATATACAATGCAGGATTGCTATTATTTTGGCCTTTTTTAAACACTTTGTTTATAAAATTAAATTTACTTAACTTGAGAAAGGATGATTTTAAAGATGAAATAAGTAAAGACAAAGCAATTATGGCTACTGATTTTATTGTAAATGGACCAGATTCAAAAGAAAAAGATTTTATCTTTAATAAGATTCTTTGTGGAATTGATTTGGATAGAGAGATCGATAAATCAGTAGAATTGGTTGACTTTGAATTAGAAATTTGTAATAGTGCAATTCAAGCATTACTTTCAAATTGGAAAAAAGTCAAGTCTGTTCAAACGTTGAGAGATTGGTTTTTAAAAAGAGAAGGAAGATTAATAGAAAAAGAAGACTCTTTTATCATTGATATTGAAAACAAACCACCAGATATTTTTCTTAAATCCTTGACATGGGGGATTTCGATGGTTAATTATAGTTTAATGAAAAAGAAATTAATAGTAAACTGGAAGTACTGAGAGAATGAATAATATGCTAGATTTTAAAAAAAATAATTCAATAACCATCAATAAGGAACTTGATTGGCTTAAAAAAATGATTGAGTTGAGGTTTGAAAATCATTTTTTACTCAATGGTTCAGTAAAGAGTATGCCGAAGGCTCCAAATATCGAGGTTGATGAAAGTTTGTATTCAAAATGGATCTTAGATAACAATCTGAAAGAATTTGATCGATTGATAATTATTTCCTGTTTATCAAATATTTTCTTTCCAGAAGTATTTGATAAATTTTTAATAAAAAATAAAGCATTAGATAAACGATTTACAGAGTTTAGTGGGAAACTGGATGGCGAAAAATCTAGATTTATCCCAACATTTGGTACAATTAATTTTATTTATCACGGAAATAGTACAGATTCAGCTTTTAATTCTCAGTATATTTTTGATAACGAATATATTTTAAATAAAATTTCTGCAATCTACTTTTCTAATGAAAAAAATGAAGAGTTTAAGATGTCTAAGGTGATCTATTTGCATGATGAGGTGATTAAAATGATCACAATTGGTCAAAAATTTAAACCTGATTATTCATCTGATTTTCCCGCAAAATTACTGAGTACCGAACTAAACTGGAATGATTTGGTATTAAGCTCTGTGGTTATGGATGAGGTTGAAAATGTCAATACTTGGATACAATATCAAAATGATATAGTTAACAACTCTAATCTTTCAAAAAAAATCAATAAAGGGTATAAATGTTTGTTTTATGGTCCTCCTGGAACAGGAAAAACCCTCACCACTACTTTAATTGGTAAACACAATAATATTGATGTCTACAGGATTGATTTATCTCAAATAGTTTCTAAATATGTGGGAGAAACTGAAAAAAATCTTTCTAGGGTTTTTGATATTGCAGAAAACAAGAATTGGATTTTATTTTTTGATGAGGCAGAGTCTTTATTTTCAAAAAGAACAACGGTTGGTGACTCTAAAGACAGGTTTGCAAATCAACAAACAGCTTATCTTCTTCAAAGAATAGAGGACTATAAAGGGCTGGTTATTTTAGCAACTAATTTAAAACCAAACATAGACAGAGCCTTCTCAAGAAGAATTCAATCTGTTATTAATTTCCCAGTCCCTTCAAGCTATGAGAGAAGAAAATTGTGGAAAAATTCACTCAATGGAATTGCAGATCTTGAAAATAAAATGATTAATAAACTTGCCAAAGAATTTGAAATTAGTGGTGGAAGCATTAAAAATGTCATTCAATTTTCTTGGCTTTATGCAAGGAGAAGTGGTGAATCAATTAGTTACAAACATTTGATTCAAGGAATCAGACGTGAATTGTTGAAAGATGGAAAAACTTTAGAAATGAATATCGATGGATGAAGAAAATCAAAATTCTGAATCAAAAGAGGTCAATATTTCTAAGGAAATATCTGGTCTAAAAATAAATCTTGGCGGTCAAGCTACCGGTATGTCTGTTGATGGATTGTCTGGAAGTATTGAAGGACCTCAAGGATTATTTTTAATAGACCTTTCTGTTGCAAAAGATGGGGATAATTACATAATCACCGGTCAAGGGAATTTTGCAAAAGAACCTCTTCAAGGAGCCATTTCTGCCACAGTAGAGGCAGATTCTTCATTCAATCCAGACATGTCTACGCTGGAAACACAAGGTCAAGCAACAATCAACAAAGAAATTTCTGGAGTTAAAATCAACCTAGCTGGAGGATTAGAAAATGGTAGATTATCAAATCTTTCTGGAACCATTGAAGGATTGGGAGGAGCATACGTGATAAATGCTTCTATCGAAGACAATGGAGAAGGTTATACGATTACTGGTTCTGGTGAATTATTAGCAGGTCCTGTTCAGGGTTCAGCAACTGCAGAAATCATGACCGATGATTCGTTTAACATTGATCCATCATCTTTAAATATTAGTGGATCAGCGACCGTTAATAAAGAAATTTCTGGAGTTTTAATTAACCTTGAAGGCGTTCTTGAAAATGGAAGATTGGCCAGTTTATCAGGAACAGTGGAAGGTCTTGGTGGAGCCTATGTAATCTCTGCTTCAGTGGAAGATAATGGAGAGGGATATACAATCACTGGTTCAGGAGATTTCATAGCAGGTCCTATACAAGGATCTGCCTCAGCTCAAATCGAGGCTGATAATAATTTTTCTGTAGATCCAAGTAGCTTAAATATTAGTGGTGATGCATCTGTTGATAAAGAATTATCAGGATTGCACATCAATCTTCAAGGAGCGTTAGAAAATGGAAGATTGGCAAGCCTTGCAGGTACTGTTGAAGGAATGGGTGGAGCATATATCATTACTGCTTCAGTCGAAGACAATGGAGAGGGATACACAATATCTGGCTCTGGGAATTTTGTAGCAGGTCCTGTTCAAGGTACCGTAGAGGCACAAATAGATGCTGACAACAACTTTTCAGTAGATCCAAGCAGCCTAAACATTAGTGGTCAGATCAGCTATGATCAAGATCTCTCCTCAATAAAAGTATCCCTATTTGGAGCCATGGAGAACAATCGATTTTCAGAATTGTCAGGTACTGTCATCGGTCCAGGAGATGCTTTTACGATCAATGTATCTTTAGTCGATAATGGAACTGATTACACAATTTCTGGTGAAGGCGCATTTACAGCCGGACCCATTCAGGGAAATATTTTGGGTGAAGTTACTGCCGATAATAATTTCAATATTGACCCAAGCACATTGTTAGTTTCTGGAGATGTCAATGTTGATACTAATATTTCTGGAATTCAAATTATCATGGCTGGCTCACTTGTTGAGTCTAGATTAGCAAGCTTAACAGGAAATGTGATAGGACCTAATAATATGTTTGATCTTGCTGTATCGGTTATCGATAATGGCGAAGGTTATACCGTATCTGGTAGTGGTGAATTTACAGCAGGACCAGCTGTTGGAACTTTGACTGGCCAAATTGATACCGATAATAATTTCAATCCTTTAGTTGATACTCTTGATGTTGGTGGTGATGTCTATGTAAATACAGATGTATTAGGAAACCATGTTGAAATGTCTGGGACCATGGAACATATGTCCCTTCAAAGCCTTGTTGGAACAATTGAAGGCCCTAACGGAATGTATCTTCTCACAGCTTCCGTTGAAGATAACGGAGAAGGATATACAATTACAGCAATAGGTGATTTTCATGCAGGACCAATTGAGGGTACTGTCACTGGTCAAATTGATACAGATAAAAACTTTAGTCCACACTTTGATACATTAAGTATCAGTGGAGAAGCCGATGTAGATACAGAAACAGCCGGACATCATATCATGATGAAGGGTGTTATGGAGAATGGTAGATTGGTAAGTCTTGAAGGAACAGTTGTAGGCCCCAGTGATCTCTATACTATTACAGCATCCATAACAGACAATGGAGAAGGTTATACGATTATTGGTGATGGAACCATAGAAAAAGATATTATTAAAGGACATGTTCATGGTGAGATCAATACAGATGATAATTTTAATCCGGATTTTGAAACTTTAAATTTTGGAGGTGAGGTAACCATTGAATCAGAATCAGCGGGTCAAAAAATATCAGGATCAGCAGTAGTTAACAATGGTTATTTGGAAAGTATCAGTGCCGAAATGGAAGGACCGGGCGGACTTTATACGCTCTATGCACAAGGAATTCGTGAAGAAGAAGGTTACGATCTTGAGGCAGGCGCTGAATTTCAGTTCTTTAAAACCGCAATGGATTATGAATTTCCACCAATCATAATCCCTACTGGAGTACCAGGATTAAATATTGATATTGAAATTGGAATGGGTTTTGAAGCTGATGCTTCAGCTCAACTAATCACAGGAATTAAAACAGATCCTCATTTTATTCCAGATATTTCAACTTTTGAAATAAGAGCAGCTACCATTCTTGCTCATGGTAGTGTGTATGTAGATCTTTTTGGTGGGCTCTCTGTAAACCTTGGAATTGCAAGTGTGGCCGTTGGAATAAAAGCAAAACTACAAGCCATTTTAGATGCCTATATGACCATGACTGCTGATCCTAAAGGATTGAAACTAAGTGGTAATCTATACGGTCAATTAATGGGTGCCTTGTATGCTGCTATTAAAATGAGGTTTTTATTTTTCAAAAAAGAATTTGACTTTTTGATTGTTGAAGGAATGGTTGCTTCCCTTGAAAAAGATTTTGGACCTGAAGAATTTACCATTGAAAATTTAATCAAAGCTTTTGCTTTTGGATTTGATAATTTTTCTTTACCTGGAAAAGAGAGGAAGGGAAAAACACCAAGTCTTGAAGATCAAAGAAAGAAGAATGAAGAGGAAACTGGAGCTGCTGCTGATGAAGATCAAAAAGCCAAAGAGGAAGAAAAAGCCAAAGAAGATGACGAATCTTCATCAGATGATTCAGAATCTGAAACTGGTAGTGAAGAGCCCAAAAAGTTAAGCAAATCAGAAAAAGAAGATAAATTTAAGGAAGGTGGTGGTCCAGATGCTGCACAAATGAAAGCAAAAGATTCCTCTGAACCTGCGTTTCAGCTCCAAAAATATCAAAGCAGTAATTCGATAATTGAAGAAGTTTCTGAACCTGTCCAAATGCAAGAGATAGATGAATCCATTGAGGAAGCAATCAGTGAACCAATTCAAATGCAAGAAATTGAGGAACCTTCAATTGATAATGTTTCTGAACCTGTCCAAATGCAAGAGATAGATGAATCCATTGAGGAAGCAATCTCTGAACCAATTCAAATGCAAGAAATTCAGGAGACTTCACTTAAGGATATATCTGAACCTGTCCAAATGCAAGAGATAGATGAATCCATTGAGGAAGCAATCTCTGAACCAATTCAAATGCAAGAAATTCAGGAGACTTCACTTGAGGATATATCTGAACCTGTCCAAATGAAAGAAAATGAGGATCCATTACAGTTTAATTCCAGTAATGGTTCTTCTGGCTCAACCGTCCAGAAAAAATCAGATGGTGGTTTACCATCAAATCTACAATCTGGCGTAGAGAAATTATCAGGACAAGATATGTCCGATGTAAAAGTGAATTATAATTCTGATAAACCAGCTCAACTTAATGCACATGCCTATGCGCAAGGGAATAATATTCATTTGGGCCCTGGGCAAGAAAAACACCTACCTCACGAGGCTTGGCATGTCGCACAGCAAAAGCAAGGTAGAGTCCAGCCAACAAAACAAATGAAGTCCAAAGTCAATATTAATGATGATCCGGCTTTAGAAAAAGAAGCTGATGTTATGGGTGCTAAAGCTGCAAAAATTGGAAATGAGAGTCAAGATTCACTTGCACAACTTCAAGCAAAAATTGATAATAGTGATCAAGTAAGTCAACTCATTGCTTTTGACAATCAAATCAACGATATGACAATTCAAGAGGCTAGTATTGAGAGTAATTCAATTGATCAATCAGATTCAATCAGTAACGATCAATCATCCGAAACGATTACAAATTAAAAATATGTATAGAAAATCTAATGGAAATACCTTTACAGGAAAAACAGAATTAGCTAAATCTTTTTTGGTTTTTACTGGTAGTGGGCATTATACCAGTGCATCAAAAAAAGATTGGAAATTTATTCAAAAAGTTCAAGGAAATTCTAGGGTTTACTTTTCAAATTATATCGGTCAGTTGCATTTATTTAAAAAACCTCTGGAGATTGATTATTTGAGGATTATATGTAAAGAATTGGATACACATCACACTAAAAATCTTCATCCAGCAATAGAAAATGGCTATGAGGGGGAAATTACAAGACTGTTTCCAAAAGTCAATCAAAATATGATTGCACAGTATAAAAAATTTATTGACTATCTTGATAAAAACTATCATTTAAGAAGTCAACAACCAATAGAGATGACCAATTATATTGATGATATTGGTCCTTATTTAGTTGTAAGAACTGGTTTAAAAAAAAGTGTAATTCCTGAACTGCCAAAACTATACCTAGCTCCCAAAAAATGGAGAGAAATAACATGGGCAATCAATAATAATTTTATTGGACCTTATCCAAAAAATGAAAAAAATATTCATTACAGTTGGGGTGATTTCAATATCAAATCTTTGATAAAAAATAATGAGGACGAGGGAACGATTCTATTTTTGATTTCAAAATTCATTATTATTCAAGAGGCATGGATGGACCGAGTGTCTTGTGATTCTCTTAAATATTTTATAGATTTGGTAATCGACCATAATGAAAAACCAACCAACAGCTAACCAAATGAGAAAAAAAATACACTTTTATTTAACAGACATAAAGGACAAATATGCCATAGCTATCGATGTATTCATATACAGCATCATTTTTATAGATATCATTGATCATGCTTTAATGACAGTAGAATCAATGCAACAATATGCTCATTATTTTCATGCATGGGATCATGTACCGTTAACTATTTTTTCCATAGAGTATATTTTAAGAGTTTATTCAAATCCAAAGCGCTTAAAATTTATTTTTAGTTTTTGGGGAATCATTGATTTGTTAGCCATTATTGGTTTGTATGGCGCTGGGCCTTATATTTTAAGAGAAATTAGAGCATTGAGATTTATATCATTGTTTAAATATGAACCAGCAGCTATGAATATTATTTCTGCTTTTAGAGAAATAAAGAAAGAATTAACGTATTTTTCTTTGATGGCTATGTTCATGCTGTATGTGTCTGCAGTTGGAGTATACTATTTTGAAAATCCTACAAATTCAGAAAATTTTCCAGATATTTTTCAATCACTATGGTGGGCTGTAGTTACCTTAACGACTGTTGGTTATGGAGATATTTCACCAGTTACACATGGTGGACAGATTTTTGCTGGAATCATTATCATGATAGGACTGGGTATTTTTGCGGTACCAACAGGATTAATTGCTGGTGCTTTCTCAGATATTTTTAAGAAAAATAAGGGTAAATAAATTTTAAAGCTATTTATCTTGGTAGTTTTGAGAAATATAATTAATGACGTTTAAAATATCAAGAATTACATTATTATCAATTGAATTATCTGTAAAAACAGAAACATACTTGAAATAAATAGTGTTTTCATTTATGTTTAAATTACCATATGGTAAGTGTTTATTGATTTTTAATAATTCATTTGAAATATTAGTTTTATTTCTTTTATTTAATTCAAAATAAAATTGTATCAAGGATGTTTTAATTTCCTCATCATTTTTAGCATAACCACTAATTATAATTTCTGGATTATAAAATCCTTCATCTTCCTCTAAAAAAATTGACAAGAGATCATAATTACCATTATTAATACGTTTAACTTCGAAACCCATTTCGTTTAAAATTCTTTCAATTTTGTTTAATACTACCATTATGTTCTATATTTCTCTTTTTTTAAGATTTTTAGCAATGGCCTTAATTAGGTCTTTGAAATTTTTGAAACCATCAAAGTCTTCAATTCCAACTGCCTTAAAAAAGGGCTTTATTCGATCTAAATCTTTTTCTTTAAATTTTTTTGCTAATTGATTAATTTCTTCTGCTTCTTTAATATTAAGTTTTTTTGCTTTTTCTCTATCATTTGCTATTTTATTTAGCTTATCAATATCTTCTTTACTAGTCCCTGCATTCATTAACATATTGACTAAAACCCTTCCTTGTTCAATTCTCCATTCTTTTTTGGCAGCTGTTGTTTTACTTATATCTGCTTTTACACCTACTAAATTTGCAGCAGCAGCTAATTTTCCACCTTTCGCTTGGTTATCCCTTAAATTTTGTTTTGCGTTTCTTGCTCCAGCTGCCATAAGTTCAGTCGCTGCTCCAGCACCTTTTGTTGCACCTCCTGCAACTGCTCCTACTCCGCTTAAAGTGAGCGTAGATCCCGTAATCTTCATTATATCTGCAAATATTTTAATTAAAATTCTATGCTTAGTCTTTACTTTTGAATGATAAATTTCTTTTGCCAATGCATATTCTTCTACAATTTCTTTTAACTCAGGAACACGTTTTTCAAGATATTCTTTATCAGATTTCTCTTTTTTTCCGACTGTTTCTTCTTTTGTTTTATATGTATCTTTATTTGCTAGATCAGCTACTATTTGTCTATGTACTTCTGCCCTTTCATCTAATTCCCCTTTTATTTCAAGATGTTTTTCTTTATTGATTTTTTTTACAAGTTTTTTATATTTTTCTTCATAACGGCTCATTTGTTCATCCATATCCTCCATAACATATGAGTCGCTATATATCTTATGAATTTGTCTAAGACAATCAACTGTATTGGTGATAATATCCATGCCTGAAATTGATGCTAATGTCTCCGAACTAGCTCCACCTGTAGCATTTTCTATTGTTTTTATCAAATTCATTGAAGCTTTACCACAATCTGCTGCATCTTGAATAACTTTAGCAATTTCAGATTTTTTTGGTTTTTTACCTTCAGATGTAATATCCTGAAACATTTTTATTGAACCTTTAATACCTGATAAGAAAGATTTAGCTGCTTCAAAGCCACTCGAAACCCCTTCAACAATATTCCCAGCATTTGCTAGTTCAGTAGATAAAGCAGAATCTTCTTCAAAGTGTCCAGCTGTTTTAACTGCTCCTTCACCAGCTTTTGCCAACCCCTGACCAACTTCTAAAGCACTTTCTGTTTTATTTAGTATAAATTCCCAACCCTCAGCATCATCAGGTGAAGCTAGGTCTTTAGCTGCTCTTATCACTCTAATTAATCCAGAATATTGTGCTAAAATATCAGCAGTAATTTCTAAACCTTTACCTGTAAATCCTTCGTGACCTGCAACAGAACGATCATCATCTCCTTCTCCTCCAAACATTTTTGCTTGACCATCTTTTCCAACATATGCTCCTTGATTTTTAAAACCATCAGACATTCCAGATTGACCATCATTTCCAATAGCTTCGTCTCCAGCTTTTACCGCTTCATTAACTCCTTTTCCAGTATTTACTATTGATTTTCCTGCTCTTTTAGCAGAGCTTAATAAACCTTCTGATTTATTTGGCTTATCTTTAGATTTTTTATTTGTTCCCGGATCCACAACCTTGCCTGTCTCTACTTCATGTACTTGATCTACAGGCGGATTTCCTCCTGAGCTTGCTTCTTTCTTCTTAGTTTTATTTAATTGAAAAATAGAATTAGTATTTTGAGCGATATTTAAATTATTTGGGTTATAAGATTTAAGCTGAAGTGCTTTTTGACCCATTTTATCTGCTTCACTTTCTAAGCCATTGTCATCATTTATTGGAGCACCATTCACTTGAGTTGTAGGTTGTACTCTACCTTGTTTTTGTTGAACTACATGCCAAGCTTCATGAGGCAAGTGCTTTTCTTGACCAGTTGCAAGATGAATATCATTTCCATTAGCGTAAGCGTGAGCTTGCAACTGTGCTGGTTTGTCAGAGTTATAAGTAACTTTTACATCAGACATATCTTGTCCCGATAAGCTTTCAATACCTTGTTTTAAATCATCAGGCATTCCCGTGGTGTTATCAGCTTTTTCTTGAAGTTGTGTGATTTCTTGAGAATGAAGAGAATTATCGACACTATTTTGAAGTTGTGTAATTTGATCGGTACTTTCACGATTATCAACAAAAGATTCTTGTTGAGAACCTATCTCTTTTTTTTCATTATTTTGAGAAGGTGAAAATTTATTTCTTTTAGAAAAGTCATATGAACTAGACATATATTAATAACTGGGTGCTAATGTAAATAAATTAGGTTTAGACGAAATTTTTTTTAATGTTTTTTTAATTTGGTCTATTTCTGTCATTTTATTATATCATTCTGCGTTACTTCTTTTTAATTTTATGCTTAATTTCTTTAAACCCTAGTAGATTTCCCTTCTTTGAGTAATTTGGTTTTATGCTCAACTTCACTAGCAATTTTATGCCTATCTGACCCAACATTTAATACTCCAGTAAGACCCATAACATTATATCCTGGGTGAGGTGTTGCCTTTATCTTTTCTCCCTGATCGTTAATATCACTCAGACATCCATGCCATAGTATTATTGATTCCATTGCTTCTGCTGTAATGTTCTTCTCTTTTCCCATCGCTTGAAATTTTACTTTCTCAACTTTTGCATATATATTATCTACATCTCCTGTAGCCCCATCTCCAACAAATCCCCAATACTGTATGTTAGACTGACCTATGTTTTTACTTACAGCTTCAGCATAATAATGTGAGATCGCTCCCCAAAGTTCCATATTCCAGTTTCCTGTTAAGTTAATTCCATCAAAAGGTTTTCCAAGAGCACTATCTTCTAACATCAATGCCTTAGAACTCTTCCCAACTTCCATTGCAGGGTCTTTAGACCAAAAACCAAATATTCTTTTATTTTCAAAGGTCTGTTTAAAATTATCCATAATCAAACCTGCGAGGTCCTTAAAGTCATTTTGTAGAACCTTTTGAAAAGTATCACTTGCGAAATCAAAGTTAAATCTTGCTCCTTTATCAGTATCTGTTTCTTTCCTAGATTCCTTTGGTTTAGCAGCTGTTTTATCTTTTGTTGTACCTGCCTGTTTATCCTCCAGCGTACCCATCCCAGTCATGTCTTGAGTTTTCCATAAAATTCCCAAAGCTTTTACCCAAATTTGATCTGTTACAGTTGGATCTATAGGAACTTTCATCGTTTTACCCAATTCGTTCATATTTTTCACAAAAGTAGCATAGTCATCAGTGCCTTTAGTATCAGCTAATGTTGGACATGTCGCACCATGTATCGCATCTACTTTGAACTGATATACTCCATTAATTTCTAATTGTGAGTGATTTAGATTTTCTTGGCTGTTAGATTTAAGTTGTAATGCTTTTTGACCCATCACATCAGCTTCTTTTTCCAATCCAGCATCATCATTCACATTCACATTGCCTTTCATCTGCATAGTTGGCTGAACTCTCCCTTGCTTTTGCTGTACAACATGCCAAGCTTCATGAGGCAGATGTTTTTCCTGCCCTGGTGCAATATGAATATCTGTTCCTCGGGCATAGGCATGTGCTTGCAATTGTGCAGGTTTATCAGAATTGTAATGAACTTTCACATCAGACATATCTTGTCCTGATAAGTTTTCAACACCTTTTTTTAAATCATCAGGCATTCCCGTGGTGTTATCTAATTTTTCCTGAAGTTGAGTAATTTCTTGAGAATTAACAGAACTGTTTACATTACTTTGAAGTTGAGAAATTTCATTAGAACTAGCACGATTATCAACAAAAGATTCTTGTTGAGTATTTATCTCTTTTATTTCATTATTTAGAGGAGATGTAGATGTCTCTTTATGAAAAATTGAGTTTGCCATATTTCAAATAATAAAATTAATATTAATTATTTTCCAAATTTTTTTATATGATTTCCTACCAAAAGAGCAACCTCTGCATATTCTTTATAAAGATTATCTTTATTATTAGAAAGTAAAGTTCTCAGTTGATCATCCATTATTCCTTTAGGTCCCTTCAAAACAAGAGCTTGCAAAGTAGAGTATTTTGCTTTTGCAGCAAGTTCGAAAGCATCAAATTCCCCTTTATTATCTTTAGTTAAACCTACATCTAATAAACTATCTGAGTCTGGTAATTTTAACTTATCAATCTTTAGCTTATCATCATCACTTGCGTTTGAATATTCTTTGGATCCTTTGATTGATTCAATTACATCATGATATAATTTGATTTGATTTCTAATTTTTTCGATTTTAGCTATTTGATTTCTAGCAGCTAACTGAACCATATTATTTGAATAATTTGACACGACATCTAATTTTTTATCAGTGGCAGATTCACTAGGGCTATTTTTCGCTTTTTCTCCCATAAGGTTTGCCTCTTTTTCCAATCTCGAATCATCATTCACATTTAAGTTAGATTTCAATTGCATTGTTGGCTGAACTCTTCCTTGTTTTTGTTGAACCACATGCCATGCTTCATGAGGTAAATACTTTTCCTGACCAGGAGCAATCTGAATATCATTACCATTTGCATAAGCATGTGCTTGCAATTGTGCTGGTTTATCAGAGTTGTAAGTAACTTTTACATCAGACATGTCAATACCTGATAAATTTTCAATACCTTGTTTTAGATCATTAGGCATACCAGTCGCATTATCGACATTTTCTTGAAGCTGAGTAATTGATTGAGTATTGGAGGAATCATTAACATCATTCTGCAAATGAGTAATTTCTAATGCATTGGATCGATTGTCATTAATAGATAATTTTTGAGAATTTTTATCTTTCTTCTCTTTCGTTTGAGAGGGTGTTATTGTTTTTCTTTGAAAAAATGAAAAAGACATAATTGATTTTTATTTATTCAATTCTTAAAACTTTAAATACAATCCAAAGACTCCCCTAGATCCAATTTCTGTATAAATTCCTGATGATTTCCCAATGGGATAAGAAAAACCTAAAAATGGATGGGCTTCAAATTCACCCCCAAAACTTCCATATTCAACACCTGGGTATATTTCGAATCCTGAAGTAATTTTAAATAATTTTTGTATAGGAATTTCTGTAACTAGAAAGAAAGAGGTTTCTACCTCATCTTCGGTAAAATATTCTTCAACACCAATTCCTTGTGAAATAAACCCAAAAAACTCTCGATCGTAAATGGCAGAAATTCCATTTCCTCTTCCATAATAGGCCCAACCAATACTGAGTCGATTTTTATATTCAGCATTTTCTTCAATCTCTTGTTCAACAAAATCAGAGGATTCATTAATTGACTCTTGAGAAAATGATGTAAACGAGATTGATAAAATAGTCAATAGTAGAAGGATTTTTTTCATGATAAGAAGTTTTAACTATAAGAGTGCTCTCATAAAGTTAGACATTTTTTTAAAAAAAACCATGATAGATCATTTTTAAAATAAAAACTTATGAACAGAAATAGATTTCAACACCAAGAAAAAAAGAATATTTCTAATCTTTAAAACGATGATTTAATTTGTTTTAATAAAAGTAATATGTGTTCTTTGATTGCCTTTACTGATGGTCAAATAATACAACCCTTGACTTAGCTGACTCACATTGATATTACTCGTATCGTAATCAACCAATACGCGTTGCCCCATCACAGAATAAACCTCAATTTTAGCAATCTCAGAAAGCCCACTGATGTACAAAGTTCTTTGTACTGGGTTTGGATAAATCTTAATCTGATCCATGGAAATGTCATCAACTGAAATTAAACCATTATTGATCGCATTCGGACTTCCGTTTGGATTGATACAATCCCAATTTTGAGGCAAAGAGTTGTCTAATTCTGGAGAGATTAATTCTAGGGTATCACCCGTCTCGTCTGCACAATCAGGCCAAGGCGCATCAGATTGGTAGTACACCTCATCTTGAAGGGTACCATTCTGATCATACAACCGAACTGCATCTGAAGAACCAAAGCCAAAATCAATTTCACCTATATACGGAATTTGAGGAAAAACTTCAGAGAAGTCAGAGGCGTCTTTGACAAAAACCAAATACCCTTCGGCATCAATAGAGGTCTCTGATGGAATGGTGAATACATGGGAATCATCATCATCTTTTATTTGCCAATTAGACAAATCAATAGCGGAAGTATTTGGATTGTACAATTCAACCCAATCATCAGCATTAAAATCATCACTTGATTTGTAATTAATTTCATTGATCACAATAGGATCAAATGTCTGAGCAGGTGTAAAGTTTGGAGTTACCTCAAAAGCCCCAACCAAACTGAGGCTAATCGTTTGATCTGTTGATGAGATATCACCACTCCAATGAGAAAATTCATAACCTGATGCTGCAATGGCTGTCAACTGAATCGGAACGGTTTCAAAATAGTCACCAGTCCAAGAAGTTTCTTGAATGTTTAAATTTTCATTCACTTCAACATAGCCCTCTGCAATCGCTGGATTACTAATGGTTATGGGATGATCATCTGGAAGATTGAACTGGTTTTTAATATGATCTTTGACAATCGAAGGTCTGTTGTCGGCAAAATTTTTCATTTCATTGACATAAAAACCTACCCAATCCTCAATATTATCAATAAAAACGCCAATATTTGTTAAAGAAGGATCTGATTTCCATCGCTCGTAATGAGCATTGATCTCAGGTTCAATACTGGCATAAATTTGATCGATATGGGCATTGACATTGTTCGATAAAAATCGGGTATTTAATTCATCTGCATATCGATTTATAAATTGATTTCTAAATCCAATATTGGTGATTAATTTTCTAAAAAGTAAGGTAGACCATGCTGGATTTGGCCACCCCGGACCATTGGGTTCCAAAGCAAAACTGAGGGTATTTTGATAATAATTGGAGGTGTCCCAAAAAGGGCCAAAACCAAAGTCAGTATCATACATGATCCATCTCCATTTACCCTCTGGGTGTTTCCAAAATTTAATATTGTTTCCTGGCCAGTCTGTATTGTTAAAAAAGATATTCGAAGCTTGATAGAGCGCATACTCTTTCAAATCTACTTGTTGTTCTACATATTCAAAGTTTTCATCAATGGACAAATCTGTTGAGTTTATATAATCGATCAATTGAAGATATTCTTCGTTGGATCCCTCAACTTCTTCTGCAAAGTTGGTCAGAAGAGTAATGTCATCTGCATCTATATTGTGTTTGGATGCCAACATGTGCTCATTTGTCTTTTCGCGTAAATTATACATTCCCCAATATTCACCATTGATGTAAGTGGCTACTGGATTGTGTTCTTGAAAATCCATCCCAGATCCTCGCATCAAACTGGTAAGCATGATGTCTTTCATAGATGATCTCATCCAGTCTTGTCCTGAATTTCTTAACACCAATCCCTGAAATTCATCGTAGGATAATTGATCAAAAAAAGTGTGCTCAAATTCAGAATCTCCATATTGACCTCTGGCAAACAAAGACAAAGATCGTTGACCGTTTTGACCTCGACTCCATCCTCCAAAAATTTTAACTCCTGCATTGAATTCGGCCACTTCGTTGGTTTGTTGATCATAAAAAGAAAAATGGATGGGGCGCTCCCAATCTTCCCAAAAATTAGCGCCAAAATAAGGCACGTTTGGATCGTAGGTTCCTGGAGGCCCAAAAACATACATTCCTGTTTCTTCATCAAAGAAATCGTCAGGATCTACGGTCAATAACATCACATCAATATCATGATTGGCATTGATGACATAAGATTTGGAAAATATTGGAGAAGGTAAATAGTTGTCAAGAAAAATTCTTGCCCTAACACTGGTATTTTCAGTGATTTCAATTGGACTGGAATAGGCAGGGGATGATTCGGTGGGCTCCTCACCTCCTAGGGCATATCGTATGACTTCGTTTGGATTGTTTCCAGACAATATCAGATCAATGGGGCCATCTAAAAGCCCTCCTTCTTGAGAAAAAACAACCTCGCTCTGAACCGCTCCTAAAAATTCATTGCTGGAATTTTCATAGCCTGGTGTGGTCTCTAAATAACTCACTATGGATCCTGTACTCACAGAAATTCCAATGGAGGTGTCTGGTGGTAAATTCTCTGCTGTAATTTGATCCACTAAAGCCCCTGAGGCATCTGTCAAACTTAAGGTTTCTGATGAGGATGAAATTTTAAAATTTGTGTGTAAATAGTTGTCTAATCCGAGAATTTCTGGAGGTTCAACTCCAGAGGTGTTGGGGGTTGAAAAAACAACCGACAAAAAAGGAATGATGGTAAAATCTGAAGAACTTTCACTCACATTATGAGCTTGAATTGTCAAAATATTTTCACCCTCTTGTAAAATTGAACTGTAATCTGTGACTAAAAATCTATCGGGAGTACCTCCTGAATACATTTGAGCTTCATGATCCTGAATCGACCCTGAGTCATACGCAGGTGGAACCCCATTGATGTTGGCACGGGCTACTTCAATACCATTGATATAGGCTACAAAAGCATCATCATAGTCCATGTCTAAAATGACTGAGGTAATATCATCCAGACCATCAATCGTAAAATTTTTTCTAAGGTATACTGATTGTGTCCCGAATGGAATGATGGTGTTATCATCTCCATCGCTGTATCCAAAACCAGAAGCTCCTTGTGACCAGGCAGAATCATCAAAATCAATAGCCGTCCAAGTAGAACTGGGTTCAGAAGTTGGAATTAAATATTGAAAAGTGTCTCCTTGATTGATCAATGTTCTTGAATAACTGAGCTCCGAACGATCTTTTTTTGAAGCCCAAACAAGGAGGTATTCGTCTGGAGCTAACATGATGTCTGGAAACGTCCACATATCAAGCTCATCAACATCATCGGACAAAGACCAACCATTGATCGAAACGTCTTCTGAACCATAATTGTGTAACTCTAGCCAATCTGGAGTATCTCCGTCCTCATCAACATAAACTGAATTGGAGGACACCACTTCATTAATGCTGACAGTTTGTGCTGTTAAACTAACCATGCTTAATAAAAAGAATGCTATCAAATATCTCATACGAATCAGATTAAAGAAATCTCTCATTTTAGAAGAGGAATCGATTGATTATTAAATTTTTCCGAAGATAAGGGATAAATAAAAAAGAATCAATTTTTGTCATCAACAATTAGAAGATCCGCTATGGATCCTCTTTTTTATTAAAATGTTTTTTGAGAGGTTTTTTAATTTTTAGGGAAAATGTGGGTAAAACAAAAAACCCCTCAACAAATTGTTAGGGGGTTTGTGTTGCGGAGAAAGAGGGATTCGAACCCCCGGACCTGTTACAGTCAACAGTTTTCAAGACTGCCGCATTCGACCACTCTGCCATTTCTCCGGTCGAACTACCAAGTTAGTTTTTGATAGCGGCTGCAAATATAAAAAAGCTTTTCTTTTTCTAAAAGCATTTGTCTTTTTTTTAATCTAAACTTTTGTTGTATCATTCTTTTAAAATACATTTATACAACCTAATATATCCTATGACTGATTATCTATTACTTATCCTAATAGGTTTTATTGCTGGAGTAATCAATATCTTGGCTGGTGGAGGGTCTTTACTAACCTTGCCTGTTTTGATTTTTCTTGGTTTGCCCCCCAATGTTGCTAATGGAACCAACAGAATTGCCATTATCATTCAAAATATTTTTGCGGTAAAAGGCTTTCAAAGCAAGGGTGTCAATACCTTTCCTTTCAGTATTTACTTGGCAATACCTGCAACAATTGGAGCTATCATTGGTGCTTTTGTAGGAGTGAAAATTGAAGGAGAGCTTTTTAATAAAATATTAGGGGTTGTGATGTTAGCCATCGTAGCCTATATGGTTTTCAAACCTAAAACCGACCTGAAAGATACCTTAGAAAGAATCACAGGGAAATATTTTTGGTTGAGTATGTTAGCCTTTTTTATGGTAGGACTTTATGGAGGGTTTATCCAGGCTGGAGTTGGGTTTATTATTTTACTAGCCCTGTCGAGTATCAACCGTATTTCATTAGTAAAAAGCAATGCGATCAAAGTGTTTGTTGCTCTTGTTTACTCGATAGCTGCGGTTGCAATTTTTGCTTACAATGATGCGATCAATTGGACCTACGGATTGGTTCTTTCACTCGGGAACGCCTCTGGAGGTTGGCTGATGAGTCGCTGGTCTGTTCAAAAAGGTGATGAATTCGTAAAAAAAGCGCTAATTATTATGGTATTAGCAATGGCAATTAAGCTATGGTTTCCTAATTTTTATAGTATCTTAGCAGACAAATTTTTAGAATTTTTTAATGGCTTTTAATTCATTTGGAAATTTATTGAAACTAACCACTTTTGGGGAGTCACATGGAATGGCTATCGGAGGAATCATTGATGGATTTCCAGCGGGTGTTCCTATAGATCTTGATGCTGTTCAAAATGAATTGAACAGAAGAAAGCCTGGACAATCTAAAATTGTGACTCAGCGAAAAGAACCTGATACGGTAGAATTCCTCTCAGGAATTTTTGATGGGAAAACCACAGGGACGTCCATTGGATTTCAAATTAGAAACACCAACCAAAAGTCTCACGATTATTCTCATAATACGGATGTATACAGACCCTCTCATGCCGATTTTACCTATGATAAAAAATTTGGTATCAGAGACTACCGTGGTGGCGGTCGTTCTTCAGCTAGAGAAACTGCCAATTGGGTAGTAGCAGGAGCTCTTGCAAAACAACTCATTTCTTTTATCTCCATCAACGCCTATACCTCTTCTGTTGGAGAATTATCGATGACAAATGCGTATCAAGGATTGGATTTTTCAAAAACAGAATCCAATATTGTTCGCTGCCCTGATGAGGCCATGGCTCAAAAAATGATTGACAAAATCAAAGAAATTCGAAAACAAGGAGATACCATTGGTGGAACCATCAGTTGTGTGGTTCAAAACATGCCTGTAGGATTAGGAGAACCCATCTTCCAAAAACTTCATGCAGCGCTTGGAAAGGCAATGTTGTCAATCAATGCAGTAAAAGGTTTTGAATTTGGAAGTGGTTTTCAAGGATCTACCATGAAAGGAAGTGATCATAACGATCTTTTTAATGCCGATGGTTCAACTCAAACCAACCTTTCTGGTGGGATACAAGGCGGTGTTAGTAATGGAATGGATATCTATTTTAGGGTGGCATTCAAACCCGTTGCAACCATCATGCAAAACCAAGAAACCATCAATTCAAAAGGAGAGGAAACAGAAATCATGGGGAAAGGAAGGCACGATCCATGTGTCATTCCAAGAGCAGTTCCTATAGTAGAAGCTCTTACAGCATTGGTTATTGCTGATTTCTGGCTTCTCAATAAGACGAGAAAACTTTGAAATTCTCTTTAAGAATCCCGTAACTTTTCAGGATGCTTTCTCATCGATTCTAGAGATTGCTTCTTTTTGTTATATTTATACAACGCTACTCAAAAAAATATGAGTTTTAAAATTAGATTTTTTGGTTTGATTGTTGTGATGTGCAGTTCTTATGTTCAATCACAAGAGTATCGATATACTGAAACGTTGTATTCTTCTTCATTGATTTCAGAAAATGTGGTATATCGGACTGCTCCAAGCTTAAATGCTCCCTATGCCATTGAAAATAATACTACTGATGAGAACTTAGAAATGGACATTTTTGTTCCACAAGGCGATACAAATACATTGAGACCTGCCATTATTTTTGCCCATTCTGGCGGATTTCTAACAGGAAATAAAAATCATGATGATATGATGGCTTTTTGCGATTCTTTGTCAAGAAAAGGCTATGTAACGGCCACCATCAACTATCGATTAGGGTTTTATCCCATTTCCAACATCAATATGCATGGCACGAGAGCAGTTTACAGAGGGATACAAGACGGCATGGCAGCAGTACGATACATGAGAGCAAATGCCAGCACTTATGATGTAGACCCTGATAAAATTTACTTTGTAGGAAGTAGTGCAGGATCATTCATCGGTTTGCATAGTTTGTACATGGATGAAGATGAGATCCCCTCTGAGGTGGGTGCTGTTTCATATATAAATTCAGTTCCTCCCTTCAATCATACAGCTCCTGATTTAGGACCCCTAAATATTGGAGACCATCTTGCTTATAAGGGGCAACCGGATGCGCTTGTTGCCTTATGGGGTGCAATTCAAAGTCCAACTATGATCAATAGTGATGATGACTCCCCAGTATTTTTAATACATGGAGGTAATGATTCAGTAGTTCCCTTTGAAATAGGCCCTCCTTTTGGTTACAGTGCCTTTAACGACACCTATGGAAGTCATGAGATTAATGATCGACTGGATGAATTAGAAATCACCAATAAAGAAACGTATTTTGTAAGCGATGGAGAGCATGAGTTTTACGGAACCGACAATGGAACTTGGAGCAATGGCACTGGTGGGAACGAATATTGGGACCTTGTTTTTGAAAAAATCACTACTTTTTTATGGGAACAACACAAACCGACTGCGAATTTTCAATATCAACAAGGTGATGGAAATACAACCAGTCCATATACGGTTGATTTTACAGACTTAAGTTCTGGAGCTACCAACTGGTTATGGGACTTTGGTGATGGGAACACAAGTACAGAACAAAATCCAAGTCATACCTATGAAGACTTGGGAGCATATCAAGTAACTCTCTACATTGAGAATGCTATTTTAAGTTGGGATGAAATCACAATAGATATCTATACTGCTCTTTCGGTAACAGAAAATGAATTGATGGATTTTCGTTTTTTTCCAAATCCAACAACAGACCATCTTCATTTCTCATTTCAAGAACCATATCCGAGTATACAAATTCAACTGGTTGACATCAAAAGTCAATTGATCCGAGAAAGAACCTTTGTAAATACGAAAGATGTTTTGTTTGAAATGCAAGATATTGCCAAAGGAATTTATATTGTGTTGGTGACAAAAGAGCATCAAACCTTTCCAATAAAAGTTGTCAAACAATAATTTAATCGATAAAAAAACCCAAAACAATTGTTTTGGGTTTTTTGTGTCGTTTTATGCTTTTCCAGGCGTTCCGAAATTTAACGGAATCGGTGGTTGTTCATAATCTTTAATTTCACCGTGAGCCTTCTCAAATTTTGAAATATTATCTGCGAGTGCTTTGGTCAATCGTTTGGCATGTTGAGGAGTCAATATAATTCTAGACTTCACTTTCGCTTTTGGAATACCGGGCATCATTGTGATAAAATCAACAATGAATTCAGATACCGAATGATTAATAATCGCTAGATTTGAATAAGTGCCTTCCGCAACAGATTCATCCAACTGAATATTAATTTGTCCACTTTTATTTTGATCTTCAGCCATAATTTTACATGTTAAAACTTTGTTCGATTTCTTCTTTAGGACCTACAATTAAATGATCGTAGTTTCTCATACCAGTACCTGCTGGTATTTTCTTACCTACAATTACATTTTCTTTCAATCCTTCTAGATGATCGATCTTACCATTAACAGCTGCCTCATTCAATACTTTCGTTGTTTCCTGGAACGATGCCGCAGAAATAAACGATTTTGTTTGTAGAGAAGCCCTAGTAATTCCTTGCAATACTTGTTCTGCTGTCGCAGGTTGAGCATCACGTGCAACTACTAAGTTTTGATCATTTCTACGCAATAGTGAATTTTCATCTCTTAATTGACGTGCAGAAATAATCTGACCCGCTCTTATGTTTTCTGATTCTCCGGCGTCTTCAACAACTTTCATTCCATAAATAGCGTCGTTCTCTTTGATAAAGTCATTTTTATGAATCAATTGATTTTCTAGGAATAATGTGTCTCCAGAATCTATGATTCTTACTTTACGCATCATCTGACGAACAACAACCTCGAAATGTTTGTCGTTAATCTTCACCCCTTGTAAACGATATACGTCTTGTATTTCATTGACTAGATATTGCTGAACCGCAGAAGGTCCTTTGATTCTTAAAATATCTATTGGAGTCACTGCACCATCCGAAAGTGGCATTCCCGCTTTGATAAAGTCATTTTCCTGAACTAAAATCTGGTTTGATAGTTTGATCAAGTACTTTCTAACTTCTCCAGTTTTGGATTCCACGATGATTTCTCTGTTACCTCTTTTGATTTTACCAAAAGAAATGACACCATCTACCTCAGACACAACGGCTGGGTTTGATGGGTTACGAGCTTCGAATAATTCGGTAACTCTTGGAAGACCTCCGGTAATATCTCCAGCTTTCCCAGATTTACGAGGAATCTTCACTAAGATTTTACCACTGTCAACTGATTCTCCGTCATCTATGATCAAATGAGCTCCTACAGGTAAACTGTATGAACGTAAAGCATTCCCTTCTTTGTCTTCAATGATCAATGATGGAATGATTTTCTTGTTCTTAGAATCTGTAATTACTTTTTCTTGGAAACCAGTTTGTTCATCAATTTCTACTTGGTAATTGACACCTTGTTCTAAATTATCAAACTTCACTTTTCCTGCAAATTCAGAAACAATCACACCGTTAAATGGATCCCACTGACAGATTGTTTGACCTTTCTTGATAGACTTACTGTTCTTATTGAAAATTACAGAACCATAAGGAATGATATTGGTACTTAAAGTGATGCCTGTCTTTTTATCAACAATCTTGATTTCTGCAGTTCTAGAGATCACAATATCAACATCATTTCCTTCATTGTCTTTCCCTTCTACAGTTCTCAAGTCTTCGATAACAACTTTACCATCAAATTTGGCAGTAAGTTTGTTGTCTTCTGAAATATTTCCAGCAACCCCTCCTACGTGGAACGTTCTTAAGGTTAACTGAGTACCAGGTTCTCCAATTGATTGTGCTGCTATCACTCCAACAGCCTCACCAATTTGAACATTTTTACGAGTTGATAAACTTTGTCCGTAACATTTGGCACAAATTCCTCTTTGAGACTCACAAGTTAATGGAGATCTTACTTGAACTAAATCCAATTCAGAAGCGTCAATTGCTTTTGCAATTTCAGGAGTAATTACCTCTCCTCCACCTACAAGTAATTCATCAGTTAATGGATGAAAAACATCTTGTAGAGCCACTCTTCCTTCAATTCTATCACTTAAAGATTCTACGATCTCATCATTTTTCTTCAATGGTGTTACATCCAGTCCTCGAAGCGTTCCACAGTCTTCTTCATTGATAATTACATCTTGTGAAACATCTACCAAACGACGTGTTAAGTAACCTGCATCGGCTGTTTTTAATGCCGTATCGGCAAGACCTTTTCTAGCTCCGTGAGTAGAGATAAAGTATTCTAAAATTGACAATCCTTCTTTAAAGTTAGAAAGAATTGGGTTTTCAATAATCTCTCCACCACCTGCAGTAGATTTTTTAGGTTTCGCCATCAATCCACGCATTCCTGTCAACTGACGAATTTGTTCTTTAGAACCCCTTGCTCCAGAATCTAACATCATATAAACTGAGTTAAATCCTTGCTGGTCTTCTCGTAAACGTTTCATGGAAAGCTCTGTTAACTGATTGTTGGTTCTACCCCAAATATCAATTACCTGGTTGTAACGCTCTTTCTGCGTCAACATTCCCATGTTGTAGTTCATGACAATTCCATCAACCTCTTTGTTAGCTTCTGCAATCATCGATTCCTTTTCTTTTGGAATGATGATATCTCCTAAACTGAAAGACAATCCACCTTGGAAGGCAAATTTATATCCCATATTTTTGATTTCGTCTAGGAATTTTCCAGTACCAGGAACATCTGTTGCTTTTAAAATACGACCGATGATTCCTCGCAATGATTTTTTAGTCAATACTTCATTGATATATCCTGCGGCTTCTGGTACAACTTCATTAAATAAAACTCTACCTACAGTAGTCTCAATGATTTTGTTGACTACATTTCCATCTGCATCTATGTCATTTGTTTTGACTTTAATTCCTGCATTTAAGTCCACCTTTTCTTCGTTAAAAGCAATGGTAACTTCTTCTGGAGAGTAGAAAGTCAACCCTTCTCCTTTTACAGGAACTTCTTTGGTTGATTTTCTTTCTTTGGTCATATAATATAAACCTAAGACCATGTCCTGAGAAGGAACTGTAATTGGAGCACCATTGGCAGGGTTCAAAACATTGTGAGAAGCAAGCATCAATAATTGAGCCTCTAAAATCGCTTCTGGTCCTAATGGTAAGTGAACTGCCATTTGATCCCCATCAAAGTCTGCATTAAATGCAGTACATACTAAAGGATGTAATTGAATCGCTTTTCCTTCAATTAATTTTGGTTGAAATGCCTGAATCCCTAATCGGTGTAAGGTAGGAGCACGGTTTAATAAAACCGGGTGTCCTTTGATGACATTTTCTAAAATATCCCAAACAACTGGTTCTTTACGATCAATAATTTTCTTAGCAGATTTCACGGTTTTTACAATTCCTCTTTCGATTAACTTACGAATCACAAAAGGCTTGTAAAGTTCTGCTGCCATATCTTTTGGAATTCCACATTCAGACAACTTCAACTCTGGTCCAACAACAATTACAGAACGTGCAGAATAATCAACACGTTTTCCTAAAAGATTTTGACGGAAACGTCCTTGTTTTCCTTTTAAAGAGTCAGATAATGACTTTAAAGGTCTGTTCGATTCTGTTTTTACTGCTGAAGATTTACGTGTATTGTCAAATAATGAATCTACAGACTCCTGTAACATTCTTTTTTCGTTACGTAAGATTACTTCAGGAGCTTTGATCTCCATCAATCTTTTTAAACGATTGTTTCTGATGATCACTCTACGGTATAAATCATTCAAATCGGAAGTTGCAAAACGACCTCCATCTAATGGAACCAATGGACGTAATTCTGGTGGAATTACTGGAACCACTTTCATAATCATCCACTCAGGTTTGTTTTCTCTATTCTTTTGAGAATCTCTGAATGCTTCTACTACATTAAGTCTTTTTAAAGCTTCTGCTTTTCTTTGTTTAGAAGTTTCAGTATTTGCTTTGTGTCTTAGTTGATATGATAACTCATCTAAATCGATACGAGCTAATAAATCAATCAAACACTCTGCTCCCATTTTTGCGATAAATTTGTTTGGGTCAGAGTCTTCCAAGTACATATTGTCTTGTGGAAGTGAATCTAAAATATCTAAATATTCTTCTTCAGTTAAGAAATCCATTTTTTGTACTGGCTCTCCTTCTGAATTGTTGGCAATACCAGGTTGAATGACAACATATCTTTCATAATAGATAATCATGTCTAGTTTCTTGGAAGGTAATCCAAGTAGGTATCCCATTTTGTTTGGTAACGATCTAAAGTACCAGATGTGTGCTACTGGAACTACTAAGTTGATGTGTCCTACTCGATCTCTTCGTACTTTCTTTTCAGTGACTTCAACTCCACATCTATCACAAACAATTCCCTTGTAACGAATTCTTTTGTATTTACCACAAGCACATTCATAGTCTTTTACAGGACCAAAAATACGCTCACAGAACAATCCATCACGTTCAGGTTTGTGCGTTCGATAATTAATTGTTTCTGGTTTTAACACCTCACCTCTAGAGGTCTCTAAAATAGACTCTGGTGATGCTAAACCAATTGAGATTTTGTTAAACTTTTTTACAGTATACTTCTCGTTTTTTCTTGCCATGGTAGTGGTATCAAGTTAATTTGGGTCAGAGACCCTTTATTAGAAAAGTATATGTCTAGTTGATTGCTGTCTAGACATATACTTAAAAATTTATTCTTCTAGTTTTAAATCCAATCCTAGACCTTTCAATTCATGCATTAGTACGTTGAAAGATTCTGGTAATCCTGGCTCTGGCATGGTCTCACCCTTAACAATACTTTCGTATGTTTTGGCTCTTCCCATAACATCATCAGATTTAACCGTTAAAATTTCTCTCAAAATACTTGAGGCTCCATAGGCTTCTAATGCCCAAACTTCCATCTCTCCAAAACGCTGACCTCCAAATTGTGCCTTACCACCAAGTGGTTGTTGAGTAATCAACGAGTAAGGTCCAATAGAACGAGCATGCATTTTGTCTTCAATCATATGCCCTAGTTTGATCATGTAAATGACCCCTACAGTTGCAGGTTGATCGAAACGTTTTCCGGTTCCTCCATCATACAAATACGTATGACCAAATCTTGGAACACCAGCCTGATCGGTGAAACCATTGATTTCTTCTAATGAAGCTCCGTCAAAAATTGGCGTTGCATATTTTTTGTCTAATTTTTGACCAGCCCAACCAAGTACTGTTTCATAAATCTGACCAATATTCATACGCGATGGTACACCTAGTGGATTTAAAACAATATCAACAGGAGTTCCATCTTCTAAAAATGGCATGTCCTCTTGACGAACGATACGAGCAACAATACCTTTGTTTCCGTGACGTCCTGCCATTTTATCTCCAACCTTCAACTTACGTTTTTTAGCAACATAAATCTTGGCCAATTTTAAAATTCCTGCTGGTAACTCATCTCCTACAGAGATCGTAAATTTCTCACGACGTAAAACTCCTTGAAGATCGTTTACTTGAATTTTATAATTGTGAATCAATTCACTAACATGTGAGTTGATTGTAGCATCAGTTGTCCAAGTTCCTGAAGTTAAATGAACGTAATCTTCTACAGCATTTAACATCTTAAGTGTATATTTCTTACCTTTTGGTAAAACTTCTTCACCTAAATCGTTGAATACTCCTTGAGATGTTTTTCCACTAATTAATTGGAATAGTTTTTCAACTAATTTTTCTTTCAAAGCTTCAAACTTAGAAACAAAAGAAGACTCAAGTTCAACTATCGCTTCTTTATCTCTAATTCTCTTCGTCTTATCTTTAACAGCTCTTTTGAATAATTTTTTATCAATAACAACACCTCTTAAGGAAGGAGAAGCTTTCAAAGAAGCGTCTTTTACATCTCCCGCTTTGTCTCCAAAGATGGCTCTTAATAATTTTTCTTCAGGTGTAGGATCAGATTCTCCTTTTGGAGTAATCTTACCGATAAGAATGTCTCCAGGATTTACCTCGGCTCCAATTCTAATCATTCCATTTTCATCCAAGTCTTTGGTAGCCTCTTCAGAAACATTAGGAATATCATTGGTCAATTCTTCAGTACCCAACTTAGTATCTCTTACATCTAAAGAATATTCATCAATGTGAATCGATGTAAAGATATCTTCACGAACCACTTTTTCAGAAATCACAATTGCATCCTCAAAGTTATACCCTTTCCATGGCATAAAAGCAACTTTCATATTTCTTCCTAAAGCGAGTTCTCCTTTCTGAGTAGCGTACCCCTCACATAAAACCTGACCTTTGGTCACTCGATCTCCAGAACTTACAATTGGTTTCAAATTGATACAAGTTCCTTGATTTGTTTTTCTAAACTTGATCAAGTCATATGATTTTTCATCCGGTTCAAAACTTACCAATCTTTCTTTGTCAGTTCGATCGTATTTGATGGTAATGATATTGGAATCAACATATTCTACAACACCATTTCCTTCTGCATTGATTAGAATTCTTGAATCTTCCGCTACTTTTCTTTCCAATCCAGTTCCGACAATTGGTGATTCTGGACGTAATAAAGGAACTGCTTGACGCATCATGTTTGATCCCATCAAAGCACGGTTGGCATCATCATGCTCCAAGAAAGGAATCAAAGAAGCAGATATCGAAGCAATTTGGTTTGGAGCAACGTCCATATAATCAATTGCATCTCTGGTGACTACTGGGAAATCTCCTTCTTCACGAGCAATCACTTTTTCTCCAGCAATGACACCATTGTCGTTCAATTCTAAATTGGATTGAGCGATCTTCTTTCCTTCTTCTTCCTCAGCACTCAAATAAATTGGCTTTTGTGCTACATCTACAGATCCATCACTTACTTTTCTATAAGGAGTTTCAATGAACCCTAAGTTGTTTACTTTGGCAAAAACAGAAAGTGACGAAATCAAACCAATGTTAGGTCCCTCAGGAGTTTCAATTGGACACAAACGTCCGTAATGTGTATAGTGAACATCACGAACCTCAAATCCTGCTCTTTCTCTTGATAAACCACCTGGCCCTAGCGCCGATAATCTTCTTTTGTGAGTAATCTCAGCCAATGGATTGGTTTGATCCATGAATTGAGATAATTGATTCGTACCAAAAAAGGAATTAATCACGGAAGATAAAGTCTTCGCATTGATCAAATCAATCGGTGTAAATACTTCGTTGTCACGCACATTCATACGTTCACGAATGGTACGAGCCATACGAGCAAGCCCCACACCAAACTGACCGGCTAATTGTTCTCCAACTGTTCTTACACGACGGTTTGACAAGTGATCAATATCATCAACTTCAGCCTTTGAATTGATCAACTCAATTAAGTATTTAATGATGGTAATGATATCTATTTTGGTCAATACTTTTTGATCAATATCAATATCTAAACCAAGTTTGGTATTCATTCTAAAACGTCCTACCTCACCTAGATTGTAACGTTGCTCAGAGAAAAATAATTTATCAATAATTCCTCTAGCCGTCTCCTCATCTGGTGGTTCAGCATTACGCAATTGTCTATAAATATGTTCAACAGCCTCTTTTTCAGAGTTTGTTGGATCTTTTTGAAGCGTATTGTGAATGATCGCATAATCTGCTTGTTGATTATCTTCTTTATGGAGTAAAATGGTTTTTGCTCCTGCTTCAATAATTTCTTCAATATGTTCTTTTTCGATGATCGTATCTCGATCAAAAATAATTTCATTTCGTTCTATGGATACAACCTCTCCAGTATCTTCGTCTACAAAATCTTCAAACCAGGTTTTTAAAACTCTTGCAGCAAGTTTTCTACCTAAAACTTTTTTCAATCCTGCTTTCGAAACTTTCACCTCTTCTGCCAAGTCAAAGATTTCTAAGATGTCCTTATCTCTTTCAAAACCAATCGCTCTGAAGAGAGTAGTCACTGGCAATTTTTTCTTTCTATCAATGTAAGCGTACATTACTTGATTGATATCGGTTGCAAATTCTATCCAAGATCCTTTAAAAGGAATGACTCTTGCTGAATATAATTTTGTTCCATTTGCATGGTAAGATTGTCCAAAGAATACCCCTGGAGATCGGTGTAGTTGAGAAACAACAACTCTTTCTGCACCATTGATCACGAAAGTCCCTGAATTTGTCATGTAAGGGATGGTTCCTAGATATACATCTTGAACAATTGTTTCAAAATCTTCGTGTTCTGGATCTGTACAATATAATTTCAAACGTGCTTTTAGGGGAACACTGTGTGTGAGTCCTCTTTCAATACACTCTTGAATGCTATATCTTGGTGGATCAACAAAATAGTCTAGAAATTCTAAAACAAAGTTGTTACGGGTGTCCGTAATTGGAAAATTATCCATGAAGGTTTTGTACAAACCTTCTTCACCTCGCTCTTCAGCTTTTGTCTGTAGTTGAAAAAAATCTTGAAACGATTTTACTTGAATATCCAAAAAATCAGGATATTCCGTTCCAAGCTTTGAAGTCGCGAAATTTATTCTTTCGGTAGTGTTTTTCGTTGCCAAATGAGAATGTTTTTTTGATTAAAATCTGATATTAATTAAGAACGAATATATACACAAAATGGTTTAGGTCTGAGAATCCACATTCTCAGTACCTAAACCTTAGTTTGTTGGTACGTTGAAGCTTATTTAAGCTCAACCTCAGCTCCTGCTTCTTCCAAAGATTTTTGAAGACCTTCTGCTTCATCTTTAGAAACACCTTCTTTAATTGGAGCAGGTGCACTATCAACGATACCTTTAGCCTCTTTTAATCCTAAACCAGTTAATTCTTTAACTAATTTTACAACTGCTAGTTTAGAACCACCAGCTGCTTTTAAGATTACATCAAATTCTGTTTTTTCTTCAGCCGCATCACCACCTCCAGCTGCTGGTCCAGCTACAGCTACTGCTGCTGCTGCAGGTTCGATACCGTATTCATCTTTTAAAATACCGGCTAACTCATTAACTTCTTTTACTGATAAGTTAACTAATTGTTCTGCGAAATCTTTTAAATCTGCCATTTCAATTGTTTTAAAAATTTTTATTATTTAGTTTATTAGTGCGCTAATTTATTTATCTGATAATGTTTTAATAATTCCAGATAGTTTACTACCTCCAGATTGCAATGCTGAAACAACATTTTTGGCTGGTGATTGTAATAATGTAATGATATCTCCAATGAGTTCTTCTCTAGATTTAACATTGACAAGGGTCTCTAGTTGGTCATCTCCAACATAAATTGCTTCTTCAATGTATGCACCTTTTAATAAAGGCTTATCTGATTTTTTTCTGAACTCTTTGATCACTTTAGCAGGCGCATTACTTGCCTCAGAAATCATTAAAGAGGTATTCCCTTTTAAGATATCTTGTAATTCTCCAAACTCCTTTTCAGAAGCTTCCATTGCTTTTGACAACAATGTGTTTTTTACAACAGCTAGTTGAACGTTTGCTTTGAAACAGGCTCTACGTAAATTTGAAGTAGAGGCTGCATCTAAGCCAGAGATGTCTGCCAAATAAATTGTATTTGTATCTGCTAACGTAGCTGTTAAATCTTGTATTACTTGTGATTTTTCTTCTCTTGTCATAATGATAGATTTTTATTGCTTACGAAACAGTTTTTACATCAACTTCAACACTAGGACTCATCGTAGAACTCATAAAAATGCTCTTGATGTATGTTCCTTTTGATGTTGTTGGTTTCAACTTAATGATTGTTTGTAATAACTCATTTGCATTTTCAGCAATCTTGTTTGCATCGAAAGATGATTTGGCAACAGAAGCATGGACAATCCCTGTCTTGTCTACCTTAAAATCAATCTTTCCTGCTTTCACTTCTTTTACAGCTTTCGCAACATCCATAGTTACCGTACCTGTTTTTGGGTTAGGCATTAAACCTCTAGGACCTAAAACTCTTCCTAAAGGACCTAATTTACCCATCACACTTGGCATGGTAATAATTACATCTACGTCTGTCCAACCTCCTTTAATTTTTTGAAGGTATTCGTCTAACCCAACATAATCAGCACCTGCTTCTTGAGCTTCGGCTTCTTTATCTGGAGTAACTAATGCAAGCACCTTTACATCTTTACCTGTTCCGTGAGGAAGTGTCACTACGCCTCTAACCATTTGGTTAGCTTTACGTGGATCTACTCCAAGACGAATAGCTAGGTCTACAGATGCATCAAACTTTACATTAGTAATTTCTTTGACTAAAGCTGAAGCAGCATTTAAATCATATGATTTAGAGCTATCTAACTTTGCGTGAGCTTCTTTTTGCTTTTTTGTTAATCTTGCCATTTTACTATTTTTTATAAAGTCTATGCTGGTGCATTCCCTTTAACTGTTAATCCCATAGAACGAGCTGTTCCTGCAATCATTTTCATTGCTGATTCAACTGTAAAAGCATTTAAATCTGCTTGTTTGTCCTCTGCAATTACTTTAATTTGATCCCAAGTAACAGACGCTACTTTTCTTCTGTTAGGCTCTCCGGAACCTTTCTTGATTTTAGCCGCTTCCATTAATTGTACTGCAGCGGGTGGTGTTTTAACGATAAAATCAAATGATTTATCTTTATAAACACTAATAACAACAGGTAAAACTTTACCTTGTTTATCTTGAGTTCTGGAATTGAATTGCTTACAGAACTCCATGATATTAACACCTGCAGCACCTAGAGCGGGTCCAACCGGTGGCGATGGATTCGCGGCACCTCCCCTAACTTGTAATTTAACTACTTTACTTAACTCTTTTGCCATTTTAATAAATGTTTAATGTGACATGTTTATTTATTGGAAGCTAAAAAACACATCGATATATATTTGTGTAACAATTATATTTTTTCCACTTGCATATAACTAAGTTCTAGAGGTGTTTTACGACCAAAGATCTTAACCATAACTTCTAATTTTCTCTTTTCTTCATTCACTTTCTCTATGGTACCTTCAAAACCATTAAAAGGTCCATCAACAACTTTAACAGTCTCTCCAGTCATGTAAGGTATGGATACGTTTTCGTCTTGGATTGCCAATTCATCCACCTTACCGAGCATTCTGTTCACTTCTGATTTACGCATTGGAACAGGTTCACCACCTTTGGTTTCACCTAAAAAACCAATGACACCTGTAATTGATTTAATAACATGAGGAACTTCACCTGCTAAATTGGCCTCAACCATGATGTAACCAGGAAAGTATACTTTTTCTTTGTTTATCTTTTTACCATTTCGGATTTGGATTACCTTTTGCTTAGGTACCAAAACCTGACTCACAAAATCAGAAAGACCCAAACGAGAAATTTCTGTCTCTATGTAAGACTTTACTTTGTTCTCTTGTCCTCCTATTGCACGAACAACATACCATTTCATTACTGAGTCAGTCATAATTTAGTTTGATTTAAACATTTCAAAAAAACCATCTAACCCATTTTGAAAAACATAGTCTATTCCAGCAATAGCAAGAGCAAAAACAACTGTAAAAACAGCTACAGCCACGGTCGTTTTTTGCGCATCCTTACTAGAGGACCAACTCATGTGATTATTCAATTCTTCGAAAGAGTCTTTGATATATTGTATGAACTTCATTTGTTTATTGTTTGCACGGATTGAGGGACTCGAACCCCCGACACCTGGTTTTGGAGACCAGTGCTCTACCAGCTGAGCTAAACCCGTCTCTATTCAATCGTAAAGGCGTCCCAATAAAATGATTGGAACACCTCTTACGTTTGATTTATTAATTAATGACTAATAATTAGTCTAAAATTTCTGTTACCTGTCCAGCTCCAACAGTTCTTCCTCCTTCACGGATTGCGAAACGTAATCCAATGTTTAAGGCAATTGGCTGAATCAAGTCAACTGTAATTGTCAAGTTATCACCTGGCATTACCATCTCTACTCCACTAGGTAAGTTAATTGTACCTGTTACGTCAGTAGTTCTTACATAGAACTGTGGACGGTAATTGTTGTGGAATGGAGTATGACGACCACCTTCTTCTTTTTTAAGAACGTATACCTCAGCTTTGAACTTAGCGTGAGGAGTAACTGATCCTGGTTTAGTGATTACCATCCCTCTTTTGATTTCAGATTTTTCAATACCTCTTAATAAGATACCTGCATTATCTCCTGCTTCTCCTCTATCTAAGATTTGACGGAACATTTCAATTCCTGTAATTGTAGATGTTAATTTCTCTGCACCCATACCAATGATCTCAACTGGATCTCCAGTATTCGCAATTCCTGTTTCAATTCTTCCTGTTGCAACAGTACCACGACCAGTAATAGAGAATACATCTTCAATTGGCATTAAGAAATCTTTATCAATTTCTCTTGTTGGCTCTTCAATCCAAGAATCCACTGCTTCCATTAATTCTAAAACAGTATCAACCCATTTTTTCTCACCATTTAATGCTCCTAAAGCTGAACCAGCAATAACAGGTCCATTATCTCCATCATACTCGTAGAAAGAAAGTAATTCTCTTACTTCCATGTCTACTAATTCTAAAAGCTCTTCATCATCAACCATGTCAACTTTGTTCATAAATACCACAATACGAGGAATTCCTACCTGACGTCCTAAAAGGATGTGCTCACGAGTTTGTGGCATTGGTCCGTCAGTTGCTGCAACAACTAAAATTGCACCATCCATCTGAGCAGCACCAGTTACCATGTTCTTTACATAGTCGGCGTGACCAGGACAGTCAACGTGTGCATAGTGACGATTTCCTGTTTGATATTCAACGTGAGACGTATTAATTGTAATACCTCTTTCTTTTTCTTCTGGAGCGTTGTCGATTTGATCAAAATCTTTTGCTTCAGACAAACCTGCATCAGCTAATACTTTTGTAATCGCTGCGGTTAATGTAGTTTTTCCGTGATCTACGTGTCCAATTGTACCAATGTTTAAGTGTGGTTTTGAACGGTCAAAATTTGCTTTTGCCATGATTGTTAATTTTAATTCTTAGTTAAATATATTTAGTGTCTAATAAAATTCTTACTTTGAGCCAGCGACGGGATTTGAACCCGTGACCTCATCCCTACCAAGGATGCACTCTACCAACTGAGCTACACCGGCTTGGAAAATTTGAGCGAGAGACCAGGTTCGAACTGGCGACATTCAGCTTGGAAGGCTGACGCTCTACCAACTGAGCTACTCTCGCATTCTTCTTTTAAAATTATGGTGGGGAGAGCAGGATTCGAACCTGCGAAGACATAGTCAACGGAGTTACAGTCCGTCCTCGTTGGCCGCTTGAGTATCTCCCCGATTTTCACTATTTAAATGAACTTACTTTGTTTTTGTTGGTGATGAAATTTCAAACTCAATTGCTCTGGCAATAATCCTATTTAATTCCAATCACAGTTTTGTCTTTTAAAAGAGCCGATGGAGGGACTCGAACCCACGACCTGCTGATTACAAATCAGCTGCTCTAGCCAGCTGAGCTACATCGGCTGTTTTTAAACAAAAACAATCCGTTATTTCTAACGGAGTGCAAATGTAATAAGTTTTTTTAATTTCTAAAAATTTTTGTATTCTTTTTTGAGCTTTTTACAAAGGGATTGAATCTCTCGATTTTTCTTTGGATTTTTTAAGCCTTCGCTTAAGGGATTCAACTCCTGTACTGATCGCTTCTTCAAAACTTCTAAACTGTTTTTTTACGACCAATTCCTTTCCTGGAATGTTAATTTTTATTTCTGCGATTTTGTTCTCTTTATCGCTAGAATTTTCAACTTTGAGAAAGACTTCTGCATCTACAATTTTATCATGAAATTTTTCTAGCAAAGCCACTTTCTTTTTTATGTAAAACAATAAGTCTGTTGAAGCATTGAAATTAATGGATTGGATGTATACTTTCATAAATGTTATTTTTTTTGGTTCCTGGGGTGTGCTTTTTGATACACTTTCTTGATTTGATCCAGGCTATTATGAGTATAGACTTGAGTCGAAGCTAAACTTGAGTGACCTAACAATTCTTTAACTGAATTTAAATCTGCTCCTTCATTTAGCAAATGTGTAGCAAAAGAATGTCTTAGAATGTGAGGACTTCTCTTAAGCTTTGTGGAAACACTACTAAAGTAACCATTAATAACTCTATAAACAAGTGTTTCATAAATTTTATTCCCCTTTTGAGTCACCAACAAATTATCTACATGGCATTTGACATGTTTTCTTAATTCCAAATAGGCAGACAATGTTTTTGAAACACTCGATAGTAAAGGAAGTAATCGCTCTTTATTTCTCTTCCCCAAAACTTTGATGTACTGCTCTGAAAAATTGACAGAATTCATTGTTAAATGTATCAATTCGGCTCTTCGCATTCCAGTAGAATATAACAATTCAACCATCAATCGATTTCTGACAGTTTCAAAAGAATGATCCTCTGAGATTTCAGACAAGACATCATTGACCTCATCTACAGAAAAAGGGACTTGTATTTTTTTAGGAGTTTTAAGTGCTCGATGACTCGCTAATGGATTTTTTTCAATGGCTTGTATTTTTTGCAAGTATTTGTAAAAGGATTTTAAGGAACTAATTTTCCTATTGATCGTTTGATTGGAGAGATTCTGATCAACTAGCAGAACAATCCAAGACCTAACTTGAGTGTAATGCACATCCAAAATAGCATCTTGGTCGAACACTTCCTTACAAAAATTCTTGAAAGACAGTAAATCGTTTTGGTACGCATTGATGGTATGCTTAGAATATTTTTTTTCTAGTGATAGATACTCCAAGAAAGAATGTATTAAATCCATATAAGAAATTGATTCGAATGACAAAAGATAATAAAAAAACCCATATCAATTGATATGGGTAGTTTGTATATTTCATTAAGGAAGCTGTCTAACCAACTTCTTCTTCTGTTCTAAGCTTTTGAACATAAGTTGCCTTAATTTTTTGAGCTCTTTTTGCAACAGATGGCTTTGTGAAATGCTTTCTCTCACGTAGGTTCTTCATCGTTTTTGTGCGATCAAATTTTCTTTTAAAACGCTTCAGAGCTCTATCAATATTTTCTCCTTCTTTAACTGGTATGATTAACATATGTTGGCACCTCCTTTCAATTCTCTATTTTTAAAATTGGCTGCAAATATATAAGGATTATATTTTATAATCAATGGTTATGATGAAATATTTTTGTGATTGAAATAAATTTTGAAGTTTTAAAAACATCTAAAACCAAAAAAAGATATGGAATCTCAAGTAAGTGACTTATATTCCTTTTTGTCAATGATTATTTTAGCAATGATTTCTTTTAAAATTTCTGAAGTACCTCCTCCGATGGGACCTAATCTACTATCTCTAAACAATCTCGCTAATGGATATTCTTCCATATAACCATAACCTCCTAATAATTGCAAGGCATCATAAATAACCTCATCAGCCATTTTCGTTGACAATAATTTTGACATGGTCGCTTCTTTAACAACATAAGTACCTTGATCCATTCTTTTTGCAATTGAATAATTGAATTCTTTACACATTTCGACTTTACTAGCCATTTCAGCAATCTTATGTCTTAAAGCTTGAAATTTATCCAATTGTTTTCCAAAAGCTTTTCGTTCGGAGGTATAATCTATAACATAATCTAAAGCATATTTTGCTCTTGCATGGGCGTTGATTCCCATGATCAGTCTTTCCAATGCAAAATGCTCCATGATGTAAGCAAATCCCTTTCCTTCTTCACCTAACAAATTTTTTGTTGGAATTTTTACATTATCAAATGCAATTTCACCTGTATCTGAAGCTTTCCATCCAAGCTTGTCTAGTTTGGTTGCAGAAATTCCGGGAGTTTCCCGATCAATGATAAAAATTGAGATTCCCGAATGTTTGGATGTTGTGTTTGTTTTCGCAGCTACGATCAGATAATCAGAATAAACCCCGTTTGTGATGAAGGTTTTAGATCCGTTTATTGTATAAAACTCTCCTTCCATTGTGGCTGTAGTTCTAATACCAGCAACATCAGAACCCGCCGAAGGTTCTGTAATGCATAAACATCCTATTTTTTGACCTGTAATGCTTGGAGCTAAATATTTTTTTTTGATTTGAGCATCCCCCTCCTTATTAAGATGAGTCATGGCCAAATATGTATGGGCCCAAATCGCTGCGGCAAAACCTCCAGAATTTATTTTTTGAAGTTCTTCAAGAAAAATGACCATGTAAAACATGTCTAAATCAAGTCCTCCATATTCTTCAGGATAACTCAGACCAAAGTATCCCATTTCTCCAAACTTTTCCCAAATAAATCTTTCTATCTTACCTGTTTGTTCCCATTTTTCAACATGAGGAACTACTTCTTTTTTTAAAAAATCTCTGAAACTTTTTCTAAACACATGATGTTCTTCAGTAAAATACATAGGCACAATTAAAATATTTTCTATTTACTATTTCGCATATAAATATAGAACAATTCTATTGTATTTCTCCAACGTTAAATCTTTGATATTTTTTAACTCCGATATTGATTGCAGTTCTGCAACTTCATCACGGTAATCAAAAATTTTTACACACAATTCATAATCAATATATGGGATGGATAATACTTCTCTAAACGATGCTGTATTGACATTTATTTTCTCAATGATTGGTTTTTCTATAATTGAAAATACCTTCAAAATTTGAGAGGCAAGTTCCGTCTTCATTCCCCAAACTTCTAGAAGTTGATTGGTTTCAGAAAACCCTTGTAATGTAGAACGATATTTAATGACTCTATCAGAGAGCGCATCGTCTATACCTCGAATTGACAAAAAGTCATTTTTATTTGCCTTATTTAAGTCATTGGTAGAAAGATGGGGTTTGAAACTCTTTTTTGAATCATCGGATACCGGTTTTTTAAATTGCTTTTTTTGAATCCAATCTGGAAATTTAAAATATGGACTTATGTTTTTGAGTAAACTATCAGAAACTTTGGTTACTTGTTGAAATTCTTTTGCTGAATTCACAAACAATCTTTTTTTTCGATGAGCGAATAAACGATCAATTTCCTCTGTACTCATTCCTAATTGATATCCTTTAAAATCTGATAGATAATTGGGGTTAAATGGATAAATGTTAAATTTTTTCTTTGCGAATCCATTCATTTGCAAACTATCCAATTGAAGCATTAGATGATTCATTGTTGCTTCATTATAAAGTGGGGTATGTTCATTATCAAATTTTACAAAATGAAAGCAAAACTGAAGGATAACGTTCATAGCTAATAACAATAATATCCCATTTCTTTGGTTTGTTGTATACCAGAAATGGGATAATAATTTCTTCATAGATTTTCTTTTTCTTAGCGCCGATAAATATGTTGAATGTTAAAAATTATCCTTTTTTAACACCAATAGCTTCTAAATATTTGGACAACTCTTCACGAACTTTAGGGAAAAGGAAACACAATCCAATGATGTTAGGTACTGACATCGCAAAAATCATTGCGTCAGAAAAATCAGTAACCGCTCCTAAACTTGCTGCTGAACCAATAATAACAAATAAGCAAAATAAAATTTTATAGGTATAGTCAGACGCTTTTGAGCGACCAAATAAATACATCCAACCTTGCAAACCATAATAAGACCATGATAACATTGTTGAAAAAGCAAATAAAACTACAGCAATTGTTAAGATGTATGGAAACCATGGAAGTACTGAAGCAAAGGCTTTAGATGTCGCTAAAACTCCATCAGGAGATTTGACACCATAAGTCATGATACCTCCATCTCCATTCGTTATGATGATTACCAAAGCTGTCATAGTACATACAACTACTGTATCTATAAATGGCTCTAACAAAGCAACCAATCCCTCAGAGGCTGGATATTTTGTTTTAACGGCTGAGTGTGCAATTGCAGCAGAACCCACCCCAGCTTCATTAGAAAAAGCGGCTCTTTGGAATCCAATAATTAAAACACCTAGCAAACCTCCAGAAATTCCTTTTGCATTGAAAGCTCCATCCATTATTTGTCCAAAAGCATTTCCTATTTTAGAAAAATTAGCAGTCAAAATAATAATTGCAGCCAAAAAGTATATTCCTACCATAAAAGGAACAATTTTTTCTGTAATATTTCCAATTCTTTTGATTCCTCCAATGATAACTAAAGCGACAAGGACAGACATTACAACTCCAAAAACTAATGCTGTTGATAAATCATTGGATCCAATCATACTTCCAAATTGTTGAGCAGCTTGATTTGCTTGAAACATATTTCCACCACCAAATGAACCTCCAATTACCATCACAGCAAATACTGCAGCCAAAACTTTTCCTAATCCGCTCTTACCAACATCCGACAATCCTTTTTTAAGATAATACATTGGTCCTCCATATACTGTTCCGTCTTCTCCTACATCTCTATATTTTACTCCCAATGTACATTCAACAAATTTCGAAGACATTCCAATCAATCCTGCTATAATCATCCAAAAGGTTGCTCCTGGACCTCCCAAAGAAAGTGCTACCGCAACCCCTGCAATATTACCCAAACCAACAGTCCCTGATAAGGCCGCAGTCAAAGCTTGGAAATGGGTTACCTCTCCTCCTGGAGTTGAATCTCCCTCAATTTCATCTGAAGAAGCATGATCTACATCATCATATTTTCCTCTTACAATATTGATGGAGGTAGGAAACAATCTAATATTAACAAATTTGAATATAATTGTAAAAATTAAACCTGCAGAAAGCAACATGATAATTACCAATGGCATCTCTACCCCACCACCTAAATTAATCGGGTAAAAAACAATACTCCCCCAAACATCAGCTACTGGTTTAAAACCTTCATTAATTTTTTCAGCGATCCCTTTTTCTTGAGCTAAAATTAGCATTGGTGTTAATAAAAATAGGATTGATAAGAGTTTTTTCTTCATGAGGTGTATGTTTTAAATTTTACAAAAACCGCAATATCATAAAAAAATGAGCTTTGAACAACTTTTAAAGAATAAATGTAATATTTCAAGAGAGTGATTCTTTAAACCTTTTCAAATCTTCTTTGAAAGATTGGGTGTGCAACCCTAACTCTCTATTGGTTTTTGAAAGGTTGAATCCTGTTTTTGGAGGTCTCGGTGCTTTTTGATTTAGAATCTCTGTTGAAATGGGAACGATGAATTCTTTTTGCAGTCCAAAAACTTCGGCAATTTGAAGAGCGATTTCAAAAATACTTAACAAATGATTGCTGGAAATATTAAAGATTCCTTTTGCATTTTGATCAATGGATAGTTTACATGCCAGTGCCAAATCTTCTACATAAGTTGGCATTCTGAATTGATCATTGACTATGGTTATTTTGTTCTTCTTTTCTAGCATTTCTTTTACCCACAAAACAATGTTATTTCTTGCTAGGTTATTCACTTTTCCATACACAAGAATGGTTCGCAAAATACTATATGAAATACCAGCACTGACTACTATTTCCTCTGATTTTAGTTTTGAATTTCCATAAAAACTTATTGGGTTAGGCAAATCTGTTTCTTTGTAGTAACCTTTTTCGCCGTCAAAAATAAAGTCTGTTGAAATATGAATGAGATGAGCATGAATTTCTGAACAAATCTTTGTCAAATTCTCTACAGCTTCGACATTGACTTGAAAACATGCTTCTTTTTGTTCTTCACAGGTATCTACATTGGTCATTGCAGCTGTATTGACAATAAAATCTGGTTGAATCGTTCGCAATAAATGATTCAACTCATTGAAATTTGTAATGTCAGTACGATGATACGAAAAATCATCCCTCCCACTTCTGTTTTCTCCTCTAGACAAACCATATACAGAATAGTAACTAGGTTGTTTCATGAGAAGATTTACAAGGGTTTGCCCCAACAATCCATTACTTCCTGTGACCACAATTTTTTTCATCTATTGCTGATTATTAAAATTTAAAACAAAATAGTTTTTAGAATTGGTAGTTTAAAAAAGTACCCTCAGTTCAGAAATTTGTTCAGGTCTCCCCAACACAATTAAATGAGAGTCTTTTTGCAATTTAACAGAAGCTTCAGGATTGATTATGTAGTTATTATTAGGTGTTTTAAATCCGATCACAGTACATCCTGTTTTTTTTCTTAAATCCAAATCCAAAATGGTTTTATTTAAATATTCTATTGGTAAATCATTGACTGAAATTTCTTCTAAATTGGCAGTGGTCTCCCCTTCTACGGTCAATCGACCAACAAATTCGATGACATCAGGTGTCACCACTAAAGAAGCCATATGATCTCCACCTAATTTATCGGGCATGATCACGTTATCGGCTCCGGCAATTTTTAATTTACTGTAAGAACTTTCGTTTGAGGCCCTACTTATAATTCTACAATTGGCATTCAATTGTCTTGCAGATAAAACAACAAAAAGATTGTCTGCATCTGAGGGCAATGCTGTAATTAAATTGTCTGCTCTTTCGATTCCTGCTTTCATCAAAGCTTCGTCTGTTGTTGCGTCAGCATTGACATTTAATAACCCGTTCATATCAATCGTATTGATAATATTTTCTGCCTTTTCAATAATGACAAAATCTTTCTTGTAATTCTGCAATTTGATCATCGCTTGTTTTCCATTTCTTCCAAAACCACAGATGATCGTATGACCTTTAAGTTGTTCGATTTTTTTTTGCACTTTTTTCAATTTAAATTGTTGAAATAATTGACCACTAATCACATATTCTGTAAAAGCAGAAACAGTATAACCAAAACTTATGATACTGATGGTAATCAAAAATATGGTAAATAATTTTTCTTGGTTGTTCAAAGGCTCTATTTCACCAAATCCAACGGTAGATACCGTAATTACAGTCATGTATAAAGCATTGACAAAAGAATAGCCCGAAATCATCATATAACCTACAACACCTGTCATTAAGACAAAAAGTAAGAGCATTATGGCTTTCTGGAATTTCGATCTAAACATAGTTTTCATAAACCTTTATCATTGTTTTATAAATCAAAGACTGAACTCCTTTTGGTATAAATCATATCTTTTAACTTTAATAAAAAAGCAATGGTCAAATAAAATCCAAAAGACAAGCCAACGGTAAAAAAAGAACAATAAATAAAAAACAATCGAACATTTTTTGCTCTCATCCCCAAACGATCTGCCAATCGAGAAGAAACATGATACCCATGTCTTTCAAAATAATGTCGAATTGAATGTATTAAATTCATGTTTTTTTTATGCAAGATACTTTATTTGTTTTATGTAAGAAAGGGCTAAGTAAGAAAGATTTATTCTACATTTTAAAAGACTCGTTTTCAGACTTTAGAGGTAAAAACTTTACCATTAAGTTTGATCTAAAAAACAAATTGGATTCAGTAACTTTGCATTTTTCTCAATTCTACCAATATTGAAAGACCAAGAATATATTGAAGTTTTCGGAGCAAGAGCTCATAATTTAAAAAATATAGACGTTAAAATTCCAAGAGAAAAACTAGTCGTGATTACTGGTTTGAGTGGTAGTGGAAAATCATCTCTGGCATTTGATACAATTTATGCTGAAGGTCAACGAAGATATATTGAAACTTTTTCGGCCTATGCAAGACAGTTTCTTGGAGGGTTAGAGCGTCCTGATGTTGATAAAATTGATGGCTTGTCTCCTGTCATTTCAATTGAGCAAAAAACAACCAACAAAAGCCCAAGATCTACTGTAGGTACCATTACAGAAATTTACGACTTTCTTCGACTTTTATTTTCCAGAGCCTCAGATGCCTATTCCTATGAGACTGGTGAAAAGATGACCAGCTATAGTGATGATCAAATCAGAGATTTAATTCTCAAAGATTTTAAAAATAAAAGAATTGCTGTATTGGCTCCTTTGATCAAATCAAGAAAAGGACATTACAGAGAGTTATTTGAACAAATATCAAAACAAGGTTTTCTAAAAGTTCGAGTGGACGGAGAAATCAAAGATCTGGAAAAAGGAATGCGTTTGGATCGATATAAGACACATGATATTGAAGTGGTTATTGATCGATTGATTGTTAATGATGCATCAGAAAAACGCCTGGAAGAAACCATAAAAACAGCCTTGTATACAGGAAATAATATGTTAATGGTTATTGACATTGATGATGAAAAACCTCGTTATTTTAGCAAAGATCTAATGTGTCCAGTATCAGGAATTTCCTATCCAAATCCAGAACCAAATACATTTTCATTCAATTCACCAAAAGGAGCATGTCCAACTTGTAATGGATTGGGAGTTACCAATGAAATCAACTTTGAAAAAGTAATCCCAGATGACACACTATCAATTAAAAATGGAGGAATTGCTCCCTTAGGGGAGCAAAAAAATAGTTGGATTTTTAAACAAATTCAACTCATTGCAAATCGCTATAATTTTAAACTTAGCGACCCCATAAAATCAATTCCAAAAGAGGCACTTCATATCATTTTGCATGGGGGTAATGAAAAATTTTCTGTGGCCTCAAAAAGTATTGGAATCACAAGAAATTATCAAATAGATTTTGAGGGAATTGTTGCTTTTATAGAAAATCAATACAAACATAGTGATAGCTCTTCGATAAAACGCTGGGCAAAAGGCTTTATGAAAGAAATCACTTGTAATGATTGTGGTGGGAATCGATTAAAAAAAGAGAGTCTTCATTTTAAAATAAATGATAAAAGTATCAGTGATTTAACCAAATTAGATATCAATGAACTTGAGCAATGGTTTCAAAATTTAGAGAAAAAACTATCCAAGAGACAAATTATTATAGCAGCTGAGATTCTGAAAGAAATTAAAACTAGAATTCAGTTTTTATTAGATGTTGGTTTGGATTATTTAACCTTAGATAGAACTTCTAGATCTCTTTCAGGAGGAGAAGCTCAACGAATTCGTTTAGCGACTCAAATTGGTTCTCAGTTGGTTGGTGTGTTGTACATTTTAGATGAACCAAGCATCGGATTGCATCAACGTGACAATCAAAAACTAATTGATTCACTGCTAAAGTTAAGAAATATTGGAAATTCTGTCTTAGTAGTTGAACATGACAAAGACATGATCAAAAATGCTGATTTTATTTTTGATATTGGACCAGGTGCTGGAATTCACGGAGGTAAAATTGAAAGTAACGGAACTTACCTCAACATCTTACATCATGATACATTAACTGCCGATTACTTGGCAGAAAGAAAAAAAATTGAAGTTCCTAAAAAAAGAAGAAAAGGAAATGGTAAATTTCTTACTATTTCTGGAGCCACTGGTAATAATTTGAAAAATGTTTCTGCAAAATTTCCTCTAGGCACAATGATTTGCGTTACGGGAGTTTCTGGAAGTGGAAAATCTACCCTAATCAATGAAACCCTTTATCCTATACTTAACAAACACATTTTTAATGGTGTTAAAGAACCCATGGCCTACAAAAAAATTACAGGTCTAGAACATATTGACAAAGTGATTGATATTGACCAATCACCAATAGGAAGAACACCTCGGTCAAATCCAGCAACTTATACTGGGGTTTTTAGTGAAATTAGAAGTTTATTTGCCAAAACACCCGAGGCCTCTATTCGCGGATACAAACCCGGTAGATTTTCCTTCAATGTAAAAGGTGGGCGTTGTGAAACTTGTAAAGGTGGTGGCGTTAGAATTATTGAGATGAATTTTTTACCAGATGTTCACGTAGAATGTGAAACTTGTCAGGGCAAGCGTTTTAATCGAGAAACACTAGAGATTAGATACAGAGGAAAATCGATTGCAGATATTCTTGAGATGACCATTGATCAAGCTGTCGAATTTTTTAAACATATCCCAAAAATTTACAACAAACTAAAAACCATTAAAAATGTTGGTTTGGGATACATCACTCTTGGACAACAATCAACAACTCTATCTGGAGGGGAAGCTCAACGAATCAAATTAGCTTCAGAATTGTCAAAACGTGATACAGGAAATACTTTTTACATCCTAGATGAACCTACTACAGGTCTTCATTTTGAGGACATAAGAGTTCTGATGGAGGTATTGAAAACCTTAGTTGAAAAAGGGAATACAATCGTTATCATTGAGCACAATATGGATGTCATCAAACTTGCTGATCATATCATAGATATTGGTCCAGAAGGTGGAAAAAAAGGTGGTGAAATCTTATGTACCGGTACTCCAGAACAATTGATCAAAAACAAAAAAAGTTATACGGCTCAATTTTTGAGAGAAGAATTACTGTAACTTTGTATGTAAAACAGACAAGATTATGATCAATGACGATAGAAAAATCCGTGAAAAGTTAAATCAAAAAACCTGGAATGAAATAAAAACCAACGATTCTTGGGCCATTTTTAAAATCATGGCGGAATTTGTTGAGGGATATGAAAAACTTAGTAAAATTGGACCTTGCGTATCAATTTTCGGATCTGCAAGAACAAAACCTGGAGAAAAATACTATGAACTATCTGAGGAAGTCGCTTATCAATTAACTCAAAATGGATATGGTGTAATTACAGGAGGTGGCCCTGGAATTATGGAAGCTGGAAACAAAGGAGCTCACCGAGGGAAAGGAATTTCTGTTGGTTTAAACATTGAATTACCCTTTGAACAACATGACAATCCATGGATTGACAAGGATAAAAATTTAGAGTTCGACTATTTCTTTGTTCGAAAAGTAATGTTTGTTAAATATTCACAAGGCTTTATTGTAATGCCTGGTGGTTTTGGTACACTGGATGAACTTTTTGAGGCCATTACTTTAATTCAAACGAATAAAATTGGACGATTTCCCATCATATTGGTTGGATCCTCTTTTTGGAGTGGATTACTAGATTGGATAAAAAATACACTACTTGAGCAAGGCAACATCAGTGAATCTGATTTAAAGTTGTTCAGGGTTGTTGATACTGCTGATGAAGCTGTTGATCATTTGAATAAATTCTACGCTAAATACAGCCTGAAACCTAACTTCTAATAAATCAATGAAATTTTACATTTCAAAAAGAATTATCGGGTTCTTATTTTTTTATTTTTTTATTTTTCAAAGTTTTGGCCAGACTCGAATCAAAGCGATGATGTATAATTTGCTGAATTATTCCAATTCTGAAATCAGTCAAGATAAAACTTCCTATTTGACAACAATTTTGGACGAGATTCATCCTGACCTATTCATGGTTTGTGAGTTGGTCGATGAAGCTGGATCCAATTATTTGTTTGAAAACGCAATCATTCCTCACAATTCAAGTTTTGAAAAAGCAATTTTCGAAGAAAATCAATCAGGAAATTCTGAATTGCAACAATTGGTTTATTACAATACAGAGAAATTAATTTTAGAGGAAAGCAGAGTGATTACAGCTGATACAAGGGACATCAATCAGTATACTTTTAAAATTAAAACTGAAAATTTTGAAACAGACCCTATATTTTTTGAAGTTTTTGTAACGCATCTTAAGGCTTCATTTGGATATAGTAACCGACAAAGAAGATTAAATTCTATTCAAAGTTTCATAAGTTTTACTGATTTTATTCCCAGTGATCGTCATGTTTTATTCGCAGGAGATTTTAATTTTTACACCAGTAATGAAGAAGGGTATCAATACTTAATTGATGACAGAAACCCAATTGTTTTTATAGATCCAATAAATAGACCTGCCCCACCATTTCCTGATGATGGTGTCAATTATTTCGATAATTATGATTCAACTTATTTTTGGAACAACAGTTCTTTTGCTGACATTCATTCTCAATCAACCAGAACCTCAAACAGTGGCTTAATTGATGACAGTGGATCAACTGGAGGCCTGGATGATCGTTTTGACTTTATTATGATGTCTGAAAACTTCAATACAAGTTCTAATTTATTTTACATCAACGATAGTTATCAGACGATTGGTAATAACACAAATTGTTACAATTCCTATATCAATAATCCCAATTGTTCAGGAGTATTTTCGCAATCGCTCAGAGATGCCTTGATTCAATTTAGTGATCACTTACCCATCGTGATGGAAATTGAAACCCCTGAGAACACCTTATCAACAAACTCATATTCAAACGTTCACTTTTATGGCTCCAACATCACAAAAGATATTCTCAAAATTTCTATCCCTTCTAATTTGAATCTCAATGAATTGAAAATTTACAATATCAATGGCCAATTAATCGAGTCAATTGATTTGAAAAATATACGGGAAAACAGAATATCAATTGATGTTCGACATCTTTCAAAAGGGATTTATTACCTTTCACAAAAAAAATTAAACACTCCTATAAAATTTGTAAAAATTTAATTGAAAAATTACATTATCATATTGTTTTTAATGATGGGTTTTGTTGTTCAAGTCCATGGGCAAGAACACTCAATATCCATGGAAGTTCAGCTTGATGATGATAAGAGAATTTTACAAGTCCAACAACGCATTGTTTTTTTTAATGATTCTGATTCTACACTCACTGAAATTTTTCTTCACGATTGGGCAAGTAGCTACAAAAACAAGAAATCGCCTCTAGCCAAAAGACTGATTGAAGACTTTGATAAATCCCTGTATTTTGCTCGAGAAAAAGACAGAGGGTATACAGATATTAAAACCCTAAAAATCAATGGTGAAACAACTTCATTTTCGACTCTAGAAAATCATCAAAATGATGTGATAAAACTACCCTTAAATACCCCTTTAAAATCAAAAGAATCTAGCACTATTGACATTACTTATTCAGTAAAAATTCCGAAAGCAAAATTTACTCGTTATGGCAAAACAAAAACAGGGTATCACTTGAGGTATTGGTATTTAGTTCCAGCAATTTTTAAAAATAATTGGAAATTAATGAGTAATCTAAACATGGATGATTTGGTGACTCATCCAAGTTCTTACAGCATCAAATTTTCGCTACCAAAATATTATTACTTGAACTCAAGTTTACATCAAGTTAAAAGTCAAAAAGAGGAAATCAATGAATATGAGTTAAGCGGTGAAAATCAAACAGAGGTATTAATAAACATAGACATAGATAATCATTTCAAATCTTTTAAAACAAATGACATCAATGTTTTAACAGATCTTTATGGTCAAAACCTTGATCAAAAACTCACCACAGATATACTGAACAGACAATTGCTTTTTATCAAGGATTTTCTGGGTGAATATCCTCATAAAAAATTATTTATAGATAAAATAACTCAAGCTAAAAATCCAATTTATGGATTGAATCAACTGCCAAGATTTATCAGACCTTTCCCTGATGTATTTGAATGGGATTTGACCATGTTAAAAGCTTTAACAGATAAATTCATTAACAATACCATACTAGTAGATAAAAGAAAAGATTACTGGCTAACCAATGGATTGCAAACATACTTAATGATGCTTTATGTCTCTGAATATTATCCTGAAATTAAACTAACTGGTAATATTTCAAAAATTTGGGGACTAAAAAACTTTAACTTTTCAAAGCTAAGTTTTAATGACAAATATCCCTTTGTTTACCAATTCAGTGCCAGACAGTTTTTAGACCAAGCTTTGACCACAAGAGCAGATTCTTTGTCTAATTTTAATCGAAAAGTAATTAGTAAATACAAGGCCGGACTAGGACTGAAATATCTTGCAGATTTTATAGGAGATTCTGTCATTAAAGAGTCTTTCAAAGAACTGTATGATCAAAAAAATTTAAAACCCACTAACACGGATCACTTTAAAAAAATACTCTCTTCCAAAACGAACAAGGACATTGAGTGGTTTTTTGATGATTTCTTAAAAACCAATAAAAAAATAGACTATACCATTAGGAAAACAGTGGTCAAAGATGATTCAGTATTGGTAACAGTAAAAAACAAACGAAACATCTCAACACCAGTGCCAATTTATGGTCTTAAAAATAAAAAGATAAAATTTAAAAAGTGGTTGACTGATGTAGATAGTTCTAAAACAATCGCTATTCCTAAAAACGGATTTGATCGTGTGTCTTTAAATTTTGAAAATTCTTATCCAGAATTTAATTCGATGGACAATTCTAGAACCATTGAAAATCATATTTTTAACAAACCCATCAAATTTAAATTATATAAAGACATCAATGATCCATATTACAACCAATTGTACCTTCAACCTGATTTGAGATATAATTTTTATGACGGTTTATTAATGGGTGTAAAATTTCATAATCAACCTATTTTAGAAAGAAATTTTGAATTTTCCATAACACCGCTGTATGGAGAAAAAAGCAATTCTTTAAACGGTACATTCATATCGAAATACACAAAATATTTTGAAAACTCCAACATTGATAGAATTTTTTATTCTCTTTCAGGTAGTAATTTACACTATGCGGAGGGACTTTCTTACAATTCAATAAACCAGAGAATCACTGTTCAATTTAGAAGAAAAAATTTAAGAGATGCTGGAGGTAGTTTTTTATCTGCAATGTTGGTCAATATCAATCGAGAAATTAATCCAGAGGATACACAACTAGATTCGGACAAGTATCAAATTTTTAAACTCAAATACTATTTTAATAGGCCCAGTGTAATCAAGGGTTTGAAATATTCAATTGGAACAGAATTTGGAAGCAAATACTCGAAAGCTATGGGTGAAATTCGATATAGGAAATTAACCGCCAGAAATACACAACTAGATTTTAGATTGTATGCTGGTGCTTTTCTAAACAACAACACAAACTCAGATTTTTTCAGTTTTGGTTTGGATAGAGCCAATGACTATTTGTATGAATTGAATTACATAGGACGTTCAGAGAGTTCTGGATTGTTGAGTCAACAATTTATTATGGCAGAAGGGGGATTCAAGTCTGTTTTGAATCAGCGATTTGCCAATGATTATTTGGTTTCTTTCAACTCAAGTGTTGGTATTTGGAGATGGTTAGAACTCTACAATGATGTTGCTTTTCTCAAAAACAACGGAAATTCAATTTTCTTTGCCTATGAAAATGGAATTCGATTGAATTTCATTCATAATATCTTTGAAATCTATTTACCGATTTACTCAAATAATGGTTGGGAAATAAATGAAAAAGCCTACCCTAAAAATATGCGATTTGTATTGGTTGTTAGGCCACAAGCTATTTATAATTTTTTCAGACGCGGATTGTTATAAAAACTCACTGAGAAATTGAAGCATTCTTAACATTCCTTTTTTTAGATCTCTCAAAGTTCAATTTTTAGATTCCATCTAAAAAAACTACCTTTGCACTGCCCAAAGAATTCAGAATTATGCCGGATACAGCCACTGAAACAAATACTTCCAACATTTCTTTTAACGACTTTAAAAATGAGGTTTTACACGATTACAAGATTGCTAGAATTAGTAGAGAGTGTAGTATCTTAGGGAGACGTGAAGTTTTAACAGGAAAAGCAAAATTTGGCATCTTTGGTGGTGGTAAAGAAGTGCCTCAATTAGCCATGGCTAAGGTATTTAGAAATGGTGATTTTAGATCGGGTTATTACAGAGATCAAACGTTTATGATGTCAATAAATGAACTCAATGCACAACAATTTTTTGCCGGCTTGTATGCACATACTGATATTGAAATAGAACCCATGTCTGCGGGTCGTCAAATGGGAGGACATTTTACAACCCACAGCATCAACGAAAATGGAGATTGGAATGATTTAACCATTCAAAAAAACTCTAGTTCTGATATTTCTCCAACTGCAGCGCAAATGCCAAGACTTGTAGGTTTGGCTCAAGCCTCCAAAATTTACAGAAATGAAAAAGGACTAAAAAACCACTTAAAATTCTCAAAAAAAGGAAATGAAGTTGCTTGGGGAACTATAGGAAATGCGAGTACGAGTGAAGGCGTTTTTTTCGAAAGCATCAATGCGGCTGGAGTACTTGAGATTCCCATGGTTATTAGTATATGGGATGACGACTACGGAATTTCTGTTCATGCAAAAGACCATACAACCAAAGAAAATATTTCTGAGATTTTGAAAGGTTTTCAAAGAGAAGAAAACACCAATGGATACGAAATATTTGTTGTCAACGGTTGGGACTACGTTCAATTGATCGATGTGTATACAAAGGCTTCTAAGATTGCAAGAGAACAACATGTACCGGTGCTCATTCATGTCAAAGAATTAACACAACCACAAGGTCATTCTACCTCTGGGTCACATGAAAGATATAAAAACATCGATCGTTTGAAGTGGGAAAAAGAATATGATTGTGTTGAAAAGATGCGTGAATGGATTTTAAATTTTGAATTGGAAGACAACAACGGTAACATTTTAAAATTTGTTGATTCTGAAAAAGAATTGATTAAAATTGAGAAAAATGCCAAAAAAGAGGTTAAAAATGCAAAAAAGGATGCATGGACGGCTTTTCTCAATGACATCAAAAAAGAACTGAACATCGCCTCAGAAATATTAGAAAAAATCAGTAAAAAAAGTAGTAATGCTCAATTTATAGCAAAACTTAAAAATGATTTAACTCGTATCAAAGAACCTATTCTAAAAGATGTTTTATCCATCTCAAGAAAAGCACTTCGCTATGTAAAAGATGAAGATTTCCAAGAAAAAAGGGAGCTTCAAGACTTTGTTAAAAATTTGATTAAAGATGCTAATTTTAAGTATTCAACACACTTAACAAGCGAAACAAAAAATGCAGGAATTCACATTTCAGAAATCAAACCGCATTACAGTTCAGAATCAAAAATTGTTGATGCAAGAATTATTTTAAGAGAAAACTTTAATGCCATTCTAGAAAAATATCCTGAGGTACTAATTTTTGGTGAAGATGTTGGAAAAATAGGTGATGTTAATCAAGGATTGGAAGGTTTACAAGAAAAATATGGGAAGATACGAGTTTCTGATACCGGTATTAGAGAGGCTACGATCATTGGTCAAGGGATTGGTTTGGCATTGAGAGGTCTCCGACCAATAGCTGAAATTCAATACTTAGATTATTTAATTTATGCGCTCCAAATCATAAGTGATGATTTGGCTACACTTCGATACAGAACTTTTGGAAAACAAAAAGCTCCATTAATTATTAGAACTAGAGGTCACCGATTGGAGGGTATTTGGCATTCTGGCTCACCAATGGGAGGTATTATAAATAATGTCAGAGGAATTCATGTATTGGTTCCTAGAAATATGACAAAAGCGGCTGGATTTTATAATACATTGTTAGAATCAGATGATCCTGCACTTGTTATAGAATGTTTAAATGGATATCGTTTAAAAGAAGAATTACCTACCAATTTAGGGGAATTCAAAACCCCAATTGGAGTTGTTGAGACCATTAGAGAAGGAAAAGATATGACAGTGGTTTCATATGGTTCAACATTAAGAATTGTAGAAGAAGCGGCGAAAGAACTTTCACAGGTAGGAATAAATATTGAAATCATTGATGCACAAAGTTTATTGCCATTTGATCTCAATCATGATACAGTCAAGTCGTTGGCCAAAACTAATCGATTATTGATTGTTGATGAAGATGTTCCTGGAGGGGCATCTGCTTATTTGCTTCACGAAATTATTGAAAAACAAAACGGATATCAATACCTAGATAGTAAACCAGCAACCTTGACAGGTAAAGCTCATAGACCAGCATATGGATCGGACGGAGATTATTTCTCCAAACCGTCTGCCGAGGATATTTTTGAAAAAATTTATGAAATCTTGCATGAAGTTTATCCTGAAAAATTTAAAAGTCTTTATTAAATTTTTTTAAAATTTCTTTCTTAAAAATATTGTATATATATGGATAGTATAAAAAATTTAGAATGGCGTTATGCAGTTAAAAAGTTTAATGAAAAAAAAATTCTAGATCAAAAAAAAATCAACATTCTTAAAAAGGCATTCAATCTTACGGCTACTTCTTATGGATTGCAACCCATAAAATTAGTCATCATTCAAAACAAAGAAATTCAACGGCAGTTATTGCCTCATAGTTGGAATCAACAACAAGTTGCTCAAGCTTCTCATCTATTGATAATTTGTACAGAAATTAAAATCGATGAGTCTTATGTAGAAAAGTATTTTGAACGTGTACAAAAAATCAGAAAAACTCCAAATGACATTATCAATCCTTTTAAAAATCATTTAAAAGAAACCATTGCTAACAAAACCTTTGAAGATTTAAATAGTTGGGCTAAAAATCAAGCATATTTGGCATTAGGAAACTTGTTAACTGTATGTGCAAATGAAAAAATTGATTCCTGTCCAATGGAGGGATTTATTCCAGATAAATATGATGAAGTCTTAAAATTAAGAGACAAAAATTTAACTTCAGTCTTAGTTCTTCCTGTTGGATATAGGTCTGAAGATGATGTAATGAACAATCAAAAAAAGGTGAGAAAGAATCTTGATGAAATTGTTTTGGAAATTTCTTAAACAACCTTTACTTTTTTGTCTTTGACACAACTATTGATACAAATTAAAACCCATGTCTGCTGAAATAAGAAATTTAGAACCTAAAAGCTTGTGGAATCACTTTTCTAATTTAAACGAGGTTCCACGTCCTTCAAAAAAAGAGGAAAGAGTCATTCAATTTATGGTAAATTTTGGTGAAAAACTTGGTCTAAAAACCGTGGTTGATGGTGTTGGAAATGTAATTATTTCAAAACCTGCATCTACAGGCTACGAAAATAGAAAAACCATTGTGTTACAAAGTCATTTAGACATGGTTCATCAAAAAAACTCTGACACCATTTTTGATTTTGATACCGAAGGGATCAAAATGTTTATTGACAAAGATTGGGTTACAGCTGAAGGAACTACTCTAGGAGCAGACAATGGTTTGGGAGTGGCAACCATCATGGCTATTTTATCCTCTAGTGATATAGATCATCCACCCATTGAAGCTTTATTTACCATTGATGAAGAAACAGGTATGACTGGAGCTATGGGTCTAGAAGGAGGATTATTAAAAGGAGAGATTCTTCTCAATTTAGATACAGAAGAAGATGATGAAATTGATGTTGGCTGTGCTGGAGGAATGGATATCACCGCTACCAAATCATATCAGGAGGAAAAAGCCCCAGAAAATACCATTGGCCTAAGAATTAGTGTAACAGGTTTGCAAGGCGGTCACTCTGGAATGGACATTCATAAAGGTTTTGGAAACGCCAACAAAATTATGAATCGTATTCTTTATCATGGCTTTAAGAATTTTGGACTTCGCCTATCAGAACTCGAAGGAGGAAGTTTAAGAAATGTAATTCCCCGAGAGAGTTTTTCAAATGTTGTTTTGAATAAAAATTTAAAAGATCCCTTTATTAAGGAAATGAAAACTCTAAAAAAATTAATCAATGAAGAGTTCAAATCAGTAGAACCAAATTTATCAATTGATTTTCATTCCATTGAAAATCAAAAAACAGTCCTGCCACTAGAGGTTCAAGAGAAACTTATTAAATCAGTTTATTCTGCTTTAAATGGTGTATATAAAATGAGTAATGATATTCCCGACTTGGTAGAAACTTCAAACAATATAGCCAGAGTTGTTGTTAAAAATAATGAAATCACCATTGCTTGTTTGACACGTTCTTCCTCTGAATCATCAAAAATTGATTTGGCGAATTCATTGCGTTCTTGTTTTGAATTGTCTGGTTTTTCAGTTGAATTTTCAGGATCCTATCCTGGTTGGCAACCCAACATGAATTCTGAAATTTTAAAAGTAGCCAGTTCGTTGTATAAGAAATTATTTAAGGAAGAGCCATCAATAGTCGCTTGTCATGCAGGTCTAGAATGTGGTATTTTAGGTCAAAACTATCCCAATATGGATATGATTTCTTTCGGACCTACAATCAAAGGAGCCCATTCTCCCGATGAGAAAGTAAGCATCTCATCTGTGAGAAAATTTTGGTCTTTTCTTCTTGAAATTTTAAAAAATACGCCTCACAAATAATTAATATTTTAAACTACAGTCTCTTTTTTAATTTGCCTCAAAATTGTTTAAAAAACGTTGATTTTATTTTTTAAGTATTTTTCTATCAATACTTTAGAATAATATGCATTTGTTAACATCTTTGCTTTTTATAACTAGTATTTAATTGTAAATTTACTGATGATATATATATTTTGATCAATGGGTAAAGTCATTGCAATTGCCAATCAGAAAGGTGGAGTTGGAAAAACAACTACCTCAATAAATTTAGCTGCCTCACTCGGAGTCTTGGAAAAGAAAGTATTACTTGTAGATGCTGATCCACAAGCAAATGCTTCTTCTGGTCTAGGAATTGATATTGAGTCTATTAGCCTAGGAACTTATCAAGTACTAGAACATTCTACTTCAGCTAAAAAAGCGATTCTCCCAACAGATTCTCCCAATTTAGACATCATACCAGCACACATAGATTTAGTTGCTATTGAGATTGAGCTTGTCGAAGAAGAACATAGAGAATACATGCTCAAAAAATCTCTCGAAGAAATTAAACATGAATATGACTTTATCATCATTGATTGCGCCCCATCTCTTGGTCTAATAACTCTAAATTCATTGGTTGCAGCAGATTCAGTAATCATTCCTATACAATGTGAATACTTTGCTCTTGAGGGATTAGGGAAATTATTAAACACCATTAAAAGTGTCCAGAAAATACACAATAAAGACTTAGATATCGAAGGGTTGTTATTAACCATGTTTGATTCTCGTTTGCGTCTTTCAAATCAAGTTGTTGATGAGGTTCAAAAACATTTCAGCACCATGGTTTTTGAAACAATTATCAGAAGAAATGTACGTTTGGGAGAAGCACCTAGTTATGGAGAAAGTATCATTGCATACGACGCCACTAGTAAAGGTGCTGTAAATTACTTAAATTTTGCGAATGAAATCTTAAAAAAGAATGTATAATTATGGCAAAGGCTAACAAAAAACAAGCATTGGGAAGAGGGTTATCTGCTTTGTTGAGAGAAAAAAAAGATCCTATTTCGTCCAATGATCAGGTTGTTGGAAATATCGTTGAAATTGATTTGGAAACCATTGAAGTAAATCCATATCAACCTAGAACACATTTCGATCAAGAGGCTTTGCAGGAGCTAGCCAGTTCCATCAAAGAATTGGGAGTTATTCAGCCTATCACCGTGAGAAAAGTTGATGATGTATTTCAATTAGTCTCTGGTGAACGTCGCTTTAGAGCCTCAAAATTGATTGGAAATAAATCCATCCCAGCCTACATAAGAATTGCCAACGATCAAGAAATTCTTGAAATGGCTCTTGTTGAAAATATTCAACGTAAGAATTTAGATCCTATTGAGATTGCTTTATCATATCAAAGACTTATTGATGAAATTCAATTGACACAAGAGGAATTGAGTATAAAAGTTGGAAAAAAAAGATCAACAGTTACGAATTACTTAAGGCTTTTAAAACTAGATCCCATCATTCAAACAGGAATTAGGGATGGTTTTATTTCCATGGGGCATGGAAGGGCCATCATTAACATTGATCAATCCAAGGTTCAACTAGATGTCTACGAAAAAATATTGAAAAAAAAATTATCAGTAAGGCAAACAGAAGAATTGGTTCAAAGCTTAAAAAATAGGTTGAGTTCAAAAAAACTGAATAAAAAATCAACCCCAAAATATATAGAAGATGGAATTACAGAATTCAATTCGATCATTGGTCACAAGATTAACGTAACTGTTAATGCCAAAGGAAAAGGTAAAATTTCAATCCCATTTCATTCTAGAGAAGATTTTGAACGAATAAAAAATTTACTAAAATAGGGTGTCAAACAGAAGTTTCATATTAGTCATATCCTTTATTCTTTGTTCAATCTATTGTTATGGTCAAAAAGATTCGATCAAAGAAAAATCTTTATTTAAAATAAATTCCTTTAACAGAATTTACAATCCCCTATCTCCCTCAAAAGCAGCCTTTTATTCTGCAATTTTTCCAGGTGGAGGACAAATTTATAATAAAAAATATTGGAAGGTTCCAATTGTATGGGCAGCCTTAGGAACTAGCACCTATTTATACTTAGATAATAATACCCAGTACAAGCGTTACAGAACTGCATATAAACAAAGAAAGAATGGTTTCCAAGATGAATTTACTCTTGATGACGGGACTGAAATTATTTCGCTTACAGGGTTAGAAAGAGCTCAGAAAACATTGAGAGGAAATAGAGACTTATCCATTTTGTCTACCATATTAATTTATGTGTTACAAATTTTAGAGGCTAGTGTCAACGCGCATTTATTACAATTTGATGCCAGTGATGAACTAACTGTTAACCCTCAAATATTAAATGATCCTATTCGTATCGATCCACCTACTTTAGGAATCAGTCTCAAATACTCCTTTTAAATAAAAACAATCAAATTCATGAAAATAGCATTATTAGGCTACGGAAAAATGGGAAAAGAGATTGAAAAAATCGCTTTAAAGAGGGGGCATACCATAGTTTTAAAAATAGAAAATAACGAAAGATATGAGCTATCCAATGTAGATATTGCAATTGATTTCAGTGTCCCTAATGCTGCTCTATCTCATCTTATTCAATGTTTCGAAAACAAAACTCCTGTAGTTTCAGGAACAACAGGTTGGTTAGAAAATTATCAAAAAGCAATTGATGTTTGTAAGGAAAATAACGGAAGCTTTATCTATGCTTCAAATTTTAGTATAGGTGTTAATGTATTTTTTGAATTGAACCGTCAATTATCAAAAATGATGAATTCACTGAAAGAATATTCTGTGGATATTGAAGAAATTCATCATACAAAAAAATTAGACGCCCCAAGTGGAACTGCAATTACTTTAGCAGAAGGAATCATTAACAACTCCAACAAAAGTGATTGGAAATTAAAAGAAAATTCAAACGATATCGCATCTAATTTGGTGCCAATTTTATCAAAAAGAATTCCAGATGTTCCAGGAACACACATCGTTTCTTACGCATCAGAAATAGATTCTATTAAAATTAAACACACAGCAAATAATAGAAAAGGATTTGCTTTGGGTGCTATAATAGCAGCTGAATGGTTGATTGATAAAAAAGGGATTTACACAATGAAAGATGTCTTGAACATTGGTTAAAATCGTAACATTTTCTTTTATTTGCAGTCTAATTATTAAGTGACAAACATAAATTATGACATTTACTGAATGGTTTATTTTTTTTCTGATCGTACAAGTAATTCATTTTGCAGGTACATGGAAGTTGTATCAAAGAGCGAATAGAAAAATATGGGAAGCTGCAATACCTGTCTATAATGCCATTGTTCTAATGGATATTATTAGAAGACCTAAATGGTGGGTTTTTTTGTTATTTTTTCCAGTTGTCAATCAATTGATGTTTCCAATTCTATGGATTGAGACTGCCAGAAGCTTTGGTTTTAATAAGAGAAAGGATACCTTTTTAGTGCTAGTCACATTGGGTTTCTACCTGTTTTACATTAATTATGCCACCAATTCACCCTATAAAGAAAACAGAAGTTTAAAGCCAAGAACTGGACTTGGAGAATGGGTAAGTTCCATAGCGTTTGCAATTATTGCTGCTACTTTGGTTCATACCTATATCATGCAACCCTATACAATTCCAACCTCATCACTTGAAAAAACTTTGTTAGTTGGAGATTATTTATTTGTCAGTAAATTTCATTACGGAGCCAGAGTTCCTAGTACAACTATCGCCACACCAATGTTACATGATAGCCTCCCAACTTCTCTGATTGGCAGTAAAAACACAAAATCATATATTTCTAGGCCTCAAATTCCCTATTTAAGAATTCCTGGTTTTCAAAAAATAAAGCGAAATGACATTGTTGTCTTTAATTGGCCTGTAGATACTTTGGTTCATTGGGTAGATCCAAGCAAAGGTTCGGACTATAAACCTTTAGATAAAAAAACAAACTATGTAAAAAGGTGTGTTGGAATACCAGGAGATACTCTTGAAATTAGAGACGGTTATGTATTTATAAATGGAGAACGGAATCAACTACCAGATAGAGCCAAACTCCAATTTTACAATTCAATATATTCAAGTAAAGGACTCTCAACAAAAAAATTACTGCGATATACTGACAAAGAGTTTGAAAGAAAATTCATCATTAATTTCACAAGTCAAAATCAGTATGACATCGTCTTAAAATATGTGATTGCAACTCCTGAAAAAGTCAAAGAAAATCAATTTAAAGTCACCACTTCTGAAACTGGAATTCCACAGGGAATCATCAATGGGTATCAACTAGATATCAAAGAAATTAGTACTTTCATAAGAAAAGCAAACATCACCGATGAAATTGCAGATCAATTACGAAAAGACTCTGAAGTTGATAGTGTTGTTAAGAATATAGAACCAAAAGGGCAAAAAGGAAGAAACATGTTTCCAAAAATATCCAGTTTGGATTGGAACACAGATAATTACGGACCCATTTACATTCCCAAAAAGGGAAGTTCTGTGCCCTTAAACATGAATACCCTACCCTTCTATGAAAGAATCATTAAAGAATATGAATACAACCAACTGGAAGTAATTGGAGAATATATTTTTGTCAATGGAAAAAAAGTTGATTCCTATACTTTTAAACAAGATTATTACTGGATGATGGGAGACAACAGACAAAACTCATTAGATGCTAGAAGTTGGGGATATGTACCCTTTGACCATGTTGTTGGAAAACCTGTTTTGATTTGGTTCAGTATTGAAAATGGTAAAATTAGATGGGAAAGATTATTCACAACCGTTGGTGGAGAGGGAAAACCTGTTTCTTATTTTCTTTATTTCTTGATTGCTCTTGGAGGGTATATTTTATTTTCATTGGTTAGAAAAAAGAAGAAATAAACGGCAATGGCTATTTTCATTCCCACTTACTTTTCACCCATTTCTCAGTTTTCAAATATTCTTAATTTTGATACTTTTACCTTTGAAATTCAAGATAATTTTCAAAAACAAACCTACAGGAATCGATGTTATATCTATGGTCCCAATGGTAAACAAATTCTAAACATACCCGTCTCACACCCAAAAATAAAAAGTAGAAAAAAAACTAAAGATATTTTAGTAGAGGATTCTCAGTGGCAAAAACGTCACTTTAAATCCATAAAAAATGCTTACAATCACTCCCCTTTTTTTGAATTTTATGTTGATGATTTAGAAACAATTTTCAAGAAAAAATATTCTTATTTAATCGATGTGACTATGGATACTTTTATTTTTATCAATGACTCTCTTGATTTATACAAAAGCTACACTACTTCAAATGAATACAATGAGACACTTACGGATGATTTTAGACACCTAGCAAGTGCCAAAATATCTCACAATCATGATGGCAAGCCTTATGTGCAAATGTTTGACCATAAATATGGTTTTTTAGAAAACTTGTCAATTTTGGATTTACTATTTATGGAAGGGCCTAATTCCATTAGTTTTTTAGAAAAAACTTACGTAAATTAGCTATCAGCAAGTATCTTAAATTCTATCCTTCATCTCCTAAATAAATCTCTTATTTCATTATGAATAGCTTTAAAGAAATTATTGATGCATATTATCAATTGTCTCCCAATTCATTTAAAAAATTGGAAGAGCTAACCTCAAAAAAAGAGTATAAGAAAAAGTCATTTTTAACAAAATCTAAAAACGATTCAAACAAATTTTTTATACTTACAGAAGGTATTGTAAGAGTATTGGTCGTTGATGATCAGGGAGAAAAAAGAACAGGAAATCTATTGACAACTCCTTCAATATTTACCAGTGTTGAATCTATTCGAGAAAATTCTTTCTTGTTTTCAATAGAATTTGAATGTTTAACTGATGTAACAATTTATGAGGGAAATTACACCAAATTTAAAGAGCTTTCTGAAACGAATCATGAAATAAGTCTTTTTCATATCAGTTGTTTAGAATCAGCAGTTATGGAGTTTTTGCACAGATCTTCAATCCTTTCTGCCTTTGATGCTACTGGAAGATATCTTTATATAAAAAATCGCATTCCAGATTTAGAAAATTTAATTCAACTCAATCATATTGCTTCTTACCTAAACATTACTCCCATACAGCTTAGCAGGATTAGAAAAAAATTATATTCAAGATAATTATAAACATATGTTAAGAAAAAATAGTTAAAAGACGCTTATCTTTGTTTCAAAGAAATCTACTCTCTAAATTTTTTTTAAAGGTGTGTTAATCATTAACACACCTTTTTTCTTTTTATAATTTAATTTCTTTTTTGATTTTAGATTTCGTGTACAACATACAATCTTCATATAAAAAATTATAATTTTAAAATTCGCATATTGTATAAATCTCAAACAATGACTCATTAAATGATTTTCAAAAACTTTGTACATTATGGGTTTCATTTTATATTTCCTTTAGGGATCGCTTTCTTATTTTTCAGAAAAAAATGGATACAGGTATACCTTATATTTATTGGAACAATGGTTATCGACCTAGATCATTTATTGACAACTCCAATCTTTGAACCAAATAGGTGTAGTATCAATTTTCATCCAATGCACTCAAGTTTTGCAATAGGGATCTACCTTGTTATGTTAATCCCAAAAAAAACCAGAGTTTTAGCTATCGGATTGTTAATTCATATGATTGCAGACACTTTGGATTGTCTTATTTAGATTTTGATAATTCGTGAAATCAGATTGTTAATCTCTGGAGAGATCTTTAATTTATAAGCAATTAAAAGGTAAACAAACGCAATCAAAAAAGTATTCAATATCATATTAACAATAGGGTGAAAGAAAAAATCCCAAAAGTAAAAGCTTACAAAAATAACGACCAGTAAAACTAATAAATGATTTGTTTTATTGGAATGAGGAGTCATAGAAAACTTAAACTTGACATACCAAAGTTTGATAAAACTGAAAAATAATACAACTATTAAAGTCGATATAGCAGCGCCATTTGTACTGTAAAGATCAATCAATATATTATTTAAAAAAGCAACAGACAATGCCATACCAATTCCAATAGGCAATAGCATCTTATAGTATTTTGAATTGATGATAATTTCTCCATTAATCCCCAAATACATCTTAAAAAGTTTAGCTCCAGAAATAATAAGAACTACCCATTTCCCTCCGGAATATTCAGATGGCAATAGCTTAAATAATTCTTGAACATTTAAGTTTACTAATAAAAAAAGTAAACCACATATCAATAGCAAATTGATTGAACTCTGCTTATATAATTTTCTGACTTCTTTGAAATTCTTTTCATTGATAGCCTTTGCAGTCAATGGCTGCAGTATTTGTAACATGCCTCTTCCTGGGGCCTCAACCGCTGTTCCAATAAAAACAGCTACGGTATAATAGGCAGCTAAAGCGATCTCCTCTTTAGCTGGAATCATCACTTTATCAATGTCTAATAATATAGCTCCTGCACTCCCTGCTAAAATAATATACATTGAGTATTTGAAAATTTCTTTATAGTTGAATGGAAGTGAAAAGGATATTTTGGGCATGTATAATTTAAAAGCATAAGACATCATGATAAACAATCTCAAAAAGTAGGCTGCTGTTAAATAATAGATAAAATTAATTTCAGAAATGAAATCAAGAGATACAAAAAATAATAGAATCATGACTGCCAATCGATTGTACATTTCTTTGATAAAATTTCCAAAAACAGATTTTAATTGAACTTTAGACCAGGCATAAAAAACTTCAAAGTATGCAGTTGCAAAAGCAATTAAAAATATAATAAATGTATACTCTTTAATGATTGGATTTTTTTGTGAAAGAAAAATACTTATCTGCTCGTAAAAAACAGTTCCTAAAGCACCAAAAGGAATTGCAACAAACAACGGTAGCACGAGTGCTAGACTTAAGAATTTATCTCGTTCAATTTTATTTTCATAGGATGAATAGAACTTAACAATTGTATACTGGACACCAAAAGCAGTTAATGGCATTAGTAAGTTTGCAGCAGAAAATAAAAATGTTACCAATCCATAATAATTTCCATCTAAAAAACTAGTATATAAGAAAAGTACATTGACTCCGCCTATGGCAAAGGCCAAGTAAACAATTAATGTGTTGATAAATGATTGCTTGAGTACGATTCCCAAATTCTAATGTATTAATTGATAAATTGATTGATATATTTTTTCTCCAACATTATTTCCATACAATTCAATTGAAAAATCCATACTGGAATCTTTATAAAATTGAAACGTATCAATGATCGATTTGGTATGACTCCCTACAATTTTCGCAAAACCATAATCAACCAATTCAGTCCATTCGGTTTCATCTCTGATGATCACAATAGGTTTCGAATTAAAAAAGGCTTCTTTTTGTAATCCTCCACTATCGGTGATGACCATCGAACAGTTTTTTAGTAATTCTAACATTGAATAATAACCTACAGGTTCTATGATCCTGACTTTGGGTTCTATTGAACATCTTTTTAAAACTTCTTTAGTTCTTGGATGCAAAGGTAAGATTACTGTTTTTGTTTTATGAATGTGTTCAAGAGCAGAGAAAATATGAGTGAGTTTTTCAAAGTCTTCTGTATTTTCTTGTCGATGAATCGTGACCAAAACAAACTGATTCGGTTTTAGCTTTTGATCTTTTATAATCGAGGATTTTTTATCAGAAAACTGCCCATAATAAGCAACAGCATCTTTCATTATGTCTCCATGATTTTTAATTGATACTGGAAAATTTTCAAATCCTTCTTGCTTTAAATTATGGATGGCTGTTTGGGTCGGACAACTTAATAAATCAGCAATTCTATCGGTCAAAATCCGATTAATCTCTTCTGGCATTTGCATATTAAAAGAACGCAAACCAGCTTCAATATGCACCACTTTTATATGCATTTTTTTGGCAGCTAAAGCACCTGCAATTGTAGAATTCGTATCCCCATAAACAACCAAAGCATCAGGTTTTTCAATACTCAATATCTTTTCAATTTCCTGCATCATTTTTCCTGTCATTGCTGCGTGACTCATCTTGTTAATATCAAGATGATACTTAGGCTTAGGAATCATCATTTCTTCAAAAAAAATCTTACTCATATTGGCATCAAAGTGTTGTCCTGTATGCACAATTATCTCTTCAATATCGTTGTAAAACTTTATCACTCTACTCAACACAGCTGCCTTAATAAACTGTGGTCTAGCTCCCAAAACAGTAATAATTTTTTTCATGTATCTAAGACAAAGTCCTTTTTATGACGGTAGCTAATTGTTCCGTCAAATTTCTTCTGTGGTATGGTTCGATACCATTTGAATCAGAAGTTAAATCATTGTTTTTAAATTTTTGATATAACAATAACAATTGCTCTTTTAATTTAACTTTATTATCGAAATCAATGATTACACCAGCATTCGTATCTGTTATAATCTTTGCGGCATCACCTTCTTCGGGTCCAATAGCTAATATAGGGCGTTTTGCTTGTAAATATTCAAAAATTTTTCCTGTGACTATTCCCTTAGCACTTGGCACATTGTTGATGCACAATAATAATACCTGAGAAGAAGACTGATATTTAACAACTTCTTGATGATTGACATAGGGAATGAATTCAACAATATCATCATCAAACACATTTAAATCGTCAAGAACAACAGCATCTATTTTGCCAATCAACTTGATCTTTAAATCTTTTTTAAATTCAAAATTCGTATCACAAATTTCTTCTAGTACTTGCCACAAAATTGTTGGATTTCTATCAGAATTCATCATTCCAATATGTGTAATTGAAAATTTAGCATCTAATGCTTGGGTAAAATTTATATTTTGATCATCAAAACCATTGGTAATAAGATCAATTTCATTCGTAAATTGAAGAAATTTCTCTTTCATGGTATGACTTACAACAATGACAGCATCTGAGGTTTCAATCACCTTTCTTTCCAATTGAGAATGTTTTGCAATGGTTTTTTTTGTATGTGGTAATTGATGAAAATAATCAATCTCTGTCCAAGGATCTCTAAAATCGGAGATCCATTTTATAGGGAATCTCTTTTTCAATTCATAACCAATCAAATGCATGCTGTGAGGAGGACCCGTTGTAATCACAACATCTACATGATGTTTGTTTAAGAATTTCGTTAGAAATTTTAAAGAAGGTTGTATCCAAAATTTACGAGTATCAGGGATGAAATAATTGGCTCTTATGTATTGTGAAATTTTACCAAAAAATGTTGGATTTGCATCTAAAAATCCCGCACTCATACTTTTGTTTTTCCCACCAAAAATTGATCGCAGAGAAAGAGGTTCAAAAATAGGGAGAGTTAAGGTTTTTATGTTTTTAGGAATTTCTTTTTCTAAACTGTGATCTATAATTGGATAAGAAGGATTTTTGACTGTATAAATAATAGGCTCTATGTCAAAATCTCTTAAATACTTTACAAACTTTAACCATCGTTGAACTCCTGAGCCACCAGCTGGAGGCCAATAATAAGTGATGATTAGAACTTTAACTTTAGAGCTCATTATATAGTTTTATCAATGCTTGAGATGTAATTTCCCATGAAAACTCATTTTCAATAAATTTTTTTCCATGAGCACCTAATTGTTTCGATTTTTCTTTGTTGTGGTATAACTCCAAGACTTTCTTAGAAAAATCATTTTCATTTTTTTCTTCATGAACTAAACCAGCATTCGCTCGTTCAATAATTTCTTTTTGAGCAGTCGCATTACTTACTAGGACAGGTTTTCCAAAACTCATATACTGAAAAATCTTATTGGGATAGGCAACATCATGTTGAATACTTCTGTTCAAAGGCGAAATACAAAGATTACTTGATACAATATACGATGGAAATAATGAAACATCTTGCCAACCCTCAAAATCTACATATGATTCAATATTCAATTGTTTTACTTCTTCTTTCAAAATATAGTCAGTTGTATTTTTGCCAACAATCACTAATTTAAAATTTTCTATTTGATTTGATAATATTTTGGTAGCCCTTATAGCCGTAAGAAGTCCTCTTCTTAAGTGCGTATCTCCCAAATAAAGAACTACAAATTGATTGCTATATTTTTGATTAATTTTCTCAGAAATATTGGCCTCTTTGAAAAAAGATTTTCTAACAGTATTAGGAACTAGGACTATATCTTTATTTTTAATTCCAGTTCTCATAATTACATCTTTCACAAAACTTGGTGACACCGTAATTACCCTATCGGCTTTTTTAATAAATCGCTCTTCCTCACGTTTCCATTTTTTGGGGTTAATTATGTACTTACCAGGAAATTTAGATAAGTGAGGATAAAACTTCATATTTTCTGGAATATTGTCATGAAGATCCAATACTATTTTTAGTTGATGTTTTTTGTTTGATGAAAAAACAGCACCTGCAATGGTTATGTCGTGAATATGAAGAATCTCAACACCCGTATTTCTAATAAAATGATCAATTTTAGGTTTCATCATTTTTTTATAAAATGGCATATCATAAGATAATGCTGAAAACTTATATTCTAACTTGTTGGTTTTGTACCTATATACTTGAATCCCACTAATATTTTCATAGAATTTCTCGTGACCATAAGTAAGACAAAACAAAAAAACTTCATGACCAGAATCAATAAGAGTGATTGCTTCATTTTCCACCCTTGGGTCAGGTGGAAAAACCTGATCTAAAATCATTCCAATTTTCATTCAAAAAAATTAACAGACTAACATAACTTGTCATAACAAATGTAGTCATATAATTAAAAGTTATTGAAAAAATTCTAATTTATAAACTTATCATTAAATTTAAATGTGTGTTTTGATCGGTAAGAATTTTATTTAGTTGATATAAAACGGTGGTCCCAAATAAACAAATCAAAATTTGTATTTTTTTCCAAAAAAGAATCTTTTTATTTTAAAGTGGATATATATTCGGAAGGAGATTTTCCAATAAAATTTTTAAACGCTCTTGTAAAAGCAGAGGCATCTGTATAACCTATTTCTTTACCAAGTGCCTTTATGGTATATTTTCTTAATTGATGATTATTTTCAAGTTCTTTCAACAAATAATTAATCCGCAATTCAGTCGTATATTGTTTGAATGTTCTTCCTTTTTTTTCATTGATAATATAAGAAAGATAAGAGGTATTTGTTTTTAATTTTTTAGCTAAAATCTGTATGTTAAATTTATGATCTAAAAAAAGATTAGATTTTTCAAAAACTAAGAGTTTCTCTAAAAGTTTTTGTTCTAATTCTTTGTTGATATATAATTGTTTCTTTTTAGGTATCAAAGGTTTTTTGTTCTCTACAAGATTCTTTTTCTTCATCTTTAATTTTTGTTGTTTGTAAAAAAAATTAAATAATAGTAGGAAAAACAAAAGAGAAAAAATAATAAGAATGAGCTGATTTCTTAATCCTTGTTCATGTATAAAATCAGATAAAGAGCGTTTGCTGGAATCTTCATTTGTGCTTCTAAACAGATCATTTTGCTTTTTATTGACTAGTGATGTGTATTTGTAGGTACTATCAATTTTATTTATTGATTTATATATTTCAGCTAAGTTTTTATAGACTTGAATTTTATTTTTTTCAGTACTTGGAGAATTCTTTTTTAGGTTTAAAAACTTGTATGCATAGTAAAATGAGGAATCAATTTCATTTATTTTTTTAAAAATATCTGATTTAAGAAAATAAACTTCTTGTAATTCATTTTTTTCTACATCAACTACCTCTGAATGTTCAAGTAAATTTAAAGCTTCGTAGTAATTTTCTCTTTTAATATGAACTTTAACACGCTCTAAACTAAAATGTAATTCTGAATCTTTGTGCCTAGGATTAATCAATTTAGAAATCTCATATGCCTTTCTAAAATAGAGAGATGCTGAATCAATGAGAGGATCTTTTTTATAAGATGATGAGGATAAGTATGCTCTTCCAATTGTATTGAAAATCCCCGATTTAAAAATAAGAGCACGATTTTTTTTATTTCCAGATAATTCTGGTATCATATTAGAAAATTTATTTTCTAATAATTTTAAACTATAAATTGCTTCGTCATAAAGACCTAACTCAATTTTTATATTAGCAATTATAGATTTTTTAAAGTTATCAACTTTTTCAAAATAGATATCATTTTGGTCAAAATCATCTACTAGATTTTCAACTAATAATGAAATTTGAAAAATTTTATCAGCCCTATTGGTGTTTTTATATATCCAAAAGAGCTTGTTGTAACATTCGAGTTTTAATGTTTTAAGGTATTTATTATTTGAATTACCAATAGATTGGATTAATTCATTAGTTAATTCCTCAGATTTAATATAATCTCCCTTTTTATAATATGCACTTATCAGTCTGTACGAACCGTCATATTTTGCGATGGAACTTTGAGATGATTTTAAAAGATTTCCATAATGAAAAACACTATCTATGTTTATGTTTAGATAGTATTCTGCTTTATATTTAGATAAAGAATCAGTGGGATTTAATTGAGCGAAGGAGGAATTATAGACTAAAAAAAATATAACTGCAAAATATCTTAAATTCATGAAAAGAAAGGGCTTACTGATATAATAAATTAATATTCTTTGATCGCTTTTTGTACATCTAACCAAAACTTAACACTATTTTCAATCATTTTTTTTCCAAATTTACTTTTGCGAAGATTAATTTTCTTTTCTTTTAGTATTTCATTCAAACAAATCATAGCTTGCTCTTTATGATCGGACTCAATTCGGAGACGAAAATCATAATCAGATAAGCGGTATTCTAGATTCGCATATTGCTCTAATATTTGTATGGCTTTTTCACTAGAGGTCATGATGGAGTGAATTCTGTGAAAATAAACTCATTATGTTTTTTATAAAAAGGCTACCTTAAAAAAGATAGCCTTAAATAAAATCGAAATAGATTAAAAAATTTTTTAAAAGCTTCTTTTTCACAAATTTTTAAATTTCTTTAATTAATATTAAATTAGTCTAATTAAGTGTGATATTAAAAAAAAACACTATGCTTTTTATAAAAAACAAGAACTAAAAAAATCAAGAAATCCCTTTATTTTATGGCAACAAACCAACCAAAAGGAATTAAAAAAAGTAAGACATATGAAATCAAAGAAATTGTACTTCCAATTCGAACAATTCTAGGTTCAAATTTAAATTCTATGGTATGTTCTCCAGCTGGTATTTCCATCCCTCTTAGTACATAATTGACTCGATAATGAGGTTTGAACTCTCCATCGATATATGCATTCCATCCATTTTTGTAAAATATTTCTGAAAATACTGCAAATTGATTCTCATCGGAAACAGACTTATATTGAATAGAATTCAAATTATACTTTAAAAGATTGATGTTCGCAGTAGAATCTGGTTTTCTGACAAATTCCCATTTATTTTCAATTTCATTTTCGTTAACGATGGCTATCAATTTTGTAGGAATACTATCCAAAGCACTGATTTCTTTGTCAGCTGATGAAACATATTTGATCTCTTTCACAAACCAAGCATTTCCATTAGCATCAGGATTTTGTTGTACTTGAACAGTCCCATCCTTACCTGGAATAATGAAATATTTTACATTGAGCATATTATATACTTCACTATTTTGTTTCGCTAAATGAAATTCTATTAGGTCTTGGTATCTTCCTATTTTTGCTGCATGATATCCTCCGATGGATTTATGGAAATATGATGTTCTCCCATCTTGAAAAGGATCTGTAGTAAAATTAGCAACTCTATAATGGCTTTCATCCTTAGCTATTTGTATATCTGCAGTTGAAGCTGTAAAAGGTTTGTCAATTTCTCTAGAAGATTTGAAATCATCTTGATTGACATATCTCAAATCAACTTGAACCAGATCAAACAATACTAAAATAACAAATGCAATATTTACTGTTGATCGGTTCAATTTTTTCTTAAAGAACAACTTTAGAATTCCAAAACTTATCACTATAAAGAGAATCGATCTGAAACTATCTGAATACAACATGGATTTTCTATCGGCTTTTACAGCATCCAACAATCCATCATATTGAGCATAATTTTGATCTCTGAGTCCCTCAAAAGTAGAAAAAGCAAGTGCATAACATAGACCAATGATAACCAACCCTACCGAGACAAATAAGGCTTTTTTTAATGCGTCTTGCTTTTCTTGACTGGCTGTTTCTGTTGACAAAAATTTGTGGAGTGCTAAAATCCCTAGTAAAGGGATACAAAACTCAGCGATGACTTGAATGGATGAAACTGCTCTAAATTTATTATACAATGGGACGTAATCAATGAAAAAATTGGTTAAAAATTGAAAATTTTTACCCCAGCTTAATAGGATTGCAAAAACAGTCGTGGCAACTAACCAATATTTAGTTTTTCCTCTAATCGTAAAAATCCCAAGAAAGAATAGGAAAAACATGACCGCCCCTACATATGCAGGTGCTTCAACGATAGGTTGATCTCCCCAGTATGTCAATACTTGTTTTGTAAATCCATCAGCTTGTTTTTTTCCTGCAATGGAAGTAACAAATTGATAAGTATTTGAATCCTTACTCAATTTTTCAATGGTCCCACCTCCCATATATCTTGGAACTAACAAATTGAAGGTTTCAGAAATTCCATAACTGAACTGAGTAATATAATCTTTAGAGAGCCCATCTGTCATTTCTTTTTTTGTTCCATCAGCATTTATAGTCAGTGCTGAAGCTCCTCTTGTGCTAACATCTGCATATTCTTTGGTAGCTAGGAGTCTGGTTGAATTTACTCCAAGAGCTAAAATCATCGCTATTGCAATCGTTCCTACTTGAGTAGAAAATTGTACTAATTTCTTTTCTTTAAGAGCGTCAAAGAATTCAACGATGCAAAAAATTAGGATCCCGAAAAGAAGATAATAGGTCATTTGAGGATGATTGGCCTTAATTTCTAGTGACATTGACAAGGCTGTAATTACAAAACCTAGTAGATAGTTTTTCCGGAAAACCCAAACAATTCCAGCCATTACAAACGGTATATAGCCTATTGCATGAGCTTTTGCATTATGACCTGCTCCAAAAATAATGATTAGGTAGGTAGAAAAACCAAATGCTAAAGATCCTACGATGGCTGACTTCCAATGAACTTTGAATGCCATTAGTAAAATATAGAAGCCTAAAAAATAAAGAAATAAGTAATCAGCTGGTCGGGGTAGAAATCGAAAAAATTTATCAATATAATAGATATAATCATTGGGAAAATAAGTTCCTATTTGATAGGTAGGCATGCCACTAAAAGCACTTTCAGCCCAATACGGTTCATCCCCTGTAATATTTCTGTAATCATTTACCTCTTTAGCCATTCCGATATGCTGAGTGATATCAGATTGTGACATTTTATCTCCATTGAGCACAGGGTGAAAATACAGAAGTGAGACGACTGTAAAAATCAATATAGATATTAAATGAGGGTAAATTCTTTTAAAATTCATATCAGTCAATTTCTTCAAAATCTACATATTCTCCAACAGTTTTATTTCCTTCTTTGTTAGAATTAGGCTTCTTGTCTATCGTTGTTTCCCCTTCTTTAGCTTGAGTAGAATGGGTTTGCTGATGGTATTGATTGTATCTTTTTTGAGCTTTTTCTTGCATATTCCCAACCACCTTTTTTATTAAAAATGGAGCAAATATTCGTGCTAAAAAACGAAAAGAATAATATATTAATAATAGGATAAGAATAGTTCTAAGAAAACCCATTAATTCTGCTTGTTGCATATTTGATTAATAATTAGATCAAAAATAACAATTTGATAAGAATAGTTACGTTAATAGTTTACAAAACTTTAACAGGCTTAAAAAAGTATTTTAGGATTTGTTGAATCCTATTTTTACACTAAGTTTGTGAAAAACCATCATCATTGAGATTATTTCAAATACTTTTTTTCAAATCAATATTTCAAAAATTATTGATTTTATGTATGATCTTGATTACAAATGCTGTTCATTCTCAATACACTGAAGTTATCAACTCTAATAGACCCGGTTTTTCAGAAAGTCCTTACAGTGTGGGATCTGGAGTTTACCAACTTGAGACCAGTTTTTTTTACAAGGAATCGAAAATGTATCCGACTTTTTCTGTTCCTCAATCTCTCGGAGTTGATTTTTTATTTAGAACTAGTTTTTTAAAAGATCAATTAGAATTTAACATCAATTTATCAACCCAAAAAGATCAAGTTAGTTTTCAAAATATTTTTAATTCAAGTTATTATACAACAGGTATTGAAAAATTTACAATTGCTGCAAAATATCTTGTTTACGAGCCGAAATATGATGATAAATCGAAAGAAATCAGAAGTTGGGTAAAGCGGAATAGTTTTGACTGGAAAAGATTCATTCCTTCAGTCGCACCCTATGTTGGAGTTAATACTGGTATGGTAAATGATATCTACAAAAGAGGTGGAATTTCACCAAAAGTTGGATTGTTGCTTCAACAAGAAATCAGTAATGATTTTAACATCATTACCAACGTCTATTACGATTATATAGGAACAGAAAATCCTGAACTATCTTATGTCATTACAGCAACCTATAACTTTAGTGATCGCTGGTCTACTTTTTTTGAAAATCAAACAAGATTTGATAAATTTCAACATCAAAACAGCATTGGTT
>JAYPZA010000003.1:153424-195759 GCA_038136095.1 Flavobacterium sp.
CATTGGTTCTGGGATTGCTTTTTTATTCAACAGAAATCTTCAAATTAATAATTCTCTTCGCCTATTAACAAATCCAAATTCTACCGGATTTTACGGATCATTTGGTATTTCTTATCGTTTCAATAGACATGTAGATAAAGTCATCGATATGAATAAATCTGACAAGTCTGACATGGGTTATGAAGAGAAAAAGAAAGGATTTTTTGGAAGGTTATTTAGCAAAGCTACCAACCTATTTAAAAAGAAAGGAAAAAGAAAATCGTCAAAATCATCATCATTAAAAATCAAATCATTACAATCTATTAATAATAATTCAGTTGAAGACCTTCAACAAAATTCTCCAGTAAAAAAAGATGAATCCATTCGAATTAGACCTCAAAGGACTAGAGTCAAACCAACCAAAATAAAAACAAATAAATCTCAAAATGAGGAGATTGAAGAAAATGGGTCCAAAAAAGGTTTATTTGGTATCTTTAAGGAAAAAACAAAAAAAGAGAAAAAGGAAGAGAAAATCAAGGATACCGAAAAGGGAGCCGATCAACTAGAACGTGAGATCAAAAAACTAGAGCGTGAAATTAAGAAAGATGAGCTTAAAAGAAAAAAAGAACAAAAACGATTAGAAAAGAAATCAAAGAAGAAAAAGAAAGATAAAAATGACGAGTAAATCAAGATAAATAATGATTTAGCATAATCTACCCCCTATGATTACACTTAAAGAAATGATTACCAAAAAAGAAATGAAGCAATTTGTTAAATTTCCTTTTTCATTGTACAAAAACAATCCTTATTGGGTTCCTCCCATCATTAAAGAGGAGATGAATGTTCTTGATAAAGAGCAAAATCCTGCATTTGAAAATGCAGAGGCTCGTTTCTTTGTCGCAATAAAAAACGGAAAAATTGTAGGAAGAATTGCCGCAGTTATCAACTGGTATGAAGTAAGAGAACAACAAATAAAAAAAATGCGTTTTGGATGGTATGATGTAATTGACGATATAAATGTTACAAAAAAGCTCATTGAAAAAGTTCAAGAAATTGGAAAAAAAAGTCAACTAGAATACATAGAAGGTCCCGTTGGATTCTCTAATTTAGACAAAGTTGGTGTATTAACGGAAGGTTTTGACCATATTGGAACCATGATAACTTGGTATTCTCATCCATATTACAAAGATCATTTAGAGCAGTTAGGATTTATAAAAGAAAAAGAATATTTAGAAAATAAATTTCAATTGGCTAATGTAGATGCACAATATTATGAACGAATTTCTAAATTAATTCAACGAAGATTTAAATTGACTTCTCAAAGTTTTTCAAAAACTAAGGACATCTTACCCTATGTAGATGAAATGTTTGATTTATTTAATAAAACATATTCTAAACTTTCGTCCTATGTGCCCATATCAGACAATCAAATAAACTATTTCAAAAATAAATATATCAATTTTATCAATCCAGATTTCATCAAATTTGTGATTGATTCTGACGGAAAACTCGTTGCTTTTGGAATTATGATGCCCTCATTCGCCAAAGCATTACAAAAAGCAAAAGGAAAGTTATTTCCTTTTGGTTTATTTTATTTATTGCGTGCCAAAAAGAAACCAAAAAATGTAACTTCTTACTTAATTGGAGTAGATCCAGAATATCAAAATAAAGGAATAACGGCTATTATTTTTGATGGTTTTACCGCTACTTTTAATGCCATCGGTGTTGAAACAATAATTAGAACCCCTGAACTAGAGGAAAATACTGCCATTCATCAATTATGGAAAAGTTTTGATCCTATTACACATAAAAGAAGAAGAACATACAGAATGGCTCTCTAATGCAATTATTTTTTAATTCAAATATTGATCAAGAAACTCTGCAAATTACTTTCGATAAAATTGAAAGCAGACACATTGTTAGAGTACTTAGAAAAAAAGAAGGAGATCCAATATTTATTACGGATGGAAAAGGAGTTCTGTATCACTGTCAAATAATATCTGCAAATGATAAAAAGTGCATTGTCACAATTCTTAGGAAAGAAAAGAAAGAAGCGTCTAAAGACTATTATTTACATATTGCTATCGCCCCAACAAAAAATATGAGTAGGCTTGAATGGTTTTTGGAAAAAGCCACTGAAATAGGAATCGATGAAATTACACCGATCATCTGTCAAAATTCTGAGCGGAAAATTGTCAAATTAGAAAGGCTTGAAAAAATTATATTGTCTGCTGTAAAACAATCATTAAAATTTCATATTCCAAAAATCAATAGACCCATTACTTTTGATCAGTTTCTAGAAGAGGACAAAATAGGAAAAGTATGCATTGCTCATTGTGGAATTGGTGATAAAAAATTATTAAAATCTGTTGTCTCTCCTAAAGAACATGTTACCATTTTAATCGGGCCTGAAGGGGACTTTTCAACCAATGAAGTTGAAAATAGTTTGAAGGCAAATTGCATTCCAATCACCTTAGGAAAAACTAGATTAAGAACAGAAACGGCTGCATTGGTAGCAGTTCAGAATATTTCATTTATCAATCAATAAGTTTTCTTATCTTGCTTTTTCAAATTTATTGAACTTGTATTTACAAAAATTATTATATTTTATTTTCATCAGTTTTGTTGTTCATACTTATGCCCAAGAATTGGCAATACTAAAGTATAATGGTGGTGGTGATTGGTATGCCAACCCCACGGCCTTACCAAACTTGATTGAATTTTCAAACAATAACTCTAACACTCAAATCAAAACACCTCCTAGTACTGTTGCTGTTGGAAATCAGGATCTTTTTAATTTTCCAATTGTTTTTATGACTGGTCACGGGAACGTTTATTTTACTGAACAAGAAGCACTCAATTTACGCAACTATTTAATCTCAGGAGGATTTCTTCATATATCGGATAATTACGGACTTGATCCCTATATCAGAAGAGAGCTGATCAAAGTTTTTCCTGAATTAAAATTTCAAGAAATTCCGAATACTCATTCCATTTATAATCAAACATTTTCCTTTAAAAATGGAATCCCAAAAATTCATGAACATGATAAAAAAGCCCCTCAAGGTTTTGGGTTATTTTACAAAGGTAGATTGGTCTGTTTTTATGACTATGAAACTGATTTAAGCGATGGATGGGAAGACGCGTCAATTCATAACAATCCTCAAAAAATTCGTTTAAAAGCTTTAAAAATGGGGGCTAATATCATAGAATATGCTTTTAAAAACTGACCTAAAGATTCCAATAGATAATATCAAGATAAATTTTGATACAGAATCTCTTTGGATTTTAAACATTGCATTGGCTATTGTTATGTTTGGAGTAGCATTGGGAATTAAAATAGATGACTTTCATCGTTTGCTTAAAAAGCCTAAAATTCTTTTGGTGGGTATTTTTTCTCAGTTCATTCTTTTGCCTTTTACAACTTTCCTTGCCATTATCATGATAAAACCTCATCCTAGTTTCGCCCTAGGCATGATGATGATTGCCGCATGTCCGGGTGGTAATGTTTCTAACTTTTTTACAAAAATGGCAAAGGGGAATGCAGCATTATCAGTAAGCTTAACTGCCTTTGCAACAATCATATGTTTGATAATGACGCCTTTTAACCTTCAATTTTGGGGCGGCTTATATGCACCTACAAATTCAATTTTAAAAACAGTTGAATTGAATCCTTATGAATTATTTAAATTGGTGTTGTTGATTTTAGGAATTCCTTTGGTTTTAGGAATGTTGGTCAATCACCTCTATGAGAAAAAGGCCAGGAAAATAGAAAGTTATCTAAAACCATTTTCAATGATTGTATTTTTAATACTGATTATGATTGCGTTTTACGAGAATTTGGATGTTTTTAAAAATTATATTTACCTGGTAGCTGCACTGGTTATTTTTCATAATATAGGTGCTTTTATTGTTGGATTTTATTCAGCAAAAAGCTTTGGTCTGAACTCAAAAGATAGTAAAACCATTTCCATGGAAACAGGAATTCAAAATGGAGGATTGGGGTTATTATTAATTTTTCAATTTTTTGATGGATTAGGAGGGATGGCTCTATTAGCTGCTTTCTGGAGTATTTGGGATATTTTTTCAGGGATGGCTTTAGGGACCTATTGGGGGAGAAAAATTGACACTAATTAAAAAACCTATCGTATTGAAAACTCTTTGGTATTTTTTTTTTAAGATCATTATCAAATCGTCTTTATTCTTTTACACAAAAAAAATTAAAGTAATTGGAGAGGATAATATTCCAACTAAAGGAGCTGTGTTATTTGTGGTGAACCATCCTAATGGATTAATCGACCCATTAATAGTGGCAGTTAATAATCCCAGAATTCAACATTTTTTAGTCCGTGCAGCTGTCTTTAAAAAACCTTTAGTCAGAAAATTTCTTTCAACTCTTAACCTAATGCCTATATACAGAATAAGGGACGGAATTCAACAACTTGGTAAAAACCAAAAAATATTTGAACAATGCTTTTCAATCTTAAACAATCAAAAAGCTCTCATGATTTTTCCTGAAGGAAGTCATGATATAAGAAGAACCATTAGGCCTTTAAGTAAAGGTTTTTCAAGAATTATTTTTGGTGCGTTGGAAAGGAATCCAAGATTAAAAATTCAAATTATTCCTGTTGGAATCACTTATGATAATCCCTCTCAATTTCCAACAAAAGTTTGTTTACAATACGGCAAACCCATCCCAGCCAACGATTACTATAAAGTCGGTGACCTAACCAATGAAATAAAGAAATTAAAAAAGTCCATTTCTAATCAAATGCAGAGTCTTTCTGTGCATATCCCAGCAGACAAAAATTATCAACATACTTTAAAAGAATTACAGCAAGCGAATGTAGATTTTACTCAAGTCAACAAAATAAATATGATGGTAAAATCGGGTAACATAATAAATCAAAAAAGAAAAGTGAGTAAGGTTGGTTTTTTTAAGCCATTGATTATCTTAAATAGCATTATTCCTTGGTTGATCTGGAAATATGTTAAGAAAAAGATTGATGAATTTGAATTTATAGATACTTTCAGATATGGAATTGGTACTTTATCATTTGGTTTATTCTATTTAACTCAAACCTATATTGTTGCCTCCTTATTTCATTGGAAAATTGGACTTTTATATTTCAGCTGTTCGTTACTTTTAGTCTTGTTATATGCTAAATTTCACATCATTCAGAAAGAATTGCCTCTTGAATAATTCCCTGTATTTTGGTTCTTATATCTTCCTCTACTAAACCAAGGTTATCCATATTGGGATAAACTCTGTTGGACAAAAAAACATAAACGATTTCAGTCATGGGATCTGCCCAAGTATAGGTTCCAGTAAACCCACTATGTCCAAAACTTTGATCAGAAACACAACCACAAGTAGCTTTGATCTCTGGATCCAATTGAGGTTTGTCAAAACCCAAACCTCTTCGGACATTTCGATTCTCATAATATCGTTTATTAAATTTATCAAAAGTTGCAGCTGAGAAATAACGTTTTCCACCGTAGTATCCTTTTTGCAGATAAAGTTGCATCATCTTTGCAATGTCATTAGCGTTAGCAAATAAACCAGCATGCCCTCCTACTCCTCCAAGCATAGCAGCCCCCATATCATGTACATAACCATGAATCAATTGATTTCTAAAATAATCATCTTTTTCAGTGGGTATGATGGAACTTTTTTTCATTTTTTTAAGAGGCAAAAAAGTCATTTTATTGGCCCCTAATGATTCATAAAATTCATTTTGAACTAAGATATCCAAGCTTTTTTTATATTTTCTCTCCAAGGCTTTTTGAAAGATATAGTAACCCAAATCACTGTACTTGTATTCCAACTGCTCTCTTTGTTCTGAATCTTTAATGTACTTGAATATAGAATCTTTAAACGATGCATTTAAATACAGATTTTCGGCAACCTCTACAGGGTATTTTTTTGATTTTTTAGTTCTATAAAACTCCTTTAGATTGGAATTAGTCATTGAATCTTGAGTTAGTTTATAAAAAGGAATCCATGCTTTCAAACGCCCATAATGAGATAAGATCTCTTGAATTGTAAGAGTATCTTTGTTTGACTTTTTGAATTTTGGTAGCAGGTCTTTCACCGTAGCGTTCAACTGTATCTTATTTTCCTCCTCAGCTTTCATCATCATCGGTAAGGTTGCTAATATTTTTGTTAGCGAAGCCACATCATAAACATCATTATTTTTAACTGAATACTTTTTTCGATCCGTATGAAATCCAAAACTTTTCTGATAAATAACTTGCCCATGTCTTGCAACTAATATTTGTAAACCAGGAGCCATATTTTTTGTCAGAACCATCTCAGCTACTGAATCTATTTTAGATAACTTTTCAGAGGACATTCCAACAGATTCTGGAGATGAATACTGAAGTCTTTTCAAATTTATTGTTTCTATCCCTGTTCCAACAGGAAAATCTTGTTTGATCGATACCGGTAATTTCCCTTTGGCTTCAATGGCGCCAAAAATTGCTTGAGCTGCATTCTGCTGAGCTATGGAACTATTTTGATATGCAACAATGATTCCTTCAATATTGGAAAATGATGCCACATCCAATAGGCTATATGGACTAGCAAATACAGAAAGAATTATTTTATTTTTTTTAGCAATTTGATTCAATAAATTCAATTCATTTTTGGAAAATTTAAAAGGTTTCCAGGGATGATCATTTGAAGGATGATGTCCAATAATTACCAAATCAAAATCAGACAAATTTTGATTTAGTTTTTCATAATTGTCAGTAGAAACCTTCTCGACTGCCATATATTTGTTTAAGCTTTCAAAAAAAACATCTCCAGAATCATCTCCAAAAGACAGATAGGCAATCTTTTGATTTTTTTTCAAGTCCTTGATGGGAAGAATCTCTTTTTTGTTCTTAAGAACAGTCATAGAGGCCTTGACTAATTTTCGATGCAGCGCTTCGTCCTTAGGGTCATTTAAATCTTGAAGTAAATTCGTAGTATCTATGGGTTGATAATGATGCAACCCCACTTTATATTTCGCTAACAATATCTTACGAACAGACTCCTCAATTCTTTCCTTCGTTAACGTTTTATTGGCAATTGATTTTTTAATCAAATCAAACGAAGCAGGAACATCTTGAGGGATCAATAAAATATCATTACCTGCTTGAATAGCTGCTAAATCAATTTCGGCAGATGTCGAGTAATTAGCAGCAGCTTTCATATTCAAACCATCCGTAAAAACCAATCCTAAAAATCCAAGTTTTTCTTTGAGAAGTGTTGAAACAACAGAAGGTGACAATGAAGTAGGTAGGTTTGGATTCGATTCCAAAGCAGGAATGCTTAAATGTGCCGTCATTACGCTAGCAATACCACCGTCAAATAAGGGTTTGTAAGGATATAATTCTATGGAGTCCAATCGGGCTTTATCAAAATTTAAAACCGGTAATTTTAAGTGAGAGTCTACGGCTGTATCTCCATGACCTGGAAAATGTTTTGCATTCGCCAAAACACCTTGTTCCTGCATTCCTTGACTAAAAACAATGGCTTTTTGAGTCACATTTCTTTTGTCTTCACCAAAAGATCGATTGCCAATAATTGGGTTTTCAGGATTGATATTGATATCCACAACTGGTGCAAAATTCACATGAATCCCCATTCGTTGACAATGTTTTCCAAGATGCTTTCCAAACTCATAAACTAAAGAATTGTCTTGAATAGCCCCTAGAGTCATATTCCAAGGAAATTTATAGGAGTTTTTCAAACGCATGTCTAAACCCCATTCTCCATCAAAACCAATCATCAGAGGAACCTTTGCGAGTGATTGATATAGATTGGTAAGTTGAGCTTGTTTGATTGGCGTTCCTTGCATAAAAATTAAATTTCCAACATGATACTTTTGTACCATTTCTTTAATTTTATTTTCGTGAACTTCATCTTGGTTAGAATAAGCTTGAACCATGAACAACTGACCTATTTTTTGATCTAGTGTCATTGAATTTAAAATGCTATCTACCCATTTATTTTGCAAATGATAATCATGGGTTCGAAGAGGATCTAAATTTTGACCATGAACCTTTATCAGCATCATTACAAAAACAACAAAACAAACCTTTTTATAATGCATGTACCTAAATTTATATCGGTAGAAAGCGTTTATGCCAACTATCAGTCAATGGAACTTCCCAATCTGATTCTAATTGATCAACAGTAGCAACCATATTATTGAAAACTATGGTGTCAGAGGTAATTCGATGCTCTAAAACCATGGCTTTAAAGAGATTCATTTTCAAAATCTTAATATCCTCATCTTTCCTAAAAGAGATGTTCATCTTATTCATCATATCAACATTCAATTGTTTCTCAATTTCTTGAATAAAACGAACAGAGGAGTCAATTGAACAGCCTGAAACATTGTTAAACCCTTCATCTACAGCCAGTACCAGAAATCGTTTGTATTTAATTTGAAAAGAACCTTTCAAATCAGATCCATGTCTTGTCCATTGTTCAATGAATTCAACAGTTTTTTCTGAAATAACTTCAATTTCATAAGAAGTAAATTCTCTGTTTGATTGATAAATCCAAACTCTTGAATGCTTGGGTAAATTTTCAAATCTTACAAACATAATGGTCTATCGTAAATTAAATTTTTGCTGCAATGCTTGCAACTTTTCAGAATCCGATAATTCATTTTTGGAAACACTCATTCGCTGTTTAATCGATTGTAAAACTTTTTTAGTGTACAATGGAAAATCTGCATTTTGAATCCAAGCATTGTATCCAGGATTTTCTTTCAAAACATCCTCCACCACTCTTCCTTTATATTTTCCAAAGGAGAAAATCTCTTGATCTTCCTCATTGAACAAAATAAATCCTGCAAAGTCTGCTCGTTTAGTATGTGAAGAGTATTGACTCAATGCTTCAACAGAATTTTCGATATCGTCATAGCGATCTAATTGTGCTTTTAAAATTTCATAGGTTGCATGGGTATCTGCCTCGGCAGAGTGAGCATCCTCTAATTCCTTATCACAGTAAAATTTATACCCAGCACTTAAGGTTCGTTGTTCTTTTTTATGAAAAATTACCTGAACATCAATTGATTTTCTGTCGTTCATATCAAAATCCATCCCAACTCTTAAGAATTCTTCAGCGAGTAACGGAATGTCAAAACGATTGGAATTAAATCCCGCCAAATCAGCATCAGCAATCATCTCATTGATCGATTCTGCCAGTTCTTTAAACGTTGGTTCTGTGACGACTTGCTCATTTGTAATGCCATGAAGAGCACTGACTTCTTTAGGAATTTCAATTTCAGGATTCACTAACCATGTTTTGCTCTGTTTTTTCCCATCTGGGAAAATTTTTAGCATGGATATTTCTACAATTCTATCATTTCCAATATTAATTCCTGTAGTTTCTAAATCAAAAAAAACAATTGGTTTGGTCAACTTCAACTCCATATATAAATATGATTTTTTATCTTTTAAAAGTACATAATTAAATGCATAAAAAGCATCATTATGTTTGTCTTTTTTCAATACTAAAAAACAATTTTATGCGCATATATCCAGAAGTTAATCATGAGCAATTGATCATTTATTTTTGAAGAATCGAAAAATAAAGTACTTGTTATTTTCTTAAAAAGAATTTTAATTTATTGGAATCTTGGAGAAATCAAGAATCAATAGAACCCATAACTCTACTCATAAAAGTATTGAGAGCTTCTTTTTTTGACAGTCCCTCATGAATCAATTTATTGACTTCAATGGCACCATACATATTGGAAATTAATTCCCCAATCACATCTAACTCTTCATCTTTTAAAGAAGATAATTCCGTAAGATCTTCGAGAGTTTCAATGGTCTCCAATACATAATCTTGATCATTATCTTCAATAAACTTTGTCAAGTGCTTTATAAAAGGTAATCTCATTGTATAGATTTTTTTTTAAGATCGTGTTATTTCATATTGCTATTTTTAAATAACACGATCTTTTGAAGTTAATCTAAGCCTAAAAAGTTTTTCAACACATCAAACTTATTTGTTTGGACTTGGTCTAGCATATTTCCATTTGAAAAACTAGCAAAGGTTGGTAAATTATTAACATTTGCTAATTTTCTACTTTCAGGAAACTTCTCAGCATCTGCAATGATGAATAGGGTATCTTCGTTTTGAGAAGCTAATTTTTTAAACTTAGGCTTCATAATTCGACAATTACCACACCAAGTAGCTGAGTATTGAACCACAACTTTTGAATGATTTGCGACAATCTCTGCGAGATTATCTTGTTTTAATTCTTCAAGCATTTCAATGGGTTTAGTTTAGCAAATCAGTATGAAAATAACTGAATTAAACTCTAGTTATTTGATAAATATTCGGAAACACCAGAAGTTGTAGCAGACATCGCATCTTTACCTTCTTCCCAATTTGCAGGACAAACCTCTCCTTTAATTTGAACGTGAGTATACGCATCAATTAAACGTAAAAATTCGTTTACATTTCTTCCAAGGGGCATGTGATTAATCCCTTCGTGAAAAACAGTTCCTTCTTCATCAATTAGATAAGTAGCTCTGTAAGTTACATTATCTCCAACCACTTGAATTGTATCCGTTTCCTCATCATAAATTTCTTCGGTAATATCTAAAATACCAAGAATGCTTGATAAATTTCTATTGCTGTCAGCTAAGATAGGATAAGTAACTCCTTCAATACCTCCATTACTTTTTTCTGTACTCAACCAAGCAAAATGAACCTCTGGAGTATCACAAGAAGCTCCAATGACGATTGTATTTCTTTTTTCAAATTCACCTAGGGCTTCTTGAAATGCGTGTAATTCTGTTGGACATACAAATGTAAAATCCTTTGGATACCAAAAAAGTAACACTTTTTTTCCATTGTTTACTGCTTCTTCAAGTACATTAATTTTGATAGTATCTCCCATTTCATCCATTGCGTTTACTGAGATGTTAGGAAATTTTTTACCTACGATAGTTGCCATTTTTTTTATTTTTTGTTTTATGGATTAAAAAATTTTTGCAAAGATATTTAATGATTCTCTTTGGTTGCAAAAAAAAGTAATGAGATTTTCTTATGATGGTATAAGATTTAATTATGATACATGAATATCACCATAATTTTGTCTTATTTGCTGGCAAAAAGTTTGACATCTTTTTCTGAAACTTCTTTTTCTCCAAGAATAATAAGTCGTTCAACTACATTTCTCAATTCTCTAATATTACCCGTCCAATCATAATCTTGTAGGAGAGAAATAGCCTGGTCCGAAAATTCTTTTTTTGTAGTTCCTTGTTCTAATGCAATTTTATTGGAAAAATGACTCACTAATAGAGGAATGTCACTTCTTCGATCGTTCAAAGCAGGAACCTTGATTAAAATAACAGCCAATCGATGGTATAAATCTTCTCTAAATCTTCCTTCTTTAATTTCCTTTTTTAAATCTTTATTTGTTGCAGCTACTACCCTCACATCTACTTTAATATCCTTATCACTTCCTACTCTTTGAATTTTATTTTCTTGCAAGGCTCTTAAAACTTTTGCTTGAGCAGATAAACTCATATCCCCGATCTCATCAAGGAAAATAGTTCCCTTATTTGCTGATTCAAATTTTCCTGATCTATCTTTGTTGGCTCCAGTAAAGCTCCCTTTGACATGACCAAATAATTCACTTTCTATCAGTTCAGAAGGAATTGCTGCACAATTTACTTCGATCATTGGAGATTGAGAACGGTGAGATTTTGCATGCAACCAGTGAGCAACAAGTTCTTTTCCGGTTCCATTTGGACCTGTAATCAAAACACGGGCATCTGTTGGAGCAGTTTTTTCTATCATTTCTTTGATGTGAATAATCTCCTGACTATCACCAATCATTTGGTAATTTTTGCTGACTTTTTTCTTTAAACGTTTGTTTTCTACAACCAGAACCTTTCGATCCAAAGCATTTCTTACTGTATTGAGTAAACGATTCAAATCTGGTGGTTTTGATATGTAATCAAAAGCCCCCAGACGCATTGAATTAACTGCTGTCTCCAAATCTCCGTGACCCGAAATCATCACAAAGGGGATTTCAGGTTTTATCTTCTTAACTTTTTCTAAAACTTCCACACCATCCATTTTGGGCATTTTGATATCGCATAAAACCAAATCAAAATCATTGTTTTTAATTTTTTCAAACCCTTGCAATCCATTTTCAGCCTCATCCATTTGGTACGTCTCATTTTCTTCCGAAATGATTTTTATTAAAACTCTTCGAATGGCAGCTTCATCCTCTATTATTAAAATCTTACTCATAGGTATATTGATTAAAAATATTGATTGATCATTATTAAATCCTAACTTAAAAGAGAAACAATGAATCCTCTAATTTTCAAAAACTAAGTTAAATTCTTTTTTTTAAAAGTAAACATATTTATAAAAGTTTCTAAATAAATTAGTCCCACACACTCCATCTTAGGGATTCATTAATTTAAAAAATACTATGCATGCATAATTTTTTTCAATTTACTATGCGTGCATAGTAAATTTTTATATCTTTGGAAAAATGAAGAAAAACAAATCCATCGATCATCAATTGAGAGCTACTTGGCAAGCGGTTGCAAAACTTTACAATGAAAGGGCAGCCATGTACGAAAGTACAATGGCCACAGGTTTTGTTTTGTTGAATATCGATTATGATCATGGAACACCCTCAACCTCACTTGGCCCCCTGATGGGAATGGAATCAACAAGTTTATCTCGTATTCTTAAAACCATGGAATCCAAAGGGGCTATTTACAGAGAGAAAAACCCCAATGATGGAAGAGGTGTCATTATTAAGTTGACAGATTACGGTAGAGAAATGAGAGAATTGTCCAAAGAATCTGTCATTATCTTTAATAATACCATCTCAAAAAATGTCACAAGTGATGAACTTGAAGCATTTTTCAAAGTAACATCAACCATCAATAAGCTCATCTCAGATAAAAAAATTTATCAAGAATAAACCATCGACAATAAAGCGATACAAATAAATCAAAACAAATGAATAGACGAATAAAAAAAGTAGCAATCATTGGCTCCGGAATCATGGGAAGCGGAATTGCCTGTCACTTTGCTAATATTGGTGTTGAAGTTCTTTTATTGGATATTGTTCCAAGAGAACTAAATGAAAAAGAAAAGGCCAAAGGACTTACTTTAGAAAACAAATTAGTTCGAAATAGAATCGTAAATAATGCATTGGCCAATTCTTTAAAATCAAAACCCTCTCCCATCTACAATAAAAAATTTGTCGATAGAATTTCTACAGGTAACTTAGTAGATGATTTGCATTTAATTAAAGGGGTAGATTGGGTGATGGAAGTTGTTGTGGAGCGCTTGGACATCAAAAAAAGCGTCTTTGAGCAAATCGAAAAATACAGAACTCCTGGAACCTTGGTTACTTCAAATACTTCTGGTATTCCTATCAAGTTTATGAATGAGGGAAGAAGTGATGATTTTCAACAACATTTTGCAGTAACTCACTTTTTCAATCCACCAAGATATTTAAAACTTTTCGAAGTTGTTCCTGGTCCTAAATGCAAACAAGAAGTTACTAACTTCTTATTATCCTATGGAGAACAATTTTTAGGAAAAACTTCAGTATTGGCTAAAGACACACCGGCTTTTATTGGAAATAGAATTGGAATATTTGGCATCATGAATCTATTTCATGTTGTGAAGGAAATGGGATTAACTATTGAAGAGGTAGACAAATTAACAGGTCCTGTTATTGGTCGTCCAAAATCAGCAACTTTCAGAACAATTGATGTCGTAGGATTGGACATCATGGTTCATACAGCCAATGGAGTGAAAGAAAATTGTCCTAATGATGAAATGAATAATCAGTTTGTAATTCCAGAATTTGTCAATAAAATGATGGAGAATAATTGGTTAGGGAGTAAGACGAAACAAGGATTTTACAAAATGACCAAAGACGCCAACGGAAAAAGAGAAATCCTGTCTTTAGATCTAAACACTCTTGAATATCGAAAAAAAATTCGCCCTAAATTTTCAACGTTAGAACTGACCAAATCCATTGATAACGTATATGATCGATTCAAAGTCTTGGTTTCAGGAAAAGATAAAGCAGGAGAATTTTATAGAAAATCATTTGCTGCTATGTTTGCTTATGTGCAAAATAGAATTCCTGAAATTTCTGACGAACTATACCGAATTGACGATGGTTTAAGAGCTGGATTTGGATGGGAACATGGCCCATTCGAAATTTGGGATGCTGTAGGAGTTGCTGAAGGAGTAGAAATCATGAAACAGGAAGGTAAAGAACCCGCTGATTGGGTGAAAGAAATGTTAGAAAAAGGGGAAACTTCATTCTACACGATTAAAAATGGAGCCACCTATTATTATGATATTTCACAAAAAGAACAACTCAAAAAACCAGGACAAGATTCGTTCATCATTTTAGATAACATTCGAAAATCAAATATGGTTTGGGAAAATTCTGAATCAGTTATTGAAGATCTAGGAGATGGTATTTTAAATCTTGAGTTTAGATCTAAGATGAATACAATTGGTGGTGATGTTTTAGCAGGAATCAATACCGCAATTGATTTGGCAGAGAAAAACTATCAAGGTTTGGTTGTGGGGAATCAGGGTGCTAATTTTTCAGTTGGTGCAAATATAGGTATGATTTTTATGATGGCTGTAGAACAAGAATATGAAGAATTAAATATGGCTATCAAATATTTTCAGGATACAATGATGCGAATGAGATATTCATCAATCCCAACTGTTGTTGCTCCTCATGGAATGACCTTAGGTGGTGGTTGTGAAATATCATTGCATGCTGATAAAGTTGTTGCAGCTGCAGAAACCTACATGGGACTTGTAGAATTTGGTGTTGGTGTGATCCCAGGAGGAGGAGGCTCAAAAGAAATGGCTTTGAGGGCCTCAGACTTATTTCATAAGGGAGACGTACAATTGAATGTTTTACAAGAACATTTTTTAACCATAGGAATGGCAAAAGTTGGGACCTCTGCATATGAAGCTTTCGATTTACAATTACTTCAAAAAGGAAAAGATATTGTTGTTGTAAACAAAGATCGTCAAATAGCTCAAGCAAAAAAGCATGCTGTATTGATGGCAGAAGCAGGCTATACTCAGCCAGCAAAAAGAAAAGACGTTCTTGTCTTAGGAAAACAGGCCTTGGGGATGTTCCTAGTTGGTACAGACTCTATGGAGGCTAGTAATTATATTTCTGAACATGATCAAAAAATTGCCAACAAATTAGCTTATGTAATGGCTGGTGGTGATTTATCTGAACCTACCAAAGTCACTGAGCAATATTTATTAGATATTGAACGTGAAGCGTTTTTAAGTTTGTGTTCAGAACGAAAAACTTTAGAAAGAATTCAGCATATGTTAAAAACTGGTAAACCTTTAAGAAACTAAGAATTATGAAAACAGCATATATAGTAAAAGCATACAGAACAGCAGTTGGGAAAGCCCCAAAAGGATTGTTTCGATTTAAAAGAGCTGATGAATTGGCTTCAGAAACCATCGAATACATGATGAATGAATTGCCTGATTTTGATAAAAAAAGAATCGATGATGTGATTGTAGGTAATGCAATGCCAGAGGGATCGCAAGGTTTAAATATGGCTCGATTGATCTCGCTGATGGGATTAAAAGTTGAGGACGTTCCTGGTGTTACAGTGAATCGTTTTTGTTCTTCTGGATTAGAAACAATTGGGATGGCAGTTGCAAAAATTCAATCAGGAATGGCTGATTGCATCATTGCTGGAGGTTCCGAAAGTATGAGTTCTGTTCCAATGACAGGATTTAAACCTGAATTGAACTACAATACAGTCGCTGCAGGTCACGAGGAGTATTATTGGGGAATGGGAAATACTGCTGAGGCAGTTGCCAATGAATTTAAAATATCTAGAGAAGATCAGGATGAATTTGCTCTAAATTCTCATTTAAAAGCGTTAAGAGCCCAATCAGAAAATCGTTTTCAAAACCAAATAGTACCCATCGAAGTTGAACAAACTTTCATTGATGAAAATGGAAAAAAAGCAACAAAAAAATACATAGTCCAAAAAGATGAAGGACCCAGAAAAGGATCGAATATTGAAGGCTTACAAAGGTTAAGACCTGTCTTTGCTCAGGGAGGAAGTGTTACTGCAGGAAATTCATCTCAAATGAGTGATGGTGCAGCGTTTGTAATGATAATGAGTGAAGAGATGGTCAAAGAATTAAATCTTGAACCCATTGCAAGAATGGTAAGTTATGCCGCTGCTGGAGTCCCTCCAAGAATTATGGGAATTGGACCTGTAGCTGCGATTCCAAAAGCATTAAAACAAGCTGGTCTTCAACAAAATGATATTGAATTAATCGAATTAAATGAAGCTTTTGCTTCACAATCCCTGGCTGTCATTCGAGAGCTTGGATTGAATCAAGAAATAATCAATGTAAATGGAGGAGCTATCGCTCTTGGACATCCTCTAGGTTGTACTGGAGCGAAACTTTCAGTTCAATTATTTGATGAAATGCGTCAAAGAAAAATGACAGGAAAACACGGTATGGTTACCATGTGTGTGGGAACGGGTCAAGGAGCAGCAGGTATTTTTGAATTTTTAAATTAAACACTAATAGAAATAACAGATCATGGAAACAATAGAAAAAGAGATTCTTAGAGGAGGACAATTTTTAATAAAAGAATCAAATTGTGAAGATATTTTTACCCCTGAAGATTTTTCGGAAGAGCAAATCATGATGCGTGATGCTGTCAAAGAGTTTAACGATCGTGAAATTGTAGCTCACAAAGACCGTTTTGAGGCTAAAGACTACAAGCTTACCGAAGAGGTCATGAGAAAAGCTGGTGAACTAGGCTTCTTGGGAGTTGCAGTTCCGGAAGAATACGGCGGTTTAGGAATGGGATTTGTCTCAACCATGATTACTTGTGAATATATCTCAAGCGGTAATGGTTCATTTAGTACAGCTTTTGGTGCTCATACAGGGATTGGAACCATGCCAATCACATTGTACGGTACGGAAGAACAAAAACAAAAATATGTTCCAAAATTAGCAAGTGGAGAATGGATGGGATCCTATTGTTTGACCGAACCTGGTGCTGGATCAGATGCCAATTCTGGAAAAACAACGGCTGAAATTTCTGAGGATGGAACCTCTTACAAAATCAATGGGCAAAAAATGTGGATTTCAAATGCAGGTTTTTGCAACTTGATGATTGTTTTTGCACGCATTGAAAATGACAAAAATATCACAGGATTTATTGTAGAATACGATCCAGAAAATCCAAATGGAATCACTTTGGGTGAGGAAGAACGTAAGCTAGGGATTCGAGCCAGTTCAACACGTCAAGTATTTTTTAATGATACTGTTGTTCCAGTTGAAAACATGCTCTCTATTAGAGGTGGTGGATTTAAAATTGCTGTTAATGCGTTGAATGTAGGAAGAATCAAATTAGCAGCTGCTTGTATTGATTCACAAAGAAGAGTCACAGACACTGCCATCAAATATGCAACCGAAAGAAAACAATTTAAAACTTCCATTGCAGACTTTGGAGCCATCAAAGCAAAATTGGCAGAAATGGCAACAAATACATATGCTGGTGAGTCTGCTTCCTACAGAGCTGCCAAGGACATTGAAGACAGAATCTCGATGAGATTAGCGGCTGGAAACTCTCATCAAGAAGCTGAATTAAAAGCGGTAGAAGAGTACGCCATCGAGTGTTCTATTTTAAAAGTAACTGTATCAGAAGATGTTCAAGCTTGTGCAGATGAAGGTATTCAAATTTTTGGAGGAATGGGGTTCTCAGAAGAAACACCGATGGAAGCTGCATGGCGTGATGCTCGTATTTCAAGAATTTACGAGGGAACTAATGAAATTAATAGAATGTTATCCATCGGAATGCTCATTAAAAAAGCAATGAAAGGACATCTAGATCTCCTTGGTCCAGCGACCTCAATAGCAAACGAATTGATGGGAATTCCGTCATTTGAAACTCCTGACTTTTCAGAGCTTTTTGCTGAGGAAAAGGAAATGATTGCCAAAATGAAAAAAGTATTTTTAATGGTTGCAGGGTCTGCAATCCAAAAATATGGACCAGATTTAGACAAACATCAGCAATTGTTAATGGCAGCTGCTAACATTTTAAATGAAATTTATATGGCAGAATCAACAATTCTTAGAACTGAAAAGAATGCAAAACGTTTCGGTAAAGAAACTCAGGAAGGTCAAATTGCCATGGCAAAACTTTATCTCTACAATGCCATTGAAATCGTTATGAAAAATGGCCGAGAAGGTATCATTTCTTTTGCTGAAGGAGATGAACAAAGAATGTTATTGATGGGATTGAAACGTTTTACAAAGTACACAAACTATCCAAATGTAATTGCACTTCGTAACACAATCGCTGAAAAATTAAAGGCTGAAAATACTTATTGCTTTTAAAAATAAACCTAAATTTAAAATCTTAGATTTAAAAAAAAAAAAAGACCCTCAATATCAGAGGGTCTTTTCTTATAAGAAAATAAATTAGGATTGTTAAGCGCTAATTCTTTAGTTCCATTCTTTCAGATCGATATAAAATATCTGTTTGCCCCCATCCAGGCTTTTCACCTTTATTCACACTTTTAAAAAAAACAGTAGCCTCAAAAACTTCTTTGTTTGTCTTGGGAGAAATTTCAACAATTTTAGCTCTGTGAATATTTCTTGGACTTATAAATCCAGAGGTCATGAGTATATTTTTTGTATTGGCTAGATAATCAACATCACTTACAATACTGGAGAATAATTGATCCCCTCTTTTTTTACCATACTGCCAAATTTGCTTGAAAGTTTTATTGGCTTCATCAAGCTCATACTCTACAGCTCTGGAATACGGATTGTTCTTGTTATAATTTCTAAATGTACCATTATCAAATACGATGATGTTTCCATTGGGTAATAATGATGGAGCATGAGGTGCCCAAGGATAATCAAAATCATCAGCACTTTTGTTCCCTATTTGAATCTCATGATCATACGATTTACCCTCTTGATTAACTGGGGTCAATAAAAAAGGTTTTGTTTCGTATCCCTGACCTTTTCTACCCGATTTTCCCCAATTCTGTTTCGGTGACATGATCCATTTCAATTGATCATCCCAGGATATTTTTACCAAACCTTGGTTTCTTCCAGAAACAATAATTGTACTGTCTCTATCATCAAATTCTAGAGCATTCATATGAAGCCAATCACCATTTCTAAAGAAGTTTAAATCATCTCTGCTAACATCTAAATGCTTAGCTAAATCCCATTTTTTGAGAATTTTAGATTTTTTTCGATCAAAATGAATAATGAAATCACTATCTGATAAGATTGTTTTACCATCGATCTCTATGTAAGCATCTCTAGTTCCTACGCATAACAATAAATCTCCGTTTGGCAATTCTAAAACATCGTGATGAATCCCATAATTAGGATCAATCGTTGTTTTGTCATATAGCTTTCCAAGCATGTCAAATTCGTAAATTGTTCTTCTGCCAGCAACTAAGATATTTCCATTTTTAATTTTCTGAAAAGGTCCAACCATTGCTCCATGAAAACTCAAATCTAAATACCATCTAATTTGTCCATTATCATCAAAAATGATGGGAAGAGAACGAAATTTTCCAAAATTTGCAAAATGGATATCCATCGCATGCATTCCAGGTTCCATCAAATCTTTTTCTAATGTGTTTACTCGAATACTAGGAAAAAATTCTGGAATTTCTGGAGTCTTGATTTTAACAATATCTATAACTTGCTCACCTTCAAAATTAAGTGTGACCTCCACTTTATTGAGTTGGTTTGGATACAAACCTAAAACAGGAATGGACAAAATAGTATCTGTATCTTCATAAGAATGTTGAACAGGAATATCCCCCAAAACCTTCACACTAACACTACACGGCTTTTCTGACTTGATGTTCAGCATGGCTGTTAGAGGAGAAATTTCATTTGGATTGACATCTGTTTCAATCGTGTATTTAAAATCAGAAGTATCACAACTTTGAAAAAGAAATGAAATACAAAAAAAGAATACGAAATTTCTTTTCATTGTAGATAACTTTGAAAATATTGGATATATCATTTTGATCGATTTTTTTTACAATATACACTTTATGAATCATTTATTATTAAAGTGCTATAAATTAATTACTTATAGCGTCTTAACTTGATAATAATTATTCCAAAGCACCTAAATAACGTTCTGCATCCAATGCGGCCATACATCCTGTTCCTGCAGCAGTCACAGCTTGTCTGTATTCTTTATCCTGAACATCTCCAGCTGCAAAAACTCCTGGTAAATTCGTTTTTGTTGTTTTTCCTTGAGTGATTAAATACCCTGTTTCATCCATTTCAAGAACATCTTTAAATAAATCTGTATTGGGTTTGTGGCCAATAGCTATGAATAAGCCAGTTATTGAAATTTCATGTTTATTTCCTGTAATATTATTGACAACTCTTACCCCTTCAACAACAGTATCCCCTAACACTTCATCCAATTCAGTATTGAATAAAACCTCAATATTGTTTGTTTTGTTTACTCGGTGTTGCATCGCCTTAGAAGCTCGCATATAATCTTTACGAACTAACATCGTAACCTTATTGCAAATATTGGCCAAATAGGTGGCTTCCTCCGCAGCGGTATCTCCAGCTCCAACCACAACAACATCTTGACCTTTGTAGAAAAAACCATCACAAGTTGCACAAGCTGACACTCCACCTCCAATCAAACGTTGTTCACTTTCAAGTCCTAAATATTTTGCAGTGGCTCCAGTAGAAATGATGACGGTATGTGCTTCAATTTGTTTGGAATTATCCACAGTAACTTTATGAATCCCTCCTACTTGATCACTCAGGTCAACTTTTGTTACCATTCCAAAACGAACCTCTGTACCAAATCGTTCTGCTTGTTTTTTTAGATCCTCCATCATTGCAGTACCATCAGTTCCATTGGCATATCCTGGAAAATTATCAACCTCAGTAGTTGTGGTAAGCTGTCCCCCCATTTGTAAGCCCGTGTACATGATTGGTTTCATATCTGCTCTAGCAGCATATATCGCTGCAGTATAACCTGCAGGTCCTGACCCAATAATTAAGCATTTTATATTTTCAATTTCTTCAGACATTTATTTTAATTTTAGAGAATACAAATGTAATTTTTTTTGATTTCATTTGAATAATTTTAACAAATCCTTTTGTTTAATGTTTTAATAATTTACTTAAACATTTTGTATTTTTATGCCTTATATAGAAACTATTATGGCAAAAAAGAAAAAAATCACAAAAGATGCGATCGTTTCCATGTATATGGAATACGTTTTAGAACACAGTAGCAATCCTTCATCTGTCTATAAATTTGCTAAAATAAATAATTTTGAAGAGACTTTATTTTATGAGCATTTTAGTTCATTTGAAGCCATTGAAACAGGAGTATTCAAAAGCTTTTACAGCAATACAATGAAACTTTTAGAACTCAATGAAGCATTCCAAAATTACAATTCTCGTAACAAATTATTAAGTTTTTATTTTACATTTTTCGAAAATCTAACTGCCAACAGAAGTTATGTTGTCTTTTCTTTAAACAAAGGTAAAAACAATCATCTTAAAGGATTGAAGTCACTGGGGGAGCTCAAAAAAGTATTTTGTGAGTTTATTGAATCTTTACACATCGAAACAATTGACCTAAAGAATGATCGCTTTGAGAAAATACAGCAAAGATCAATAAAAGAATCTGCATGGTTTCAATTGCTGACTACAATCAAATTTTGGTTAGATGATTCCTCACCTTCTTTTGAAAAAACAGATATTTTTATTGAGAAATCTGTGAATGCTAGTTTTGACATTCTCGACAATACGCCTGTAAAAAGTATTATTGACTTAGGTAAATTTTTGTTTAAAGAAAAAATTCACATGCACTAAGTGGAATGAAAACAATTGATCATATCCCAACATCTAAAATTTTAAGGGCATCAAAATTGGTACAAACCGGTGCCAAGGTAGGAGTAAATTACATAAAGTACTATGGTGATAAACTTACCAAAAATGAAAAAGATGCCAAGAATCGGCTGAATGAAAACAACGCTGAGGATATATATGACGGTTTAAAAAAATTGAAAGGAAGTGCATTAAAAGTTGCTCAAATGCTCAGTATGGAAAAAAGCATTTTACCTCAAGCTTATGTAGAAAAATTCTCTCTGGCCCAATTTTCTGTTCCTCCGTTATCTCCTCCATTAGTCATCAAAACATTTAAGAAATATTTTGGTAAAAGCCCTAATCAAATTTATGATAAGTTTGATTCAACCTCTGTCAATGCAGCAAGTATTGGTCAGGTTCACAAAGCTGAAAAAAATGGAAAAAAATTGGCTGTCAAAATTCAGTATCCAGGGGTCGCCGATAGTATTGCTTCGGACTTATCGCTTGTAAAGCCAATCGCCATTCGAATGTTTAATATCAAAGGGAAAGATTCTGATAAATATTTCAAAGAGGTTGAAGAAAAATTAGTAGAAGAAACCAATTATGTACTAGAAGTTGAACAAAGCAAAGAATTGGTTGAAAATTGCAAACACATTCCGAATTTAAAATTCCCCAATTATTATTCTGAGATCTCTTCTGATAAAATCATTACAATGGATTGGATGAATGGCCAACATCTTTCCGAATTCAGTGCTAAAAACAGCGATCAAGAATTGTCAAATACAATTGGACAAGCTCTGTGGGATTTTTACATGCATCAATTACACAATTTAAGAAAAGTACATGCCGATCCTCATCCAGGAAATTTTTTAGTATCCAACAAAGGTGAGTTAATTGCATTGGATTTTGGTTGTATGAAATCCATTCCTCACGATTTTTATGTCCCCTACTTTGAATTGGCGGTTCATAAAAATATTGAGAATCCAGAATTTTTCTCAAAAAAATTATACGAATTAGAAATATTAAGACCCGATGATTCTAGTGAAGAAATTCTTTTCTTCAAAGAGTTATTTTATGAGTTATTAAGTCTATTTACCAAACCTTTTAATCAAGAAACATTTGACTTTTCTGATTCGGAGTTTTTCAATAAGATTACAGAATTAGGTGAACGTTATAGCAAAAGCACAGAATTGAGACAGATGAACGGAAATAGAGGTTCCAAGCATTTTATTTATATTAATAGAACTTTTTTTGGATTGTATAACCTTATGTTCGATTTAAAAGCTAAAGACATCCAAATTAATAATTATCAAAAATTATAGATGCATTATTCAAGAGATCATATCAATGAACTAGATAAAATAACAAGAATTAACTTGATTAATTCTTGTTCTGGATATAAATCTGCAAATTTGATTGGGTCGATTTCAAAAGACGGGGTTTCTAATGTGGCTATTTTTAGTTCTGTAACTCATTTAGGGTCTAATCCTCCGACACTAGGATTCATTCTAAGACCTACAACGGTCCCAAGAGATACTTACAAAAACATCAAAGAATCTGGAGTTTTTACAATCAATCATGTATTTGAGGACATCATCAAAGATGCGCATCATACATCTGCAAAATACAAAGAAGAAATCTCCGAATTTGACATGACCTCTCTAGAGCCTGTATTTCGTGAGGGTTGTATCGCTCCTTATGTGAAAGATTCTCCAGTTCAAATTGAAATGACTTTTGTTGAGGAGTATCTAATTAAATCCAACAATGTCATTCATATCATCGGTGAAATTAAAAATCTTTACATCAAAGATGAATTGATTGAAGATGATGGATTTTTAAATTTATCAAAAGGAAATACTGCTGCCATCAACGGCCTGGATGCTTACGCTATTGCAAAATCAATCACAAGATTTGAATATCAAAGACCTAAGACAATCGATAATGTAAAATAAGATGAATATTCTCATAACAGGAGCGACAGGTTATATCGGTAAACGTTTAATTCCAATATTATTAAACAAAGGATACCATTTGATTTGTGCTGTAAGAGATATTGCTAGAGTTGAACATTTATATCCTCAAGAAAATAATATTGAATTCATAGAACTTGATTTTTTAAAAGCGGACTCATTAGATGTGATTCCGTCAAAAATTGACATCGCCTTTTACTTAATCCATTCCATGTCCAATTCTGCGAAAGAGTTTCATATTCTAGAAGAACGATGTGCATTTAATTTCAAAAGAGCACTTGAAAAAACAACCGTTAATCAAGTAATTTATTTAAGCGGAATTACAAACGATACAAAACTTTCTAAACACCTACTCTCTAGAAAAAATGTCGAAAATACTCTTCAATCGAAACAATATGCATTGACCACATTTAAAGCAGGAATTATTGTTGGTTCTGGGAGCTCGTCATTTGAAATCATCAGAGATTTGGTTGAAAAATTACCTCTTATGGTCACACCTAAGTGGTTAAATACCAAAACTCAACCCATAGGGGTTAGAGATGTATTGGCTTTTTTAACAAAAGCCATTGACAAAAAAGAATTGTACAACAAATCCTTTGATATTTTTGGCCCTGAAATTCTTACTTACAAACAAATGTTGCTGCAATTTGCAGAAGTACGCGACCTGCAGAGAACCATCATCACCATTCCTGTAATGACTCCAAGACTATCATCATATTGGTTGTATTTTGTAACTTCTACATCCTACAAATTAGCCTGCTCTTTAGTGAACAGCATGGGGATAGAAATTATTGGTGAAAAATCAAACATCAATCACATTCTTGATGTAAAACCCATGAATTACAAGACAGCGGTAGAATTAGCATTTGTTAAAATTGAACAAAACAGTATCATTTCTAGCTGGAAAGATTCTTACATCAGCAGTGGTCATTTAAAAGACTACATTCATCGATTTATCAATGTTCCCAAATATGGATGTTATCAAGATTTAAAAAAACGAAAAGTAATCGATCGTGTAACTACCTTAAATAAAATTTGGTCTATTGGTGGAAATAATGGGTGGTATTATGGAAATATTTTATGGAAAATTAGAGGCATATTAGATCAGTTTATGGGAGGTACTGGTTTGAGAAGAGGTAGGAGAAACTCAACAGAACTATTAGTTGGAGATGCACTGGATTTTTGGAGAGTCATTTATGCAGATAAAAAACAACAAAAACTTCTATTATATGCCGAGATGAAGCTCCCAGGAGAGGCTTGGTTAGAATTTAGAATAGAAGATGACATATTATACCAAACAGCAACATTTCGACCCAAGGGAATTTTGGGAAGAATGTATTGGTATTTGGTTACTCCCTTTCATTGGTTTGTTTTTAATGGTATGATCAATAGAATCATAAAATCAGATTCATGAAAAAACAATTCTTACCCCAAAAAACATGTTTGGTATGTCTAAGACCATTCACTTGGAGAAAGAAGTGGGAAAAGAATTGGGAGGATGTAAAATATTGTAGTGAAAGATGCAAAAGAAACAAAAAAAATAAATCATTTAACTCATTGTAAAATGGTCAAAAATAATACAACAGGTTTAGTTTGGTTTGGCAATGATTTAAGAATACATGATCATGAAGTTCTTTCAAAAGCTTCCAAAGATCATCAAAAATTAATCACTGTTTTTTTCATTGATCCGAGATGGTTTGACAAAAATCAATTTGGTTTCAGAAAGATGGAGGTTTTTAGAATTCAATTCTTACTCGAAACTCTTGAATGTTTAAGAAAAGAATTACTTCAAAAAAACATATCTCTACTTGTCTATGTTGAAAAACCTGAAAATAGAATCAACCGTATTTGTAAAAACTACGATATTGACCGAATCTATAAGCAAAAAGAATGGACCTCTGAAGAAATCAAAATAACGGATGCTGTTCAAGATCAACTTCCTACAAATATTGCTTTAGAAGAAATTTACAATCAGTTTTTATACCATCCTGATGATATCAATATTGATATCAATCATATTCCACAAGTATTTTCAAATTTTAGAAAAAAATTAGAAAAATACATCAAAATTCGTCCAGAAACATCCCTTCGAAAGTTTGACAAAACGAATCTTATCAGCGAACAATCTTCCATACCGACTCTAGCCGAATTAGGGTTTCAAAAAGTAGAGCAACATAAAAACACTGCATTTCCTTATAAAGGAGGAGAAATCGCTGCTTTAGAAAGATTGACAAATTATTTTTTCAACACAAAAAAATTAGGATTTTACAAAAAAACACGAAACGGATTGGTTGGTACAGACTATAGCTCAAAGTTTTCACCTTGGTTAGCTAATGGGAGTCTTTCAGCCAAAACAATATATTGGAATGTTAAAAAATTTGAACAAGAACACTATAAAAATCAATCCACCTATTGGTTAATTTTTGAACTTATTTGGAGAGATTATTTCAAATATATATCGATGAAACATGGGAATAATATTTTTAAAATAGAGGGAATTTTAAAACTCAATTATGAATGGAAAAATTCTCAATCCCTTGTTCAAAAATGGATTGACGGCCATACTCACGATGATTTTGTAAATGCAAATATGATTGAGTTGAAAAAAACAGGATGGATGAGCAATCGAGGAAGACAAAATGTAGCCTCTTATTTTTCTAAAGAATTAAAACTCGATTGGAGAATCGGAGCTGCCTATTTTGAATCATTATTACTGGATTACGATGTTCATAGCAATTATGGAAACTGGATGTATGTGTCAGGTGTTGGAAACGACCCAAGAAATAGAACGTTTAACACGCAATTACAAGCTCAACGATATGATGAAAATCATAGATTCAGAAAACTTTGGTTGCAACCGAGTTTATTTTAACGATGGAAAAGGCGATTCTAATTTTTCCTAACCAACTCTTTGAAGAATCTCCAATACTGGAGATGAATTGTGAAATCTATCTAGTTGAAGAATATCTGTTTTTCAACCAGTACAAATTTCATAAACAAAAAATTGCTTTTCATAGAGCTACGATGAAAGCCTATCAAGACTACTTAATAGGCTTGGGTAAAAAAATACATTACATTGATGCGATTTCTAAGTTCTGTGATGTAAGGCTATTGATTCCTAAACTCATTGAAGAAGGACTTCAAAATCTTTACATCATTGATCCAAATGACAATTGGCTCCACAAACACATCTACAATGCCTCAAAAGGGATCAAAGTTAACTCCTATGAGAACCCTTTGTTTATAAATACAACCCTTGAACTTCAGTCTTTTTTCAAGCCTTCAAAAAAGAAATTTTTTCAAACGTCATTCTATAAAAAACAACGACTTGAAAGAAATATACTAATGATTGACGGAAAGCCAAAAGGAGGAAAACTAACCTATGATGCGGATAACAGAAAAAAATATCCTAAAAATAAAATACCTCCTCATATTCATTTTCCCGATAAAACCGAGCACCAAAAAGAAGCTGAAGAATACGTAAATAAGCATTTTACATCCCATTATGGACAACTCAATGCACATATTTGTTATCCATCAGATTTTCAAACCTCTCAAAAATGGTTTGATCAATTTTTAGAAATGAGATTTCATGAATTTGGTATTTATGAGGATTCCATAGTTAAGGAAGAAAATTTTTTAAATCATAGTTTGTTATCACCGCTAATCAATGTGGGGTTATTGAACCCAATGGAAGTCATTCAAAAAGCTATAGATTTTAGTGAAAATAATGGCATTCCCATCAACTCAACAGAAGGTTTTGTCCGTCAAATTCTTGGTTGGCGAGAGTTTATTAGAGGTGTTTACCATGTTAAAGGATCTGAGGAAAGGACCCGAAATTTTTGGAACTTCTCAAGAAAAATACCGTCTTCTTTTTATGAGGGAACAACTGGGATACCTCCGGTAGATGATGTGATAAAGAAAGTACTAAATACAGGATATGCACACCATATAGAACGCTTGATGATTCTTGGGAATTTTATGGTGTTATGTGAGTTCGATCCTGATGAAGTATATCAATGGTTTATGGAATTGTTTATTGATGCCTATGACTGGGTAATGGTTCCCAATGTTTATGGTATGAGTTTATTTGCAGATGGAGGGTTGATGTCCACAAAACCTTACATAAGTAGTAGTAATTACATTATGAAAATGAGCAATTATAGTCGAGGAGAATGGCAAGCTAGTTGGGATGGATTATTTTGGGCGTTTATGGACAAACATCGTGAGTTTTTTTTAAAAAATCCTAGGTTGGGAATGCTCATTAGAACCTTTGGTAAAATGACTCCAGAAACAAAAGAAAAACATCTTAAAAACGCTGAAGAATTTTTAAAAAAAATGGAATGAATAAGAAAAAAGAAGAAATCGCAGTGGTTTGGTTGAAACGTGATTTAAGATTGCATGACAATGAAGCCATACACAATGCCATCAGTACAGGAAAAAGAGTTCTGATGATTTATATTTTTGAAGCAATTCTTTTAAAAGACCCAAACTATTCTGAGCGTCACTGGAATTTTATTAAGGAATCGCTTTGCGATATAAATTCATTCTTAAAACCCTACAATTCTAAGGTAATGGTAATCAACTCTGACATTATCAATACCATCAATCAATTGCTTCAACACTATCACATCAAAGAGGTATTTTCTCATCAAGAAACTGGAGTCTTGATCACTTATGAACGCGATAAATCTTTCAAGAGATTTTGTAGAAACAATCAAATATCTTGGCATGAGAACATCAACAATGGTGTTCAACGAGGAATCAAAAATAGAGATACATGGTTTGAAAAATGGAATGCTTACATGAAAAAAGAACAACTCCCTTTTCAACCAAAAAAGGATCAATTACTATCGATCAATGATATCTCTATTATGGAAGAGTTTGTTCAAAAAACCAATTTAAAAACAGCTGATGAAAAACTTTTTCAAAAAGGAGGTACATCCACAGGATGGCGATATGCAAATACCTTTTTTGAAGGAAGACATAAAGAATATATGTACAATATTTCTAAACCTGAAGGTTCAAGAAGTAGTTGTAGTCGACTGTCTCCTTATTTAGCTTGGGGAAATTTATCGGTAAGAGAAATCTTTCAAAAAGGACTTGAGATCAAAAAAAATTCAAAAAATAAGAGACATATCAATGCTTTTTTATCAAGATTGAGATGGCAAGCACATTTCATCCAAAAATTTGAAATGGAACATGTGATGGAAAATGCAAGTGTAAACAAGGGATACCATAAATTAAAAAAAAGCATTTCAAAGAGCTACCAAAAAGCATGGAGAGAAGGAAATACGGGTTTTCCTTTGGTTGATGCAAGTATGAGATGTCTCAATACAACAGGATATCTCAATTTTAGAATGAGAGCCATGATTGTTTCATTTTTTACTCATATTTTGTGGCAACCATGGCAAGATGCCTCTCATCATCTTTCCCAACAGTTTTTAGATTTTGAGCCAGGAATTCACTTTCCTCAATTACAAATGCAAGCAGGTGAAACAGGAATAAATAACCTCAGAATTTACAATCCAACAAAAAATGGAATTGAACATGACAAGGAAGCTGTTTTCATTAAAAAATGGGTCCCAGAACTCAAAAATTTAGCCCCTGTTTTTGCTCACGAACCTTATTTGATGACTCCCTTAGAACAACAGCTTAATCATGTAGTTCTTGGAAAAGATTATCCAAATCCTATTGTTGACATCAAAAAAAACAGAAAAAAAGCTAGTGACATTCTCTGGAATATGAAAAAAAATTCTGAGGTACAAAAAGAGAACAAACGAATACTTGCTAAGCATACTTTCTCAGATAGAAAAATACTACTGAAAAAATAAATTTCACTCAAGACAAACTGAATTTATTTTTTTTGAGAATGTTAATCAACTCATAAAAAATGATAATTATATGTTAATTTTTGTTTAACTATTTGACAATATCATTAAACAAAATTTATATTTGATTAGATTAAAATATTTATGATACTATTATCCACCCATATTACTAAAGACAACAAAGAGCTAATTGATGATATCGTTGGAAAACCATTCACTTTATATCAAGCTTTTAAAATGGGAGGTATCGGATCTAAAAGAATGTCAATTGATAAAACAAGTGAAAACATTGAACACCTGTTAAACGATGTGTCTGATATCAATTACAGCAATATCGAACTTAGACCTAATGGTATCATTGTAATGGTTAATAGAGGGCTTGATAGTTATCATTGGGTAATCCCCTATCGACAACTAGTCATCTATAAAACCAACAAATTAAGTATTCACGCTCAAGGGAAATTCATCACATTTAAAAACAATAAATCTTACAAAGAAAATAGAAAATTTATTGATAAAATGATCGAATTAAAATCAGATAACCAACACAAATACTCAATGCCTATATATGGATAAATTATCTGAAATTACTGTTGACAGAATCATAGAAATGGCATGGGAAGATAGAACTCCTTTTGAAGCCATTAAATTTCAGTTTGGTCTTAATGAACAAGAAGTCATTTCCCTGATGAGAACTGAAATACAGCCCAAAAGTTTCAAGCGTTGGAGAAAAAGAGTTCAAGGAAGAAAAACAAAACATAGAAAATTGCGAGAATTTACCGCTGGAACGTTTAAATGTTCTAGACAAAAACAAATTACAAACAATCGCATATCTAAAAGATAAACACAGTGCTTTGTTTTAAATAACATTAAAAACAGCACTAAAAAAAGAAAATTATGAATACAAATTTACTAACAAAAGAAAAAAAGAGTTTTAATCGATTGAATGGATTCTCATTTGAAGACATCGGTGATGATCATTTATCAACTGGCTTAGAAACCCCTTTAAAAAAAGATGCCTTTTCAATCTCTGACACAGAAAAAAAAGAAAAAATTGCCATTTTATTTGAAGAAATTATGAATGTCATGGGTTTGGACTTAAATGATGATTCCTTAAGAGGTACTCCTCAACGAGTAGCAAAAATGTACATCGATGAAATTTTTTCGGGATTAAACCCTAAAAATAAACCTAAAGTTGCGTTATTTGACAACAAATATGAATACAACCAGATGCTGATCGAGAAGAATATTACCTTTTACTCAAATTGTGAACATCATTTCGTGCCCATCATTGGTAAAGCACATGTTGCTTATATATCCTCTGGTAAAGTCATTGGTCTTTCTAAACTGAATCGTATCGTTCAATATTATGCCAAAAGACCTCAGGTTCAAGAAAGACTTACCAATCAAATTGCAGAAGAATTAAAAAGCATATTACAGACTGAAAATGTTGCCGTCATTATTGATGCAAAACATTTATGTGTGTCATCAAGAGGCGTTAAAGATGACTCCTCTGCAACAGTTACCTCATATTATGGAGGAGATTTCAACACTCCAACAAAAATAAATGAATTATTAAACCACCTAAATAATTAATATATGGACACTATTGATAGAGCCACAGAATTTGAGAATAGAAAACACAAATTCATCACCACCAGCGATCGTATCATTGCCTCAAGAGAAGTAAAAAGCTTAATCTTGGAAATCAATGAGATATACAAACAAAGTAAAGATCCGGGGTTGATGGATTTAATGAAACGTTTGACAGTCATCAAGCAAAAAATTGAAAAAAGGTTAAAAGGACGTCCTCTTACAACTGCCTAAAATGCGAAAAATTGTAATTGTAGGTGGTAGTAGAGGAATTGGAAATGCCTTACTCAGCAAACTAGTTGATCACAACAAGATCATCAATATTAGCAGAGTAAATCCTAGTATAAATCATCCAAATTTAACCCATCATCAATGTGATATTCTTAGTGATGATTTACCAAATTTAGAAGAAGTAGATACCCTCATTTATTGCCCTGGAAGTATCAATCTAAAACCCATATCCCTTCTAAAATTAGATGATTTTAGGAATGATTTTGAAATCAATGTTGTGGGGGCGGTAAAAACCATACAATCCTACTTAACTCAGTTAAAAAAAGGGAACAATCCTTCCATCTTGTTATTTAGTACAGTTGCTACCAAATTAGGGATGCCTTTCCATGCAAGTGTGGCAGCAGCAAAATCAGCTGTTGACGGATTGGTAAAGTCTTTAGGAGCAGAATTAGCTCCAACCATTAGAGTCAATGCAATTGCACCAACCATCACAGATACTGATTTAGCTTCCAAAATTTTGCGCAATGAAAAAATGACTGAAAACATCAAACAGCGTCACCCCCTAAAAAAGATTTTAAGTCCAGAAGAAGTTGCAGACATGGGAGAATTTTTAGTTTCCGATAAAGCATCGTCCATCTCCGGACAGACATTCGAAATGGATTGTGGTATTGTAAATTTTAAAATTTAAATGAACATATTTGCTATTTTTACAAAAACCTTATCAATCACTAATAAACCTATAGCAATGTCATCAAATAAATCATTTTACGATATCAAGATCAATTCTCTTCAAGGAAAATCAATCAATTTAGAATCTTTTAAAGGAAAAAAAATATTAATCGTCAATGTAGCCTCTAAATGTGGTTTTACTCCACAATATAAAGATTTGCAAAACCTTCAAGATCAATATCAAAATCAGTTAACGGTTATTGGTGTTCCTTGCAATCAATTTGGAAAACAAGAGCCAGGGTCTTCAAATGAAATTCAAGAATTTTGTGAAATTAATTATGGAGTATCATTCCTAATCACTGAGAAAATAGATGTAAAAGGAAAAGATCAACATCCCCTCTATAATTGGTTAACAAATAAAAAAGAAAACGGTCGAAAAAATTCGTCTGTAAAATGGAATTTTCAAAAATACCTTCTAGATGAAGATGGGGAACTTATTGATTATTATTATTCAATGACATCCCCAAATAGTTCGAAAATAAAAAAACACCTTTGATAAACAATGTTTGGAATTTTTAAAAAGAAATCTGCATTAGAAAAACTTGAAGATCAGTACCAAAAAAAAATGAAAGAAGGTTACGAGCTACAATCTATCAACCGAAGAGATAGTGATCAAAAATACCTTGAAGCACAAGAAATTTTAGATCAGATTGAAAGGCTAGAAAAACGTGAACTTGAATGAAAAAAAGCAGCATCCTCTTACTTTTATTTCTAACGATCAATTTTGGTGGTCTAGCATTGGGTAGTTGGCTCATGAACAATGGGCCAATGACGGATTGGTATTTGAATTTAAACAAAGCTCCCTGGACACCTCCAGGCTGGGTTTTTGGAGCTGCTTGGACTACAATAATGATCTGTTTTTCCTTCTATTTGACATCTCTATTTTTAAAAAATTATCAAAAAAAAAAATTAATTCTCTATATAATTCAAGTAGTTTTAAATATCAGTTGGAATTATTTCTTTTTTAACTTACATGAGGTATTGATAGGTTTTATAACGATTATTTTACTTACAGTTCTGATATTTTATTTTTTCCTAGCCTATTTTAAAGAGCAACAAAAAAGAAGTTATTTGTTACTCCCTTACATGATATGGCTTTGCATTGCAACTTCACTCAACCTCTACATTCTAATCGCTAATTAGCAATGAAAATATATACACTTCATAGAAAACAGAATCTACCGATTACTAAAGAGAAAACTTGGGAATTTTTATCAAGTCCTTCTAACTTAAAAACCATTACCCCTGATTATATGAGTTTTGACATCATCTCTGGTGGAGACCGACCGATGTATCCAGGCCAAATCATACAATATATTGTCACGCCAATTCTAGGGATCAAAACAAAATGGGTGACCGAAATAACTCATGTACAGGATGGGCATTATTTTGTTGATGAGCAACGATTCGGTCCATACGCATTATGGCACCATAAACATTTTATCAAACAAATTGAAGGTGGTGTTGAAATGGAAGACATCATCGATTATAAAGTTCCTCTTGGAATTTTAGGACAACTTGTTCATCCTTTTATTGTAAAACCCAAACTAGAAGAAATATTCAACTATCGGAATAAAAAATTGGTTGAACTTTTTGGAGAATACAAACAACCATGAGTAAAGTTTCTATTTTTTGGTACCGAAGAGATTTGCGTTTGCACGACAATGCTGGTCTATTTCATGCATTAAATTCAGGTGAAAAGATTTTACCAATTTTTATATTTGATGTCAATATTCTTAACAAGCTTCCTAAAGACGATGCACGCGTTTCCTTCATTCACTCAGAATTGACTAAAATGAATCAATATCTGATGACTTTCAATACTTGCATTCAATTATATCATGGATCTCCAATTGAAATTTTTAAATCATTGGTCAAAAAATATCAAATTGTGAATGTATTTACAAACCATGATTACGAACCCTATGGGATGCAAAGAGATCAAGAAATTGAAAGATTCTTAGATTTGAATCAAATTCAATTTCATTCCTATAAAGATCAAGTAATTTTTGAAAGAAATGAGATTACTAAAAAAGACGGCAATCCATATGTTGTCTACACACCCTACTCAAAAAAATGGTTAGAAGCTTATAAAGAAATCGGAAAAAAACACTATGTATCGGAAGATCTATTGAATGAATTATCGAAAGAAATAGATTGCACTACGCTCACCTTAGAAGATATCGGTTTTCATCAAACAGCTCGTCCAATACAGAATTTTATTTTCAACTCAAGGATTATTAATGAGTATGAAGAAACCAGAAATTTTCCTGCTTTAGACAATACCTCGAAACTGGGTCCTCATCTGCGTTTCGGTACTGTGAGTGTTCGACAAATGGTCTCTAGAGCTAATTCTCAAGAGAATATAACGTTTCTTAAAGAACTCATTTGGCGAGAATTTTTCATGCAAATTCTTTGGCATTTCCCCCATACAAATAAAAAATCTTTTAAGTCTAAATATGATAGAATTCCATGGAGAAATGATGAAAATGAGTTCAAAAAATGGTGTGAGGGCAACACAGGATATCCATTGGTTGATGCGGGTATGCGACAACTGAATAACACCGGCTTTATGCACAACAGAGTTCGGATGTTGGTGGGCAGCTTTCTGTGCAAACATCTCCTGATTGACTGGCGTTGGGGGGAAGCTTATTTTGCTGAAAAATTGCACGATTACGAAATGTCAAGCAATGTGGGAAATTGGCAATGGGTAGCAGGAAGCGGTGTGGATGCGGCTCCTTATTTTAGAATTTTTAATCCCACCAGTCAGATTCAAAAATTTGATAAAAGTTTGAAATACATTAAAAAGTGGGTTCCTAACTTCGAAGATTCAAACTACCCCGATCCTATGGTAGATCATAAATTTGCAAGAGAACGCTGTTTAAAAACTTACAAAGAAGCCTTAGCATAAAAAGGTTGTTTCTTTTTGATCTTAAAGCTATATTTGCACGCTATAATTCGGGATGTAGCTTAGTCCGGTTAAAGTGCTGGTCTGGGGGACCAGAGATCGGAGGTTCGAATCCTCTCATCCCGACAAACTAAAGTGGAAAATCTTCGTAGAAAGTGAACTTTCTTAAGAAGATTTTTTCGTTTTAGTTAAATTAAAGCGTTGCTTTAATTTGCAACTTAAAAATGGAGGATCATGAAATAATCCTCTCATCCCTGATGATTGGAGTGATAAAATAGATTTTATTTTATGATACTATTGTTCCTCTGGCACACAAACCACGAAATAGTGATCTGGATTTCCATTATCTCCACAACCACCATTTGAAATCATTGCTCTATCCCCATTGGATAAACATTGATACAAAAGCCTACCACAAGACCATTTACCATCGCACGTTGTTCCTCCATCATCATTTTTTTCAAACTTTCTTTTTGCAAAAGAACCTAAGTCAATTTCATCTCTAGTCTGCCCAACCAATTTATAAATAGCAAACAATTTTCCCTTTTTATCTTTATTTATTGTAAAAACTAAATCTTCTTTCGGAAAATACTCACCCAATCCATTTAAAATTTCTACATTTTTTATCACAAAGTTTTCTTGAACTATTTTGCTTGGGGTAGATAGACTATCTTCTTGGTGATCGCAAGACAAGATTACAAGAGATAGCATAAGTAAAATTAAATGTGTTTTTTTCATAACTTTCGTTTATAAAATTAATATTGCTACAAAACTATAATCATTTAAAACACCCGTCAATCCCCTGAAATAACGAAATTTATATCCCAGTAAACAGGGAGTAATATTGTTATTATTCAAATACTACAACTCAAAACATTCGGTTTTACATAGCCATTATCCCACACTAAAGTATAGCCAGCATTTGAATTAAAGCCAAGCATCGCTCCAACTGTTGATTTTTATGTTTTTTAGGATCAAATTCTATTGGAATTTAATGGATGAATTTTCTAGTAAGATCATATTTTACATTTTCTCCGTGATTATTTTGTTAAATTTGTTTGAAATATTTTATGAATTAACCTTAGCAAAAAATGCTTGTAATTGGAATTTCTGGCGGAACTGGAAGTGGTAAAACTACGGTAGTTAGCCAAATTATAAATGAACTACCAACCGATGAAGTTTGTGTCATATCACAAGATTCTTACTACAAAGCAACCGATAATCTTTCTTTTGAAGAGCGTGAAAAAATTAATTTTGATCACCCCAGAGCGATTGATTTTGAATTGTTACAAAATCATATTTCATCTCTAAAGTCTGGTGAAATCATCGAACAACCCGTTTATTCTTTTGTAACTCACAATAGAACAAAAGACACCATTAAAACTCACCCCAGAAAAGTGGTCATTGTTGAGGGGATCTTAATTTTTAACCATCGAGAATTACTAGATTTATTCGATATCAAAATATTCGTTCATGCAGACGCAGACGAACGATTAATCAGACGTATTCGTCGAGATATCAAAGAAAGAGGAAGAAGTATTGATGAGGTTTTGAATCGTTATCAAGATACCTTAAAACCAATGCATGATCAATTTATAGAACCTTCAAAAAATTTCGCTGACATCATCATTCCTAACGATCGGCATAATACGGTAGCCATTGATATTTTAAGAACTGTGATAAGTGAACGACTGTAGTCTATGTTTTTTAAAAAAATAAAAAATAATATTGTATTCAAATTTTTCACGAATATCTATGTCTTGATTTTAACGATTTTCATGATCTGGATGTTTTTCTTTGATGCCAATGTTCAGTTAAATAGAGAATTTGACAGAGAAATTAAAGAATTGAACCATACAATCAATTTTTACAAAAAAGAAATTGATCGAGACAACAAAACAATTGAAGCATTGAAAGACTCCCTACAGCTCGAAAAATTTGCAAGAGAAAAATATTTGATGAAAAAGAGCAATGAAGATATATATATCATAGAATTCGATAGTCTTAAAAAATAAATGGAGAATTTTTTATTTGATGAATTTGATAAAGTCTCACCTGCTGCATGGAAGCAAAAAATCCAAGTAGATTTAAAAGGTGCGGACTACAATAATTCTTTGCTTTGGAAATCAAATGAAGGCATCTCAGTAAAACCTTTTTACACTAAAGAGGACAGACATAATAATAAAATATTATTACCTAAAAGAGGGTTTAAAGTCTGTCAATCCATTTATGTAGATGATGTCATCATCGCTAATAAATTGGCCCTAGACAGTCTTGATAGAGGAGCAAACGCCATACAATTTACTGCTAAGAGCACTTTTGACTTCAAAACTCTTCTTGCAAAAATAAATCTTGATAAGATTTCAATTTATTTCAATTTAGAATTTCTTGACACAGATTTCATTGCTTTGTTGACTAATTATTGCAAAGAAGGATTGATCTATTATCAAATTGACATCATTGGAAACTTGGCAAAAACAGGAAATTGGTTTGATCATTTACAATCAGATATTTCTCAAACTAAAAAATTGCTTTCGATCACCAACCGATCAATTTGTGTTCATGCATCCCTTTACCAGAATGCTGGTGCAACGATGCATCAAGAATTGGCCTATGCATTGGCCCATACGAATGAATATCTTGAAATGTTTGGAAAATCTGTTGCAGCAAAAATTCATTTTTCATTTTCGGTGGGTGGCAATTATTTCTTTGAGATTGCCAAGTTAAGAGCTTTTCGATTGTTAATATCCTCTCTTTTCCAGGCACATGGAGTTTCTGACAGTAGCATCCATATTTTTACAATACCTAGCTCAAGAAATAAAACAATCTATGACTACAATGTCAATATGTTGAGGACCTCAAGCGAATGCATGAGTGCAATTTTGGGAGGATCAGATACAATTTCAAACCTTAGCTATGATTCTGTTTATCATAAATCAAATGAATTTGGGGAACGAATTGCTAGAAACCAACTATTAATTCTCCAAAAAGAAGCTTACTTATCAGATAGTCAACAATTTGCAAATGGTGCTTATTATATAGAAAATATAGAAAAACAACTTGCAGAAAAGGCGTTGATGATATTCAAACAAATAGAAAAAAAGGGAGGGTTTTTAAAGCAATTAAAAAACGGATTGATTCAAAAAAAGATCGCAGAAAGTGCTCAACAACAACAAGATCAATTTGATCAAAACCAACTCATTTTATTAGGCTCTAACAAGTTGCCAAATATAAATGACAGAATGAAAGAGGAATTGGAACTTTATCCTTTTCTAAAACATACTCATTCAAAAACATTGATTAGACCTATTCTTCTAAAAAGACTCTCAGAAAACTATGAAATGGATAGACTTGAAAAAGAAAAGCAATCTTAAAATAAAAGCATAAAAAACAATCAATGGCTAGAAAAAACCTTCAAAACTTAACGCTAAATTTTTCTAAAAAAGAAAAATCCATGTCTTTTAATCATGAAGGATTTATTGCGGGTTTGGCTCCAAACTTAAGAGGACCCTATGCCACCATGTATGTTCAAAGACCTTGGACAATTAGACAATATGCAGGTTTCTCAACAGCAGAGGATAGCAATGCCTTTTACAGAAGAAACTTAAAAGCTGGTCAAAAAGGATTGTCTGTTGCTTTTGATTTGGCAACTCATAGAGGCTATGACTCAGATCATGAGCGAGTGGAAGGTGATGTAGGAAAAGCAGGGGTTGCCATCGATTCTGTTGAGGATATGAAAATTTTATTTGATGGAATTCCTTTGGATAAAATGTCTGTTTCGATGACAATGAATGGTGCAGTACTTCCAATTTTAGCTTTCTTTATTGTAGCTGCAGAAGAGCAAGGAGTATCACAAGAACAACTCTCTGGAACGATTCAAAATGATATCTTAAAAGAGTTTATGGTTCGGAATACTTACATCTACCCTCCTACTCCTTCAATGAAAATAGTGGCTGATATTTTTGAATATACAAGTAACTACATGCCAAAATTCAATTCCATTTCAATCTCTGGCTATCATATGCAAGAAGCGGGAGCAACCTCAGAAATCGAACTCGCCTATACACTGGCTGATGGTTTAGAATACATCAGAAAGGGATTAAAAGCTGGGATGGATATAGACTCTTTTGCTCCAAGATTGTCCTTTTTCTGGGGAATTGGAATGGATCATTTTACTGAAATAGCTAAAATGAGAGCGGCAAGAATGTTATGGGCTAAAATCGTAAAACAATTCAATCCAAAAAATCCCAAATCTTTGGCATTGAGAACACATTGTCAAACCAGTGGTTGGAGTTTGACAGAACAAGATCCCTTCAATAATGTAGCAAGAACAACCATTGAAGCAATGGCTGCAGCCTTTGGAGGAACTCAAAGTCTTCATACAAATGCTTTGGACGAAGCGATTGCTTTACCCACAGATTTTTCTGCTAGAATTGCCAGAAATACCCAAATATATTTACAAGAAGAAACTCAGATTACCAAAACCGTCGATCCTTGGGGTGGTAGCTATCACTTAGAACAACTCACAGAGGACATTGCAAAAAAAGCATGGAGTTTAATACAAGAAGTTGAGGCATTGGGAGGAATGACAAAAGCCATAGAAAAAGGGATTCCTAAAATGCGAATCGAAGAAGCTGCAGCAAAAAAACAAGCAAAAATTGACAGTGGTCAAGACACGATTGTCGGTGTAAACAAATTTCAATTGAAAGAAGAAGATCCCTTGCAAATTCTAGATGTTGATAATCGAGCCGTTCGTAAGTCTCAAATCGATCGATTGAATCAAATCAAAGCTTCTAGGAACACCACATTGGTTAAAAAAAGCCTTACAAAGATTACAGAAGCAGCGAAAACGAATATGTCCTCCAAAATTTCTGAAACTGATTCGAAAAAAAATTTGTTAGATTTGGCTATAAAAGCAGCAAGAAATCGAGCTACTTTGGGAGAAATTTCCGATGCGTTAGAAATTGCGTTTGGAAGACACAAAGCTGTTCATAAAACAATCTCTGGCGTGTATAGTAAAGAAATACAAAACAATCAGCTATTTAAAGAAGCCACCAAGGTTGTGGATCAATTTGCAGAACTTGAGGGAAGAAGACCTCGTATTATGATTGCAAAATTAGGTCAAGATGGTCATGACAGAGGCGCTAAAATTGTTGCCACTGGTTATGCAGATTTAGGTTTTGATGTTGATATCGGTCCTTTATTTCAAACTCCAGAAGAAGCGGTAAAACAAGCGGTTGAAAACGATGTACACATCCTAGGCATTTCCTCTTTAGCCGGCGGTCACAAAACACTGGTCCCTGAAGTAATTTCAGAATTAAAAAAATACGATCGTGAAGATATTATGGTGATTGTTGGCGGGGTCATTCCAGCACAAGATTATCAATTTCTTTTTGATTGTGGCGCTGTGGGTGTTTATGGTCCAGGAACCAAAATTGCACAGGCTGCTATTGATATGGTTACAATACTAATTGATTCTATCGAATAAAAATAGTATCTTTTGGTTTTTATTCACCAAAATTCATTTTAAAATGAAAAAGATTCTACTTTTTTTACTCGTCCTTGTTGGTTCTGTTTCAAGTTACGCCCAAAAAGGAATGTCAAAGAACAAAAAAGCAGTGCTTCATTCCATAGAAAAACATAAAAATGAACTCATTGAGATCAGCGATAATATATGGGAAGCAGCAGAACCTGCACTTTTAGAATTTAAATCTTCCAAATACTTATCAGATTTTGCTGAAAAGAATGGTTTTACAGTGAAGAAGGGGGTTGCAGACATCCCAACAGCTTTTGTTGCTGAATATGGCTCCGGAAAACCGATCATTGGAATTATGGGAGAATTTGATGCAAACCTTGGTATATCTCAAAAAAAACAACCCACGAAAGATCCTCTTGTTAAGGGAGCACCAGGACATGGTTGTGGTCACAATCTTTTTGGTACAGCAAGTCTAGGAGCAGCAGTGGCGATCAAGGAAATGATAGAATCTGGAGAAATATCTGGAACTGTTCGTTTCTATGGAACTCCAGCTGAAGAAACTATTTTTGGAAAAGTTTGGATGGTTAGAGAAGGATTGTTTGATGATCTTGATGTCTGTATGGATTGGCATCCTGCCGATGAGATTGAAGCAAGTACGCAAAGTAGCAAAGCATTGGTTGATTTTAGATTGAAATTTTATGGAGATGCTGCTCATGCCTCAGGAGATCCCTGGAATGGTAATAGCGCTGTGGATGCCATGGAGCTTTATACAACTGGTCTTAACTATTACAGAGAACATATCAGACCAACAGCTAGAATACATTACGATATTGAGAAAGCTGGTGATGTAGTGAATGTAGTTCCTGACTTTGCACAGATATGGACTCGATTAAGAGAAAATGATAAAGAGCATGTAAACATACTTTATGAGCGAGCAAAAAAGATTGCCGAGGCAGCTTCAATGATGGCAAATGTTGATTATGAATTCAATTTGATTTCTGGAATTTATGAAATTATTCCCAATAGATTTGGAGCTGAAATCATTCAACAAAACTTTGAATTGCTAGGAGAAATCGAGTATACCAATGATGAAATTGAATATGCAAATACAATTTTAAAAGAAACAGGAAAAGAACTTAAAGGAATCGATGGAACAATAAAACCCATCAAACCAACACTTCCAGCTCAAGGAGGATCAACCGATGTTGGTGACGTTAGCCAGGTAGTCCCCGTCGTGCGATTGGGGGTAACCACAGCTGCAAAAGATGGTCCATGGCACTCATGGGCAGTTGTCGCTTGTACCGGAATGTCAATTGGTCATAAAGGAATGATATATGCATCTAAATCTCTCGCTATGACCATGCTTGATCTTTATAATGACCCCAAATTAATTGAAGGTGTTAAAGAGGAATTTTTAGAAAGAAAGGGAGACCGTATTTATGAACCTCAAATCCCTCCTGGCCCACCAAAACTAATTGATTAACCCTACTAACAGGGTTGGTTATTCAATAATTAATCACTAAAAAACACAAAGTATTATCAACTGATAAGCCCCAACGAAACCTTTTTAAAAAACCAATATAAAAATCTTGTTAAACTTTAGTTAACAAGATTTTTTTTAGTTCAATTATGAAATAAGTAAACTCATATTTCAAGGTTTAATTCTTAAATTTGCTGCGTCTTT
>JAYPZA010000003.1:195769-258216 GCA_038136095.1 Flavobacterium sp.
ACCCCCCCCCCACACCCCCCCACTCACCGTCTAAGACTTAACCGTGCCGCGTCTTAACAAAGCTTATTCTGGAATGAAAAAAATCTTTCAAATTTTATACTCCACACGTTTGATGGCCATTCTTTTTGTAAGCTTTTCTGTTGCTATGGGTGCTGCCACTTTTATAGAAAATGATTATGGAACTCAGACTGCAAAAGCACTGGTGTACAATGCATGGTGGTTTGAAGCTATCATGGTTTTTTTTGCGATCAATTTTTTTGGAAATATTTTTCGCTATCGTTTGTTAAGAAAAGAAAAATGGCCCGTTCTAATGTTCCATTTAGCATTTTTGTTCATTTTAGTTGGAGCTGGTATTACAAGATATTTTGGCTATGAGGGGTTGATGCTCATTGACGAGGGTCAAAAAACCAATACGTTTTTATCAGAAACAACGTATCTAAATTTAGTCGTTGACAACAATGAAGTTCAGAAAACATATCACAAACCCACCTTATTTTCTGCAAAAGGACAAAACCATTGGGAACTAAATGATCAATTTAAAGATAAGAAATTCTCAATACGCCTAAAAGAATATCTTCCTTGGGCTAATGAACAATTTGTTGAAGATGAAAATGGATCTGAGTATCTATTCATCGTTGAGTCCAGTAGTGGATCAAGACATGAACACTATTTAAAAAAAGGGGTTTTACAAAGCATTCACGGCGTCTTGGTTGGTTTTGAAGTCCCGGATAACCCAGGTACCGTCAATTTCCTAAGGAAAGATGGTACCCTGCACATACAAACAAAAAACAACGGAACTTGGATGCGAATGGCTGACCAAGTTCAAGGCACAGTGATTCAAGATAGCATTCAAGAATTACAACTTCGTTCCTTGTATAGGATTGGTGATTTACCCTTTGTGATTCCAGAACCAATCAAAAAAGGAAATTTAAAAACAGTCAAAGGAGATGCCAAAGATGACAGCAAATTAGACGCACTCTTTCTAGAAATAGAAGTAGAAAATCAAACCAAAGAAATTGAAATATTTGGAGGAAAATACGCTCCACAAAGTCCCTCTCAACTCACCTTGAATGATTTGAATTTCAGGATAGACTACGGACCTAAGCTACTAAAAACTCCCTTTTACATCAAATTGAATGATTTTCAATTGGACAAATACCCAGGGTCAGAAAGTGCCTCGGCATTTGCAAGTGAAATTACTGTGATCAATGAGGAAGAATCAGAATCTTTTGATTACAGAATTTTCATGAATCATATATTAGATTACAAAGGTTTTAAATTTTTTCAAGCCAGCTATGATATCTCAGGTGAAGTTGAACAAACACATCTATCGGTCAATCATGACTTTTGGGGAACACTAGTCACTTACATTGGTTATTCGCTTCTCTATTTTGGAATGATATGTATTTTATTTGCTCAACGAACTCGTTTTGATTTTCTCAAAAAATCACTGAAGAAAATCAAAAAGAAAAAGGCGAAATTAACCCTTATCGTTGGTCTTTCTTTTGGACTTTTTGGACAAATACAAGCTCAAGAAAATCAGCTGTCCTCTCAAATTTCAGAGCAACAGATTGATTCCATACTGATGGCAAACCTAGTGGATCCAATCCATGCAGAAGAGTTCAATAAGTTGATCATTCAAGATGCAGGAGGGAGAATGAAGCCAGCACATACATTTGCTTCAGAGCTAGTAAGAAAAGTGAGTCAAAGTGAGAATTTTCGTGGAATGGATCCCAGCCAAGTTTTTCTTTCAATTATAGAAAATTCAAAACTTTGGTTCAACGTACCATTCATTTACCTTGAAGAAGGCAATACCAAAATACGGGAAATCATTGGTGTAAACGAAAAGGCAACCCATGCTAGTTTGGCAGATTTTTATGAGGGTACCCAATCTAAAATTAGAAATTATGCTGCTGATGCTGAAAAGAAAAATGTACAGAACAAATTTGAAAAAGATGTCATCAAAATAGAAAGACGTATTTATTTGCTATCACAAGCATTGAGTTTGAGTATTCTTAGAATTTATCCCAAACTGAATGATGACAACAATAAATGGGTGTCATTTCCAGAAACACCAAGAGCAAATTACAGCGGAACTGATTCTTTGTTTGTAAGACAATCACTTCCAGTCTATATTCAATTATTGCAATATGCTAAAGAAAATGGTGACTATACCGAAGCTACGAAGATGCTAGATGGAATTAAAAATTTCCAAAAAAAATATGGGGAAGAAGTGTACCCAAGTCAAGAAAAAATTGAATGGGAAATATGGTATAACAAATCTCAAATATTTTACAAACTAGGACGATACTATGGCATGGTGAGCCTGTTTTTAATCTTTTTTGTGATTCTTCAAATTTTCAATCAAAAAAAATGGATTGATTGGACCGTAAAGATTCTTATTGGAATAACGCTCCTTCTTTTCATGTATCACATCTTTGGATTGGCTTGTCGATGGTATATCAGTGGAAATGCTCCTTGGAGTAATGCTTACGAGTCCATTATTTATGTGGCATGGGCTACCATGCTATTTGGGTTGGTATTTGGTAGAAAATCATCATTGACCGTTGCAGCAACCGCTTTTTTAACAGCAGTGATTCTTATGTTTGCTCATCAAAATTGGCTGGATCCAGAAATCGAAAATTTACAACCTGTATTGAACTCTTGGTGGTTGTTGGTCCATGTTTCCATTATTGTTGCTAGTTATGGCCCCCTTTCATTGGCAATGATTTTAGGAGTTGTGAGTCTATTCTTGACTATTTTCACAACCAAAGGAAACAAGAAAAAAATGGAACTCAATATCAAAGAAATCACGACCATTAATGAGATGGCGATGACCATTGGTTTGATCATGCTAACCATCGGTAATTTCTTAGGAGGTATGTGGGCCAATGAAAGTTGGGGACGTTATTGGGGTTGGGATCCAAAGGAAACTTGGGCTTTGATCTCTATCATGGTTTATGCCTTTGTTTTGCATATGCGTCTGATTCCAGGATTGAGAAGTCGATACACATTTAACTTATGGTCAATCATCGCTTATGCCTCGATCATGATGACCTATGTTGGAGTGAATTTTTACTTATCAGGACTTCATTCTTATGCAAGTGGAGATCGAGTGATTACTCCTAGATCCGTTTACTATTCCATTCTATTTGTTTTTATAATTGGGCTAGCAGCTTGGTTTAAACATCGAAAGTTTTATAAAAGTTAAAAAGGAAATTGTACTTTTGTCTCAAGGCTTCATTCGTACATAATAAATATGGAGATCCGAACCCTAAAAAAAATTAATACATGTTTCATAAGAATATAAAATTAGCTCTCGCAGCAATCACAATAGCTTGGTCGGTATATGAATTCTGGCAGGGGCATATTGGAAATGGAATTGCCATTCTACTTTTAACCGCAATGTTTATCTTTCTGTACTTTAAAAATGAATTTATTTTGTTGGCATTTTTACAACTGAGAAAACAAAATTTTGCCGGTGCTCAAAAATGGCTTACCTACATCAAAAACCCGAGCGCAGCGTTGACTCAAAAACAAGAGGGATATTACAACTATTTACATGGAATCATGCTTTCGCAAACCAATATCACACAAGCTGAAAAGTTTTTGCGTAAAGCCATCAGACTTGGTTTATCAATGAATCATGATTTGGCAATGGCCAAACTTCAATTGGCCGGAATTGCGATGACTAAAAGAAGAAAACGAGAAGCTACTACGTTGATGGCAGAAGCTAAAAAACTAGACAAGCACGGAATGTTGAAAGAGCAAATGCAAATGATGAAACAGCAAATGAAAAGAATCTAAAATCTTTTCATCGATCACTATTCAAGGTATTTTTTACTTATTATTAAGGCCATCGAGCCCTTCACTATTTTAACAAATGTTATTTGATTCGTTTGATGGTTAAATCTGAATTGTATTGAAGAATATAAATTCCATGATTTGAAGAGGTCGTAAAAAGATTCTTTCTGTAATCAAATTTACTTTCAACTCTGTAAGAAACGCCTTGCTCAAAAGTATCCATTAAATCATTCCCAGAAGCCAATCTTATGGCAGTGTCAAAAACAATATCAAAAGCTTTGGTTGCATAATAGGATGGATAGGCTTGATTCATCTCTTCATACTGCTTATTAAAGATTTGAACAGCCAATGAACGCTCATCAGAATATACATCAGCAGTGTACGTAAATTCTAATTTGGCTAATTTATTGTTGTCAATTTTATCGAATTGATTGTATTTAAAGGATCCAAAAAGCTTGATCACTGTATCTTCAGGTAAAATTTGCATTTCGGGTTCCTCTTCCTCTTCTTCATCTTTGGAACGTTTCTCATCTTCCTCATCCTCCTCTTCTTCTTCCGGCTCTTCGGTCGGTAAACTGATCAAACTATTAACGACATCTGATGTGATGACACGATTATCAGTCGCTAAAATGACCCAGTTACCAACATCAGGTTTCAATGCATTGATGATCAAATGTTTCTTAATATACCCTTGACTTGGATGAATGATGAGTGCTTGATCAATTGAATCGTGTTGTAGTAGTCTCGATTTAATTAAGTCACTGTTATTGATTGAAGCTACCGAACTATCACCAATGATCATGATATTTTCATTGGCATAGCTAGATAAAATATGATCAACTAATTCCTTTTGATGCACCTCTCTATCGGTGTAGGTTTTAATAATTTTAGAAGATTGAAAACGACTTTGTTTTTTTGAGTATACAGGGAAAATAACTGGAACTTCTACTTTATCAGCAACTTTAGGAACCTCTTCAGAATATAAAGGACCAATAATCGCACCCATATCACTAAAGTCTGTTGAAGCTAAAATTGAATCTAATTTCGTGTTCTTTCTCCCTGTATCAAAAACTGAGAGTTCTAGATTGATCCCTAAATTTCTCAAAGAATCGATGGCAACGGAGGCTCCTAAATACATGTCCGTTGTGATGTTCACAAGTTTGTTGTTTTTAAAAATGTCTTTGGACTCTAGGGTATCATATTCAATCGCTCTAAAAGGAAGCATCATCGCTAATTTCACAGAGGCATTTTCTCGAATGCTATCGCTATAAATATGTACCTGATTTTCATCTTCAATTGGTTTTATTTTTAAGACTGTCCCCACTTGTAAACCTTCAATTTCAAGAATTGGATTCAACGTTTTTAATTCTTTTTCAGAAACATTATAATGTCGTGTTAAACTGTGGTAGGTATCTCTTTCAAGAACTTTGTGAACAATATGGGTTTCTTTAGGTTCCTCAACAATCACTATTTGAGCATCTGTAGAGTCAATTTCTTGAAATAAGACCCCTTCATCGATAAAAGTTTCTGGTTGAATTTGATCATTTGGAATGATGATTACCGTCTCAGGAGCAGGCTTTCTAGACAGCCCCGGATTCAATGCTAATAAGTCTTTTGTTTTTACTCCAAGACGCTTTGCAATAAGTTTGATCGTTTCTCCTTCCTTAACTGTATAGTTGATGTAATTATTTTGCTGACCAAAGGAGACAGCAATCCCCAAACAAAATAAAACGATACAAAGTATACTTTTTTTCATGATATTATTCCCATTCAATAGTTGCAGGAGGTTTTGAGCTGATGTCATAAACCACTCGATTTACACCTCTCACTTTGTTGATAATCTGATTTGAAATTTTTTGTAAAAATTCATAGGGTAAGTTAACCCAATCAGCAGTCATCCCATCGGTGCTCTCTACAGCTCTTAAAGCTACTACTTTTTCATAAGTTCTTTCATCTCCCATGACACCTACAGAATTAACAGGCAATAAAATTGCACCAGCTTGCCAAACTTGATCGTATAGACCATGTTCTTTTAATCCATTGATAAAAACGGCATCTACTTCTTGTAAAATACGAACTTTTTCTGAGGTAATATCTCCTAGAATTCTGATGGCTAAACCAGGACCTGGAAATGGATGTCTTCCCAATAATTCAGAATCAATGCCCATAGAGGCTCCTACCCTTCTTACTTCGTCTTTAAAAATCATTCGTAAGGGTTCCACAATTTTCAATTTCATAAAATCAGGCAACCCTCCCACATTATGATGACTCTTAATCGTAGCAGACGGTCCTCCATTGACTGATACAGACTCAATGACATCTGGATAAATAGTCCCTTGAGCCAACCATTTTACCTCTTTAATTTTTTGAGCTTCATCATCAAAAACATCAATGAATACATTTCCAATCACTTTTCTTTTTTTCTCAGGTTCAGAAATTCCAGATAAAGCATCCAAAAAACGTGCCGAGGCGTCAACCCCTTTAACATTCAATCCCATTCCTTCATACTGATTGAGAACACTCTCAAATTCATTTTTACGAAGCAATCCATTGTTGACAAAAATACAATACAAGTTTTCTCCAATCGCTTTGTGCAATAAAACAGCAGCAACAGAAGAATCTACTCCGCCAGAGAGTCCAAGAACCACTTTGTCATTCCCTAATTTATTTTTAAGATTTGAAACGGTCGTTTCTACAAAAGAGTCCGGAGTCCAAGTTTGTGAAATACCAGCAATATTGACTAAGAAATTTTCTAACAATCGTTTTCCATCTTTGGAATGATAGACCTCAGGATGAAATTGGATCGCATACGTATCTTCTCCTTCGATTCTGTAAGCAGCATTTTTTACATCAGAAGTACTTGACAAAAGCACTGCTCCTGTTGGTAATTCATGAATGGTGTCTGAATGACTCATCCAAACCTGACTTCCTTCCGATATGTTTGAAAAGAAAACTTCATTCTCTTTGATGAAAGATAAATTTGCTCTTCCGTACTCTCTCGTATTGGATGACGCTACTTTACCTCCTGAAAAATGTGCTAAATATTGAGCACCATAACAAACAGCCAATAAGGGTTTTTTCCCTCTAATTTCTGAAAAGTCAAAATGGGGTGCATTCTCAGATCTAACCGAAGAAGGACTTCCAGATAAAATGACAGCTTTAAAATCGTTGGTATTGAGTGGTGGTTTGTTGAAGGGATGAATTTCACAGTAGATATTCAACTCCCTTACTCTTCTCGCAATTAACTGAGTATATTGCGATCCGAAATCTAAAATAAGTACATCGTGTTGTTGCATGTGCAAAAATAGTACTTCAATTTAGAAATGAAAACTTTGTGTTTAGAAAATTTCACAAATTAATACCTGTAGACAATAGCATTGATATTCATCCCCGCTCCAACAGATGCAAATATGAGTACATCTCCTTTTTTCACTTCTTGATTTGTAATATTTCCCTTCAATACCAAATCTAATAAGGTTGGAACAGTGGCTACAGAACTATTCCCTAGCTTGTGAATACTCATTGGCATCACACCTTCAGGAGCAGGCGTCTTATACAATCTATAAAAGCGTTTAATGATTGCTTCATCCATCTTTTCATTGGCTTGATGAATGAATATTTTTTTGACCTCATTGATTGAAATGTTACTTTCATCCAACGCTTTTTTCATGGCTACAGGGACATTGTTCAACGCAAATTCGTAAATCTTTCGTCCATGCATTTTTATATAACGAACGTCAGCATCTTCATCAGTATGATATGATTTGCCAAAAAATAAATGATAGGCCTCGTCTTTCGCAAAAGTTTGAGTTGCATGACTTATAATGCCCGATTCTTGATTGTCCGATTTTTCCACGATACATGCTCCGGCTCCATCACTGTAAATCATAGAATCTCGATCAAATTTATCGACAACTCTAGACAATGTTTCTGCTCCAATGACCAAAACTTTAGATGCAATTCCTGATTTTATGAATGCCTGGGCCTGGATAACTCCTTCAATCCAACCTGGACAACCAAATAAAATATCATAAGCCACACAATTGGGATTTTGAATTCCCAATCGATGTTTAACTCTAGTCGCTAAACTGGGGAGCATATCACTTTGAATGGCGGTTGATTTGACGTCTCCAAAATTGTGAGCTAAGATGATATAATCCAATTCCTCTGGGTCTATATTGGCATCTTCGATGGCCTTTTTAGCAGCATAAAACCCTAAATCTGACGAGTTATTTTCATCGATTGCATACCGTCTTTCTTCGATCCCTGTAATGGCTTTAAATTTATCAATGATGACATCATTTTCATTGGGGATTTTTGTTCCATCAGCATTTAAAAAACAATGCTCTAAGAATTTTTTATTCTCTTTTTTTATTTTGGGGATATAAGAACCGGTCCCTGTAATCTTGGAAGATATCATGAATATGTTCAGATATTAAATTTAAAAGGTAAAGGTAAAGGTAATTTTTTGATTTAATCTTTCGATGATCATATGAATTAAAAAAACCAATTGCTTTCAACAATTGGCTTAATTATTTTGGTTCATTGATTGTTATTGAACGATCAGTGTCTGTACTCCAATTTTTCCATCAGATAAAACACGAACGATATACATTCCAGTCGCTAGTTCACTTACATCTATTTGTTGATTATTGGATGAGATTTTTTCAGCTCTTATTTTTCTCCCTGTATAATCAAAAACCCCAACTTCGGCTTCAAAAGTTCCTGTAGGTAATTTAATGTTTAAAAGATCCGTAGAAGGATTTGGAAACATGCTAAACTCTAATTTTCTCGCTTCTGAAACTCCTAATGATGGAGAAGTTATTGAACTTGTAACAATCTGATCGCCTGTAGTACCTCCATTTCCATTTGCTGCATTTCCTGAAGCATAAAAAGAAACATTTCCCACATCTGTTGACGGAGAAGTCCATGTAAACGTCCATGTATTTCCACTATCGGCATCAGATTGTGTGATATTACCATTTCCATTGACCAACCTTGTATTTGAAGTAGTTGTGAAAGTCCCTGCTTTTGAATTGTTTGCGTCTCTTTCTGCGGTAAGGGCAAAACCATGTCTAGAAGCTCCTGATTCATTGATTGTTACAGTGATATCATACGGTGTATTTAGTTCATAACCCGTCACAGGAATATTGGTAGAAATAGAGACAGAAGCACCAAAATTACCGCCCGAATGACAAGAAGAACAGGTGTTCCCATTGTCTCCTGGTGATCCAGAGTAAGCACCATTTTGACCTGAATTACTAGACATTAATACAAAAGACAGAACAGGGATGGCTAATAAAATTAATTTAAAAAGGTAGTTTTTTTTCATAATTATGATGGTTTTTATTTTTCAAATATGTAAAATTATTTGAGAAAAACATTCACGTTATCAGGTGAAGTTCGTTAAATAATTTTAAATTAAGTCTTCAGACACATCCATAAATATAATTATTTAATCTGAATTGTTTCTATTTTTAATAAATTAACTGTGACCATGGTTATACAGAACTCAGATTAAAGATTGTCTGAAGCTAAAAATATTCTACCCTTTTTGAGTCTTTTTTTAGCGACGCATAACTTTACTTTGTTACAAAAAAGAATTGTCAAATGAAAAAGGAAGTAATGAATCAATTGAATTCATTTTAACCACTTTTCCAACGGCCCCAGTAAAAAGAATTTCTATATCCTTTGATTGATTGATTTCGTATTCTAACAAAGTTTGTCTGCAAGATCCACAAGGTCCTACAGGCCTATCGATTACTTTATTTGAGGAGACGGCAGTGATGGCTATTTTTTTCACTTTTTTACCTGGGAATGAAGAACCTGCCTTCCAAATAGCAACACGCTCTGCACACATCCCAGAGGGATACACAGCATTTTCTTGGTTGTTACCTGTGACAATGGTATCGTCTTCCATTAAAAGTGCAGCACCCACACTAAAACCTGAATAGGGTGCATAAGCACTATGGGCTACTTTGGTTGCAATTTGAATTAAATTTTTATCGTCATCAGTTAGTTCATTGATATCCTCATAAACAAACGCTTTTGTATCGATATTAATTTCTTTCATCAAGAATTATTGAATTCAAAAAACTTTGAAAAGTTTTTAATAATCATCATAAATTTCCCCTAGATCAAATGACAAAGAGAAACGAAGAGAATTTTCCAATGGATTGTTCACATCAGAGGAATTCATTAAATAGGATAAATCAATATTTAAAGCATTGGTTCTAAAACCAGCTCCCATAGTGAAAAACTTTCTGTTTCCTTTGTCTTCACTTTCATGAAAATATCCTAGACGCAATGCAAAAGCATTGTTGTATAAATATTCTGCTCCTAAAGCATACGTAATTTCTTGTAATTCTTCACTAAAACCTCCTTCTGCATCAGCAAAAGAACCAAAAATTCCTGCAATGAATCCTTTATCTCGATCCGAACCATCCGATTGAGGAGAAGGAACTAGAAGTTTTGTGAATTCAGTATTGACACTGATGATATTATAATCGTCTAAGATAAAATCAAAACCTCCTCCAAATTTCAAATTTGTTGGAATGAAATCCTCTTGACCAGGAACATAAGATACTTTAGGACCAATATTGGAGATGTTAAATCCAATTCGATAACGTCCATTAAACGTTCCATAGTTTTCTTCAAATGATTGATAATATCCAGAAACATCAACCGCAAATGAGTTGATTGGCTGAAGCGTAGAATTGGTTCCAGTAAATGCTAAATTTGATCTAAAATAACGACCACTAACTCCCATGGAGAACGTTTCACTCAATTTTAAGGCATAGGTTCCCGAAAGGGCAAATTCGTTTGGATTGATGGTTCCCATTGGATTTCCAATATTGTCAGTTAAATTTACTTGACCTAAAGAAAAGTACCTAAATTCAGCTCCCCAAGCCGCATTTTCACTAAATCTGTTGATGTACGATGCACTACCGATAAAAATATCATCTGTTAGGTTTCTCAACCAAGGCGAATAATTAACTCCTATCATTACTTGTCTTCCACTAAAAGCAATTTTAGATGGATTGTGAAAAAGAGAACTCGCGTCAGCAGACGTAGAAACTCCAATATCTCCCATAGCACCTGCCCTCGCATCTGGTACAATCAATAAAAATGGGGTTGCTGTAGTAATTCCTCCTCTTGTTTGTGAAAAAACTCCACCGATGCTGGAGATGTAAATAATGAATAATACTGCTATTTTCTTCATGTGTTAAAAATTTACTGGTTTACAAATATCGTATTTTATTACAGTATGACAAGTTTTTCATACTTTTCTGATGATATGTTACTAATTGTTGCTTTGACCTTTAACTTGTAGACGTAGACGCCTTTACCAATTTTATTCCCAAAATCATCAAGACCATTCCAAGTAATACTTCTCGATAAATTTCCTGTCGTTTGTACTTGTCGGTTGATGGTCTTTATCAATTTACCAGAGATGGTAAAAATCTGAACCTGCACTTCTAAAGGTTCGTTTGGTTTGTTGTGATTGAACCAAAATTCGGTATAATTTACAAAGGGGTTTGGATAATTCAATACATTATCTAGTGTGATATTCAAATCACTCACGACCACAAAATTCAAAATGGCCTCCGAAGAGTTGTTGTAGGTATCCCAAGCCTTCACTTTGATCGTATGCGGACCGATTGATAAATCTCGTAAGCGAAAGACAACCTTGCCTTTGGTAAAATCATCCAATTCTGTTTGATAAAAGTCATTCAAAACGATCGGATTGGATTCATCTCCATCTAAGGTAGCAACAATATCATGATCTACCGCTGTCACAGATGTATTGATTCCACTGAGATCAAATAATTTCACGATTAGATTGGGCGATGCGTTTGTATTGCCTCCATCTAAGAATGATTCATCATTCATAAATAGCTGAATTTCAGGACCGATTGAATCCTCAGGAGCTTCTTCATTGATGCCACCCACAACCACGTCACTATTAAATCCTCCCTTTTCAGAAGAATCATCATCTGCATAAAAACTTAATTTTCCTTTTCCATAAGCAATTCTTACATCTCTTGGAACAATGAATTCAAAACTAAAGTTTCCATTTTCTACACTGGACAATCCTCTAAATAATTTGCTTTCTTGAGAATCAAAAGTATTGATGATTCCAAAATTGTCGTTATCAAGGGTCGTTTTATCGATGGGTTTATCAAATATGGTAGTGGATAGCTCTCCATTAAAATCGGTTAGAATATTGTTTAAAGGATCGGTAATGACTCCCTCAAATTTTACCTTTGACAAGGCTTTAAGTGTATCCAAAGACTGTGTGATGTCAACTCCATTCATCTTTGTGATTCTGACATTCGGTTGCGGAACCGCTAATTTTTTTACTGGATCTCCAAAAAAGTAGATGAAGTACTTTTGAAAACTTGAAAATTCGTTTTTTGTCTTCATCAAAGATTCTGCAATGGTCAAATCCTCATTTTCAAATTCCAATAAAACTGCCATTAAATCTCTGTTAAAGTCTTGACCTACATTGATAAAAACTTCTCGAGTTGTTGAAATCATGGAGGCGGCTCCTCCATATTTATTCCAGAAAACAAATTCACCGGCAGAATTTCTCAAAGGATTGTCAAATCTTGAAAATTCACAAGTAACTGTAATAAAAAGAGGCAAAGTATTTTCATTTTGAAAGCCTTTGATCTGTGGGATGTCTAAAAATCGTTCTTGTGCAAAACCATCTTCCCCTCCATGACCAAAATAATCAAATACCAATGTTCCTTTCTCGATGGCTGTTGTAATCGCTTCTTTGACATCTGGATACCTTTCACCCCCAGAGGAGTTTTGCTGAACATAGGAATCAGCATATATTTTGTTGACATTGAAAAAGGGTTTGTTCGCCTTGATATTATCGGCAATGGTCTCTACCCCTGGTTGAATCCTAATGTCTGAATTGGCATCGATATCATCAGCCAGCAAGGTCACAGTATTTCTCCAATCTCCAAAAGAAACGGCATTGTAATCTCTGAGTATTTTATCCACTACTTCAGTTGCTTGTTGCTGCGTTGATACCGGAATTCTTCCAGTAGCAACATCCATCGAATGAGAGGATGACATCGAACCTTCAGAATCTTCTAACATGGCAAAAAAATCATCCGTCACATAGGAAGAAGCCAAATCAAAACTCTGTTCGGCCAAATAGACAGGAACGATATTGTTATTCCCTGTGATTCTGTCTTTATAATCATAGGAAGCATCTCCAAAAAAACACACATATTTCAACTTGTCATTCTCTGTGGTATTTAAATTGTAGACATGTCTGATAAAATCTCTTATTCCAGTGATGTCTTTACTTCCTGATGAGAATTCATTATAGATCTCGTCTAAAAAGACAACCTGTGCTGTCAAATTGGAATTTTCTATATGATAATCAGCAATTCTTTGGGCTTGTTGTGAAAATTCATCCGTGGTAATCAGTAAATAATTAACATCTTTAATAGCATGTACATTTTGATTTTCAATTTTTGAATTTGAAATAATTTCAGGAGTATAAAAATTATTTTGAACCAGTACTACATATTCCTTTAATTCACCTCCATTGGCTTTAAAAGAATAGGTATTGGTTGAAGATTCGTTGACAATCTGACTTACATTGATAGGATCGCTCACCTCCCAAACTTGGAAAATATTGGAAGGGTTTTGTATTTGATATTCGACCACTCCAGAGGTATTTGCCGCTTCAAAGTTTCTGAAGGAAAACTGAAAATCGTTGGCGATCAATTGTTTTTTACCCGAAACTTCAATAAAATCTAAGTAAGCCCTTGCAGATGGATTGCCACCATTGTCATAGTTTAAAGTAACAGTGATGGTCGGGGAGGTATTGCTAATCAGCCCAGAACTTTCTTTGTAGGAAGCTTGAGATCCACTAGATGAAAATGCGTTAAAATTGAGTGTAAAAAGGTTTTGAGAATTGACGTTTACTTCCATTGTTGAAGGCAATCCAGATGCTGAAACCGCTCCAACCTTCACTTGCAAAAGTTCATTTTGAACTGCATTGGGAAATGGAATTTCAAATGATTGCTCATTCTCGATACTGAATTCCTCACCAAACCATTTTCTCCCAACGGCAAAGAGATTGGTGGCTTCTTTTTCATAAAAAACGTAATCATCATAGGTAGAATTGACTAGGGTTGCATTGCCGATTACAGGGGAAGCCTCTTGTATTCTTTTTCCATCGTCCTCATCAATGGTGATGAAATAATAAGCCTTGTCCGAATAAATGTTTTGTTGATGATTGACAACTCCAGTTGCTGTATTTACTTTCCAATCATGGGGCCCTTTTGCATAGAATAAAATATAGTCATTGGCATCAAAAGAGTTGTCCTGTTCACCTTCCACATAAATGGCATTTTCTTGTAAATCATCATATCTAAATTCTTCATTTTTTTCAGGAAGCAATTGGCCTCCATTCCCATAAATTTGAATTTTTTTTGGGTTGAGATTGTTTGTTGAAATTCCTAATTGTTGTAAAAAATTTCGATCAATTTTAAAAACACCCGTGGTGTCAACCGAAAATTTGTACCAATCGCCTGCACGCAATACTGAGTTTGTTACCTGGCTTGACATTAGGATCGAAAAGAGAGTGAATAGCGTCGTGAAAAGACTTTTTTTACGGATTCCAATCATGTATTAAATAACGTAAATAAAACACATATATTTTAAGTTGACCTATCACAAAAATAATAATAACAAAATGAATACGTTAAAGATATATTAATAAAAGCTCTGAAATCATGAAAAAAATCAAAACATCTTGTGAGGACACAATTTTGTTGTAAATTAGCAGGGCTAAAATATGACTCGAATCTATTGAAATAATCTATGAAGAACTTATTTAAATTAACACTTCTTTTTTTAAGTGCTACTCTACTCATAAACTGTAATTCAACTAGCAAAAATAAATCATCATTAACCGGTTGGAATTTCAACGATCCTAAATATGGAAGTTACCTAAAGGGAACTTCTTTTCAAGGACAAAAGACACCCGACGGAATGGTTGCTGTTGCAGGAGGTACTTTTACCATGGGGCAAGTACAAGACGATGTGATGTTTGATTGGAACACCACACCTCAACAAATGCACATTCGTTCATTTTTTATAGATGAAACAGAAGTAACCAATTCTGAATATCTTCTTTATCTTCAGGTAACCAAGGAAGTTTTTCCTCCAGAAGAAGAACAATACAAAAACATTTACTCCTCAGCCTTACCCGACACATTGGTTTGGAGAAGTAGTTTAGGAAATACAGAATTGTTATCTGAAAATTACTTGAGACATCCAGCCTATGCTGATTACCCGGTTGTTGGGGTTAGTTGGTTGCAAGCTGTGCAATATTGCAAATGGAGAACCAATGCAGTGAATATTAAAAATCTTATTGATACCGGAGTCTTGTCAAATGTTTTAGCAAATGACACCATCAGAAACTTTTTCGATACGGATTTATATTTAGAAGATCCTTACCGATTGTTTGACGGTGATTCCACGGTATACAAAAGAGGATTACGTTCTAACAAGCTCAGAAAAAAAGGAGCTCCCAAACCTGCAAAAGGTGCTTTTACAGGAAGACACGTCACCTCTGTAGACGGTATTTTATCTCAAAAATTTAGACTGCCTACCGAAGCTGAATGGGAATATGCTGCGAAAGCGAACTCAGAAAATAGAGAGTACAACATCGTTCGAGGAAAAAAGAAATATGCATGGGATGGTAAGTTTACTCGTAACAAATCCAAGCGATTCAAAGGGGACCAATTGGCGAACTTTAAACAACGAAAAGGGAACTACAGTGGTATTTCAGGATGGTCCGAAGATGGATCAGACATTCCTATCAAAGTAAAATCATACCCACCAAATGCATTTGGACTTTATGACATGTCTGGAAATGTGGCTGAATGGGTAGCCGATGTTTACAGACCGATCATCGATACCGAAGCCAATGATTTTAATTATTACAGAGGAAATAATTTTAGAAAAAAATTAATTGACAAAGACGGTCGAGTGGTTGTCATTGGAGAATCTGGTCAAGCAAAAATTTCTTATGACACATTACCCAATGGCAAAGTCATTGTAAACAACTTACCTGGTGAAATTAAGTATGTTCCCATCACCAAAGACGATACCTTCATGAGAAGAAATTATTCGACCGCTAATAATGTTGACAAAAGAGACGGGGACAAATTATCGGGTCGTTTTTACGATTTTGAAGACGATCAATTGGACAACAACTCAAGAATGTACAATTCTCCAGTCAACATGACAACTTCTGAAGATGGTGAAACAAATCAGTACGATGTCAAAAAAAGAACAACACTTATTAGTAATAAAACAAGAGTTCACAAAGGAGGATCTTGGCAAGACAGAGAATATTGGCTAGATCCAGCACAAAGAAGATATTTACCAGAATACATGGCTACGAATTTCATAGGATTTCGATGTGCCTCTGATGTCGTTGGAGCCATTACTTCCAAGAAAAGAACCGCTAGAGACCCTTCTCGCTAGGAAATGCTAGCCACGTTTAAAAGTTTACAAACCTCATTGAAAAGTATTCAATGAGGTTTTTTATCTTTAACCCATGAATCTTAAAGAGCTCCATCAATTATACTCAAAGAACTATCGAATCGATACAGATACCAGAAACATCAGAAAAGATTCCCTCTTTTTTGCGTTGAAAGGTGAACGATTCAATGGAAATCACTTTGCAAAACAAGCTCTTGAAAAAGGGGCTGCTTATTGTGTGATCGATGAAAAGGAATTTGAAATCCCAGGAGCAACCATCTTGGTCGAGGATGTGCTTAATACCTTACAAAAATTGGCTCGTTATCATCGAAGAGAATTGGGCATCCCAATTATAGGAATTACGGGAAGTAATGGAAAAACAACGACCAAAGAACTGATCAATGCAGTCTTACAAACTCAATTTAAAACGAGTGCCACAGAAGGAAACTTAAACAATCATATCGGTGTTCCGTTGACTCTTTTATCCTTTTCTCCTGATATTGAAATTGGCATCGTAGAAATGGGCGCCAATCATCAAAAAGAAATAGAATTTCTTTGCTCAATATGTGAGCCTGATATTGGATATATTACAAATTTTGGAAAAGCACATTTGGAAGGTTTTGGTGGAATTGAAGGAGTGATTAAGGGAAAATCGGAACTCTATGCCTATCTTAGACAACATCAAAAAACTGCTTTGGTAAACACCCATGATCCCAAGCAAATAGAACTTACCCAAGGGATTGAAAGATTTGAGTTGAGTGACTCAGTCATCAAAGCTTCTGAGCAACCATTTTTAGAAGTGGTCTATCAAAATCAACATATTTGTACAAAATTGGTGGGCGCTTACAATCTTGCCAACATCAACGCCGCAATTTCTATGGGAGACTATTTTCAAATTTCATTAGAGAATATAATCGCTGGTATTGAAAATTATGCTCCGTCTAACAACAGATCTCAACTGATCAAAAAAAAGAGCAATGCCCTATTGATGGATGCATACAATGCAAATCCAAGCAGTACGAAACTAGCATTACAAAATTTCAACACAATTGAACATCACAAAAAAGTAGTGATTTTAGGAGATATGTTTGAATTGGGAGAATCCTCTATCAAAGAACATCAAAACATTGTTGACTTTTGTGAAAATTTGGAATTGCATCGTTTGATTTTTGTGGGAAAACATTATGCACAAACCTCAGCCAAAGAAAGTTATACAGATCTGCCAGCCCTAATCAAAGAACTTAGCTCCTATCCTTTAGACAATTGTTTTGTTTTGATCAAGGGATCTAGAGGAATGGCTTTGGAAAAAGTAGTACCCCTTATTCCTTGATGTAATTTTTATGGTATTCGATCAGGTTATCGATGGGTCTTTGAATCACATCCGTTATTTGCAAGTCGTGTTTTTGAGCAACATCATCTAAGATTTCTCTGAAATAATGTGCGATGGATCCAATAAAGTAAATAGGAGTCTCTTTGGAGAGTTCGTAGGGTAAAATTCGATATTTGAAAAACTTTTCGAAGCCTTTTTTCATCAATCTTCTTACATATTTTTCTTCCTTAAAATCAAACATAAACTTTGCAAACGTTGCCAAATACATGTTTGGATTGGGTTCTTGGTATAAATTTGATTTGATGGTATCGACATCCAATCGAAAATCATTTTCAAATTTCTGAACCATGTACTTGGGCATCAGACCATAATAATAATCTCTGATCAATCTTTTTCCAAAATAATTCCCACTGGCCTCATCCATCAAAATATAGCCTAAAGAAGCCACCTTCATATGCATCTGCTCTCCATCAAAATAACAACTATTGGAACCTGTTCCTAAAATACAAACCATGGCCGGTGAGGTTCCGGTTGCAGCATATACGGCTGCCAGCATGTCCTCGGCAACAGATACTTTGGCATTTACAAAAATACTTTCCATCACCTTCTTTAAGACAAGGCTTGCTTTAGGAGTCCCACAACCTGCTCCGTAGAAGTAAATCTGACTCACTTCTTCTTTGATATTGATCAATTGAAACATGTTCACGATTCTATTGGTCAATTCTTCTTTTGGAGATACGGCAGGGTTCAAGCCTAAAGTTCTAACTCTAAAAACTTCATTGTTGTTTTTATCTAGGGCAATCCAATCAGCTTTTGTAGAGCCTCCATCTGCAATTAAAATCATTGATATTGGTTTGAAAAAAACCAAAGATATCATAAGAATTTTGGTTATACAATAGCGAAAAAAAACTCAATCGTTTTCGATTGAGTTTCTTTTAAAAAAGGTTGGGGTCTTTGATATGGTGATTCAAAAATAAAAACCTAATTTTGGATATAATTTGTTACAATGAGTTTTTCATTTTTCTTTAAGAAAAAAAAACAACGGTTATTCGAGGGGTTTATTGACATTCACAATCATGTCTTACCAGGAATTGATGATGGGAGTAAATCTATCAAACAATCTCTAGAAATGTTGGATCTTTATGCTGATTTAGGGGTACAAAAAGTGATCACGACCCCACATGTTTATAAAGATTTATACCCCAACACGAAAAAAAGCATTCAACAAGCGTTTACATCGCTCAGTGAAGCTTCAATGAACCACAGTATCGAGATCACTGGCTATGCTGCTGAATATATGGTAGATGAATTTTTTATGAATGAAATCAGTACCGAAACTCACTTACTCAATTGCTTTGATGAATATCTGTTGATTGAGATTCCTTTTTTTGGTGAATTGAAACGATTGAATGAGGCACTCTTTGCTCTTCAAAATAAGGGACATATCCCAATTTTAGCCCACCCAGAACGCTATGCGGCTTTGCAAACAATCAAAGAAGTTGAAGCTTTAAAATACAAAGGGACTCAAATGCAGTTAAATGCATTGTCGCTGATAGGATTTTATGGACCTGAGGTACAAAAAAAGTCGTCGCTATGGCTTCAAAAAGGACTGTATGACTTTGTTGGGACAGATGCTCACAATCCACATCAATTAACAAAATTGAAGGAAATTCACTTAAGCAAAAAAGAACACGTTGCTTGGAATCAAATTTGTGAAAAACAGATAGCCTTGATCAACTCCTAGGACTTATCCTCCCCATAGCCATATCCGTATCCATAATTGTATTTGTACTGATAACTATAGCGGTAGCTGTATCCATACTTATAATAGGATTTTGCTCCAGCTTTGATTCCATTCAACACAATTCCAATATTGTTGGCTTTTTTATCGTCAACCAAACTCTTGATAAAAGGAATTAACTTTTTATCGGTATAGCTTGCTCTGGTGGTATACAATACTAGATCTACAATTTGTAATAAAGGGATAGTATCGCTCACCAGTACCAATGGTGCTGAGTCAATGATGATATAATCGTAGGTTCTTTTTAATGCTTCTAATAAATTTAAGAAAGATTCAGATCCCAATAGTTCAGCTGGGTTGGGTGGGATGGGTCCACTCAACAAAATATCCAATTGGTTGTTAAATAAATCAATGGTCTCAAGATATTCAGTAGAGAGCTCTGTGCTTCCATTGGCAATGAGCGTACTCAATCCTTTGGTATTGCTTTTTCGATCTAAATCAACCAAGTTATGCACCTGAGGGTTACGTAAATCAGCCCCAATGAGCAATACTTTCTTACCCGATGCCACATAACTGGCAGCGGTATTGAAAGCCGTCATCGTCTTTCCTTCTCCCTTGATGCTGGAGGTACTTAAAATCACATGAGATTTATTGTCATTATTGAGCTTAAAACTGATATTGGAACGAATCACACGAGAGGATTCTGCAAAAATCCCACGAGAATCCATGATAGATTGAATATCTTCTACAAAGGGTACCTCTCCTAAAATATCCAAATTAGAGATCAATTTTTCCAATTCTTCTCTGGTATGAATTTTAGAATCAATAAGTTTTAAAATGTAAAAAATTCCAAAAGGAAACAATAAGCCCAATAAAATTGCCATAATATATACAATTGATTTTTTGGGTGCTACAGGAATAAAATCTGTATTGGCATAATTGATAACTCGTGTATTGGGCAGTGTCGCTTCATAACTGATCGATGCTTCTTCACGGCGTTCTAGCAAAAACAAATACAACTTTTCAGCAATTTGAAATCTTCGCTGAAAACTAAGCAATGTTGCTTCAAGGTTTGGAATTTTTGAAACCTCAGAATTGGTTCGATTTTGAAACTCTTTAAATTCAGATAAAGAAGTGTTTAGATTCGCAATATAGTTATTGATACTTTTTAATATGTTCTTTCTTAAATCTCTTATATCTTCGCTCAATTGAACAACTAAAGGATTTTTGGTGGTAGCTCCAGCCAACAAGTTATTGCGTTTTAGGACTAACTCATTGTAAGATACTACCAATTCATTGACATTATCACTAGACAAACCAATATTAGAAGGTAAGAGACTAAAATCCTCTTGATTTTTAAGATTCCTTTGTAAGGAGATCGCAAGTTCTTTTTGTGTGGATAAATCAAAACGTTGCTGGTCAAGTGTCGATATGTTTTGAAGTGCCAATCCTGTTTGAGCTTCTGGAGAAAAAATAAGATTATCGGATTTAAATCCTGTAGTCTTTACTGTTAATGAGTCAATTTCATTTTTGATGGAGATCAATCTCTTGTTGATAAAATCAATGGATAATAAAAAAATTTCTTGTTTGTCAATTCTTTGTTGCTCGTGAGCAACCTCTATCAGAGTATTGATGATCGCTTCATTACGTTTTCGATTAGAACCTTGAATTGTTAGATCGATATTGTCTCCAGTCTTAGAACTCGAATTAACACCAATCTGTCTTGATAGTTTTATAATGGTTTTCTTTTTTGAGGTTCTAACAATATAGAATTCACCTTCTTCTATAGGTAACTCACTTTTAAAAGTGATTATAAAATCGTCATTTTCAAAGGGCTTTGACGGATCAAAAGTCAATATATCCCCGTCTTCTAGTTCAATAATTCCTTGAGTTGGTTCCAAAAACAAACGCAAATTCATATTAATATATTCGGATTTAAAAACTAATTCGAAAGGAATTCTATCTTTAAACCACAGGTTTTTTCTTACTCGTCCAACAGAATACACTTGTGTTTGTAAATCCAAACGATCTACAACTTTTTGTAAATTTGGTTTCGAATTAATTTGAGCAATAAAATTATCAATTTTGACTCTATTAAAATTAAACATGGTTCCAGCACCTTCTGTCAAAAAAGAGGAAGGATCCGAGGAAGCATCTTTGACCTGAAGGGTTGCATTCGTTTGATAAATTGTATCTGAATATCGAACGTAGAGATAAGATCCACATAAGAAAAAAACTAGTGAGATTAGAAACCAAGGCCAAAAAAAGACATAATAATTAATTTCTTTGAAAATATCAATAGCATCCTTGTCTTGTTCTAAAAAATGATCAGTTGTACTCATAAACTTAACGAGTTATAACGATGAATAAACTTACTGCCAAACTCAAAATAGAAACAAGGGTGGAAGTATTTCCTACCAAGCCAGAGGATTTTACACGAGCCGTATTGGGTCGTACATACACAATATCATTTTGTTTAAGGAAATAAAATGGAGAATTCATGAATTCTGATTTGGTTAAATCAATATTATAATTAGTTTTTTTCCCATTTTCATTTCTCATGATCAATACATTGTTACGATCTCCATTGATTGTCAAATCACCGGCCAATCCGAGGGCTTGTGGAAGTGTAAATCTTTCTTCCAAAATAGTATAGGTGCCAGGCTTTCTCACTTCTCCTAAAACAGAAACTCTAAAATTTAATATTCTAATATTGACAGAGGGATTTTTGATGTAGGAATTCAAAGCTTTTTGAATGTCATTTGCTAAGCTTTGAGGAGTTTTATCAGACGTATTAATTAATCCCAATAGAGGAACATTAATAGTCCCTTCATCTGAAACTAAGTATCCATCAATCACACGATTTTGTATTTGCCCTTGTTGAGTAACTGTAGAAGATTGTCGTTGAAAGATCAACACACTCTCTGGGTTGAGTGCTTTAATTTGAATGTCTAAAATGTCTCCTGGCTGTATGCTTATCGAATTAAATTTATTGACCTTGGCAGCTTGATCAATGTCCTGAAAATAATAGATATCTTTTTTGGAAGCACAAGACATTAAAACTATTATTATAATAGAGAATAAATAAAATTTTTTCAACTTTATATTTTTTTTGTAAAACTATGAAAAAAATACAATTAATGTTTCTTTTATTGAAATAATTAAAAAGGGTATTTTTAGTTATATATTTAAAAAAAAATGACCAGAGTCCATGGTCAACTGCAAAAAAAGTGAATTAAACTAATGAAAATCATTGGTTTAATTTATTTAAAGATTATTTGTCATTCCTCACATAAAAAAGGAATTTATTTACTCCTAGCACCCTTAAATAAAACATTTTTAAAAGCTAGAAAAAAATATTTGATATCTGTTCTAGTAGGTTTATTTTCAAACAAGGACAAATACTTTCTTTCAGACTCCATTATCTCAGTCATCGTTTTAGGTAAATCTACATAATAGGGAGGAATAAATCCTGGTTTGTATTTAATTCTTTTTTCCTGGAGATCTTTATCATACAAACTATAGAAATGTTCGCTAAGAGGTCTAACTCCAACAATTTTCATCTCCCCTTTTAGAATATTAAATAGCATAGGGATTTCATCGATCCAAAACTTTCTAAAGAATCTTCCTTCAGGTGTTATTCTAAAATCATTTTTAATTTTACCTCCCTCTTGCAAATTATTTTTATTGAAAATATATTCTTGGAGATATTCAGAGAAAGGATGCATAGTCCTTAGCTTATAAACATTTATTAATTTTCCATTAAAACCAACTCTTTTTAAACTTATTAGAGGCCCATAAGTTGGATCTTGATCAAAAAACGGGTTTTTTATTTTTTTAGCAATAAAGTATAAATGATTGTTGATTGTTTTTTCATCTAATATTTCAAATCCGCAAGAATATAACCGACCATATGTTTCTGCTCTTGATATAACCCTACCTTTGCCTTTGGTAAAATAAAAATAAAGTTTTTTTGTTATTGGGAGTTTAGGGAAAATTCTAGTAAAAATCATGTCAATTATGTAAAAAACCCAATTAATAATAGGTGGATATTTTTCTAATAATGATTTTCTTCTGTTAGGATATGTTTCTACCTTCCCAAAGTACAAACCAGATTTTGGTAATACACTATTTATACTTTCAAAAAATTTATTGATATATCTAGTATCGTTAATTTTTTTAAAATTAACAATTGAACTGTATCTATTTATTTGTAATTTATTTATATTAAAATTTGTAGAAGTAGCTGTGATATAAGAATTATTAGAATCTAGGTTAATATATTTTTTAATAAAAAACAAAAGTTCTTCACTTACATCTAATTCTTTTTGAAGCAGATCTTCAAACTCTACTTGATTATTTTCACTTTTATTAAGTATTGACAAAAAAGAAAGCTCTTCAAGATTATCTTTTTTTTTATTTTCCTCAACTTTTGGGAATTTTTTAATATTTTTTTTAATACTTAACATAAATCAGAAGTAATGATATTTAGTTGAATTTAATAAAATTAATTACTTTTAAATAACAATTAAAAATTTTTTTTAAAAATAATATAAAAAATACGTATTTATGATACATATTTGATACAAAATATTATTATAAATAATCTATATTTCTTAGAAGGTGAATTAATTAAAGTTATTTATTTAACAAATAAATATCTTTTCACTAAATTCTTAAGATTTTGAAAAATAAGCTCTCTGCTCCAATAGAAATAATTATCGTGCCATCTTTGTGGATGAAATGTAAACATAATTTGATCGGGAAACTTACTCTCTTTAACAGAATTAATGATATCTAAAGTTGAACGAAATACCAATCCTTGTTTTATCCATTCTTTTTGCTGCGGTACTTTATCTCTCACACTCACTTTCCAACCATCCCACCGTCTACCGGTATCAGTAAGATAAAATAGTTCGTCAAAATTTGTATCATAATATGGCTCCCCAATTATACCCAGACTTCGGTAATCGTATTTATTCCAAAGTTCTCTATTATCAAATTTAGTCCTCGGACTACCATGCATACAAATAGTTGATAAATTTACTATTTTACGTAATTCATTTAAATGAAATTTAAATTGATTAAAAGCCAAATCTATATCTCCTCTTGCAGTATCCATAGTTTCATAGTGATAACCAATTTCATGTCCTAATTCATGAATCTCTTTAATAATACTTTCGTCCCAACTTTCATTAACAGCTCTAAAATAATAAACCCCTTTAACTCCTCTTCCATGCTGAATTCTAGCAAATTTTAATGAGTTTTTTGGCATCAAATCAACATCGTGTCTCAAAATAATTGATTTTGAGATTGGCTTCTTCAAAAATTCTTCAAAAGTCTGAAAGTTATACCCTGCACCAATTAATGAATCTAGTAGTTTTGTATATATTTTTACTGTAAAATCCATAAAAGAATATTAATAGCTTGATGCTAACATTAATTTTAAATTTCTTATTGTAAGAACTTTTTTTCCTTGCTTATGAAACTCCTTTCCTAATTCTTTTGTTGGAGCTCTATGATAAGATGTCTTATATTTTGAACTGATTGGTCTGTTTTTAACTGATTCGAAATCATTAATAGTCTTAACAAGTCCTTCAGACATAGATTTTTTTGTTTTATATGCTATTGAATATTGAGTATCTTTTTTCGTTACTTCAAATTCTTCTTGCCAAATAATTTCTCCTGCATCAAGTTTTAACTCCATGGTATGAATTGTACCTCCAGCTTCTTTATCATTCATGAAAATTGTCCACCAACTTCCAAAAACTCCTCTGTGTCTTGGCAACAAAGTTCCATGAGCATTTATACATGCTTGCTTGGGCAAAGCAAGTAAATTCTCTTTGAATAAATGAGGGCAAGAAATTGAAATGATAAAATCTAAATTTAAATCTTTAATTTTTTCTAGGTATTCCTCTGAATTTACATCTGTTGCAATTATATTTTTTACTTCTTTAGATAACATTATTTTTTTAACTGAATATCTGTTACTAAAAATACCCCCAATTTTAACAACAAACATTGCAATAAATACCAAGGCAAGTTCATAGTAATTATATATTCTGGCTCTTTCCATAAACCAATGATAAATATTCTTGTTCTTTCTATGAGGTTTCAATACCGTAAAACCTACTATATTAATTTCCTCGCTTTTATGATTTAAGATATACTTAATCATTTTAGGAATATAAAAAGGTTCATTCTGTGTAATAATCAATACATTCTTCATAAATTCTTAATAATGACGCTTAATTTTGTTAATTATTTTTATTGTTTTTTCAAAGTCAATATCTATGATTTCCAAATACCATTTAAGTGAATTATAACGAGGTTCATTCTCTTTATACACAAAATCTAATGCTTCTTCTCTAGTAATCATTCCTTCTCTTATTTGATTACTTCTAAAAGTATCATTCTCACTAAAACCTGCGACCAAAGTATAAACATAATTATAAAAACTGGCGGTACCATCACCAATTCTCCAAGTAGAGTCTGTATCAACAGACTTTTCCCAATCATATAAGTTTATGATAGTGTCCTCTACCGTTTTTTCATCCCACCTCATATAATCAAATAAGTGATAATAATCTTTCTTAGGCGTTACATATCTTGCGGCAAAAGACCCTATTGAATCTAGAACAGATTGATTCATATATGAAGGCGTAGAAACTATATTTTTGAATATGAATCCGTATAATCTAAATTGATTTTTTAATGAAATAGAGTATATTCTTTTTTTATCAAACTCAGGAGATAATCCTCCAAACCCTGTTTTAAAATTTGTATTTTCTAAATCATTAATTCCTAAAACTTCTAGATCAATCCCTAGTTGTTTTTTTACCTTATAGGCATAGTAATAAAAATACTTATCTCCTGTCATGAATAAAGGAATCATCCCTAGGGCTGGTTTTTTTAACCAAGCTTTAATATTTTTTCTAATATTAGCTCTTTTCCAATGTATGTTAGCAGCAACAATAATATTTTCTACTCCAAGCTTGCCACATATTCTAGCAATATTCCTTCTAGCAAGATCTGTAACCATACCCCAATCATAGGTATATGTAACAACATTAAGACCTAATTCTTCTTTCAAAAAATGTAAAACATATGTACTATCTCTACCTCCACTTAAAGGAACAAAACAATCTGGAGACCCATCTTTGCTACGATAAGGTTCTATCACAGCTTTCAATTCATCTAAACAATCTTTAACATCCTTCTTTTTATAATTTTTGCAGTAATTACATTCACCTTTCTTATCAAATTCAATAAAAGGAAAAGTTTCAGGTAATATACATTTTGAACATCTTTTTAATTTTTTTATTTCCTCAACTGGATATTCAAGCATTGCCTTTTCTTCTTCAGCCTGGGGACTGAGGTGTATTTTATTTAAATCTAATACTGTAGAAATTTGCTTTTTATTAGATTTCTCGCTAAATAAACTTAGCTCTATCTTTTTATTGATAATACTTTCCTTGGGAAATTTTTCACTTGTTATTTCTGAAAAATTACTTCTCTTAAAAACAAATTCAGAGGTTTCGATCGATAATAATGAATTAGCTTTTAATTGAATTAAATCAAATTCTCCAATCTTACTTTTAAGATTAAACTTATCTACTAATTTCTTTAATATTGCTTTTTCTGAAGCAAAGTAAATAATATCTTTATTATTATGAATTACATACAATGAGCCATTGTTTGTAGCTAAAACAAACTTATTTAAATCATTTGTGGTTAAAGCAACTGAAGCAGTTCCATCAATTTTTTCAAATGTATTACTGACAGATTTTTCTAATGAAAAACCATTTGTCAGCTCTTTTCTAACTAGAGAAGGAATTACTTCTGTATCAATTTCATTTACTCTTGTTAAATCTAAATTCTGCTCCCATAACTCATCAACATTCACCACAATTCCATTATGTATACAGATAACATCATCTTTAATAACAGGTTGATTGTTTGCATCTTCAAGTTGAGTTCCATTAGTAACCAATCTTGCATGCCCATAGGCTAACTTTACCTTATCATCATTTTCTTTAGAGAATACATTATCTAAGTCTGTCTTAACTTTTTTTCTTCTTAAAAGTTGATGAGCTGGAATAGGCCCTTTCACTATATGGTAGCTATTATCTTTATGATTTAAAGTACAAAATCCTGATGAATCTTTACCTCGAGTCTCAGATAATTTGGCAAGAGTTACTAAAGATTTCTTAAGAAATTGATTGCTATAATTTGCTTCTTTTTTTATAATTACACCAAAAATTCCACACATGTGCTATTTTTTTAATAGTTTTTTGTATTCATTTTCATATAAATTGGATATTCGTTCCCATGTATATGATCCTTTAATTTTATCGTAAGCTTTTTCTGCTTTTTTGTTCATTGCTTCTGAATTCTCAAAAGCAAACTTTATCTTCTCAGTAAGGTCTTCAATATTGTCATTTTTAAAGAAGAGAATTTCATCATCATTAAAAATTGCTTTCGTTGCAGGAATATCCGATGCCAATATTGGAGTTTTTGTAGATACGACTTCCAAAAGCATCATGGACATGGCTTCAGTTAAAGATGGAAATATAAAAAGTTTCGAAGAGGATATATACTCTAATAGCTCTTTTTTCTTTTTTATCAACCCTTTAAATTCTATATCCAATCCTTCGGACATTTTCATAATTTCCAACTTATATTCATCCACCTGATCTAGATCTCCTGCAACTCTAATTTTATCTGCAAAGTTAATCTTCTTGATTGCTTCTAGTACCAAATGTAAACCTTTGATCTGGTATATTCTTCCCGCAGCGAAAGAGATATCAGAGGTACTATTATTTTTATCTAAGCTTAAAATTTCGATGCCATTGGGTATGTAGCCTATCTCTTTGTTGTATTTTTCTTTTACGTAAAAAGTATCAGGTTTTGAAACAGAGATTGTTCTATTTGCAAATCTTACATTCAATCGCTCAGAGAATCTAAAGAAGCTATTCTGTAATTTAGAAAATTTAGGATCTGTTTTCAGGAAGACACCATGAAAGGTGACAATTACCTTATATTTCAGTCTTAGGAAAGGCGTAATAAAACCGCTTTCAGCATGATGTAAATGAACCAAGTCATAGGAATGAAAAAGAACATGAATCAAACATCTCATATAATAATAAAATGTATTGATTCCTCCTTTACCTGTGTTTTTAAAGACTATTTGTTCTATTTTGTCCAACTTAACATTACCGTCGGTATGAGAAGCAGTGCTTAAAACGGTGAAATCGTATTCTTCTTTTAACTGATTTATTAAGCTCTCTCCAACAGCAGCTGCTCCACCGAAAGCAGGAAGCCCTTTCAAACCAATAACTACAATTCTAGCTTTTCTCATTTAAATCTTCATTTTGGTTACTAAAGGAATTTATGAAACTTAAATAATTATTAGAAAAACCCTCCATACTAAAGTTATTTTTAAGAGTTGAGTAGCTTTTGAGGCCCATTTGAATTCGCAAATTATAATTTGAGATCAGTTCTTTCAACTTTTTCGAAAATGTTTCTGACTCTTTGTAGGGACAAATAAATCCATTATAATGATCCTTAACTAAATACTCTGTGTCTCCAGCATTTGTAGTGACAATAGGAAGCGAATACGACATCGCCTCCATTACAGAATTTGACATTCCTTCGTGCAAAGAAGTCGTTAAAAATATATCTCCTTTTTCAAAGTAGTCGAATAAATTATTCGGATTGATTACTATTTTGATATATTCTTCCATCTGTAGTTCTCGTATTCTATCTCTTATTTCTTTTTCTTGGTCTCCGTACCCTACAATGAAATACCTGAATGTATTTTCACTATTCTTTAGGAGATCAACTGTTAACTTGATGGCATCAATGGCTGTAAAATAATCTTTCTGAGGCACAAAGCGTGCAACGGAAACGATGTTAATGTTCTTTTCAGCATTGCGTTCTATGGGTGGTTGTTTTAGGTCAAAGACATTGTGTATCACATGAAACTTGTTTTCTTTAAAACCTTTCTGAGTCAATTTCAAAACAGCAGAATGGCTGTTTGAGATCGTTTTGGTCAACAACTTGTTGTGAAAAAATCTTTCGAAAGGAAGTTTCTTTTTAGACAGTTGAGCATTTCTTATTCCACCAATTCGATTGGGAACTTGTGATAATTTACCAATTACTCCATTCAAAAAATTACCGCTAGCTAAATAAGAAAAAGTAATGTCAATCTTCTTTCGCTTAAATATTCTATAAATTTCGATTGCCGACCCTATAAACCCTTTATTTAGTTTAAATACTTCAACCTTATCTTGATCTAAAATCTCAAACAAAGAAGACTCAATACTACCGCCTTTCAGAACAATCAAAGACACATCATAATTCTTGCTCAAAACATTTGCAAGTAAAACGCTTTGCTTTTCTGCACCTCCTTTCAACAGTGTTGGAATCAATATTGCAACTTGTTCTATCTTTTTCATCTATGCGTTAAATCGTCTATAATAATCCGAACAATTACCAGCTATAATAAGAGATAAATATCCCAACGTAGCAAATGCACTTAGACTCATCGTTTCCATAATAAATGGAATTACATAGTAAATCGGTTTTAAAGGAAATCTTTTCTTTAATGAGAAGAAGAAAAATCTGAGATGTCCAAAAATGAATAAAGCAAAGGTTATGAGACCTGTATTAAAAATCATTTGTACATAGAAGTTATGAGCGGCTCTTACTTCTTCATAGGAGGTTAGAGAGAATATTCTATCGTTTCCTCTTAAAAAAATTAAAGGATTCTCGAACATGTGATTGAAATACATAATCCATTTACCAATCCTGTTGGAAGATGTATCCGTTTCTAGTTGGGCAGAAAACGTTTCAAATCTCAAAAGAACATTCTCTATCCTAGGTGCCAAGACCAAACTTAAAATACAAAGTCCAAAAAATATTCTATATGCTCTTCCAGATTTCATATTCCTAACTAGATAATAAAAACCTACAAAGACAAACGCAATAATTGCCGCACGAGAACCAGATAGAATTATCCCTAATATGGTAAAGATTAAGACAATGATCTCATAAAGTTCAATTTTTCTTCTTTCTATATTGGCAAAAATAAATCCTGCCATCATTGCAGAGAAGGTTCCAAAACTATTTTCATCTCCTTTCCCAAAGAGTCCCCCATATCTATTCAAAGTAGAAAATTCCAACCCTTCTTCGGCACCAATTTTAAACCCTAAACCTCCCAAATAACTTGAAATTAGCGCACTGATTGTTAGAAAAATCACACTAAAGTACATCGAAAAATTGACCGTCTCGGCAATTTCTCTTTTCTTAATCAATCGAATAATAAGGAGTAGAGGCAAGTACTCAAATATGTAATAAATGGTTCGATTAATAGCCTTGTTCATATCCATCAAACCGAAGTAGACGTTCTTATAATTGAAATAAATCAGATATATAAAAATAACACACAATACGTAATTTGGAATTTTTTGGAAAGAATTGAGTTTATTTCTTTTCAATAATTCAGGTAAAAGAGAAACCGTTGTGAAAAAATTTACGATTACATTAATATTCAAAATACCGCCAATATTGTATTCCTGAAGAAAAACCCCGTCTGTAGGCAATAAAATTATATAGAGTGCTATAAGTAGTTTTTGATTTACAATCAAAAATGCAAAGGCTACCAAAGCAATCATCAAAATAGTCTCCTGAACAAAACCCAAAGAGGATAATATAAAAGCGAGAATAAAAAGAAAGCCTATGGGGCTTAAAGAAAGATTTTCGTATGTATATCTAAAATTTCTCAATTATTCGTTTTTAGACAAAGGAGAATCATGAATTAACTCCCACCTATTTGTTGGCACTCTCCATCCATCTCCATATACACTTTCAAGGTATTTCTCACTGTCTGTAAAACAAGGAAAAGTAAGTCCACAAAACTCAGTAGAACTTAGTGATTTGTAATAGTCTTTTACATATACTTGCTTCAACGGATTGAATTTCATCTTATCTACTCTGTTTTGAAGAGCTGACCTTAGAGCTTTATTAAGACTTGAAGGTAGAACGCTCAATATGGAGTAAAATACTTTCGTTAAAGATTTTCTGTGTTCTATAAGATCAAATTTAAGAATGTGATCTTTGAAGTAAATTGTGAAAGGAGACTTGTGCTTTTTACCAATTACTAGTTTTATTTCGGCTGAATCAATTTCTGGGATCTTAGCTCTTGTTCTATTTAATATCTCATTATAAATTCTTGTAAAGGTAATCTCGGGAGTTTCTTCAATTCGTTGCGCATTGCCCAGCAATTTATAAGTATAAAGAACTAAATTATCAACGGTGTTCTTGGGTTCCAATCCATATTCATAAAGAATTCCCTTATCGGTTTCCTTATATCTATGCAAATCAACAATAAAGCTCCCAACCAACTGACTTTCTTTTCTAATCTTAATATTAAACTCTCCAAAAGAAAGAACATAACCAAGATCTTCCAATTCCTTCCACATTGGTGAATCTAAGTATATGTTCGAATCTAAAGCACTAATATCAAATTCTCCATCCCATGGAATAATCGTCTTATCTCTTATTGCACCCAATAAAGTACCATAATCCAACCAATACTCCAGTTTATATTTAACCAGTATATCGGTAATTTTAACAAAACTATCAATAGCTTCTTGCCTTAATTTTATGAGATTTATTATATATTCTTTCATACTTTATTTCCGTTTCTCATTAAGATTTTCGATTTAATCGCATCGATCGGTAACATTGCATAATATCTTGTTCGCGTAATGATTACAAAAACAGACAAGAAAAAACCACTTCCGCCTATTAAAAACTTTAGTAAATTACTAAATGGTAATTTATTAATTCCTAATAAAATTAATGCCGGAATTAAAGAAATAAGTATTAGATTTAAAAAATCACGCCAAGGTAATAAATCATTTAATCTTACCATCAATAATTCTTTAGTTTTATACACCTGCAACAAAACATTTACTACAAATCCGGCAAGGAAAGTTAAGGCAGCTCCAACGATTCCAAAATTAACTACTAGTAAATAACTTAAAACAATAGAGGTAATCATTTTTACCACTCTCGCAAAAAGGATAAAACGCGTTTCGGCATAAGCCCTTAACACATATCCGTGTCCGAGCATTTGGAACAATAAACTCAAAATGATGATTCTAAAAATATTCACACTGGCCTCATACTCTGATCCAAATAAAGTTACTAAAAATTGTTTAGCACTGATAAAAAAGAATATAACGACAGGAATTGTGATAATTGAATTCAAGGTGATCATCTTTTTCCACAACAAAAGAGTTTCTTTTAGTTGATTGTCTATTGAATATTCACTGAGTTTTGGTAAGATCACATTCCCAATAGATAGATAAAGAACCCCCAAAGGAATCCCGAAAGAACCTACGGAATATAAAGCGAAATCTGCGTTTGAAAAATTGGCTATCAGGGCAAGTTTCTCTGCATGCTGACCAAAAATTCCAGCAATCAAACTCAGTCCCATCGGAAAGACATATTTAAACTGTGCTGAAATCATGCTGAAATCAATTTTGAAAATTGAAATTCCATATTTGACCTTTAAATAACTATAAAGAAATAAGGTCTTTAAAAAAGCTAATATGACCAAGCTGACCAATGCAGCATAAACAGTTTCAAACATAAAAATAGCCACCAATAACAGAGTAACTCTTAAGACTTGATTCGCTAAATAGTACACTAAAGCATAGAGCGATTTCTTTTCTATGATAAAGAGTTTGTCTAAAGGGTCCGCAGTTATGGTAAAGAATATGAGCAGTACAAGCGGTAAGAAGAATTTTTCATAAACTTCAAATTCGTAGTACCTGTAAAATAGATTGTCTAGAAAATAAGAGCCAAATAAAAAAATAACGGAAAATATCAACATCACAAATATTGTTTGTGACATCAGTTTTGACAGTGTATTTTCTTTATTGGATCTAGGGTAGAAAAAGAACAGACTATTGGAAATATTGAAAGAAACAATTCCTGCAGCAATTTGCGATATGAGCAGGATCTCTTTAAAAACACCATACTCCTCCTGCAAAAACAATCTTACAAGAATCATTGGAGTGATAGTAGCAATTACAAAAGAAACTACTCTCCCAATTAAGTTGTAGTATGCTTGTTTTTTTAATGAATCTTCTTTTACAGTTGGCATGTTATTATCTTTCAATTAATGGTACAATTGATAGAGAGCTTCCATCATTTTATCCGTAGTAAAATGATCTTTATATCTAGTATATGCCTTAGACGCAAACTCATCTCTTTTTTCTTCATTTTGATAAAGGTATTGTATAGAGGAAATGATATCCTCGGTACTGTGTGACCTTATAATGAGTCCTGATTCTTCATTAATTATGGCTTCAGAATTTCCTCCCACATCGGTAGCTATAACAGGTAGTGATGCCGACATAGCTTCTAAAATGGCTAGCGAAAAACCTTCACGTAATGAAACCATAATCCAAATATCAAATTCGGGAATCAATTCTCTTACATTATTTTTCCTACCAACAAGATCTATATAATTTTCGATATTATGGTCTGCTAAGTATTCTTCTAATTTCCTTCGCTCGTTCCCTTCACCTATTACGATCACTTTCAAATTTGGCACCTTTTGAATGAGTTCAGGAAGTGATTTTAGCAAATAAATATACCCTTTATCTTCATATAAATTACCTACGGCACCAACGACAAAACTATCTTTAACCGAAGTTTCATTCGTCTTTACAGGCGGATCGATTCCATTATAAACCACACTAACATTTTCTTCTTTAACCTTTAAGTTTTTACAGTTCTCAACCTTAACTTTGTTGGAAACAGCCACCACCTTATGACAAAAATTTGAACCTATAATAAGATTCAAATTTATGAGAAGATTTTTTAAAGTCTTTTTCTTGATCGTTCTGTACTTGTATACACTATGCCAAGAAATGAGAACTTGTGAAGTTCTTGCAAGTTTACCTGCTATTGAAGCGAATAAGAACGAGCCAACCAAATGAATATGTAGGATACTAATTTTATTTTTCCTTAAATAAAGTGCAAATTGAATTAACCTTAGAAAAAACAGAAGCCCAAAAAATTGCTTGGCATGGAATGCTTTTACATGTGTAATTGAGTACGTACGTTTGACATCTTCAATACGATCCTTGTCAAGTTTGTTTAAAAGACATAGATGAACGTCAAACTTCTTTTTATCTATATTCTCAATTAATTGCAAAACATGTTTCTCTGCTCCTCCCGTTTGAAGAGAGCCAATAAAGTAGCAAATTCTTTTCTTCTGCATTTTTTGATTAGAATGAAACTAATCTAACTGTTTCTTTGTCTTAATGAGTATTTCATTAATCAAAGTAGAAGAGGTTCCTTTGGTATAAGGAAAAAATATAATTCGAACACCTAATTCGTTAAACTTTTCCTTAATTCCATTCCATTTATCAGAATTGAACCAATCATCACCAACGAACATTACATCGAAATGTAATTTATCCCATGCACCTAATTTGTCCATATTCTCTTGAGGAATCACAGCATCTACACATTTAATATTCCTGACGATCTCCATTCTTTCTTCAAATGGAATCACAGCTTTTTTATTCTTATATGATACCAATTCATCAGTTGTAACTCCCACAATTAGTTTATCACACATAGATTTAGCGTTTTTCAACAAATTAAGATGACCTATATGAAACAAATCAAATACTCCTGTTGTGTAACCTACTACCATAATACTAGTTATAATTTATTAATTTTATTTATTGTTTTGAAAGTTTTCTATATTGAATAGCAACCACTTATCCATACCACTTCCTTCGTAATTTGTGTCGGAAAATATATAGTCTAGTGGCAACGGGAAACCGATCTTGGGTCTGTCAACAATCTCCCTAGGAAGAATGTCTCCAAAAATCCGCTTTAGCGGCTCTTTGAATGAACTTCCCATTTTCCAATCGAACGGGACGCCTGCTAATAATTCGATAAGACGATGATCCACAAAAGGAACCCTTGCTTCTACACTACACAGCATTGTTGAATTGTCTAATCTTCTCAACAAACCTTGTAAGTGCTGGATTTGAAAATAATACCCAACTATTTGTATGGGCGATTTATAATTGATTCCTTCAAGCGCAAAGTCCACCACTTCATAGTCTTCATTCGATCCATAACAATAATATTGATCAAATTCCTTTAGATCGAAGGACTTCGATCTGTTTGCCCATTTAAAAATCCTGTCATACCCATAAAAAAGCTCGTCAGCACCTTCTCCAGATAAAACTACTGTATTTCGCTTCTTTACTTCTTTAGTCATCAAATAGATGAGAACTTCATTAGGAACAGAAAGAGGTTCTTTTCTGTTTTTTACCATCCATTCAGCGGTTTCTAAAAACTGTTCTTTATTGGTCTCTATTTTGTGGTGAATGGAATTGAGTTTGCTATTGGCCTTATGTCCCCATTCGAACTCATTTAGTTCAGGAAATCCAACAATCCATGTATCCTCAGGATGCAATATATACGATAATATGGTACTATCCAAACCTCCACTTAAGTAACTCCCAACTGGTACATCAGATCTACTTCTCAGCTTTACTGCATTCTCAATTAAGTCTTTTACTTGCTCATCACTAGGAGCAGGCTTGTTAGAATAATCCAACTCCCAATATTTATGCAAGGTACCATTGACCCAATATTGTCCTGGAGGAAACATTTTAATTTTAGAATACAAAGTGTATCCCTTTACGGTCATCCTAAGCTTTCTATATTGTCTTAGACCAAACTCATCAATATCGCTTTGGACCATGGACTGAATTGGAGCTACTTCACTTGAAAAGATCCATTCATCTCCAGAATTGTAATAATATATAGGTTTGATTCCCAGTCGATCACGAGCAACAAAGGTGTCTTTTGTGAGATCGTTATAAATAACGATAGCAAACATCCCATTGAAATAGGTAAGGCATTTATGTCCATATTTTTTGTACATCTCAAGCACAACTTCTGTATCGGAAGTAGTACTAACGGTCAAGTTATGCTCATTGATCAACTCCTTGTAATTGTATATTTCTCCATTAAAAACCATGTGATAGTTTCCTGAAGAAAAAGGTTGATGAGACCGTTCGTTTAAATCTAAGATAGATAACCTATTGTGGCCCAGAAAAACCCTGTTATCGAAAGTGCGATAATTTTGATAATCTGGACCTCTATGATCCATCTGATGCATGTTTTTCTCAAATTGCTCAAAGCTGAATGAGGTATTTATTCCTACTAATATTCCACACATAAAAATATCATATTCAAAATTTAAGTATTCTTATTTTTTGGCGACAATTTTCAGCCATTTAACAAAATGATTAAAAATCATACCAGGGTTCTTCATGTAATAACTCCTTTTCTCTTTCAACACCCTTAAAATCAATTTTGGATCTCTTAATGTTTTTTCACGTGTAACAAACTCCATATTGGGATTTAAGGAAAACTCTTTATGAGTTTGAATCATACTCATAATCTTTTGCTGTTCTCCTTTGTATATATCTTTATTGCGTGAATCAATTAAAACAATAGCAAAATCATATTTGTTCTTTAAAACACTTGTATCAGTAAATATACTTTCGAGCTCTAAATCATACTGATAACAAGCATTATAGAGCTGAATATTTTGCATATCAGAAGCCACTTTAGATGAAACAACTAAGTCTACTTTAGCTTCATCTCCCCAAAACTTTTTAAAAATTTTACTCAAATTATCTAGGTAATAAGGCTGAACAGTGCCTAGAATTGCAATATTAAATGATGAGTCCGACTGAACTTTTTTCAATGATTTCGGAAACTTACTTAGAAGATATTTTGTTTGAAATTCCATTATTTCATTCTCACTTCTTTCATACTCTTCTCTAAACTCCTTTATAAGATCTTTCAATTCTTCACTATCAACGAGGTTTTTTTCTTCCCATTTGTCATTCGGAATATCATAGAACTCTTCAATATTTTGATCAGGTCTAACCACAAATTTATAACGCCCATCACGTAGACATGTTCCTCTATCAGCTTGTGCAAAGAAACGGACATCGGTTCTTAACTTTCTTTTGGTAAATAACTTAATTGCTTCTTTATCCTCATTAATTAGGGGTACTAAATCTAAACCAGACATTTGATAAGTTTTAGATTCTGGATATTGTACGTCTAATAGGGATAGGATAGTGGGTAAGAAATCAAGGGGGCTTACCTGTTGCTCAACCTTTTTAACCGGTGATCCTGGATAGCGTAAGTAAAATGGAATACGAATGTTATCATCTGTCATTAATAAATCATGTGAAAGCCCCATAGCTTCTAGCTTTTCAGGAGTATAACCTCTTCTAGGGTCCATGTATCCATGGTCTGACCCTAATATAAAAACAGAATCATCCCAAAGATTTTTTTCTTTTAAAATATCAATTCCTCTTTGAATGTGATCTGAAGTTTCAGCATCATGTCTAACATTATACCAACAAACCATAAAAAATGGTTCTTCCATTGTTTTAGATTCTAAAAACTTTTCTAAAATTACATTCATGGTTGCATTCGACCAGTTCTTTTGATTTGTATTCACTCCTTTAGGCCAATATTTTTCCTCAACATGATCTATGACATCCCCAAAAAGAAATCTCAACTCTCGGGCATTAAATAGAGATTTAACACTATACCCTTCATCTTTTAATATATTATGGAGAGAAATAAATTGGTTATTGTCATATCGGAAATCATCATAATTTCTTGCAATGTAATAAGCTGGCAAACTTGTTAGCATTGTTGATAAAGACATGATCGAACTAGGTGCTGATGCCACGGTCAATGGAAAATAAATAGACTCTTTTTCAAAAGAGTCCATCATATCTAACTTATCACGATCGTCTAACCCTCCTGAAGAATAATGTCTTACAGAATCCACAATGAACATTATTACATTTTTTTTACTTTTCATTTTTAATAATTATATCAAGATTAAAGTTTATCTTATAATTTGCTATTAATTAATAATCCTTTTAATAAACTTACTATATTTTTTTTATTAGCATGATTCACCGAACTTAAATCAGGTAGACCAGGATAGCCTTTATCAAAATATTCTATGCCATTGAGAGTTATTGGCTCAGAATATCTTGGTATAACATGATAATGCACAGATGGGTCAACCATCATCAACATTAAATAATTCATTTTATCATAATTAAAAACATTCCCCAAGTTATTTTCAACTTCTTTAACAATTTTTTCAAATTCCAAAAAATGCTCTCTTGTTAAATCTGAATACTTAGAATAATACTCTTTTGTTATTAATATGCTACTTCCAAGTGTTATCTGTTCTGGTCTCAATAACCAGTACCAATAATCATACTCTTTTATTAATGCGTCTGGATAACCAAACTTTTCTAATACTTTTTCGTGTATCATTGTACTTTTTAATTAAATTAAAGACATGATTTACTTTTAAAAATAACAAAAATGGAACATCTAATTTTATGAACCAAAAATATTGAATTGATTACGTCCATCAAAAATGATTTGTTTATTTAAAAGGGTGGTCTGCAAGTTTTTTGTTAGCAAATGGGTGGTAATCGCCTTTTAAGCCTATTGGTTCCTGTACCCTTATATTATGAACGATCTCAATTGCTTGCCTTGCATCTTCTAAACCATATCCATCACCTTTGAGAATACCTTCATAAACCTTTGTATGTAAATCTGTAAAACCGCTACTAAATTCAAATTCTTCACCCTCAATAGTGATTGATCTATACGTTCTCTGACCTTTGGCTTTAATTTCATCAGGCAATACATCATAATTTATCGATAAAAACCAACGAACCCTTGCTCTATCAAATTCTAAATAACCCGCAGCTCTATCATGTTTATGGACATGTACTACATTTTTTTTTACAGCTCCAAAAACAAAAGATAACATATCATAAAAATGAACGCCAATATTCGTTGCAATTCCTCCAGATTTACTTATATCACCTTTCCATGAAGTATAATACCAATTTCCTCGTGAAGTTAAATAGGTTAAATCGATATCAAAAATCTTATCTTTTGGGGCTTTATCTATTTTTTGTTTTAATTCTAAAATGCTCCTATGAACTCTTAACTGTAAGATATTCCAAATTCGTTGTCCGGATTTTTTCTCCATTTTCTGTAAAGCATCTAAATTCCATGGATTTAATACTAGAGGCTTTTCACATATCGCATCTGCTTCTCTTCTTAGCGCCATTCTTATGTGTGCGTCATGTAGGTAATTTGGTGTACAAATACTAAAATAATCTAATTTTACTCCCTTATCATATTTTAATTTTTCTATATGTCTGTCAAATCGTTCAGGTTCTACAAAAAAAGTTGCATTTGGAAAATAACTATCAATAATACCTGCACTGTCAAATCGATCAAAAGTTGCTATTAAATTATTATTGGTATCTTTTATTGCTTTTAAATGTCTTGGTGCAATGTAACCAGAAACACCTATGAGTGCAAAATTTTTTCTTATAATATTTTCCATATAAAATAAATTTATTTAATTATTGTAAAAATTGAACCGTCCTCATTTCCAAAATTTCCTTCATTAACAACGAATAAAAATTCAATCTTATTTTCATCAATTATTTTAGTATGATCTATCTTCTCACAAGATAAAATGGATAGTAGAACTATCATCAAAACTAAAAATTTTTCTTTCATGTATTTATTTAATTTATTTTGTATAAATAATAAGATAATTGATTAGCTAAAATGCAAATTATTTATTTTGAATTTAACAAGGATAAATAATGCCTGTTATATGATATTTTATTATAAAAAACATTCTTTTTGTTATTTACAATTTCCCCATGGCTCCGCCCTTTCAGTCACATTTATGCGCTAAAAATAGTACGTTTTACTGAATCGCAAAACTAGTGAAAACACCTTTTCACTAGTGGCTGTTAATTAACTTATTTGTGTTAATAATTAGCTTATATGCCAAGGATTCTAATTCAATAGTCACCTTATTTTTATGAACCTTTTGTATCAACCCATTTTGACGATTGAAAACAGGATCATTGATCGTAACTCTGTCCCCTATTTTGTATTGATGCACATCCGTAATGGCATCCGTATCCATTCCCTTTAGCGTATCGATTTCCTTTTGAAAAACAATGGCAGGCTTTCCATTTGAAAACAAATACAACTTAATAAAAGAATGAATAAAAACAGTATCTCGTTTACTTTCCTCTATGTGTACAAAAACATAAGGAGGAATTAACGGTGTTTTTCTTTTTTTCACTCTATCTGACCATTGAGAATACTTGATATAGGACGGACAATACACATTAAATCCTTGACTTACCAATAAATTCTCCACAAAAAACTCCTTGTGTTTTTTACAAACCAACACAAACCATTGTTTTTGAGTTTTAGAACTATTATTTAGAGTTACTGAATTCATTTAAATACTTACAATTATTTTTTTAAATCACTGTTCTTATTCATACGATCATCTTTGAACCCATAATAATCAAAATACCAGTTGACAAATTTTAACACTCCCTCATTGATGGAAGTTTTTGGTTGGTATTGATAATTTTCAATCAAATGAGAAACATCAGCAAATGTTTGGTTGACATCACCATCTTGCATAGACATCATTTTTTTTACTGCTATCCTGTTGGTTGATTTTTCTATCTCAGTGATAAAATCCATCAATTGAACAGGCTTGTTATTTCCAATATTGTATAATTGATAGTTTTTATTGTCCTTACTATTTTTTAATAACGTTGCTAAAACTCCCTCAACAATATCATCTATGTAGGTAAAATCTCTAGACAAATTCCCATGATTAAATACCTTGATCGGTTTGTTTTGCATGATGGCATCCACAAATAAAAATAAGGCCATATCAGGTCGTCCCCAGGGACCATATACTGTAAAAAAACGCAAACCGATGGTTTGCAACCCGTACAAATGACTATAGGTGTGTGCCATCAATTCATTAGACTTTTTAGTAGCGGCATATAAACTAATGGGATGATCAACCGAATCAGTCTCCTTAAAAGGGACCGATTCACTATTGCCATACACACTGGAACTACTCGCATACACAAGTTTATTCACATGATGATGTCTGCAAAATTCTAATATATTTAGGAAACCTCTGATATTCGAATCAATATAAGCTGTTGGATTTTCAATAGAATACCTAACACCAGCTTGTGCAGCAAGGTTACAAACCAAATCAAATTTTTCATTTTCAAAGAATTTTGAAAGATTTTCATCATCCTCTAAATTCATTCTTACAAATGAAAATTTCTTGTGATGGATTGAGCTCTCCGTTTTGGCTAAGAACATTTCAGCACATTTCCTGTCAATTCCTAAAGCCTCCAACCTGGCATATTTTAAATTGACATCATAGTAGTCATTGATATTATCTAGACCAATAACATCCAATCCCTCCTTGAGGAGTTGTTGACAAACATGGAAACCAATGAATCCAGCGGCGCCTGTGACTAATATTTTTTTATTTTTTTCCAATCTGATAATATTCAAATCCTAGTTCCTCTAATTGAAACCCGTTGTACTGGTTTCTTCCATCAAATAGAATTGCATGGTTCAATTGAGACTTGATTTCATTGAAATCAGGAGAACGAAACTCTTTCCATTCTGTCAGTAAAATCAACGCTTCAGCATCTTGTAATACTTCATATTTAGATTCACAATAGTTAACATTTTCAACATTTTTTAAATAATGCTGTTGTGCCTCCTTCATCGCTTTAGGATCATAAACTTGAAGGCTAGCCCCTCTTTTGACCAATTCTTTAATCACATAAATAGCGGGAGCTTCTCTCATATCGTCAGTACCTGGCTTGAACGCCAATCCCCAAAGTCCAAAGACCATACCCGTCAAGTCTTCTCCAAATCGTTCAATAATCTTTTGGGCAATCACAAACTTTTGGCGATTATTGACCTCTTCCACAGCATTGATTAATCGAGCATCATAATCATGATCTGAGGCTATTTTTTTTAAGGCTGAAACATCTTTTGGAAAACAAGAACCTCCATATCCTGCTCCAGGGTAAATAAAATGATAACCAATGCGTTGATCGGAACCAATTCCCATACGTACTTGATTCACATCAGCCCCTACTTTTTCACAAATATTAGCCATTTCATTCATAAAGGAGATTTTAGTAGCCAACATCGCATTCGCCGCATATTTTGTCATTTCAGCAGAACGAATGTCCATTTCTACAATTCTATCAGAAGTCATTGTAAAAGGATGATACAACTGGCGCATTTTTTGAAAGGCAACCTTGTTATCAGCTCCAATTACCACACGATCAGGTTTCATAAAATCATTGATCGCATCCCCTTCTTTTAAAAACTCAGGATTGGAAATTACATGAAATTCTATCTCTAAACCTCTTTTGTCTAACTCTGACTGAATGGTTTCTCTAACTTTGTCGGCGGTTCCCACAGGAACGGTAGATTTATCCACCACAATCAGCTCATGAGTCATGGATTGTCCAATTTCTTTGGCGACCGATAAGATATATTGCAAATCCGCAGATCCATCTTCACCCATAGGAGTTCCCACAGCGATAAAAACAATCATAGCTTCTTCAACACTATCCTTTAAAGATGTTGAAAAATGTAAATTATGATTAGCGATGTTTTTGAGCACCATTGGACTCAATCTTGGCTCATAAATAGGAATGATTCCTTGTTTCAATTGTTCAATTTTGTTCTGATCAATATCGACACAAGTCACTGTATTTCCCATCTCAGCAAAACAAGTTCCTGAGACCAAACCAACATAACCACATCCTATAACAGCTAGTTTCATATTATTTTTTTAAAGTCCTCCATCTTTTAATAAAACATCTATTGAATTTTTAACATCATATACAACAGATTTATCATTCAATAATGACTTAAAATCTAAGTCTTTGAATTGGCTATGAGCAACAGTTAAGACAAGTGCATCAAATTTTCCATTCGGAATTTGTTGTGTCGAATTCAGTTGGTACTCATGCAAAACCTCTTCTTCATTTGCCCATGGATCATAAATTCTTACTTCAGTGCCATATTCTTGTAAAGAGGTCACTACGTCCACAACTTTGGTATTTCTGATATCTGGACAATTTTCTTTAAAGGTAATCCCTAAAACCAATACACTGGCAGTTTTGATTTCAATATTTTTTTGAATCATTAACTTCACAACTTCAGAAGCTACATAGCTTCCCATACTATCATTCAAAAGCCTTCCTGCTAAGATAATTTCAGGATTGTATCCATACTCTTGGGCTTTTTGAGCCAAATAATAGGGATCTACACCAATACAATGCCCTCCTACCAAACCGGGTTTGAAGGGTAAAAAATTCCACTTGGTTCCCGCCGCTTCCAACACATCATGGGTATTGATATCCATCAAATTAAAAATCTTAGCCAATTCGTTTACAAAAGCAATGTTGATATCTCGTTGAGAATTTTCAATCACTTTTGCCGCCTCAGCAACTTTAATGCTTGGCGCCAAATGGGTTCCAGCAGTAATCACTGATTTATACAAATCATCTATTTTTTTACCAATCTCAGGAGTAGACCCTGAGGTCACTTTTAATATTTTTTCAACTGTGTGTTCTTTGTCTCCAGGATTGATTCTTTCAGGAGAATAGCCCGCAAAGAAATCTTGATTAAAGGTAAGTCCTGAAACTTTTTCTAGTATAGGTACACAATCTTCTTCTGTAGCACCTGGATATACCGTAGATTCATAAATAACTACATCTCCTTTTTTTAAAACAGATCCAATCGATTCACTTGCTTTGATTAAGGGAGTTAAAATCGGTCTGTTACTTTTGTCTACAGGCGTTGGTACAGTAACGATAAAATAGGTACAATCATTAAGTTCATTGAGTATGGAAGTACAATAGAGTCCTATTTGATCAGAGTTCTGATTGATCAAAACAGATTGTAAAAGATCATCATCCACCTCAAATGTACTATCTGTTCCAGACATGATTTCATTGATTCTTTCTTTATTAATATCGAAGCCTACTACTGAATATTTAGTAGCAAACAATCTTGCTAGTGGAAGTCCCACATATCCTAGACCAATGATGGCTATTTTGGTTGTATTCATTTTATAAAAACTCGTTCATTGTTAATTATATATGTTCCCAATACCAAGCTACCGATTCTTTTAAACCCTCTTTGAGGGAATATTGTGGATAGTAATTTAATCTTTTTTTCGCTCTTTCAATACTCGCCAAAGAGTGAGGAATATCACCGATCCTGTTGGGACCATAATTAGCACTAATATCTTTAATCTTCGGATCGTACTCTGATAAATATTCTTTCAAATAGTGAAACAATTCATTCAACGTATTTCTTTTTCCAAAAGCGACATTAAAGATGGTGTTAATGGCCTTTTTATTGTCAGTAATCATCGAAAGTATGTTGGCTTGAATTACATTATCAATGTACGTAAAATCTCTAGAAAAATTTCCATCACCATTGATGGTTGGAGAGAGCCCCTTGATCAACTGACCCACGAATTTTGGGATCACAGCAGCATAGGTTCCGTTGGGATCCTGTTTTCTTCCAAACACATTGAAATATCGGAGTCCAATGGTTTCCAACCCATAAGTTTTTGAAAAAACATCCGCATACAATTCGTTGACATATTTAGTAATCGCATAGGGGGATAAAGGCTTGCCAATGGTATCTTCAACCTTCGGTAAGGTTTCAGAATCTCCGTAGGTTGAAGAACTCGCAGCATAAATAAATCGTCGTACGTTTGCATCTCTACTAGCAATCAACATGTTCAAAAACCCTCCCACATTTACATCATTGGTTGTAATTGGGTCTTTAATGGATCTTGGAACAGATCCTAAGGCAGCTTGATGTAACACATAGTCAACTCCTTCGACTGCTTGTTGACAAACACTCAAAATCCGAATATCTCCCTCAATAAAAGTAAAATCTGGATTGGATAGGATTGAATTGATGTTCTCCTTTTTACCGGTAGCAAAATTGTCTAAACAAACAACATGGTTCCCCTTTTCAAGGAGTGCTTCACACAAATTAGATCCAATGAATCCGGCTCCACCAGTGACAAGAATTTTTTTATTTCCTAATTCAACATTCATTGGATTCTATTGATCTCTATTTTTAAGTTCATAAATTGAAAATCAGATTGAGCACGAAATGCAAAGCACTTTCGAACCTCAACAATTTGCCAAAAAAATCGTCTTAACCTCATAACGTAAACTTTTTTCGATTGGGGGTGAAATAAATAATCTCACGTTTGTCTCTCACACTTTTTTTGGTGTGTATAAATCGACTGACCCCAAGAGCTTTTGATACTTTTTTATCAGTACTACTGATCAAATCTAATTTAATCTTATTGTTTTGAGCTGCAGATAGTTTTGGATCTCTAATTTTATCAGCAATCGTCTTAGAATTTACATTGATGTTATAAACCAATAGATTTAAAATGATTAGTTCCTTTGAATTCAACGAATGATGCTCTCGATTCACAACAAGACCTGTATCAGTCAATCTAGGACGATTACGGTTTAGTTTGTATAGATAGATCAGTAGTATGAATATAAAAATAAGCACAATGCCTGCGACTCGTGTCAAATTAATAAACAAGGTTCCCGAATCAAGGTATAAACTTTTGGTCGATATCACATTGGCTGTTAACTCACTCAAACCAACACCTATCAACACACCTTGTCGATTATTATAAAGAGAATCATTTGCAATCAGTTGGTTTTGAATAGCGAAATAATTGGGTATGGGATCAATGGTACTAATGGTATTGTTGACATAATCTAACACAAAAGAATCACCGGTTGATTGAATTTTTCCTTTTCGAACTAATATCTGCCCATTGCCAATGTCTACAGATTCAGAAAATCGTGGAGATTCAAAATTAGTAACCCCCAAATCAGTCCATGATTTGGATGAAAAGTCAAAGCGCCAAACATGTTTAGAATCATATTTTGATACCCCGTTGTGATTGTCTAATGTGAGTCCACCATCAAAATAAAATTGACCATCGCTGTAAACTCCACGAGCTCTAGAAACTGCAGGAGGCAAATACGTATCTGGATTCACAGGATAGAATTCCCATTCTTTAGTAACGGTACTAAAATAGGTCAAGAAGTTGCGGTTAGACCAATAGCCATAACCCCCAAATTTAAAAATAGTGTCTTGATGAACAAACACATTTGAGCCATAAGTCAACTTATGGTTGTAGGAATTATCGATACGTTTAAGACCCGTCTTATCAACCGACCAAATCATACCGCCTTCCGTCGAAACAATAAAAGGTTGGTTATTGGATTTCACCAAAGAAATGGCATTATACTTAAAATCATTATCTACTTTCAAAGTGTCAATAGTATCGTCATTAAATGAGATGATAAAAACCGCATCGCTCGTTACTTCAATAAAAGAATTTTGATCAACGGCTAAATATTTTTCAGAAGATGATTGAGACCATGTTACAAAAGGGAAAATGATACTCAAATAAAAAAAATAAAATAATCTTAAATTCACAATACAAATATATAAGATTAATATTAATATTATAATATTTTAAATGAATTTAAGTTTAATTAATATGTTGAAAATAATTTAGAAACTTAAAAATCAAAAACAATTCATTGGTTTCTTTTGAATGTTTATATTTATAATCATAATTTTTTAATTAATATTGAAAATATATTACTTTTGAATTGTGTATTCAGCAATATTCATATCATCATTCATAGGTCTGATTTTCGGATTAGGGGTTGTTCTAATTAATTCCTACCGAAAATTTGTACTACTGTTTCGAATGTATAGAAGACCCAAAGAACGTATTTTTTCGAAAACACCAATTCCAAATTCTTGCGGTGTTGTATTTTTATTTTTACTAATCATCGGAATTGCAGTGGTTTATCCATTTTCAAACAACCCCAGTGAACTTTTAGCGATCATTGCCGGTTCATCAGTAATTGCAATTTCTGGATTTTGGGATGATCTTAAAATTTCTCGAGTTCGAGAAAAACTGGTTTATCAAATCATTGTAGTAAGTGCCTCATTATTATATCTAGATCTAACAATCAGTAATCTATATGGTTTTTTAAACATTTATTTTGTGCCAATTTGGATCGGATTTCCATTGAGCGTATTTATTGGGCTATTTATGATCAATGCGTTTAACTTAATTGACGGTATTGATGGTTTAGCAGGATTCCTAGGAATTTCATCATTTGTATCATTTTCAATTTTATTTTGGACCCTAGACTATGCTGAGTACTTTGGATTGTGCATTCTCATGACTGGGATTTTAGCGGCTTATCTTCCTTACAACTTCAGCAATAAAAAGAAAACATTCATGGGAGACTCGGGATCCATGCTCATTGGATATTTACTGTTTATATTGACGATGATTTTGATCGCAAATCGAGAACCAGTTATCGAAAAATTAATCGATCGATCCATACTACCAGTGGCACCCATGGTGATATTTTTTGTTCCAATGATCGATACGCTAAGCATCTTTGTATATCGACTTCTAAATGGCAGAAGTCCATTCTCACCTGATCGTCTTCACTTGCACCATATGATGTTGAAATTATTTCGAGCGCATAGTTTAGTAAGCTGTTGTTTAGTATTTTTAAACATTGTTCTCATCTCTACCTTTAGCTATTTCGCATTTAGTATGCCACCCACACATTTTCAAATACTATTTTTTATACTATTCTTTTTATGTATGGCAATCCTGATAATCATAAGGCAATACAAAAGAAAATTCTTCTCGATTTAAATGAAATTAATTAATTTCTTGTGACAAAGCGCATGAGAGCTAAAATGAATAAGTAGTGAAAATATTACCAGGTAAAGATGATGTAAAATTAAGATCTTGCAGTGATACTTCAAAGAATCTTTAAAAATACTAGTTTTATTTCCATCATTTTTTGATATTCGTACGAACCTTAAAAGATTCCAAAACAATGATTTGTATCAAGACAAGCATTCCAAAAGAAATTTGTGACATCGATGATGAATTGAAAGCAATTTACCACAGCAGAGATACTGTTTGTATCTGGGTGTTTAAGAGTCGAGAACTAAGAAATCAATTTATGGATGAGACCATTGGAATGCTCAAAAAAGAAAGGGAAGATCACTACATTACAAATTATCAATAAGAAACTATGAATAAACTTCTGAGTTGGGTTGCAATTATTTTTGGTCTTGTCTATTTTTTTTATGAGACATGGTATCACATTTCATATGATCAATCCAATCTTGCACTTTCGGCAGATTATACCAGTATATTCTTATTAATCTTTGCTGGTATAACAAACTTAAAATCAAAACAAGGGATCGGATTGTTATGCGGTGCATGGGGATATACATTTTGCATCATCTACAGAGCATTTATTTGGAGAATGGAAGCGATATGGGCAGAGGAACTTCCAAATTATGAAACCTTACAAGTGAAGGTTTTGATACTAGCATTAATTGTTTCATTTCCTGCATTTATCATTTCGTTGATCCGTTGTTTTCCAAAAAGTACATCTACAGATTAAATTTTATAAAACAGGTTTTGAGAGATTTAATATCCCTAGATTAACCCATTTTATAATAGCAAAAGCCACATAGCTATGCTCATTCCTTTTTTATCATCTTTGGGCAATGAGGGATTGCAGATCCCCGATCGAAACCACGGATGCAAATACAATCCTGTGCACTCCGTGCATGTATTTTTTATTTTTAACAACAACTGAAATAAATTCCCCTTTTGTTGAAAATAAAAAATCCTGATGAAATTCATCAGGATTGTGAGTGATGTGGGCAATGAGGGATTCGAACCCCCGACCCCTTGGGTGTAAACCAAGTGCTCTGAACCAACTGAGCTAATTGCCCTTTGAAGGAATCTTGAAAGATTGCAATTCAATCAATCAAGCGGGTGCAAATATAAAATGGTTTTTGATTCTAACAAAGAAAAAAATAGGTTTATTTTAAAACATCAAGACGCTTCTCTACTGTTTTATCAATCCCTATTCATACTTTTTTAGCGCTTCATGATAATCGTCGAGCGTATCAATTCCAATCGAGCCAGAGACAGTCTCGATCATCTTGATTTTGTAGCCATTTTCCAACACTCTCAACTGTTCTAATTTTTCAACTTTTTCCAGATAACTCTGCTCCATATGGATGTACTGGAGTAAAAAGTCTTTTCGATATCCGTAAATACCAATATGTCGATAAAAGGATTGTTTTTTTAGTGCTTCATTCGAGTCAAAAACTTCAGAATGATCTCTAGGAAAAGGAATGACAGATCTGGAAAAATAAAGTGCATTATGAGACGAATCAACAGTGACTTTAACGACATTGCTATTTTGTAAATCTGCACTGTCTACTATTTTACTCATGGCACTTGACATCAAAATTTCTGAATTTTCAAACGACTCGAGCAAAGCTTCAATCAATGAGGGATCAATAAAGGGTTCATCTCCCTGAACATTGATCACAACATCACAATTCAAAGTTTCCACAGCCTCAGCAATCCTATCCGTACCCGACTGATGGGTACTTTTGGTCATGATCACATGATTGGTAAACTCTTGACAAGCTTCTTGAATTTCCTGACTGTCCGTAGCGATGTATACCCCATCAACATCTGTTACTTTCAAACATTGCTCGTACACACGTTGAAGCACCGTCTTCCCCTTGAGATCAAGCAATACCTTATTAGGCAATCTTGAAGAGTCTAATCTGGCTGGAATGACAATTACTTTTTTCATTCAAAAAAATTCAAAGTTTCATATCCCCCTTCTTTTAAATATTGATCTTTTTTCATGAGTTTAAGATCACTCTGCATCATATCCTTCACTAAAGAAGGAAGATCATATTCAGGAGTCCATCCTAATTTTTTGTTTGCTTTCGTAGGATCTCCAATCAATAAATCTACCTCAGTGGGTCTATGGTATTTTGGGTCAATTGCTAAAATTTCTTTTCCTATCTGAAGTTGATAATCAGGATGATTGCATGATTTTACACAAGCTATTTCTTCAATACCCCTTCCTTTGAATTCCAGTTCAATTCCTACTTCTGCAAAACTCATCTTTACAAAATCTCTAACAGATGTTGTCTTTCCTGTGGCAATTACCCAATCTTCTGACTCTTCAGTTTGTAAAATCATCCACATCATTCGCACATAATCCTTGGCATGTCCCCAGTCTCTTTGGGCATCTAAATTTCCTAAGTAAAACTTATCTTGTAATCCCAATGCTATTCTTGAAGCAGCCCTTGTTATTTTTCTTGTCACAAATGTTTCTCCCCTTAAAGGAGATTCATGATTAAACAAAATACCATTGGAAGCAAAAATACCATAGGCTTCTCTATAATTTACGGTAATCCAATAAGCATATAGTTTCGCAACTCCATAGGGAGATCGAGGATAAAAAGGAGTAGTTTCAGATTGAGGCATTTCTTGTACTTTCCCATACAATTCAGAAGTTGAAGCTTGATAAATTCGGGTCTTTTTTTCTAGACCTAATATGCGAATCGCTTCCAATAAGCGTAATGTCCCGATACCATCTACATCCGCTACATACTCAGGCATTTCAAAGGAAACACGCACATGACTCATCGCTGCAAGATTATAAATTTCATCAGGTTGAATTTGTTTAACCAAGCGAGTAATGTTAGTACTATCAGTCATGTCACCATAATGTAAAAAGAAATTACGATCATCGATGTGTGGATCTTGATAAAGATGATCGATTCTATCCGTATTAAACATAGAGGATCTTCTTTTCAAGCCATGTACTTCATAACCCTTTTTTAACAAAAACTCACTTAAATAGGCGCCATCTTGACCTGTAATACCTGTAATTAATGCTACTTTCATTGAACTCAGATTTCCTTATAATTTTACTTCTTTAATTTGATCTATATGTGCTTGAAACCATTCATAAGTTTTTTCAATCCCTTCTTCTAATTCCGTTGAATACTGCCAGCCAATTTCTTTCATTTTAGAAACATTCATTAATTTTTTTGGGGTACCATCAGGTTTGGATTGATCCCAAATGATAGTTCCATGATGACCAACTATTCGCTGAATTTTTTCTGCCAATTCTTTGATTGTAATATCTTTTCCTGAACCAACATTATACAAATGCTCTGAGAGATTGTTTTCCATAGTAAACACCACCGCCTCAGCCAAATCATCAACAAACAAAAATTCTCTCATAGGAGAACCACTACCCCACAATACAACATCCGAATGATTGTTGTTTTTTGCTTCATGAAATTTTCGAATCATAGCAGGTAAAACATGTGATGTATTCAAATCAAAATTATCAAAATATCCATATAGATTAGTAGGCATTAAGCTTACATATTTTTTTTGGTATTGATTTCTAATTGCCTGACAAGCTTTTACTCCTGAAATTTTTGCAACTGCATACCATTCATTGGTAGGTTCCAAAGAATTGGTCAGTAAATACTCCTCTTTTAAAGGTTGCGGTGCAAATTTTGGATAAATACAAGAACTTCCTAAAAAAATAAACTTTTCAACTCCAGTTTGAAATGCACCGTCGATCAAATTATTTTGAATCTGCATGTTTTCCATTAAGAATTGATAAGGATAATTTTTATTAGCCAGAATTCCTCCCACTCTAGCAGCTGCGTCAATAACGACATCAGGTTTTTCTTTTTTTAAAAAATCAAGAACATTTTGTTGATTTATCAAATCCAACTCTTTACTAGATCTTCCAATTAAATGAGTGTATCCTTTTTTTTGTAAAGCACGCCATATAGAAGAACCTACCATTCCTCTGTGACCTGCTACATAGATTTTTATTTCTTTACTCATTTAAAACACAATATATAAAACTAATGGATCGCAATTTATGAATTACAAGCCCAAATCATACATCTGAATGACTCCTACAAAATCATTGGAAGCATTGACCACCAATAGGGAATTGATTTTATGATCACTCATCATTTGACTTGCCAACGTCAGTTTATCCTCTTTAGTAATTAATTTAGGGTCTGAACTCATCAAATCACCAGCACTCAGTCCAAAAAACTCCTTTTCTCGAGACTCCATCGCTCTTCTGATATCCCCATCTGTAATGACTCCTTTGATAGAATTGTTCTCTAAAATGACAACCAATCCTAATTTCCCTTCAGTGATCTTTTGAATCACCTCTTTGATGCTAGCCTTTGACGAAGTAATGGGAAGATTGTTAGTCTTCATCACATCACCAACGGTGGTTAAAAGCCTTCTTCCCAAACTACCTCCTGGATGAAATTTTGCAAAATTTTCCTCTTTAAAATTTCTCAATTTCATCAAGGTAACAGCAATGGCATCACCCATAACCAAAGTTGCCGTAGTGGATGAAGTTGGAGCTAATAATAAGGGACAAGCCTCTTTTTCAACCGCAATATTTAAATGATAATTGGTATTTTTTGCCAAGGTTGAGTGTTCATTTCCACTCATGGAAATCGTACAATTTTGTTGATGTTTTAAAAAAGGAATCAATTTTAAAACCTCATCAGTTTCTCCAGAATTTGAAATGAGTAAAACCACATCATTTTCTTCAATCATTCCTAGATCACCGTGATAGGCTTCTCCTGGATGTAAAAAAAAGCTAGGCGTTCCAGTACTGGACAAGGTCGCTGCAATTTTCTTTCCAATGATTCCAGATTTTCCCATACCAGAAACAATGACTTTCCCAGAGCAGTCCAAAATAGCTTGTATTGATTTCTCAAAATTTTCATCCAAGCGATGGCGAAGATTCGCAATTTCTTGCGCTTCTATTTCAAAAACTTCTTGGGCCAGTTTCTTTATTTCCATGGCAGGCGTTCTTTGATGTTTCATGTCTTTATTAGGCTTCGAAATTACAAAAAAGGGTTGGGTTGTACTAATAAAATGATGATCCAAGCGATTTTAAACAACTTCAGCAACCACAAATGTACTTCCGCCAACAAAAATCAAATCCTCTTTTTGGGCTAGGGAAATCGCTGATTCAAAAGCCTCTTTTACAGAATCATATACCTCCCCATTTAGGTGAAAACGTGCTGCCTCTTGTTGTAATTCTTTTGCATTGAGTCCTCTAGGAATGTTCGGTTTACAAAAGTAATAACGAGCCTCTCTTGGAAAATAATTCAAGATGTCCTCCAACTTTTTATCATTGACAACTCCCAAAACAATATGAGTCTTCAGAGCATTTTCTGAAGTCAATTGACGCATCACATATTGCAATCCCTCTTTGTTATGAGCAGTATCGCATATCACTTTGGGATGCTCTTGCAAAAGCTGCCATCTCCCCTTAAAATGGGTGTTTTTTGTGCAATGCAATAGGCCTCTTTTCAAATCTTCCTCAGAAACAACAAAGTTTTCCAAAGCATGAATTGCATGAATTGCTGTGTTGACATTATGGGCTTGATAAGATCCCTGTAAATCTGTCTTAAGGTCATACGGATGATCAGAAGCAAAGACGATCTTCGCATTCATTTTCTTGGCTTGGTCAGAGAACACACTCACCACCTCCTCTTGTCTTTCACCAATAACAAGGGGAGTGTTCTTTTTAATAATTCCTGCTTTTTCAAAGGCGATTTCAGGCAATGTTTCTCCTAAAAATTGTTGATGATCGTACCCAATATTGGTAATGACAGAAACCTCTGGATTAATGATGTTTGTGGAATCCAACCTCCCTCCTAAGCCGACTTCAATGATAGCAATCTCCACTTTTTCTTTGGCAAAATAGGCAAAGGCCATCCCCACTGTCATTTCAAAAAAAGACAAGCCTTGTTTTTCTAAAAACTGCTGATTCTCAGCAATAAAATCCATCACCTCATTTTGAGGAATTTCTTCCCCATTGATTCGTATCCGTTCCGTAAAACTTTTTAGGTGTGGGGAAGTGTACAACCCTACTTTATACCCTGCCTCTTGTAAGATACTCGAAATTAAATGAGAGGTAGACCCTTTTCCATTGGTCCCTCCCACATGAATCGAAGGAAATTCTTTCTGGGGATTCTTTAAAAAATGACAAAATGCAACAATATTGGTCAGGTCCTTTTTAAAAGCTGTTTTACCCTGACGTTGATACATCGGCAATTGAGAGAACATCCAATCGATGGTTTCTTGATAGGTCATTGTTATTGGGTCAATGAAAACTTATAAATAATGGTTCCTATTTGAACGGAAGGAGCATTAGGATCTGGATTCCAAGTGGTATTTAAAGCCGCTTTTTTTGCTGGTTTTTTCAAACATTCCGCCGAATTAGTCGTCCCTTTTGCTCCTGGAATTGCTTTGAGGACCCTTCCCTTATTATCAACTTCAATACTGACAACAACAATCCCTTCTTCTTCGCAGTTGGGCTGCTCTTTGGGGGTATCCCGTACTTTTCTCCCAGCTAGATTATAATTTAGATCTCCTGATTGGTCAGAATTTACATAGTATTTTGAAGCATTGAGCACCCCATTTTTGTTCCCTTTATCAGCTTCCTTTTCATCGTCTCCTTGTCCGGTAGACTTTCCATCCGAACGATCTCCTTTTAATAAATTATCAAAGGCTTTGATCGTATTCTCTGAAGGTTTTTTTGGAATTGGCTTTACATCCTCTGCAGGGGAAACTTTCTCAGTTTCCTTTTGAGAAGTCTCGATCACAGGAGCGTCTTTTTGTGTTTGAGCGATCACATCTTCTTTTGGAGTATCCTTGGATATATTTTGATCGAGTTCCTCTGAAGTGACCTCTTCCTCGATTTGTTCTGCAGATACTTTTTTTACAGGAGTTACTTCAGGATCACCACTCCCAAAGTTGGCCGTTCCGTAGTTGATGGCAATTCCGTATTCGGGTGGTGGATCCAAATATTTCAATCCAATATTGAAAACACCCCACAAAATTAGCACCAAAACCAACAGAGTGACGCCAGCTGATTTTTTTTTATGTTTCGTATCCAATAACGCCATTACTTTCCTTTAACAGCTAAAATCATTTTAAGCTTGTTCTTATTAGCGATGTCAATCACTTTCATCACACTTTTGTAAGGAACATTTTGGTCTCCTCTAATGACAACCGTTTTTTTCTTTTCTGCCCCTACCTTATTTAAGATTGCATTCTCAAGATTGTTTGAACTGACCACAGTTTTATCAATATAAAATTTTGAGGCGCTCGTAATTGAAACAGATACAGAGGTATTGTTTTCTGTCTTCCCCCCTGCTTTTGGCAGGAGAACATCAATGGCACTCACAGTGACCAAAGTCGATGTCAGCATAAAAAAAATCAATAGCAAAAAAACAATATCTGTCATCGATGACATATTGAAATTCGGGTTGATTTTATTTCTTCCTCTCAAATTCATGACTACACAGGCTCATTTAATAAGTCTAAGAACTCCACTGTTTTTGCTTCCATCAAATACATGACCTTATCGGTTCTAACCACCAAATGGTTGTATGAGATGTAAGCAATAATTCCTACAATCAAACCTGCAACAGTAGTGGTCATGGCTGTATACAAACCATCGGAAAGCAATTTGATATCGATTTGACCTCCAGAATTGGCAATCTCATGAATGGCCACAATCATTCCAATCACAGTCCCAAGAAATCCAATCATTGGAGCGGCACCAGCAATGGTAGCAACCACACTGACATTTTTTTCCAATTGATATACTTCAAGTTTTCCTGCATTTTCAATGGCTTTGTTGATATCATCTAAAGGCTTTCCAATTCTAGAAATTCCTTTTTCAATCAATCTAGCAATCGGAGAATTTGTTTTTTCACAAAGAGTTATCGCAGCATCCAATCTTCCATTGGTTACAAAATCTTTGATTTGATTCATGAAGTTTTTATCCACTTTTGATGCAGCTTTGATGGCAAAAAATCTTTCAAAATAGATGTACAATGAAACGGCAAGTAACACAAAAAGAATGGTGATAATGATTTGACCACCAAGGCCTCCATCAACAATTAATTGAGATATGGATAATGTCTTTTCATCTGAAGTTGCAGCAATAACCTCCGAGTTTTCTTGTAAGTATGATAACATTGATCAGTCTTTTAGGGTTCTCGTAATCAATAACGAGGGATTTATTTATAAATTGTTTTACAGAAAAGAGATTTTATGGGGTTGGGTTCTTATAGCAACTCACGAATGAGGATGAATGCTGTAGATCCAACTAAAAAACCAACAACTGCAAGCCAAGATATTTTCTTCAGATACCAGAAAAAATCAATTTTCTCCATTCCCATGGCAACAACACCTGCTGCAGATCCAATAACAAGCATGCTTCCTCCAGTACCCGCAGAAAAAGCAATAAAATGCCATAGTGGATTGTCTAGTGGCTCACTAAACATCCCCAAGCTTGCGGCAACTAAAGGAACATTGTCAATAACTGCAGATCCAAAACCTAGTAACATCACCACCGTATCAGAGACATTTGTCCCTTGCAACTCCGTTCCTAACAAAGGAATGCTCTCTTTCAATGTTTCGGCAAATCCAAACAAAATTCCTAAAGATTCAAGTGCTCCAACAGCCATTAAAATTCCTAGGAAGAATAAAATACTAGGCATTTCTATTTTTGACAGTGAACTTTGGACGGGTCCGTGATGAGCATGCACATCGGGTTGCTCCGAGGAGTTAAAATCCACCAAAGAGATTTTTCTTCTACCAAAGATTTCAGCAAAAGTAGCCACCACAGATAATGATAACATCATTCCAACATAGGGAGGTAAGTGTGTCATTGTTTTAAAAAACGGAACAAAGACAATGGCAGACAAGCCTAAATACAACATGAGACTGCTGTATTTTTCTTTTTCAGTGTCAACTCCAATTAAGTCATTGTCAATGTCGCCTTGAAAAGGTTTTAAAAACGATGCGATAAAAACAGGAACCACCATGGACAGCAACGACGGAATGAACAAGTACAGAAATAACTGAACAGTGCTCACTTTACCACCAATCCAAAGCATGGTAGTGGTTACGTCTCCAATGGGTGAAAAAGCTCCTCCAGAATTGGCCGCAATGATAATTAATCCAGCAAACCAAATTCTTGAATCTCTATTGGTTACAATTTTCTGAAGGATCGAAATTAAAATGATTGTGGCCGTTAAATTGTCAATGATTGCCGATAAAACAAATGCCAAACTAGCAAACATCCAAAGTATTTTTTTCTTGCTTTTGGTCTTCACATAGCCTTTGATTGTGGAAAAACCATTGAAATAATCGATAATTTCAACAATGGTCATAGCTCCTAAAAGAAATACTAAAATTTCTGCCGTTTTCCCCAAATGATGCAGTAGAGTTTCTTCTGCTAAATGCATTTTATCATCGTGATTCAAACCGGAAAAACCATCAACTAGCGAATGATTTGAAGAATCAAACCAGCTAGAAAATGAATCAATTCCCAAAGCAATAATTGCCCAACATATGGCCATCATCGCCAATGCAGGGATCAACTTGTCAAGTTTTAAATTGTGTTCTAAAGTAATTGCTAAATACCCGATTATGAATATGATAATAATTAATAACTCCATATGATTTTTTAATTAAATTAATTGTTTTAACGCGATTTCAAAAGCTGTTTTACAAATCTCCTTTTTACTATTGTTCTTATTATAAGTGCTCAACAGAGCTTTTTTGATGGTTTCAGAGGTATCATTAAAAATTGCTGCGTCTTGCATTGGAAGTGATTGTCTTGCTTCCATTAAATAGGCAAACACTCTGGCAATACCACAATTGGATATGAAATCTGGCAACAAACTTACCTGAGAATCTGTGAATTCCATAATAGGCCCAAAGAAAATTTCTTTGTCAGCAAAAGGAACGTTTGCTCCAGGAGAAATCACTTCCAATCCCGAGGAAATCATTTGTGATATTTGTTCTTTGGAAACCAATCTTGATGCTGCTGCCGGAACAAAAATCTCAGCATTGAGTGTCCAGACTTTTTGATTCATTTCTTCAAATGGAATCAGATGATTGGAAACCAATTTATTTCCATCTTTATTGACAAATAAATCCGTCATTTCATCCATGGTAAACCCTTCTTCATTGATCAAGCCTCCATGTTTATCAATAATTCCAATGACTTTAGCTCCCAATTGTGTAAGATAAAAAGCCGCAGCAGCTCCCACATTTCCAAATCCTTGAACGACTGCTCTTTTTCCGCCAATGGATCCTCCATAAATTGAATAATAATGTTTGACAGCCATGGCAACTCCATAACCGGTAAGCATGTCAGCAATGGTGTACTTTTTCGATAAATCAGGGGAATACTTTTGGTCTTCAATAATTTTAATCACACCCAATCGCAATTGACCAATCCTGTTGATTTTATCGGCTTCAGTTGGTTTAAAGTGGCCGTTAAAAATTCCTTCTTGTGGATGCCAAACTCCACAGTCTTCAGTAATGGGAATGACATCTTTGTCAGCGTCAACATTCAAATCTCCACCAGTTCCATAATAATGCTTTAATAGAGGAGTGACCGCTTTATACCATCGTTCCAAAACACCTCTTTTTCTCGGATCATTTGGATCAAAATTAATTCCAGATTTAGCGCCTCCTATTGAAGGACCAGACACGGTAAATTTCACTTCCATTGTTTTGGCCAATGATAATACTTCATTCATATCAAGGCCTTTTCTCATTCGAGTCCCACCACCAGCTGCTCCACCACGTAGAGAGTTGATCACTGTCCATCCCTCAGCTTCCGTCTCAGGGTCTTTCCAGTTAAAAACAATCTCGGGTTGTTTCTGTTCATACTTTTTCAGTAATTCCTTCATTTAGAGCATTTTAATTATACAGATATTTGAAGTAAGAAATCTTTCACAAAATAAGGAAAAATAAATTGCTAAATTGAAATATTGGGATGAAAAATAGTCCCTGACGAATGATTTTTTTTAGCTCCAGTCACGCTAGACAAACAATTTACTTTTCCTTGCATTTTCAAGAGACCCAACAGAGCAAAAACAAGTGCTTCTTTATAATTGATGATTGCATTTGATGGGATGATGATTTGAGAGGGACTGGATTCTTTGATCTTTTGAATGATAAAGTCATTATAAGTACCACCACCCGTCAATAAAACCTTATCAAAAGATACGATTGTTCTCGAGATTTGTTGAACAATATGTTCAGAAAATGTCCTTAAAATTGTGAGGGTTTCTAAAGATTCTCTATCTAGCATTGGGAAAACAAATTCATTGACCCACTCCAACCCTAAAGATTTGGGCGGCTTCATCTGATAATAAGGGAGGTGATTCAAGGCAGCTAAGAGCTTTTCGTCAATATTTCCTTGAGAAGAAAAGATCCCTTTGTCATCATAATCAACACCCATATTTTTTCTACAATAGTGATTCAAAACAATATTCATTGGACAAATATCGAATGCAATACGCTGAAGGTTGTTTTGAAAAGAAATGTTGGCAAACCCTCCAAGATTTACACAAGCATCATATTTCGAAAAAAGCAATTGATCTCCAATGGGAACCAACGGAGCTCCTTGCCCACCAAACAAGACATCCTGAGTTCTAAAATCTGATACAACTATGCAGTTGGTCAAATCGGCAATTTGCTGACCATCTCCAACTTGTACGGTGATTCCTTTTGCAGGCTGATGAAAAACAGTGTGCCCATGAGATGCGATAAAATCAATGTCAGTGATTTGATTCTTTCGGATAAAATTTTTGGTTTCATTCCCCAAAAAAACACCATATTCATGATGAAGATCAGCAATTTGAGCTGTGTCTAAATCAATGGCATTTTGAAGACGTTGCACCCAATATTCCGAGTAGCTGATGGTTTCTGAATGCACCATTTCAAATTTATGAAGATCCTTGTTCGAAAACTTTACAGCTACGATATCCAGTCCATCAATAGATGTTCCAGACATCAATCCAATTGCATTGATCAAATCACCTTTCATATACGTAAAAATATGAAATGTTTATTGAAAATATGCCATTAAAAAAGTATATTTGATTCCTTTTTTTACGAATTCAATAATAGATTATCAATGGATTTTACGCTTACTGAAGAACATATCATGATTAGAGATGCGGCTCGAGATTTTGCTCAAACTGAATTACTCCCTGGAGTGATCGAAAGAGACAACAAACAAGAGTTTCCAGATGCGCTGGTAAAAAAAATGGGCGCATTGGGTTTCATGGGCATCATGGTTGATCCAAAATACGGAGGAAGTGGAATGGATACCTTTTCGTATGTATTGATCATGGAAGAGCTTTCCAAAATAGATGCTTCTGCCTCAGTCATTGTTTCGGTAAACAATTCTTTGGTTTGTTTCGGTATTGAAAAATATGGTACTGAAGCACAAAAGCAGAAATACCTTACAAAACTTGCTTCAGGAGAATTTGTTGGGGCCTTTTGTTTGAGTGAACCAGAAGCTGGGAGTGATGCCACCTCTCAAAAAACTACTGCGATTGACATGGGAGATCATTATCTTTTGAATGGTACAAAAAATTGGATTACCAACGGTGGGCGCTCAGATGTTTATCTGGTCATTGCTCAAACGGATCGCAACAAAGGACACCGAGGAATCAATGTCTTTATTGTAGAAAAAGGAATGGAAGGTTTTGATATTGGTCCCAAAGAAGACAAGTTAGGAATTCGGGGGAGTGATACTCATACATTGCAATTTAATGACGTTAAAGTACCCAAAGAAAATAGGATTGGTGAAGATGGATTTGGATTCAAATTTGCGATGAAAACACTTTCTGGAGGACGCATAGGAATTGCTGCACAAGCTCTTGGAATTGCCTCCGGAGCGTATGAACTCTCATTAAAGTATTCAAAAGAGCGGAAAGCATTTGGGACAGAAATTTTCAACCATCAGGCCATTGCCTTTAAGTTGGCAGATATGTATACCGATATCGAAGCTGCCCGTCATTTGGTGATGAAAGCAGCATGGGACAAAGATCAAGGAAATAATTATGATCTCTCTGGTGCCATGGCCAAACTCTACGCTTCAAAAGTTGCCATGGAGCATTCGGTAGAAGCTGTTCAAATTCATGGAGGAAATGGATTTGTCAAAGAATATCACGTAGAGCGTCTGATGAGAGATGCAAAAATCACTCAAATTTATGAGGGGACTTCAGAAATTCAAAAAATAGTCATTTCTAGAAGCATCACAAAAGACTGATACGTCTCATTAAAAAGTAATATCATATAATTGCAAGCCAGATCCGGGAGCAATGTGCCTTAAATATTCTCGATCGTTATCCTCTTTTAATGAAGCAATGATTTGTTCAATCGTTACAGCCTGTTTTCCTAAATCAACCAACATTCCCATCATCAAACGTATTTGATATCTAAGAAATCCACTTCCCTTTACTTTAAGGACATAACTCTTTTCAGGAAAAAAATTGGACTTTAAAATTTCATTTTCTTCAATACGACATGATACAATTTCTCGTTTAAAAACGGTATGTTTTGTAGGTTGCGTACAGTATTTATGAAAATAGTGAGTTCCTTCAAAAAGAGTAGCTCCTTGTTGCATCAATTCAATATCAAGATCATCATCAAACCCAACCATCAAAGAGGCTGCAAAAGGATGATTTTTTGATCCAAAGGAAAAATAATAGTGGTATTCTTTGAGCTTTGGTGCTTGAATGATATTGAAATTTGTGGCAACCTCTTTGATCTTTAAAGCTTTGATGTCTAACGGAGCATTCTTATTGAATTGTTTGATAAAACCTTCCATCTCTAAAGGGTTGTGGCAAAACAATTGAAAATAATAGTTCCTTGCAGACACTTTTGAGTCTGTCCTACTAGCTCCATGAAATGTGAACTTTGTATCTTCTAAAACAAATCCTAAGGTCTTTTCGATCATTTCATGTAAAGACATGGTATTTTTTTGCTTTTGCCAACCATGAAATCGGAATCCTAAATACTGAACACCAACAAGATAAGAATAGGGATAGTTCATATAAGGTGCAAATATAAAAACAAAAAAACCTCATTCTAAATTAGAATGAGGTTTTAAATTAAAAAAGAAAGGCAGC
>JAYPZA010000004.1:0-52928 GCA_038136095.1 Flavobacterium sp.
CATCTAAAAATACGGCTCCCCAACCAACACTATCAAAAGTAGTTCCTGTTTCAACGGCTACATCTGTGAATGTTTCGTCACCATTATTTCTCAAGAGCACATTCCCATCAGGAGTATTGGTCACATAGATATATAACAAACCATCATTGTTATAATCACCTACAGTGGTTGTCATTGCATTGATATCGATCCCTGCACCACTCGATATGGAAACATCGACAAAGGTACCATTGCCAAGGTTTTTATATAGTCTATTGATATTTTCAGGTTTGTCATTTGCTATGTAAATGTCTTGAAATCCATCCTTGTTATAATCAAAAATAGCAGTACAGAAAGAATATTGAGGTTCTAGTGAAATTCCAGAAGATTCAGTGATGTCTGTAAATATTCCTGAATCATTTCTGTACAAATAGTTATGATTATCTGGATCTCTATGTGAAATAAAAACATCCAAATCCCCATCATTATCAATATCGGCAAACGAGGCTCCAAAGGTTAAAAGATCATTTTGATATAGTCCAATGGATTCAGAAACATCTGTAAAGTTCATGTCACCATCGTTTGTGTAAAACTTATTAACTCCTTCCAAGGAAGTTGTAAAAAAGTCTAGATCTCCATCATTGTCATAATCAATCCAAAGTACTTGTTTTGTATTCGAAGTATTTGAGATACCATTGAGTGTTACTAAATTAAAAATCCCATTATTATTTTTTAAAAAATAAATTTCAATGCCATCGTCAGAGGCATAGGTTAAATCATCCCAACCATCGTTATCAAAATCAGCAAAGGAAATTCCTATACCTAAAAAAGGTTCTCCAATGACATAGCCAGCACCCAATTCGCTTGCCACATCTCTAAACTCGATCTGAGAGAAAAGAAAATTGGTGTAAAAAAAGATCAGAAAGAAATGGATCTTTTTCATGATAAAAAAATTATGATACAAATAGTGGTCTATGGCTCATCAAGGCATGTACTTTTTCTTTTACTGAATTTAAAATACTTTCATTCTCAAAATTTTGAATTACTTCATCAATCAATTCAACAATCATCATCATGTCATCTTCTTTGAGACCTCTAGTGGTTACTGCTGGAGTACCAATTCTAATTCCTGAGGTAACAAAAGGTGATTTGTCATCATAAGGAACCATATTTTTATTTACGGTGATGGCTGCCTTTTCAAGTGCATGTTCAGCATCTTTACCAGTGATATTTTTATTTCTTAAATCGATTAACATCACGTGGTTGTCTGTACCACCAGAAATTAACGTATAGTTTTTTGCTACAAAAGCTTTAGCCATTGCAGCGGCATTTTTCTTTACTTGAATTTGATAATGTAAAAATTCATCTGTCAATGCTTCACCAAAAGCAATTGCTTTGGCTGCGATGATGTGTTCTAAAGGGCCTCCCTGATTCCCAGGAAATACTGCAGCATTGAGCAAAGAAGACATTTTCTTTAATTTGCCACTTTTTAACTTAAGTCCAAAAGGATTCTCAAAATCATTTCCCATTAAAATCATTCCTCCTCTTGGGCCTCTAAGGGTTTTGTGTGTTGTAGTTGTGACGATATGGCAATGAGGTAAAGGATCGTTTAAAATTCCTTTGGCAATCATCCCCGAGGGATGTGATATATCGGCCAATAATAAAGCGTCTACGCTATCAGCTATTTCTCTAAAACGTTCAAAATCAATATCTCTAGAATAAGCTGAGGCACCAGCGATGATCATTTTCGGACGAACTTCTAAGGCAATATCTTGGATGATATCATAATTCAATACACCCGTTTCTTTGTCTACGCCATAAAAATGTGGTTGATACAATTTTCCAGAAAAGTTTACTGGAGATCCATGCGTTAAATGACCTCCATGAGACAAATCAAATCCTAAAATAGCATCTCCAGGCTTTAAACAGGCTGCAAAAACCGCCGTATTTGCTTGTGATCCAGAGTGAGGTTGAACATTCACATAGGCTGCACCATACAATTCTTTTGCTCTATCGATGGCCAATTGTTCAACAATATCTACAATTTCACAACCACCATAATAACGTTTGTTCGGATATCCCTCTGCATATTTGTTGGTTAAAACCGACCCTGCAGCCTCCATTACTTGATCACTAACAAAATTTTCTGAAGCGATTAATTCTAAGCCATTTAGCTGTCTTTCTTTTTCATTTTCGATCAAATCGAAAATTTCTTTATCTCGTTGCATTGTTAAAATTTATTAAGAAATGTCAAAAGTACTCAAAAAACATTTTGAAGATTATAACTTTCTATTATATTTGATACAAACTTTATTAACAATTTTCAATGCTTATAACTGCAAACAATCCAAACAGAAAATCTTGGATCAAGGTGAACGATCACTCAGATTTTCCGATTCAAAACATTCCTTTCGGTGTTTTTATTACCAAAGATGATATCATCACTATTGGGAGTAGAATTGGTGATTATGCTATTGACCTTGGAGCCCTTCACCAATTAGGTTATTTTGAGGGAATTCCATTGACAGATGATATTTTTCTTCAAGACAATTTAAATGATTTCATTGCAGATGGTAGAAAAACATGGCGTTTGGTTAGAAACCGTATTGCAGACATTTTTGATGTCACTAATGGATCTTTACGAGACAATCCAGCACATAAAGAAAAAGTAATTTTTAGAATGGAAGAGGTAGAAATGTTAATCCCTGTTAGCATTGGAGATTATACTGATTTTTATGCAAGTAAAGAACATGCAACAAATGTAGGAAGCTTGTTTAGAGATCCAGAAAATGCATTGTTACCTAATTGGTTGCATATTCCTATAGGGTATCATGGTCGTAGTTCTTCAATCATTCCATCAGGAACAAAGATTCGGAGACCTTACGGACAAACAAGACCTGTAGAAGGCAGTAATTCTCCTGGATTTGGTCCTTCTAAATTATTGGATTTTGAATTGGAAATGGCATTCATTACTACCGCTTCTAATAACTTAGGTGAAAGAATTCCCATCGAAGAAGCTGAAGAATATATTTTTGGTTTGGTTCAATTTAATGATTGGTCGGCTAGAGACATTCAAGCTTGGGAGTATGTTCCTTTAGGACCCTTTTTAGGAAAAAGTTTTGCGTCTACTATTTCTCCATGGATTGTCACATTAGATGCTCTAGAACCCTTTAGGGTAGACAATCCAACACAAGACCCAAAACCCCTTCCCTATCTTCAAAATGACAACCAAGGGAGTTTTGACATTCACTTGCAAGTTGCCATACAGCCGGAGGGTGAAAAAGAAACGGTTGTCTCTAATTCCAACTTTAAGTACATGTATTGGACGATGGCACAACAATTGGCACATCATACTGTAAATGGTTGCCCTGTAAATGCAGGAGATATGATGGGTAGCGGAACCATCTCAGGTCCAACAAAAGACAGTTATGGTTCGATGTTAGAGTTAACATGGAAAGGTCAAAATCCAATTACCTTATCAGACGGATCTCAACGTAAATTTATCAACGATCATGATACAGTAATCATGAGAGCCTTCTGTCAAAATGATCAAATCCGTATTGGTTTTGGAGAATGTACAGGGAAAATTCTACCAGCCAAGTAAAGTCAAACTTCCTCAATGGGTAAATGTCCATGAATTTTTTTGTACTCCTCGTCAAAATTTGCTCTCAAATACGCATTGAGTTTTTTACGATAGTCATCTTTTAACCAAGTCACAAAGTTGTGTGTACTCTTGGAGATGCATTTGGAGTATCTATTGATACGATCATCGATTTCTTCTTTTAGCATTTTTGCCAATGCCAAAGCATCATAAACATCTTCACTATTTTCAACACATATTTTGGCGTGATGAATGATGGATCTTTCCAATACCTTTTTTGAGGAATTCCCCTCTCGAATGGCTTGTAAGTATTCTTTTTTGATATCAAAATAAAGATCCGTAGAATTTGCAAATTCTTTTCTGATCTCACTGGGCAATTCAAATTTAAAATTACTTTCAATTTCCTCATCAGAAAGAATCGCATCCAAATAAAAATCAGGAGCTCTAAACATTCTTTCCCAATCTAAGTTGGCTCCCCATGGACCAAATCTGTGGAAATTATTACCGAGATCAACAACGTTAAAAGTAGATTTGTCATCAGTAATTCTTGAGCCACGACCAATCATTTGATAATACAAAGTCAAAGATTTAGTAGCTCTGTTTAAGATGATCGATTCTATCGTTGGTTCATCAAAACCAGTAGTTAAAATGCTCACTGAGGTGATGATTGCATTGGGTGTTTTCTTAAACCACTGTAAGATAAAATCACGTTCTTTTTTGGAATTGGTATTGTCTAAATGAGCAATGGGATATCCTGCTTTTTTAAAAGTATGAAATACTTGAATTGACGTATGAATACCATTGTTGAAGATCAGTGTTTTTTTTCCTTTAGAGGTTTCTTCATAGGCATTGACCAGTTTGGTAAGCATGTCAACATTGGTATATAAATCCTCGGAAGACTTTACTGTGTAATCACCATTGGCTCCTACCTCCAAAGAAGTCAGACCTACGTTGTAAGAAAATAAATTGGCACTGGCTAAAAAATTATTTTCAATCAAATGTTCAATGGATTCACCGACAAATAATTCTTGGTAATTTTCATACATCGGTAATTTGATATTAGAACTCAAGGGAGTCGCCGTAACTCCTAAGATGAAAGAGTCATCAAAAAACTTAAAAATTTTTGTGAAAGAGTTGTAGTGTGCTTCGTCTACAATCAGCAAACCTATGTCCGAAATGTCTAATTTGTCATCATTCAACCTATTTTTTAAGGTTTCAACCATGGCCACAAAACAATGATAATTGCCTTGATCATCTAAGTTTGCAGTACTGTTAATGATTTTGTTGTGAACACCAAATTCATCCAACATCATTGAGGTCTGTTTGCTAAGTTCAATTCTGTGCGTTAAAACCAATACTTTCTTTTTGTATTTGGAAATATAACGTCTTACAATTTCTGAGAAAATGACCGTTTTCCCACCTCCTGTTGGGAGTTGGTATAACAAATGATGATTGTCCTTCGCCTTATCAAACCGAACAAAAATTTCTTTGATGGCAGTTTTCTGATACTCGTATAGTTCTTTTCCCACAGTATTTTTTGAAGTATTAATTTCTGACAAAATTGTTCACTAATTTGAATTTATAAAAACATCCATATTAAGCGTACTTTTCAATATCCATGTCCAAAATATCGTAGTGAGATGCATTGGCAACTGCAACTTTGTTCTTAATCACTAATAATTGAGGAGATTGATGTATAATTTCAAAAGTAAGACTTATTTGATCAGATATATTTCTATAAGCCAACAAATCTAAATAATAAAATTTACATTTTTTGATAGATTCAGACAAAGATTTTTCAAAACGATTTAATACCATTTTACTAATTCCACAACGCGTAGAATGTTTAAAAATATAGACAGTTTCTATTTCAGAATCAACCGTAATATTTTCTAATTGTTCTAATGAAGTCAGGGAAATCCAATCAACGGGATTGCGATCATTATTTTTAGAGTCTTTCTTTTTAAATATTCCCAACATGAGTTTATTATTTCAATTTTTAGACATCTTAAAAGAGTCAAAAAGTCAGTAAAAATAAGCTTTTAAAGACAAAATGACGTATTTATTTTAAAAATATTTAACTGGTATGTCTTTTGACACTTTATTTAAAAAATTGAAATATTAAATGAAATGAATTTTAATAATTATACCATAAAATCACAGGAGACCATTCAGCAAGCTCAACAACTTGTACAAGAATTATCTCATGGTCAAATAGAAAATGAACACATTTTCAAATCCATCATATCAGTAGATGAAAATGTACTTCCTTTTCTTTTAAAGAAACTCAATGTAAATATTGAGGTTCTTCAACAAATTTTAAACAAACAAATACAAAGCATACGAAAAGTTTCCAATGCTGAAATATCCTTATCAAGAGAAGCCTTAAAAACATTGAATGAAGCTTCCATCATTGCCAAAAAAATGAAAGATGAATATGTTTCAATTGAACATCTTATTCTGTCGATATTTCAATCCAAAAGTCCCATTTCTAAAGTCCTCAAAGATCAGGGAGTTACAGAGAAAGAACTCAAATTAGCCATTCAAGAATTACGTAAAGGGTCGGCTGTGACCTCTCAAAGCGCGGAGGAAACTTATAATTCATTGAACAAGTATGCAAATAATTTAAATGAATTGGCTCAAGAAGGCAAATTGGATCCTGTCATTGGGAGGGATGAAGAAATCAGGCGCTTGCTACAAATTCTGTCAAGAAGGACAAAAAACAACCCAATTTTAGTAGGTGAGCCAGGTACAGGAAAAACAGCCATTGCAGAGGGATTGGCTCATCGAATCATTCGAGGAGACGTTCCGGAAAATTTAAAAGACAAAAAGATATTCTCTTTAGACATGGGAGCTTTGATTGCAGGTGCCAAATTCAAGGGAGAATTTGAAGAACGTTTAAAAGCAGTGATTAAAGAGGTGACAACTTCCGAGGGAGACATTGTTCTTTTTATCGATGAAATCCATACACTTGTTGGAGCTGGTGGCGGACAAGGTGCGATGGATGCTGCCAATATTCTAAAACCTGCCCTAGCTAGAGGAGAATTAAGAGCCATTGGTGCAACAACCTTAGATGAATATCAAAAGTATTTTGAAAAAGACAAAGCCTTAGAAAGACGTTTTCAAAAAGTAATGGTAGACGAACCCGATACTGAAAGTGCCATTTCGATTCTAAGAGGGATTAAGGAAAAATATGAAACCCATCATAAAGTAAGAATCAAAGATGATGCGATCATTGCAGCTGCTGAACTATCTCAACGCTATATCTCCAATCGTTTTTTACCCGACAAAGCCATCGATTTAATGGATGAGGCAGCTTCAAAGTTAAGAATTGAAATCAATTCGAAACCTGAGGAGTTGGATGTATTAGATCGAAAGGTCATGCAATTAGAAATTGAAATTGAAGCCATTAAACGTGAAAATGATCAAAATAAATTAAAATCATTACTGGCAGACTTGGCCAACCTAAAAGAGGACAGAAATGAATTGAATGCAAAATGGCAATCTGAAAAAACGATTGTGGATAAAATTCAACATCTAAAAACAAGCATCGAACAATTCAAGCTAGAAGCAGATAAGGCTGAAAGAAATGGAAATTATGGAAAAGTTGCAGAATTACGGTATGGAAAAATCAAGGAAGCACAAGAAAAGTTAGAAATAGAACAACAATTTTTGGCCAGTCAAAAAGAGAATACACTCATCAAAGAAGAAGTTACCTTTGAAGACATTGCAGAAGTAGTTGCGAAATGGACAGGGATTCCTGTTACAAAAATGATACAGTCAGAGCGTGACAAACTACTCCATCTAGAGGATGAATTACACAAACGTGTGGTGGGTCAACAAGAAGCCATAGAAGCTGTTTCTGATGCTGTAAGACGTTCTAGAGCAGGATTGCAAAATCTCAACAGACCTATTGGCTCTTTTTTGTTTTTAGGAACTACGGGAGTTGGAAAAACAGAATTGGCAAAAACCTTAGCAAATTATTTATTTGATGATGAAAATTCGATGACTCGAATCGATATGAGTGAATACCAAGAAAAACACGCTGTAAGTAGGCTTTTAGGAGCTCCTCCAGGATACGTAGGATACGATGAATCTGGTCAATTGACAGAGGCAGTGAGAAGAAAACCTTATTCAGTTGTTTTATTGGATGAAATTGAAAAGGCACATCCAGATACCTTCAATATCTTATTGCAGGTTTTAGACGAAGGAAGACTTACAGATAATAAAGGAAGAATTGCTGATTTTAAAAACACCATCATCATCATGACTTCCAATGCTGGAAGTGATATCATTCAGGAAAAATTTGAAAATGCGAAAGAAAATATATCCTCAACAACAGAACTGGCAAAAAAAGAAGTTTTAGGACGCTTAAAACAAACCCTAAGGCCTGAGTTTATTAATAGAATCGATGACATCATTTTGTTTACGCCCTTATCAAAAGAACATATTCAATCCATCGTTGCATTGCAATTGGAACATGTATTTAAGATGATGGCCAATCAGGACATTACCCTAGATGCTACCGAAGAAGCGATTCAATACTTGTCTAATAAAGGATATCAACCAGTTTATGGAGCGAGACCTATAAAAAGAGTCATTCAGAAGGAAGTCTTAAATCAATTGTCCAAAGAAATTTTAGCAGGATCCATTACTACTGATAGTATTATTTTGTTGGATTCCTTTGATGAAAAGTTAGTTTTTAGAAATCAATCCAATCTAGAAGTAAGTTCATAATTAGTGAACAATCGAACTTGTTTCTTGTGATTGTTTAAATTTAGCTAATTTTGTGATTCATCAATTGGATATAATTAATGAAAAAAATAATTTTTCTTCTATGTCTTAGCTTTTACATATATAATATAGATGCACAAGAGGTTACCACTTATTATTTTATTAGACATGCAGAAAAAATAAGAACTGATCGGTCCGATAAAGATCCCAGTTTGAATGAAGTGGGTCTTAAAAGAGCAAAAAAGTGGCAAGAAGTTTTTTCCAACATTACATTTGATGCCATTTATTCAACCAATTATTTGAGAACAAAATTAACAGCAAAACCTACTGCAGATGACCAATCTCTCCCGATTCTTTTGTATGATTCAAATCAATTGTACTCCAAAAAATTTCAAAATGATACCAAAGGGAAAACAGTCTTAGTTGTTGGTCATAGCAATACAACCAATGTTTTTGTGAATAAAATTTTGGGACAAGATATCTATCCAGAAATTAATGATCTTAACAATTCAAATCTGTACATTGTTTCAATAATAAACGGGGTTTCCTCCTCTATTTTATTAAATATAGAATAATTTTATTTCTTTAATTGATTATTTTTTTCACTATCACTTAACATATGTTAATTATTTTTTATAATTTTGCACTACCTATTTATAAGGAATGAAATAACTCCCTGTAATTAAGTAATTGACTCCCTTCATAAAGTTTATTCATTTTCCCCCATATAAGTTAATTATTATCTACCCTTTAATAGTGGTTAAATACACTAAAATGATAGAGATTCACTGCTAATAATCTAGTAACGAATTCTTTTATTTAAAATAAGGTTTATGTACTGTTTAATAAAACAAAGTATTGATGACAAACCTTAATTATTATGTATTTTAAAAAAACTTAAATGTGATCGATGTTATCAAATACACATGGTAATTTATAAGATGCTATTTAAATACTTTTAAAATGTATTTTTAGTTTTCTTATAGAAGTTTAAATAATCACTTTTTATTCTATTTATAATTTCAATTATTTTTATTGATGAATACTATATCTTTGTAAGATATTTTTTTCCTTAAAAACTAGTTGAAGTCTGTCAATAGTGCAAAAAAAGATCAACATACTTAATAAAAAAGCCCGTTTTGATTATGAAATTCTAGACAGATTTACTGCTGGTATTCAATTAACAGGTACCGAAATTAAATCAATACGGGAAAGCAAAGCCAGAATTACAGAGAGTTTTTGTGAATTTAATGACCGTGGAGAATTATTTATTGTCAATATGTATATTGAAGAATATGCATTTGGCCATCATTTCAATCATCGAGCAACCAGCGAACGAAAACTTCTACTAAACAAAAGAGAATTGAGAAATTTAAAAAAAGACGTTGAGGCAAAAGGTAACACCATCGTTCCTCTTCGTTTATTCTTAAATGAAAAAGGATGGGCAAAACTAGATATAGCCTTGGCTAAAGGGAAAAAAACACATGACAAACGTGAAACAATTAAAGAACGAGATACTAAAAGAGACCTAGCTAGAATTAAAAAAAGATTCAATCCATAATTATTTCTCCCCGCCAATGCTTAGAAAAAAATTAGCTCATTATAATTTGATTCTTGCTTCAGGATCACCAAGAAGACAAGATTTTTTTAAACAATTAGATGTTCCTTTTTCCATTCAACTCAAAGAAGTCAAAGAAATTTACCCAAAACATTTAAAAGCCGGTGAAATTACAGAATACCTTGCTGATTTAAAATCCAAACCTTTCACAAATTTAAAGCAAAACGATTTACTTGTTACCTCAGACACCATTGTATGGTTTGAAGATGAGGCAATTGGAAAACCAAAAAATTCGGATGATGCGTTTTTGATGCTTAAAAGAATGTCTGGAAAAGCACATGATGTATATACCTCAGTCAGTATTAAAAGTTTAAATTTTCAAACAATTTTTACTGACAAAACAATGGTCGAATTTGAAGATATTTCTGATGAAGAAATTAACTATTATTTAAAAAAATTCAAACCATATGATAAGGCAGGTAGTTATGGAATTCAAGACTGGATTGGTTTAATTGGAGTAAAAAAGATCACTGGAAGTTATGTGAACGTCATGGGATTACCTGTTCATAAATTGTATAAAGAATTACTTAAAATTGCTATATAGGCTATAATTAAAAAACTACTTTTATACCCAACTTAATAAATCTATCAAATGAAAAAATATACATTCACAGAAATGAAAGATACGAGATCTGGTTTTGGTGATGGACTAACAGAATTAGGCAAAACAAATTCAAACGTTGTTGCTTTGTGTGCAGACCTTACAGGTTCGTTAAAAATGAATGATTTTGAAAAAAATCATCCAGATCGTTTTTTTCAAGTAGGAATTGCAGAAGCCAATATGATGGGGATTGCTGCTGGATTAACCATAGGTGGTAAAATTCCTTTTACAGGGACTTTTGCTAATTTTTCAACAGGACGTGTATACGATCAAATTCGTCAATCGATTGCCTACTCCAGTAAAAATGTTAAGATATGTGCTTCTCATGCAGGTTTGACATTGGGTGAAGATGGTGCTACTCATCAAATTTTAGAAGATATTGGCCTGATGAAAATGCTACCAGGTATGACCGTAATCAATACTTGTGATTACAACCAAACCAAAGCAGCTACGATTGCAATTGCAGATCATAAAGGCCCTGTGTATTTACGTTTTGGTAGACCAAAGGTTCCTGTATTTATGCCTACTGACCAACCTTTTGAAATAGGTAAAGGAATTGTTTTAAATGAAGGGACTGATGTAACGATTGTTGCCACGGGTCATTTGGTCTGGGAATCTTTACAAGCGGCTGAAAAATTGGAAAACCAAGGAATCAGTGCAGAAGTCATTAACATTCATACAATCAAACCTTTAGATGAAGAAACAATTTTAAAATCGGTCGCAAAAACAAGATGTATTGTGACTGCTGAAGAACACAATAAATTTGGTGGATTGGGTGAAAGTGTCGCAAGATGTTTGTCACAAAATCAACCGACTCCACAAGAATTCGTTGCCGTTAATGACACTTTTGGAGAGTCTGCTACTCCTTCTCAGTTGATGGAAAAATACCAAATTAATGACGATGCTATTGTCGCTGCTGTGAAAAAAGTACTGAATAGAAAATAAATTACTTTATCTAAAATTTAATTAAAATGATCAAAAGAATCTTCATCGTTTGTGTGCTTTTTTTTGGAATTCATCATTTTGCAAATGCACAACTTCATTATGGTTTAAAAGCAGGAATCAACTACAATTCAGATTCGTTTGAGGAGGTAACGAATGATCTTTTAAATGGTGCAAAAACTAAAACAGGGTATCATGCAGGTATTTGGTTTAAAGCTAAAATACCGGGTCTTGGTTTATACATCAGACCCGAAATTGTCTATACTGAATTGAGCAATGATGTCAATTACAATAATTTTTTACAATCAGTACCAACCGATTATAAATTCAGAAAAATTGATGTTCCTGTTTTGTTTGGGAAACAATTTCTAAAAATAGGGAATGTTTTTGTTGGCCCGTCTTTTCAATACATCATGTCATCAGACTTTGGAATCAATGACTTAAAAGAAATATCCATTGACCATTTTACAATGGGAATTCAATTAGGAGTTGGATTGGAATTTGGTCGTTTAGGAATTGATGCTAGGTATGAAAGAGGTCTTTCATCAATTGAAACTTCTTTTACTGACAAAATTACGAACTCAAATATCAATTTCGATACAAGAGTTAATCAAATAATTATAGGAGTTTCTTACCGATTCAACCAATCTAAAAAAGAAAAAAGCTTTTGAAATTTCAAAAGCTTTTTTTATTAGTTATTAGGATAATTTGGATTTAAATAATCTGGTAATGTTGGATTGTCAGGATCATTAAAATCATTGGTTGGATCTCCATCATCCCCTCCTTCATTGATTGTTAAAACCCCATCGTTATCATCATCAATATCTGAGTAATTTGGGATGTTATCATTATCAGTATCGTCATTTCTAGGATCTCCATCACCATCAGGATCTTCTAATATAGAAGGAACAGAATCGCTATCATGATCTGTGTCTTGAACAAGATCATAAAGTTCTACATAGAAAATTAAGTTTGAGTTACCTGGAATTCCAGGAGCTCCAAAATTTCTGTATCCCAAACCTGAAGGAATGAATAAAACTCCTTTTCCTACATTTATATAAGTAATGGCTCCACTTTCTGTGATATTTTCTCAACATTTAAAATGAGAAAATCCATAAGTCCATCCTCTGATAACAGCATTCAAACGCAACCATATTGGGTTAACAATACGCTCATCAAATAGAATTAGGTTATCTGTGTCAAAAAGATATTCCCCTTTGTATTTAACTAAAATAGAATCCATTACCGATGGATACCCTTTGTCTGGGTTAGGTGATCCTACGGACTTGACAAAAGAATACAATTTATAGTCAACATCTTCTTCAGTGATGTCTTGAGTAATTAATCTTGAATCGCTGATAAGAGCTGTTGCTCCAGAAACCATTGGTTTTATTGAGTCAATAGCATCGTCATAATAATGTGTTTCTAAAAAATCGACCAATGAATCATTGTCTATCAATGCTTGAGTAGCATGATCAAAATCATCAACATATCCAATTCTTCGATCGGAATCGCATGCATATCCTAAAAAAAGCACAGACATACACAATACCAAAAGTTTTCTTCTAAACATTTCTACTATTTTTGTGGTGCAATTTACCATTTTTATACCTTTGTGAAAAGGGAATAAGTCTTTTTTAACTTTTTTATGAGAATTGATAAATATCTTTGGTGTGTTCGAATATATAAGACACGAAATATAGCGACTGAATCTTGCAAAAAAGGGCATGTAAAAATTGATGACAGCAATTGCAAACCATCCAAAGATATTTATGGTGGTGAGATCATTTCAGTTCGTAAAAATCAAATGAATCTTAAAATCGAAGTATTGGATATTCCAAAAAGTAGAATTGGTGCTAGTTTAGTACACCAATTTAGTAAAGATATTACACCAAAAGAAGAAATTGAAAAATTGGATTTATTAAAATACTCTAAAGATTATTATCGAAAAAAAGGAACGGGTAGACCTACAAAAAAAGATAGAAGAGACATTGATAATTACCAAAATTCTTAACATAAAATACAATGAAAACGACTGACAATATAATTTTAGATCATCATCAAATCGATCAAAAAATAAAAAGGATTGCTTATCAGATCTATGAAGCTAATTGTAATGAAAATGAGTTGGTCATCGCAGGAATTCAAGGCAATGGTTATCATTTCGCTGAAAGCTTATCAACTATTTTAAAAGAAATATCATCCCTAGATATTGTTCTTTGTGAAGTATTCATCGATAAGAAAAAACCATTAAATTCGGTACATGTAAGTATGGATGTAACTGATTATAAAAATAAATCCATTGTCTTAGTGGATGATGTTTTAAATTCTGGAACTACTCTAATGTATGGAATCAAGTATTTTTTAGAAGTTCCACTTAAAAGATTTAAGACTGCTGTACTAGTGAATAGAAATCACAAAAAATATCCTGTGAAAGCAGATTTTAAAGGAATTTCTTTATCAACTTCAATCAAAGAACACGTTGAAGTTGTTTTTGATAAAGATGAAAGAATTGCTTACTTAATGTAAGTGAATCCTTATCTCTGCAACTATTGTATTTAAGTCTTTATCATTCGTATTAATTTTAACCCTCGCTTGGTTGTAAAATACAGTTCTCTCAAATAGGTGCTTGGCAATGTACTCAGACATTTCTTGCTCAGTTAGTGAAAATAAAAGAGGTCTTTTCGAACGATTGTTTGATAATCTTTGGCAAAGTGTTTGAATTGATGCTTGTAGGTAAAAGGAGATGATGTCTTTATCATTGATAATTTCTTTCATGTTCTCACCATAACAAGGCGTCCCCCCTCCTAGTGACAACACAAATGAATCATGAGTATGAATAAATTCCTTGAGATACTTTGTTTCAATTTTTCTAAAGTATACTTCTCCATTTTCATTAAAAATTTCAGAAATTGTTTTTCCTTCTTTGCGTTCTATCAACTGATCTAAATCAGTAAAATCGAGGTATAAATTTTTGGATAATATTTTACCAATAGCTGTTTTGCCAGAGCCCATATATCCTAATAAAACAATTTTCATACGAATTTGGTATTGATTACAAATATCGTTAAAAAATAAAGTAAAAAAAGTGCTTTTCTTCAAGAATGCAATTATATTTGCATGTCTTAAAATAAGAGAAATAGGATGGATGTTGAGGAAATCTCAAAATATAAATTTTTGATTCTTTTATTTTTTATAGTAGGCGCACGTGGCGGAATTGGTAGACGCGCCAGCTTGAGGGGCTGGTATCCGTTTTAGGATGTGGAAGTTCGAATCTTCTCGTGCGCACTTTTCCTAAATTGTTTTTACATTAATTTAACGAATTAACTCTCTTTAATCATTATTTTTGAGTTATGAATTTAAATAAGTTATTATTCTTACTATTCTTTTCTTCTGCACTTAATTTATTTGCACAATCAAATAATCAGGGAGTTAAATTGCTAAAAGGACAGGTGGTGGATTCTGAAAGTCAGAAACCTTTGAGTGCTTCTCATATATTGAATTTAAATTCAGTAACTGGAACCATTACCAATGATGAAGGTTTCTTTGAAATTACTGCCAGTGCCAATGACACAGTGATGGTTTCATACTTAGGACACTCGTCCATTAAAATCAAAGTGACCAACGATTTGTTGAAAGGGAATGAATTGTTAATTGCTCTTTATGAAAAATCTGAGGAAATTAAAGAAATCATCATCAAGTCTACCAAGTTAATTGGAGTGTTAGAGGTTGATGTCAAACAAGTTCCTAAGGATCGATTTACAAGAATCAAGATCAATGGAATTAGACAGACTTATGAAATTGCAAGGCCAAGGACCAGTGATTTTACCTCTCCCATTGCTGCATTGTTTCAACCTGTGGATTTTATTTATAAACTTTTTGGAAAAAAACCCAAACAACTTAAAAAGCTTCAAAAAATAAAAAAAGAAGACAATCTACGTAAAATAATGGCAGGGAAATTTGATAGAGAAGTCATGATGGAATATCTAGAATTGGATAGAAATGATCTTCTGAAATTAATTTCCGATTGTAATTATTCTGAATATTTTGTAAAAAATGCCAGTGATTTACAAATGATTGAAGCTGTATTGGATTGTTATGAGAATTATAAAGCTTTGAAAAAAGGAAAAATCGAAAGAAGTAGATTGCCTGATAAAAAAGGAAACTAAAAAAAGCCAAAGTAACGATATCGACTTTGGCTTTTAAAATATAACTAACAAATAAAAGCCATAAAAATGTTACTTTTTTAAATAGACTTTGTCTATGAGACTCTTATTTGCAGAGAATGTTACAAACTACTTATTGATTTCCTAAAATAATAGGCATTCCACTTTCACCTGAGCCAATAATGATTACTTTACTGTTGTCCGATTCAGAAAGTTTAATGGTAGCTTCTATTCCCTTATCTTGAAGAATTCGATCATTAAGAGATGCGCTCAAAATTCTATTGGCATCTGCTTTACCTTGTGCTTCAATTATTTTCTTTTCGGCTTCTTTTCTTGCAGTGACCAATCTAAACTCATATTCGAGAGATTCTTGTTCTTGTTTTAGTTTACGTTCGATCGCAGTTTTGATTGTAGGTGGTAGTGTCACATCTCTTACCAATACCGAATTCAACTGAATGTATTGAGGTTCTAAAATTTTCTTTGTCTCTTCATAGATTTCAGTTTGAATTGCATCTCTTTTTGTTGAGTACAATTGCTCCGGTGTATAACGCCCCACAACACTTCTTGTTGCAGATCGAATTGCTGGTTTAATTACATATTCCTCATAAGCTTCGCCCCTAGTTTGATGGAGTAACGCTACAGTAGCAGTAGTTGCCTGATATAAAACTGATGCGTCTAATTTAATTTCGAGCCCATTAGAGGAAAGTACAGACATTTTTTCTTCTAATAATTCTTGCTGTCTCACATTGTACTTGAATACCTTGTTCCAAGGCATTACAAAATTAAACCCTTCGTTTAAAGGTGGCTGATCTGTAACGACTCCTCCAAACCATTTGTATAAGACTCCACGTTCTCCAGAACCAATGGTTACAGCAGATTTGGAAGCTAAGACGATTAATGAGAAAATGATAAGACCTGTAAAAAGAGAGCCTTTGGGAAATTTAAATTCAACTTGATTATTTGCCATTTTTTTTAATTTTAATTTATACAAATTTACAATATAAAGTTCTTTTGTGAGCGTAATTTTAAAAAATCACACAATTCTTGGAGATTTATAGTTTACCGTAGAACTTTCTAGTAAACCATTCAATTGATAACAAACAAAAAATGATCGTCATGATCCCTTTCCAATCGATGAGTTGTGATTGAATCTCTCGTGATTTTTGAATGGTTAAAAATTGTGTATTTTGAGAAAGTTCGTTTAAAAGTTGTTGGTATTGATGATCAAAAAAGGTCTTTCCTAGTGTTCTTTCCGCTAGTATGCTAAGTTTTTCTTTATTTGCAACACGAAATTGTTCTTCTACATTAAATTCATTCATTGTAAAGACACCTTTTGTTGAGATATTCTGGTTTTCTACACGAACTTCGTATTCATACTCTCCAGGTTCTAAACTAGTCAATTCTAATTGATAAGAATTGGTGGATAAAACAAAGGGCATGGTCACTTTTTTCCCTGTTATTTTGTTCACAATTGAACAAGATAAAGAGGCCCGATCATCAAATTGATAATTATTGTCTGTAAAATAAGCTCCAATATTAATGATAGCATTAGCATTGTAATTCGTTTCAATATCAACATCTAAACGACTCCTATTGTTATTAGATGATAAAAATTGAACAAGATTTCCAATAAATTCATCAAATGTTTGAAAGGTTTTATTGTTTAAAAAACTTGTTGATCTCCATTTCCATAAGCCTTCACCAAATAAGAATGCTTTTTTAATCTTATTTTCTTTTGCGGTTACTAACAAGGGCTCATTGGTTGAAAAACCATTCATGTTTTGATATAAGAGTATTTGATGTGGTATGAAAATATCAATGGTTCCAAACAAATCAATTAACGGAGGAAAAGATTGAAAACGAATATCTTTTTGATAAAAATCTAAGTAATTTGTATTGAAAGACGCTGAATAATTTTCGATTTGATTGATTTGATTTTTTTTGATTCCCAAGTTTTCTTTATTTAAAAAAGACCAATCCGTTTTAGGTCCAGTAATCAAAAAATAAGGTATTTGTGAGTTTTTTAACTCTTTAAATAAAGATGTAAAGTTGTTGGTTGGTTGATATAGTATAACCAATTGATAATCAGTAATTTTTATTTTTTTATTTTTTAAGATTATATGATCAACTTTTCGCTGTTTATCCCCTTCAATTGATTTTTTTAACATCCCAATATCTGGATGATGAATTGAACTAACAATTAAAATTTTTGACTGTTTGTTGAGGACTTCTATGGAAAAGCTTTTTAGATTGTTTGTAGTGTTTTTTTCATTCTTTAAATTCTCTATTTTCGCTTTAAAATTATTCAAACCTTTCTTTTTTGCTCTTAATTTCGTTTGAAAAGAGATTGATTTATGATCCTTACTCAAATTAAGATCCTTACTATAAAGTACTTCTCCTTTGTTATTTTCGATTTTAAACCTCTTTTTTACATCTCGGGTTCCAGCATATGAAATAAAAAATTCAATCGGAAATTGATTGTTTAAAAAACTATATTGATTATGGTTAATTTGGGAGATGGAAAGATCTTCATATTGAGTTGTATCTCCAATTACAATTGGATACACAGGTGTTTTAAGACTCATGTATTGATAATCATTTCCAAACGTTTGGTTCCCATCTGAGATCAATACAATTGCGTGATTTTTTTGATTCACTACTTCACTGACTTTTTTTAATGGCTCTTCAATACGGGTTTGATTTTCATCGAAAGTCAAACGATCAGTTAACTGCAATTGATTTCCAAAAGAATAATAATTGATGTCAAATTTTTTAGAAAGTTTTTGATGTGCTTTAAAATCATCTACAATAGAGTTTACTATGGTGTCTTGATTTAAATATGATATTGAGGAAGAATTATCTATCAATACAGATAGTTTTGGTTTTTGATAGATAATTTCTGTTTTTAATATATTAGGGTTGATAAGAAGCAAAAACAACAAAAACAAGCTGATTGTTCTTAAAATACTTAAAAAAAAGTTGACTTTTGAAGCTTCTTTAACCTTGAAAAAATATTGATAATAAGCTATTAGAATACTTACTAATAAAGAGATTATAATGAATATGATTTTTTTTGTTTCCAACAAAAAATTAATTTATTCGAAAGATAAATAGAAGATTTTTAAAAAAGAAAAACCCAGACTGAAAATATGTCTAGGTTTGTAAATCTTTAAATTCAATTTTTGATGTTAAGTGAGCATACCACCATCAACAGTCAATGTTTGACCTGTCACATAGCTACTCATATCAGAGGCTAAAAATACACAGGCATTGGCAATATCTTTAGGAGTTCCTCCTCTTTTTAAAGGGATGGCATCTGTCCATCCTTTCACGACAGCTTCATCTAATTTGTCAGTCATTTCTGTTTCGATGAATCCTGGTGCAATCACATTACTTCTCACATTTCTTGATCCTAATTCTAAGGCTACTGATTTAGAAAAACCAATGATCCCTGCCTTTGAAGCAGCATAATTAGCTTGACCTGCATTTCCTTTCAGACCTACGACAGAGCTCATATTGATAATAGAACCAGCTCTTTGTTTCATCATTGGACGAATCACTGCTTTGGTCAAATTAAATACTGATTTTAAATTCACCTCAATTACTTGATCAAAGTCCTCTTCAGAGATTCTCATCAACAAATTGTCTTTTGTTATCCCTGCATTATTGATCAAAATATCAATGGATCCAAAAGCTTCTTGAACTTCTTTTATCAATTCTTGAGCCTTCTCAAATTCAGCTGCATTGGATTGGTAACCTTTTGCTTTTACCCCTAAGGCCTCCATTTCTTTTTCTAATGAAATGGCTGCATCTACTGAAGAATTATAGGTAAAAGCTACATTGGCTCCTTGCTTGGCAAATTCCAATGCGATTCCTCTTCCAATTCCTCGAGTCGCTCCCGTAATGATTGCTGTTTTATTTTCTAATAGTTTCATAAGTCCTAGTTAGTTTAATACTCTTGCCACCATTTCTCCAATTTTTGCAGGAGAATCAACAACGTGAATTCCATTTTCGGATAATATTTTCATTTTTGCTTGAGCTGTATCATCAGCACCTCCAACGATAGCTCCTGCATGTCCCATGGTTCTTCCAGCGGGTGCAGTCTGACCCGCTATAAAACCTACCACAGGTTTTCTATTTCCGTCAGCCTTGATCCATTTAGCAGCATCGGCTTCGAGTTGTCCGCCAATTTCACCAATCATAACAATGGCCTCAGTCTCATCATCATTCATTAGTAATTCTACGGCATCTTTTGTCGTTGTTCCAATAATCGGGTCTCCTCCTATCCCAATGGCCGTCGTAATTCCATACCCATTTTTTACAACTTGATCTGCTGCTTCATAGGTCAAGGTTCCTGATTTTGAGACAATACCAACGGTTCCTTTTTTGAAAATAAAACCTGGCATAATACCAACTTTTGCTTCATCTGGAGTAATGACTCCTGGGCAATTTGGACCAACTAGTGTACAATCTTTGTCTTCTATATAAGCTTTTACTTTGACCATATCTGCAGTAGGAATTCCTTCTGTAATGCATATGATCACTTTGATTCCAGCAGCTGCAGATTCCATAATTGCATCAGCAGCAAATGCGGGTGGTACAAAAATGATGGATGTATTGGCTCCTATTTGATTTACTGATTCCTTCACGGTGTTAAATACAGGTTTCCCCAAGTGTTCTTGTCCTCCTTTACCTGGAGTAACACCTCCAACAATATTGGTTCCATATTCAATCATTTGACTTGCGTGAAATGTACCTTCACTACCTGTAAAACCTTGCACAATAATTTTTGAATCTTTATTTACTAGGACGCTCATATTTGTATGTAATTTCTAATTAATTTGTCGCAAAAATAATCCTTTGATTGATGAGAAAAAAGGAAAATTTAGTCTTTCTTTTGATCTTTCGTCAATCGTTTGAGAAATGCCAATTCTTTTAATTTATCTCTGGATTCCGATACCGGCGTACCAAAATAAGTTTTGTTTCCTTTCAAAGACTTTGAAACTCCAGATTTGGCTAAAATAATGGTGTTTTTTTCAATGGTAATTCCACTAGTAATACCAACTTGTCCCCAAATGGTCACTTGATCTTCAATAATTACACAACCAGAAATACCTGTTTGAGAGGCAATCAAACATTGTTTTCCAATAATCGTATCATGACCTACATGAACTTGATTGTCAATTTTTGTTCCTTCTTCAATCGTTGTGTCTCCACTAACTCCTTTGTCTATTGTACAAGATGCTCCTATATCAACCGAATCTTTGATAACAACTCTTCCACCTGAGATTAATTGATCATAACCATTAGGTCTATTTTTATAGTAAAAAGCATCAGCTCCCAAAACTGTATTGGCATGAATTGTTACATGATCACCTATAATACAGTGATCATATATGGTCACATTTGGATGAATGATGCAATTTTTTCCTATCATGACATGGTTTCCTATAAATACATTCGGTTGTATAACGGTTCCTTCACCGATGATGGCAGTTTCGGCGATACAATCTTTTGAATGAATAAATGGATTAAAATATTTGGTAAGTTTGTTAAAATCTCGAAAAGGATCGTCAGAAATTAGTAGTGATTTCCCTTTTGGACACTCAACTTTTTTATTGATTAATATTGTAGTTGCTTCAGAATTTAAAGCTTTGTCATAATATTTAGGATGATCTACAAAAACAATATCCCCATGCTCAACCACATGAATCTCGTTCATTCCTGTAATTTCAAAATCTGATTCTCCAACAAAACTAGCGTTAATGATGTTTGCTATATTTTCTAAGGTTTGAACAGATTTGAATTTCATAGTTAAAAGCTTATTCTTTTATTCTCTCTTGATAAGTTCCTTTGGTAGTTTCTACTTTAATTTTATCTCCTTCATTGATAAAAAGAGGGACATTAATTGTTGCACCAGACTCTACTTTAGCAGGTTTTGTTGCGTTGGTTGCTGTGTTTCCTTTCACTCCCGGTTCGGTATGAACAACTTCTAAAATTACACTAGCAGGCATGTTTACAGACAAAGGCATTTCATCCTCAGAATTGATAATAATTGTTACAATCTCTCCCTCTTTCATTAGGTCAGGACAGTCTAATATATTTCTTTGCAATGCAATTTGACTGTAATCTTCATTGTTCATAAAATGAAATGTATCTCCTTCATTGTATAGATATTGGAATTTATGAGTTTCAACTCGAACATCGTCAATTTTTCTTCCAGAGGGAAACGTATTGTCAATCACTTTTCCATTGGTAACACTTTTTAGTTTTGTTCTCACAAACGCAGGACCTTTTCCCGGTTTAACGTGTAAAAATTCAACAATTTTATAAATATCGTTGTTGTATCTAATGCATAATCCATTTCTAATATCTGAAGTTGTTGCCATAGTTGTATGTTCTTATAAAAATTTGTTATTTGTATAAATCTTGAGCTTATCCTCCCCAATATCCTTTCATAATTCCACGTTGAGAATTACGAATAAACAGCAAGATTTCATCTCTTTCTGAAGTTGCTTCCATTTCAGCTTCAATTTTTTCCATTGCCTGTGAATTGTTGAAGTTTTTTTGATATAGAAGTCTATAAATGTTTTGAATTTCTCTAATTTTTTCGGTTGAAAAACCTCTTCTTCTCAATCCTATCGAATTAATTCCTACATAGGACAAAGGTTCTTTTGCTGCTTTGGTATAAGGAGGTACATCTTTTCTTACCAAAGAACCACCAGAGATCATTGCATGATCTCCAATATGGATGAATTGATGAACAGCTGCCAATCCTCCAACGATGGCATAATTTCCAATGTTAACATGACCCGCTAATTCAACTCCATTGACGATGATGGCATTATCCCCCACAATACAATCGTGAGCAATATGGACAGTTGCCATGATTAAAACATTTTCTCCAATTCTGGTTTCACCTGAGGCATTGGTCCCTCTATTGATGGTAACACATTCGCGTATCGTTGTATTGTCTCCTATAATTGTTACAGAATCTTCTCCTTCAAATTTTAAGTCTTGAGGGATTGCAGAGATTACCGCTCCTGGAAATATCCTACAATTTTTACCGATTCTTGCACCTTCCATGATTGTTACATTAGATCCAATCCAAGTTCCTGAACCAATATGAACGTTTGCATGAATGGTAGTAAAAGGCTCAATAACTACATTTCTAGCTATTTTTGCTTGAGGGTGAACATATGCTAAAGGTTGATTCATTTTATTCTTCTCTTTTAGATATTTTGGCCATTAACTCTGCTTCTACAACTAATCTACCATTGGCATAGCCATAAGCTTGCATATGAGCGATTCCTCTACGTATTGGAGTAATCAGTTCGCATTTAAATATCAATGTATCACCAGGAAGTACTTTTTGTTTAAATTTTACTTTATCAATTTTCATAAAATATGTCAAGTAGTTCTCTGGATCTGGAACCGTACTTAAAACCAAGATACCACCACATTGTGCCATCGCTTCAATCTGTAAAACACCAGGCATTACAGGGGCCCCAGGAAAATGACCAATGAAAAAGTTTTCATTCATTGTCACATTTTTTATTCCAACCACATGTTTATCGGACAATTCGATGATACGATCAACCAATAAAAATGGAGGTCTATGAGGTAAGATTCCCATGATTTTTTGAGTGTCCATCAAAGGATCTTCATTTAAATCAATTTGAGGAATGTTATTTCTTTTTTCTAGCTTAATAATTTTGGCTAGTTTTTTTGCAAATTGAGTATTGACCAAATGACCTGGTTTGTTTGCTATTACTTTTCCTCTAATTCTGGTTCCCGTTAAAGCTAAATCACCAATGACATCTAAAAGCTTATGCCTTGCCGCTTCATTAGCCCAGTGAAGATTCAAATTATCTAAAATACCGTTGCTTTTAATTTTGATATCTTCTTTATTGAAAGCCTTTTTTAATTTCTGCATGGTCTTGTCAGAGAGTTCTTTGTCAACATAGACAATGGCATTATTAAGATCCCCGCCTTTGATCAAATCATTCTCAAGGAGCATCTCAATTTCATGAAGAAAACTAAAAGTTCTTGCATCGGCAATTTCGTCTTTAAAATCAGATAAATGGTCCAAAGTTGCATTTTGTGTACCTAATATTTTTGTACCAAAATCTACCATCGTAGTAATCTGATACTCGTCTGAAGGCATTAATATGATTTCACTACCTGTTACTTCGTCTTTGTATGAAATCACTTCTTTTACAATGTATTCCTCTGCATCTGCCTCCAATTCCTTAATGCCAGCTTCTTCCAATGCTTGGACAAAAAACTTTGAAGAACCGTCCATAATCGGTGGCTCTGAAGCATCAATTTCAATGAGTAAGTTGTCTATATCCAAACCAACAGCTGCAGCTAAAACGTGTTCTGAAGTTTGAATTAAAACACCATTTTTTTCTAGGTTTGTCCCTCTTTGAGTATTCACAACATATTCTGCTCTTGCTTCTATCGTTGGGCAACCTTCAAGATCGACCCTTTTGAATGCAAAACCATGATTTTCAGGGGTTGGCTTAAAAGTCATTGTCACTTTGTTTCCGGTATGCAAACCCACACCAGACAAGCTTATTTCTTTTTGTATAGTTTTTTGTTTTTTACTCATCATTTGTATTTAGAGTATTAAATTCTTTTTCTATCTGATTGATTTGTTTTGCAATCTTAGGCAAATTTTTAAAGTACACATAGGATTTATTGAAATCAGAATATCCAAAAGCAGGAGATCCTTGTACAACATCATGATCTTTTAGATTTTTTGAGATTCCTGATTGTGCTTGAATTCTCAAATAATTTCCTAGATTAAGATGACCAGAGATTCCAACTTGTCCGCCAATCATACAACTTTCACCGATTTTTGTAGAGCCTGCTACACCACTTTGTGCTGCAATTGCTGTATTTTTTCCAATTTCGACATTGTGTGCTATTTGAACTTGATTGTCAATCTTTACTCCACTTCGAATAATTGTTGAACCTAGAGTAGCTCTATCTATTGTGGAGTTCGAGCCAATATCTACATGATCTTCAATGATTACGTTTCCTGTTTGAGGAACTTTTTTGAGTTCTCCTTTTTCATTGGGTGTAAAACCAAATCCATCTGATCCAATGATACATCCTGAATGAATTGTACAATTGTTTCCAATTTCTGATTCAGAGTAAATTTTTACACCAGAAAAAATAACAGAGTTATCCCCGATAATTACATTATCACCCACATAAGAATTTGGATAGATTTTTACATTTTCTCCGATGGTAACATTTTCACCAATGTAGCTAAACGCACCAATATATTCATTTTTACCAATAGTTGCAGTGGCTGATATATGATGAGGACTTTCTCTTCCTACTTTATTGTTTTTTACCTGATTGTAAAACTCCAATAACTTCGAAAAAGAGGCATAAGCATCCTTCACTCGAATCAATGTAGTAGAAATATGATTTTCTAAGACTAAATCATTATTAACGATGGTAATACTAGCCTCAGTCGAATATAAATAAGAATTGTATTTAGGATTGGATAAGAAAGTTAGTGATCCAGGTACCCCTTCTTCTATTTTCGACAGTCTGCAAACTTCTGCATCAGGATTGCCTTCGATATCACCTTCTAAAATTTGAGCGATTTGTTTTGCTGTAAATTTCATCTCTGCAAAAATATAAAAAATTGGAAGATTAGGCTAATTCCATTTTTTTTGGATAACACAAGAAATGCTTTGTTACTGGTTTTGAGAGCATCTGAAGGTTCAATTGATCTGATTCTTCAATGATATCGTTAAGCTCCCCCTCATTATTGACAATTTTGATTGGTTGGTTTTTTTGATATGCTTGATTTGAAATTTTTGATTGAAAGACAAAATATGAGATTTCTTTTTCTGGTATCGTTGAATTTCTCGTTAAATTTTCAATAATTTTTGTGATATGTTCCTCAGAAAATTGAACATCACTCATTTCTATCTTTAGAAGATTTCTATTGACGATCATTTTCGAAAGATTGGAAAGAACATAATCTGAATGATGAGTCCACTCTTTAATTGCACATAAAATATCATAATCATCCAATCTAGAAAAGTGTTCTAGAACAGTTTTGTCAAAAGTTTTTTTCTCGATCTTATGATACAGAAAGTAATGTAAATGAGAACTACAAAATAAATCAATCCCATTGTCGGCTAATTCTTTGGCTCTTGTTAATATTTTCATCAAGATATTCTCTGCAACTAAGCCCGTTTTATGTAAATATACTTGCCAATACATGAATCTTCTTGCAATTAAGAAATTTTCAACTGAAAAGATTCCTTTTTTTTCAATAACTAACTCGTTATCAATGACATTCATCATCGCAATCAATCGTTCAGAACTTATGTTTCCTTCTGCTACGCCTGTAAAAAAACTATCTCTTTTCAAATAATCCAATCGATCAATATCCAATTGACTTGAAATCAGCTGATGTAAAAAAGTACGATGGTAGTTTCCTGAAAAAATATCGATGGCTAGCGTTAATTGTCCATTAAACTTTTGGTTGAGCAATTGCATGTACTTGAGTGAAATTTCTTCATGTGTAATTCCATTGACAATACTATACTCTAAAGCGTGTGAGAAAGGACCATGGCCAATATCATGTAATAGGATAGCAATATACAACGCATTTTCTTCTGACTCTGAGATAGTTACTCCTTTCACACGAAGAACAGAAACTGTTTTTTTCATCAGATGAAGACAACCCAGTGCATGATGAAATCGTGTATGATTTGCTCCTGGATATACCAAATTTGATAGGCCCATTTGAGATATCCTCCTTAATCGTTGAAAAATGGGTTCCTCTATGATATCAAAAATTAGACTATTCGGAATTCTAATGAATCCATAAATGGGATCATTAAATATTTTCAATTTATTGACTGATGGTTTTTTCAAGTCTTTAATTTTGGTTGATAATTCAATCTAAGGGCGAAATTAGTACTTTACAAGCTAGTATCAATATTATTGGGAATATTTTATCATTTTAACATTGATGAATCCATAACAAATAAATATTTTTAACGTTTATAAAGTATAAACATATTCGATGGGTAATATTCAGATCTTATGGGTGGATGATGAAATTGATTTATTAAAACCTCATATCCTATTTCTTGAACAAAGAAAATATATCGTGTCAATCAGTACCAACGGTAGTGATGCCATTACTTTGGTCAAGGAAAATAATTTTGACATCGTTTTTTTAGATGAAAACATGCCAGGAATGAATGGTTTAGAAACCCTATTAGAGATCAAACAAATTTCTTCCAATTTGCCAGTAGTTATGATCACTAAAAGTGAGGAAGAATTTATTATGGAGGAAGCCATAGGATCAAAAATCGCTGATTATTTGATCAAACCTGTTAATCCGAAGCAAATACTTCTAAGTATTAAAAAAAATCTAGATCAATCAAGACTAGTATCTGAAAAGACAACGTCTAATTATCAACAAGAATTTCGAAAAATTTCAATGGATTTAATGTCTGTAAATTCACACCAAGGATGGGTAGATTTATATCATAAATTAATCCATTGGGAGTTAGAATTGGAAGGAATTAATGATACAGGGATGCTAGGAATTTTAGAAAGTCAAAAATCTGAAGCCAATAACTTATTTTATAAATTCATCAAAAAAGAATATCAGAATTGGCTCACTGCCACAAATGATAAACCCGTATTTTCTCACACCTTGTTCAAAGAATATGTTGCTCCCAATCTCAATCATAATGAAGGGATACTTTGGGTTGTTATTGACAATCTTAGATTTGATCAATTTAGAATGATTGAGCCAATGATTAACAATCAATTTAAAAAAGAGAATGAACATTCATATTACAGTATCTTACCAACAGCAACTCAATATTCAAGAAATGCTATTTTTTCAGGTTTGATGCCGTCTGAAATGGAAAAAAGACATCCAAAATTATGGAAAAATGATATTGATTCAGGTGGTAAAAATATGTTTGAAAATGAATTTTTAACTGATCAAATAAATCGATTGAATCTTTCTATCAAACATGAATATTATAAAATTGTTTCCTTGAAGGAAGGAAAAGAATTGTCGAACAACTACAATACTACAAAACAAAACGACCTTACGGTCTTGGTTTATAATTTTGTGGATATGCTATCACATTCTAAAACTGAAATGGAGGTTATTAAAGAACTTGCTGGGGACGATAAAGCATACAGATCTTTGACTGTAAGTTGGTTCAAAAATTCACCTTTATTTGAAATCATTCAAAAAGCACAAAATTTGGGTCAAAAGTTGATCATTACTACAGATCACGGTACCATCAATTGTAAAAATCCAACCAAAGTTATTGGAGATAAAAACATCAGTTCTAACTTGAGATATAAAACAGGTAAAAGTATTTCTTATAATGAGAAAGATGTCTATGCTGTTAAAAATCCTCAAGAAGTATTTTTACCAAGTATTGGTTTTAACAGTCCTTTTATTTTTGCGAAAGAAGATTTGTTTTTTGCCTATCCTAACAACTACAATCATTTTGTAAACTATTACAAGAACACTTATCAACATGGAGGGATTTCATTAGAGGAGATGATCATTCCTTTTGCTATTTATAGTCCTAAATAATTATTCTAAATTAAATACTGTGAATCAAAACTACCTCTTAACAGAACTTAATGAAATTGCAAAAGAAATCGTTCAAATTTCTACAAATAAAACTTTTCTTTTTTTTGGTGAAATGGGGGTTGGAAAAACTACATTGATTAAAGAAATTTGTACTGTTTTAGGGACCATTGACCCCACAAATTCCCCTACCTTTTCCATTGTCAATGAATATCAAACAAAGGAAGAACAAACCATCTATCATTTTGATTTTTATCGATTAAAAAATGAACACGAAGCCCTCGATATTGGTTTGGAAAGTTATTTTGAAACAGATGCATGGATTTTTATTGAATGGCCAGAAAATATTCAAAATTTATTACCTTTAGACGCCACTGAAATTCATTTAACAAAAATTAATGATGCTCAGCGAAATATCCAACTTAAAAATTCGGTATGAGTTCATTCTCCCCTTTTAGTAAAGAGGAATTAATTCCCCAGGCAGAAATGCTTGAAATTAAAAAGCAAAAAAGTGAATTTTTCATTGGAATACCAAAAGAAACTCACTCTGAAGAGAAACGTATTTGCCTAACTCCAGATGCAGTTGCTGCTCTTACAGCGCATGGACATCAAGTGATTGTAGAATCAGGGGCTGGAAATGGATCTAATTATTCAGATATTGAATATTCTGAAGCGGGAGCCAAAATTTCTTCTGATGTGAAAGAAGCTTTTAGTTGCCATATGATTTTGAAGGTGGAACCTCCCACTATTGAAGAAATTAAAATGATCAATGCTCATAGTGTTTTAATTTCTGCACTTCAACTAAAAACTCAAACAAAAACATATTTTGAAGCTTTGGCCTCAAAAAAAATTACTGCGATTGCTTTTGATTTTATCAAAGATCGTGAAGGCGTGTATCCCATTTTAAAATCACTCAGTGAAATAGCAGGAACTGCAAGTATTCTAATTGCATCTGAGTTGATGAATAATTTAAACAAAGGAAATGGACTACTGATGGGGAATATTGGAGGTGTGCCTCCTACAAATGTTGTCATACTTGGAGCTGGGACAGTGGGTGAATTTGCTGCAAAAGCGGCTCAAGGTTTGGGAGCTAATGTGAAGGTTTTTGATAATTCTATTACCAAATTAAGAGAACTACAACGCTCTTTAAGATCTGACGTCTACACATCAACAATTCAACCAAAGACACTGTTAAAATCACTAAAAAGATGTGATGTTGTGATTGGTGCAATTCGTGGTAAAAACCGTTCACCAGTGATTGTGTCAGAACTCATGGTTGAAACAATGAAAGAAGGAGCAATCATTGTTGATGTAAGTATTGACAGAGGGGGTTGTTTCGAGACTTCTAAACTTACAACACATTCCAAACCCACCTATCAAAAACATGGAGTCATTCACTATTGTGTCCCAAATATTCCTTCAAGATATGCCAGAACAGCCTCTTTTGCCATCAGTAATATGTTTACGCCTTATATTCTTAATATTGCTGAAGAAGGTGGTTTTGAAAATGCGGCAAGGTTTGATAAGAGTTTGAGAAATGGAATGTATTTGTATCATGGAATTTTAATTAATAAGACTGTTGGGAAATGGTTCGAAATTCCCTACAAGGACATTAATTTATTTTTTATATGATCCTTTTTAATCAGAGATGAAATTATTTTTTTTCTTTGCAATTAAATAACAAAACATTACCAAATGATGATCTTCAAAAGATTTATTTATTATTTCATTGGCCTGCTTCTTGGAAGCATTATTGTCTTTTTTATTTGGAAAGGTAAAAATGTGTCTTTTGACTATGGAATGGATGCTAGAACTTTAAAGAGTATTCGAACAAAAAAACTTGTTTTTTCAAACAACGTTACTCAATCTATTTCCAACTCAAAAATAGATTCAACAGCAATCAACAATGTACTTTTGAATGGTGATGTTGACTTTGGTAAAAGTAATCAAAGAAAAAAACCTTGTCCAGAATATTCAATTTCGGGAGAGTTTAATAAAAAAAGAATCGAGTTATGGATCATTCGTTGTGATTCTATTGCCACTATTGAAAACATCTCAATAAAATAAAGCTATTATTAGGATTTTTGGTCTTTGTAATGTTGTTTAATTTGATCGACATTTTTGATCGTTTTCTCAATCCATAGTTGATATAAAAATCTCTGTTCTTTTTCTGTCAACTTCCAATTGACGGAACTCTTTCTCAATTTATGAGTAAGATTTTCAAGAATGATTGCCGCTGCAACTGAAATATTCAAACTCTCAGTAAATCCTACCATTGGAATTTTCAAAAACCCATCTGCATTGTCAGTTACAATTTTTGAAATTCCCATTTTTTCAACCCCAAAAACAAAAGCAGATTTTTTTGTAATGTCAAAGTCGTGTAAATATGAGGTGTTATTGTGAGGGGTCGTTCCGATAATTTGATATCCATTGTTTTTCAAATCATTCAAACAATTGAGAGTGTTGTTCATCTTTTGATTGTACTGATGAAAAGTTAACCATTTTTGGGATCCTTTGGCCACATGCTTTGAAACATTACTATGATATTTGTTTTCAATAATATGTACATCTTGGATGCCAAAAATATCACAACTTCTAATCACAGCACTCGAATTATGTTGCTGGTAGATATCCTCTAAAACAACTGTAAAATGCCTAGTTCTATCCTCTAATATTTTTTTAAAAAGTAATTTTCTGTTCTCAGAAACAAAACCTTCTAAATAAGAAAGAAGTTTATTATTCATAAAATTATTCAAATGATGATCTGTGAATGATTAAAACAAACTTACTAAATTTTCCTACTTTTATTTCATGAAAAAAATTGTAATTCTTACAGGAGCAGGGATGAGTGCTGAAAGTGGAATTAAAACTTTTCGAGATTCGAATGGTCTTTGGGAGGGACACGATCTAATGGAAGTTGCTTCTCCTGAAGGATATAAGAACAACCCAAATTTAGTACTGGAATTTTACAACCAACGTCGGAAACAGTTACATGAAGTATCGCCTAATGAGGGACATTATAATTTGGTTCGTTTAGAAGAATATTATGATACAACAATCATTACTCAAAATGTAGATGATCTACACGAAAGAGCTGGAAGTAAAAAAATCATTCATTTACATGGAGAATTAAGAAAAGTCAGAAGTTCTTCTGATGCTAGCTTAATTTATCATTGGGAGAAAGATTTATTTTTAGGAGACCTCTGCGAGAAAAAGTCTCAACTAAGACCACATATTGTTTGGTTTGGTGAAGCTGTCCCGATGATTCATAAGGCAATTGAACTTGTAAAAAAAGCTGATATACTGATCATTATAGGAACTTCTATGCAAGTATATCCTGCTGCAAGTTTGATAGATTTTATTCAAGACAGAGCCCCTATCTACTTTATAGATCCTAACCCAAACACGCAAGGCACTCACTATTCACATCTTGAAATTATTAAAAAAGGAGCCGTTGAAGGAACAGAAATATTACTTAAGAAGTTATTGAATTAAAAAAATCAAATAATTCTCCTCTTGAAATTTGACTTCCCTTTTCAATTAAATTAAAAATTTCTATATTTTTTTCTTTTTGATATTCTTTAGATCCTTTAAAATACGCTATTGAATCATCATTTGGATTGTTGAGTAGCCATTTATAATCATCTTCTTTAAATAAGTCGATATTCTTGTCAATTTGAACCACAATTCTATCCATTGTTTGATCATTAATTTTGAATAAATTCATGGAATTCTTTGAAATATGCTCTAAATAATTGACTTTATTCAATACATCTTCCCAAACCATATCACTGAATATATTGAGTTCTTCTTCAACCAATTCAGGCTTGTTGACTTTTATTTTGCTCCATTGGTCTTTGTCAATTTTTTGTGTCGCTAAAAACTGAGCGAATTCTTTGTCCAATGATTCAAATTGTTCTTTGGTTAATTTTCTATATTTCATTTTTTTTCAATGTTGTTATCAGAGCGTTCAAAATATCAATATTGACTTGAAAAATGTTCAACTTTATTTAATTAAAAAGCCCCTAGCTATTGAGCAAGGGGCTTCGTTATTCATATCAATAACTTTTTATTTTGTGTTTTCTGGGATTACCTCAAAATTGATATTGACAATCACTTCTCTGTGAAGTCTAATGGTAGCTTCATATTTACCTAATCTTTTCACAGATCCACCAGCTACTTTGATAAATTTTTTGTCTAATTCAATACCAGCATTAGAAATTACTTCTGCTAAATTGATATTATTCACAGATCCAAATAATTTATCACCAGCACCTACTTTAGAGGCTATTTTTAATTCCAGTCCTTTAATCTCTTCAGCAACTTTGTTGGCGTCTTTGATTAATTTCGCTTCTTTATAAGCTCTTTGCTTTAAGGTTTCAGCTAATACTTTTTTTGCAGATGAAGTTGCTAATATTGCATGTCCTTGAGGGATTAAGTAATTTCTACCATATCCATTTTTAACAGTGACAACATCATCTTTGAAACCTAAATTTTCTACGTCTTGTTTTAAAATTAATTCCATAATCTTTACTTCTTTAATTATTTCAACATATCACCTACGTATGGCATCAATGCCAAATGACGAGCTCTTTTAATCGCTTGTGCTACTTTACGTTGGTATTTTAATGATGTTCCTGTTAAACGTCTTGGTAAAATTTTCCCTTGTTCGTTTACTAAATACATTAAGAAGTCTGCGTCTTTATAATCAATGTATCTAATACCATTCTTTTTAAAACGACAATATTTTGCTTCTTTTTTAGTCTCTATATCTAAAGGTGTTAAGTATCTTACTTCACCTTGTTTGTTTCCTTTTGCTTGTTGGTCTATCGATGTTGCCATTGCTTATTTTTTTTCAGATTTAACACGTCCTCTTCTTTTTTCAGCCCAAGCTTCAGCATGCTTGTCTAACCTTACTGTTAGATAACGCATAACACTATCATCTCTCCTGAATTCTAATTCAAAGGATGAGATTGCTTCACCAGATACTTTGAAGTCAAATAAATGATAAAAGCCACTTTTTTTCTTTTGAATTGGATACGCTAATTTTTTTAAGCCCCAATCCTCTTTGGAAATCATTTCGGCACCTTTAGAAACCAAATAGTCCTCAAACTTTTGTACTGTTTCCTTTATCTGAGTATCAGATAAAACGGGATTCAAAATGAAAACAGTTTCGTAATGATTCATAATTGTTAATATTATATAATTTAAGGCTGCAAATATAATGACTTTTTTTGTTTTAACAATAGCTCTTTTAAAGAGATAAATATACATGTTACAGATCGCTGAAATGACAAATTAAATATATGTATTTGTGAAAAATGAATTTATTGACAATCAACATCGATAATAAATCGAATTGGCCTGAAATCAGCTACGGCTTGGAAGGTGTTTTTTATTTTATAGATTTGATTTTTTGTTTTAATCAATGATTGTTCTGGTGGAATTTTCAACATCACATTTTTGATGTATTGATTTCGAACTCTACTAACTGCTGGAGAGGATGGTCCTAAAACATGCTCTCCAAAAACATTTTTAAGTGATTTTGCCAACCAAATTACTCCTGTATCAACTTTTTGAAAATCTTTATGTTTCAATGTGAACTTGATCAATCGATAATAAGGCGGATAATGAAATTGCCAACGCTCTTGAAGCTGTTCTTGATACATTTTGACATACTCTGTTGAGGAAACTTGTTGTAATATTTGATGATAAGGATTGTAAGTCTGTATGAGAACTTTTCCTTGTTTTTTATAACGTCCTGCCCTACCCGATACTTGAACCATTAATTGAAATGCCCGTTCATGTGCTCTAAAATCTGGGAAATTAAGCATCATATCAGCATTTAAAATACCAACCAAGGAAACATTTTTAAAATCCAATCCTTTAGAAAGCATTTGGGTTCCTACTAAAATATCAATCTCATGAGATTCAAAAGCTTCAATAATTCTTTGATATCCGTATTTGCCCCTAGTAGTGTCCAAATCCATCCTTCCAATTCGATGATTTGGAAACAATTGTTTCAATTCAAGTTCTATCTGTTCTGTTCCGAAACCTTTTGTATCCAATTGATTACTTCCACATGCTCCACATGAATTTGGCATCGATCTCTGATAATTACAATAATGACATCGCAATTCATTTTTAAATTTGTGAAACGTTAGACTAACATCACAATTTGGACATTGAGGTGAAACTCCACAAGTCTTACATTCTACAATTGGAGAAAACCCTCGACGATTTTGAAATAAAATGATTTGTTCATTGTCATCTAAAGCCTCTTGAATTGATGTAAGCATGATATCTGAAAAATGACCATTCATTTCTCTTTTTCGATGTTTTTCTTTGAGGTCAATTAATTCAACAATTGGCATTTTTACGTCGCCAAAACGTCGATTTAGTGAAACGAGTCCATATTTTTTTTCTTTCGCATTAAAAAAACTTTCAATTGAGGGTGTTGCAGAACCCAATACAATTTTAGCTTCGTGTAATTTTGAAAGTACAATTGAGGTGTCTCTAGCATTGTATCTGGGTGAAGGTTCAAATTGTTTATAGGAAGTTTCATGTTCTTCATCCACAACAATTAACCCAAGGTTTTTAAAAGGTAAGAAAATGGAAGAACGTGCTCCTAGAACAATTTGCGCTTTGTCTTTATTTTCTAATACGTTGTTCCACACCTCTACACGCTCATTCATCGAATATTTTGAATGAAAAACAGAAATTTTATTTCCAAAATAATTTTGCAACCTCACTATTATCTGTGTTGTTAAAGCAATTTCTGGTAATAGAAACAAGGCTTGTTTTCCTGAATCAATCGTCTCTTGTATGAGTTTTGTATATACTTCTGTTTTTCCAGAACTTGTAATTCCATAAAATAAGGTTGCATTGTTGGTCTCTAATGACTGTTTGATTTCCTGAAATGCTTGTTCTTGATAAGGGTTTAGTTTCTTTAATTTTTTTGTATTCTGATCAAAAGAGACTCTGTCTGTTTGTATGTAATAAAATTCAAAAATATTTTTATCAACCAAAGCTTTGATAACTGCAGAGGAGACTCCAGAAGTAGAAATTAAAACTTTTGCCTTGATTGGTTTATTTAACGATTGCAATTGAAAATACGAAATGACAACGGTTCGTTGTTTTTTTGCTCTGGATAATTGTAATAGTAAATTTTCTAAAGATTCTTCTCCCTTGTAATTGGCATGTAAACGGATGTATTTAACCATTTTAGGCTTGTACACCTCATAGATTTCCTCTTTGACGTAAATGGCCGATTTTTTGATTAAATCATGAATAATGGGTAATACTTTCTTTTTCGAAAGAATTTCAACAACTTGATGAATGGTTAATTGAGATTGGTGTTGTAAAGCTTCATAAATAAGAAATTCTTCATCATTGAATAGTTCCTCACTTGAAAAAGATTCATTTTTATAAATCACCGTTTCGCTTTGTAATAAAAACGCTGATGGAACAGCAGCTTTATACACTTCACCCAAACTACACATGTAATATTCTGAAATCCACTGCCAATGTTTTAACTGTGTTTCAGTGACGATTGGAGAATCGTCTAAAATTTGTATGATTTCTTTAGGCTCATACAACTCGGGTAAGTTTTGATGTAACTTAAAAACAAGACCCGTATATATTTTTGTTTTTCCGAAAGAAACAGCCACTCGCATCCCTTTCTTTAAGAATTTAAATTCGGAAGATGATACAGCATACGTATAGGTATTCTGAATAGGAATGGGTATTATGAGATCTACGAAGTAAATAAATTTATTTTTTGATGTCTAAAGAAATAACGGTTGTTCTCATGAATTTCAAATCAATCAAACTAACAATTTGTTTTTGAGCCAATTTCATTTGAAAATATTGACAGCAAAGACAAAATCAAAACTACTGATTTTTCAGTAATTATTTAATTTATTTTTCTTTCTACTCCCCTCATACAATTCATATTTTACAAACTTGCAATTTAGATCGGCATTCTTTAAGTCAATTCTTTTGGAGGTACGTAAACCCACATGTTTTAAAGCTTCCATGTCTGAAGTAATCATCCATGCTGTAGAATTAGGATAATTGTGTTTTAAAGTATCTCCAATCTTCTTGTAAAACTCATTGACATCAATTGTTAAACGTTCACCATAAGGAGGATTGAAAACAATGGTTGTTTTGCCAAAAACTTCTTTAACTGAATTGAAAAAATTCACATGATGAACTCCTATGAATTCCTCTAAATTCGCGTTAATTATATTTTGTTTTGCTTTCGAAATCGCAGAGGGAGCTTTGTCAAAACCCATTATTTTAAAATGCGAATTGGTGATTTTTTTTAACAAAGCATCCTGAATGATGAAATACAAATCTTCATCATAATCATTCCATCTTTCAAAGGCAAAATGCTTTCGATTGATATTGGCTGGAATTTTACATGCAATCATACAGGCTTCAATTAGAATGGTTCCAGAACCACACATTGGGTCGATAAAATTTTCATCACCTGTAAAGCCAGACAACATCACAAGACCCGCTGCCAATACTTCATTAATTGGAGCTATATTAGTGGCACTCCTGTAACCTCTTTTATGAAGGGAATCACCTGATGAATCCAAAGAAATGGTACACCAATCTTTTTGAATATGAACATGAATTTTTAAATCTGGGTATTTCAAATCTACATTAGGTCTTTTACTGTATCTATGCCTAAAATAATCTGCAACTGCATCTTTGGACTTTAATGCTATATAATGTGAATTACTCGTAAAGTTTTTTGAATTTACAACAGCTGATATCGAAAAAGTACCCTCTGCATTGATATATTTTTCCCATTTGATTTTCTGTATCGCTTCATACAAATCTTCTTCATCGTAAATTTTACAGGATTTGATTGGTTTCAATACACGTATAGCTGTTCTTAGGGCTATATTGGCCTTATAAAGAAATCCTTTATCTCCTTTAAAGGAAACACTTCGAATACTTTCTTTGATGTCTTTGGCACCTAATGTTTTTAATTCACTAGCTAAAACACTTTCTAAACCTTTTAAGGTGGTGGCTGTCATTTTAAAATCCTTACTCATACCTGTAATTATATTTGCAAAAGTACATTTAAATAATTCTTATTAGAAAAGAACATAAGAGAAAAAAATTGATCATATTATCTTACAGAAAAGATTACTTTTGCAAAGTTCGTCTTATGAAAAAAACAGATTGGTTTTCTGATTGGTTCAATACCCCCTACTATCATATTCTCTATAAAGATAGAAATGATATAGATGCGCAACTTTTTATGCGTAACATTACCCAATACATTGATCTTTCTAAAAATTCTCATATTCTAGACATGCCTTGTGGAAAAGGAAGGCATTCAATCTATTTGAATTCCCTGGGTTATCAAGTTACGGGAGCTGATTTATCAGTAAATAGCATTCAAGAGATCAAAAAATTTGAAAATGATACTTTGTCCTTTGAAGTAAAGGATATGAGAAACCCACTACCAAAAACCTACAATGCAATCTTCAATCTATTTACAAGTTTTGGTTATTTTGAAAATGATATGGACGATATTTTAGTTTTAAAAAATATTAAGAATGGACTCAATGAAAATGGGATTTTTGTACTTGATTTTTTAAATGTTGTTACTGTAAAAAAACATTTAGTAAAACAAGAAACAAAGATGGTTGATGGAATACAATTTCATATAAAACGAGAAATTAAAAATGGATTTATCATTAAACACATCTCTTTTGTTGATCAAAACAGAGTGCACTCATACTTGGAAAGAGTCAAATATATAGACTTAGAAAAATTTCAAAATTATTTTTCATCTGCTGGATTAAAAATCAATCATCTTTTTGGAAATTATCAATTGAATGAATTTGATTCAAATACCTCTGACCGATTAATCATCATTGCATCATGATTTATGCTTTCTTAATTTCCTCTGTATTATTGGGGGTCTTATTATTGTTCTTATTAAAACCAACAAAAGAATTAGTTCAACTATTGTTGGCTTTTAGTGGAGCTTATTTATTATCTGTAGCCGTACTTCATTTATTACCAGAAGTCTATCAAGATAATTTAGATTCAAATCTAACAGGAATTTACATTTTACTTGGAATCATATTGCAATTTATCTTAGAATCCTTATCCAAAGGGGCAGAACACGGTCATTTCCACATCCACACAGAAGAAAAAACTTTTCCTTTTTTATTATTCATTAGTTTAAGTGTTCATGCGTTTTCTGAGGGATTGCCATTGCATCATACAAACTCAAACTTGCTTTGGGCCATTGTCATTCATAAGATTCCTATTGCAATTATTTTAACTACTTTTTTAATCAATAGCAAACATTCAAAAAAAGTAATTTTTTTCTTCTTAACATTCTTTGCATTGATGAGTCCTCTTGGGGTAATGATTTCTGAAGAAGTGTTATTTTTTGAAAAGTATAACGAAGAAATTACTTCCATAATCATCGGTGTCTTTTTGCATATCTCAACTGTAATACTCTATGAAAGTTCCGAAAATCACAAATTTAACATGAAGAAGTTTGTTGCAATTTTATCGGGAGTGTTATTAACAATTTTTACTCTTTAATTAGCGACTTCATTGATGAATTTTATTCTCATCAGTCTCAAATCCTCTTCTTCATATTCTCCATCGAATTCATCGAGAGCTTCTTGGATATCATCTGTTTCTGCTTCCATAAAGTAATCATGAATTTCTTCTTGTTGATCTTCATCCAATAAGTCCTCTAGTGAATAATCAATATTTAATTTAGTTCCAGAAAATATGATTGCTTCCATTTCTCTAATCAATTCCCCCATCGTTAATCCTTTGGAGGATGCAATATCATCTAAGGGTAATTTTCGATCAGTATTTTGAATGATATAAAGCTTTAATCCGGAATTGACACCTGTACTTTTTACAATTAAATCATCTGGTCTAATGATATCGTTATCTTCTACATATTTAGAGATTAAATTGAGAAACTCTTTACCAAATTTTCTTGCTTTTCCTTCACCAACTCCATGAACTTTTGTCAATTCATCAATAGTAATCGGATATTTTAGTGCCATATCATCTATGGAAGGATCTTGGAATACTGCAAAAGGAGGCACATTTTGTTTGACTGCTACTTTTTTACGTAAATCCTTTAAAAAACGAACTAATTTTTCATCAGCCACCACACCAGAACTAGCTTCATTGGTAATGATATCTGAGGTATGATCTTGAGAGTATACATGATCTTCTGTCATCATAAACGACTTCGGATTGGCAAGATATTGCTCTCCTTTATCGGTAAGTTTAACAACTCCGTACTGTTCTATTTCTTTGCGTATAAAATTGACGACCAACACTTGTCTTAACAAAGCCATCCAATAGGATGAATTTTTTTCTTTACCACAACCAAAAAATGGTTGTAAATGAGTTTTGTGAGATTTCAATAAGGCATTTTCTTCTCCTGTAATGGCTTTGACAATGTCTTTGGATTTGTATTTCTCTTTGGTATCTTTTACAACAGACAAGAGTTTGATGACGTTTTCTTTTGCTTCATGTTTTTTCTTAGGGTTTTTGGTATTGTCATCCATTTTTGCTCCTTCACCATTAATCTCATCAAAATCTTCTCCAAAATAATGCAATAAGAACTTTCTTCTAGACATGGAAGTTTCTGCATAACCAACAACTTCTTGGAGTAAAGCATGTCCAACCTCTTGTTCTGCCACAGGTTTGTTAGCCATAAACTTCTCGAGTTTTTCGATGTCTTTGTAGGCATAAAAAGCCAAACAATATCCTTCACCATCGTCTCTTCCTGCTCTTCCTGTTTCTTGATAGTAACTTTCTAAGCTTTTTGGAATATCATGATGGATCACATAACGAACATCTGGTTTGTCAATCCCCATACCGAAGGCAATGGTTGCTACGACAACATCACAATCTTCCATTAAAAACATATCTTGATGTTTGACCCTTGTCTTTGCATCCAATCCAGCATGATATGGAACTGCTTTGATGTTATTTACTTGTAAAACCTGTGCTATTTCTTCAACCTTCTTTCTACTAAGGCAATAAATGATTCCAGATTTTCCAGCACGTTTTTTTACAAAACGTATGATGTCTTTTTCAACATCTTTTGTCTTAGGTCTAACCTCATAAAATAAATTGGGTCTGTTAAATGAAGCTTTGAAAGTTTTTGCATTTGTGATTCCTAATGTTTTCAGAATATCTTCTTGTACCTTTTCTGTGGCTGTTGCTGTCAAACCGATTACAGGAACATTGTCTATTTGTTTGATGATATGTTTAAGATTTCTGTATTCAGGTCTAAAATCATGTCCCCACTCAGAAATACAATGAGCTTCATCAATGGCAACAAATGAAATGACTTGATTTTTGAGAAAATCCACATATTCTTTTTTAACTAATGATTCTGGAGCCACATAAAGAAGCTTGGTGATTCCTGATTCTATATCATTTTTTACTTTGGCAACTTCAGATTTGTTTAAGGAGGAATTAAGTACATGAGCAACTCCATTGTTTTGAGAAATTCCACGAATCGCATCCACTTGATTTTTCATCAAAGCAATGAGGGGAGAAATTACAATGGCTGTTCCTTCTTTCATCAACGCTGGCAATTGATAACACAAAGATTTTCCACCACCAGTTGGCATGATTGCAAATGTATTATTATTCTTAAGTATACTTTTGATTACTTCTTCTTGTAGTCCCTTGAATTTTGAAAAACCAAAATGCTTTTTTAAAGGAGTGTGTATATCCATCATCAATTGTTCATTTAACTAAAAAGTACGCATGTAAATAATTATACTAAATGCAAATAGTAGGAGCTTTTATTTGATTTTTATAGTAAATTTGTAGCTCGTAATTTTATATACTAAATATAAGACTTTTTTTTTGTTTGAGAATAAAATTATTAGTTTTAAGAGTTTTTTAATAATAGCTATCAGTAACACCTTATTTGAATGAATCAAGAAAAAGAAATGTCTTTTTTAGCCCATCTAGAAGAGCTACGATGGCATATGGTAAGAAGTGTTGTTGCTATTTTTGTAATTGCCATAATTCTTTTTTCTTTTCAAGAATATGTTTATAACGAGTTTTTACTAGCACATATTGATCCAAACTTCATCACCTATAGATGGTTTTGTGATTTCTTTTCTTTTTTTGGATTTGAAAGTAACTTTTGCTCTTTAGACTACCCCAATACTTTACAAGTTTTAAAGCCAACAGAACAACTGATGAATTCTATTTGGTCTTGTTTTATTTTAGGAATTATCACCTCATTCCCATACATATTATGGGAATTTTGGAAATTTATTTCTCCTGGTCTTCATACGAGTGAAATTAAAAAATCAAAAGGATTTATATTTTCAGCATCATTTTTATTTTTTGTGGGTGTTCTGTTTAGTTTTTATGTAATTGCTCCCATTTCCATAAATTTCTTATATACTTATCAAATTAGCGACAAACTGGTAAATCAGTTTACAATGGAATCTCATATTGGATTAATAACCAATATGTTATTAGGAGTATCGTTGATGTTTGAATTGCCAGTCATTGTTTATTTTTTAACTAAAATAGGACTCATCACCCCTGAATTTTTAAAAAGGTATAGAAAACACGCTCTAGTGATTGTTTTGATATTAGCTGCCATAATAACTCCTCCAGACGTTGCGAGTCAAATTATTGTGGCAATTCCTGTTTTGTTCTTATACGAAATAAGCATCTCCGTTTCTAAAAGAGTGATTAAAAGACAACAAAAAAATGCCACATAAAAAAGTAAAAGATTTTGACGATTATCGTTCTAAAATGAATGATAAACTATTGAAAACAGACAATAAAGTTCTCAAAAGAATATTTAATTTAGATAGCAACGCTTTTAAAGAAGGTCATTTATCCGTCAAGACAAAAGAGCTTCTTGGATTGGTAGCCTCTGCTGTTTTACGTTGTGATGATTGCATTTCTTATCATTTAGAAACCTGCTACAATGAAGGCGTTACAAAAGAAGAAGTTTTGGAAACATTGTCCATCGCTACTTTAATTGGTGGTACAATTGTGATTCCTCATTTAAGAAGAGCTTATGAATTTTGGGAGGCATTAGAAAATAATTCCTAATTTTTTCTTAAGATTTGTTGTTTATCAATATAAATCAATGACTAAAGATTCTAATCATTACTTTTACAAAATAATTTTTTGATTGTTAGATAAACATCTTATTAAATATGATTTTAAAGGCTCAAAACATATCCAAAACCTACAGTGGTAGAAAAGTTGTTAAAAATATTTCCTTAGAAGTAAAACAAGGAGAAATCATTGGATTGCTTGGACCTAATGGTGCTGGTAAAACAACTTCCTTTTATATGATTGTAGGGATGATAAAACCCAATCAGGGTAAGATTTTTTTAAATGACGAAGAAATCACCAGTTATCCTATGTATAAAAGAGCCAAAAAAGGAATTGGATATTTAGCACAAGAGGCCTCTGTTTTTAGAAAGTTGTCTGTAGAAGATAACATCATGTCTGTACTACAATTCACTGATTTGTCTAAAAAGGAGCAAAAAATAAAATTAGAATCATTAATTGAAGAATTTAACATCGGTCATGTTCGTAAAAATAGAGGTGATCTTTTATCTGGTGGTGAACGAAGAAGAACCGAAATTGCAAGATGTTTAGCTTCTGATCCTAACTTTATTTTATTAGATGAACCTTTTGCTGGTGTAGATCCAATTGCAGTTGAAGACATTCAAAGCATCGTAGCACATCTAAAAAACAGAAATATAGGAATCTTAATTACAGACCACGACGTACAGGCCACATTAGCAATTACAGATAAAACTTACCTAATGTACCAAGGAGGTATCTTAAAAGAAGGAATTCCAGAAGATTTAGCCAAAGATGAGTTGGTTAGAAAAGTATATCTAGGAAAGGATTTCGAATTGAAAAAGAAGAAAATTAGTTAATTTATCTTTTTCTCACTGACATTTTTTATCAATGATAAAATAACATATGAAATTATGATCATTGGTACTGATACATAAGTAAATACTAAAATAAGAACGATAGAAAGTACTAGTAAAATATACTTATAAGCATTGTTCTTAAGATTAAAATTCTTGAACTTCAAGGAAAATAAAACCAACTCAGCATTCATCAAATATCCAAGTACCAATGTTAGACCAATTAAAACGTATTGATTGGATAATAATTCATTGAGAAATTGATACTCTGAATGTATGTAAATTATGGGTAAAAAAACAACAAACAAACTCATTGCAGGTGTTGGGAGTCCTACAAAGGATTCTGATTGCCTTGTATCTATGTTGAATTTTGCTAAACGATAACATGCAGACAAGGTTAAGAAAAGTCCAATAAAAGATATCAAAGGACCAATCTCAAATTCATCATTTAAAATGATAGAATATGTGGAATGAATGTTGAATAATTGATACATCACAATACCTGGAACTACCCCACTAGTAACCATGTCTGCTAAAGAATCTAACTGTTTACCTAATTCGCCTGTTACATTGAGGACTCTTGCAAAAAAACCATCAAAAAAATCTAAAAAAACTCCAAGTAAAACAAAGCTTGCTGTTAGCTCAAATTTACCCTGTACAGCAAAAATAGTTGCCAATGATCCTGAGAATAAATTGCCTAGTGTGAAGATATTTGGGATGTGTTTTCTAATCTGCATAAGTTTAAAATTAGAACACTAAAATAGTAAATCCGTCATGGTAATTATTAAATTCATCATTTTTTAATGATATTTGTAAAAAATTGATCTAAAAGATTGCTAAAATGCCACTTGTTAAATCCTCCTTTACTACCCCCTTGTTCTTTAGGAATGGTCATATCAATACCATATACAGACAGCTCGTAATGAGAGAAACAAATCATTACAATCGAAAAAGAATTATGACTTGGGATCATGACTTCATTGATTTGGATTTCTCAACAGTTAATTCCAATCAATTGGTGATCTTAATTCACGGTTTGGAAGGTAGTTCAGAATCAAATTATGTGCTTTCTACTTCAAAAGTATTGAATGCTGCTGGTTATGATACCGTTTCCCTAAATTTAAGAGGTTGTAGTGGAGAAGACAACTTATTATTATCAACATATCATAGTGGGAAAACTGATGATGTTGATTTTGTCATTAACCACATACTCGAAAATTATAATTACGAAAATATAATGATTGTAGGGTACAGCCTTGGTGGCAACCTTACCCTAAAATATTTTGGAGAATATGATACTCCTACTCAAGTATCATGTGGAGTTGCTATTTCTGTTCCCATAGATTTAGAATCGTCTTGTCAAGAAATGAGCAAACCAAAAAATTTTTTTTATATGGCGAGATTTCTCAAATCACTTCGTTCTAAAGTCATTGAGAAATCTAGGAAGTATCCAAATTTTAACGTCAATTTAAAGGCATTGTTAAAAGCAAGATCTTTCGAGGAATTTGATGAATTGTATACAGCTCCTGTTTTTGGTTTTTCAAGTGCACAAGACTATTGGAAAAAAGCCAGTTCTAAACAGTATCTTCCAAAGATTCAAAAACCAACCTTATTAATTACTTCAAAAGATGATCCGTTTTTAACTGAAGAATGCTATCCATACAAGGAAGCGATGAACTCAAAAAAGTTTTATCTTGAGGTAACTAAATACGGTGGTCATGTTGCTTTTTTAACAGATTTTTCAACCAAAAAAACTAAGTGGCTAGAGAATAGAATCCTTCATTTTTTAAAGGACAATAGTTAAATCATACAATATATAATCAGTTGTCAAGTTATTTCAATAAAATATGATGATATTTGTTTTGTAATACATGATTCGATTGAAAAAAACTTCATTTTTATTATTCTTTATCTATTCTCTCTTTACGAATGCACAAGCATTGCGTAATTATTCGAATGAATTTTTAACCATTGGGGTTGATGCTGCTGCTCTTGGAATGGGTAGAAGTGTTGTTGCCACATCAAACGATGTCAATGCATCTTATTGGAACCCTGCAGGGCTCGTAAATGTAGAAGATTACCAAGGAGCAATTATGTATTCCTCGTATTTTGCAGGAATTGCAAATTACAATTATGCAGCTTTTGCGATGCCCATAGATAATGAAAGTTCCCTTGGAATATCTGTCATCAGATTTGGGGTTGATGATATTTTAAATACTACAGAATTAATTGACAATCAAGGAAATATAGATTTCAATAGGATTCGTTTGTTTTCTGCTGCTGATTATGCTCTAAATGTTTCCTATGCAAGGAACTTAAAGTTGAAAAACATTCACTTTGGAGTCAATGCTAAAGTTATTAGAAGAACCATTGGAGACTTTGCTAAATCTTGGGGAGTTGGATTGGATGCGGGGATTCAATATCAAAGAGGTCATTGGAAAATTGGATTGATGGTTAGAGATATTTCTACAACCTTTAATATTTGGACCCTTGATGAGGATGCTTTTGCTACAATTCAGGATGCCATTCCAGGCCAAAATCAAGAATTACCAGAAACCACTGAAATTACAAAACCAAAAATTCAATTTGGGGTGGCTCGAAAATTCAATGTAGGCCGATTCTTTCATTTATTAAGTGAGATCGATTTGAATGTAAGGTTTGCCAAAACGAACGATTTGATTTCTACTGATATTGCTAGTATAGATCCTTCTATTGGATTTCAATTGGATTATGAAGATTTTGTTTTTTTAAGAGCAGGAATAGGAAACTTTCAAAATACAACCGAATTTGATGGGAGTAACAACTTATCTCTTCAGCCAAATATAGGGATTGGTTTTATCTACAAAGGGATTCAAATTGATTATGCACTTACCAATATTGGAAGTGTTGGAAATGCTCTATTTTCAAATATTTTTTCATTAAAAATAGATTATAGCTATTTTAGAAAATGATTTTATGAGAAATTTTTACTTTTTTATTGGATTGCTTGTAATTTCTTTTCAAAAATTACATGCCCAATCATTAAACTTATCTGATTCATCTGAAATAAGTATTGTGACTGCTGGACCCGGAGATGCTCTATTTGAAGCTTTTGGTCATAGTGCAATTAGAGTCAAAGATCCTACGCAAAATATTGACAACATCTATAATTATGGACTTTTTGATTTTAATCAACCCAATTTTTATCTCAACTTTACGAAAGGGAAATTATGGTATCGATTGGGAAAAGGATCTTATCAAAACTTTGTTTATTCCTATCACTTGCAGGAAAGGTGGTTAAAAACTCAGATTCTGAATTTAACTCTCGATGAAAAACAACAATTTTTTGAACTTTTAGAAACAAATGCATTGCCCGAAAATGCGAACTATTTGTATGATCCTTTTTTTAATAACTGTTCCACAAAATTAAGAGATATAACAAAGCAAGTACTGATGGACAAAGTTCAATTTCCTACTTCTCTTTCTGAGGAAAATTTCACACTAAGGCAATTGATGAATCAACAAATTCACTGGAATACCTGGGGAAGTTTTGGAATCAATATAGCTTTAGGTCAAATACTAGATAGAGAAATATCTAGTGAAAAATATATGTATTTACCTGATTATTTGTATCTATCTTATCAAAAGGCCACTAAGAAGAATCACAATTCATATAAATCTTTGGTGAGAAAAAATACTATGGTCCTTGATCATGACGAAAAGGAAGTCAAAATTCATCCATTGAATCCATTCCTTGTTTTTTCTATTCTATTGATGATCGTGGCCCTAATTACCTATCAGGATAATAAAAGAAACATTAGAACTAGGTGGCTTGATTTTATTTTATTTTTTACCTCGGGTATTTTAGGAGTCGTCATCACTTTTTTATGGTTTTTCACAGATCATGCAACTACTCCCTATAATTTGAATTTTTTATGGGCTTTTCCTTTCAATATCGTTGTCAGCTTTTTACTTCTAAAGACAACCATTGACCGATGGATGATCATTTACACCAAACTATTACTATTACTTTTAGCATCTTTTATGATTGTCTGGATTTTTGGAATTCAGCTTATGTCGTTTTCTTTGATTCCATTGATCGGAATATTGATTTTAAGATATGCTTACTTGTTAAAGTATTTCAAAAAATCATCCTCTATTTTTTAGTAAACAATGTTAATGTTGTTTTAAATAGAGCTTTCCAGTGTACTTTAAATTATTTTGATAAATATCCATTATTTTTACTTTTAATCATTATTTTACGATGAATTAAAAACTATTCTTTGTCATGAAGCAAAAAATTATAGAATGTGTTCCGAACATTAGTGAAGGTCGAGATCAAACAAAAATCATGACGATTGCTAATGTTGTAAAATCTGTTGAAGGTGTTAAATTATTGGATGTAGATCCAGGTAAAGCAACCAATAGAACAGTGATTACGTTTGTTGGAGAACCTGAAAAAGTGATAGATGCAGCTTTTTTATTAATAAAAAAAGCAGCAGAGTTGATTGACATGTCAAAACAAACCGGTGAACATCCAAGATTTGGAGCTACGGATGTTTGTCCATTGATTCCTATTGCCAATATCTCCATGGAGGAGACTACCACATACGCTCACAAATTAGGAAAAAGAGTTGGGGAAGAACTCGGTATATCTGGTTACTATTATGAAAATGCTGCGACAAAAGAAGATAGAAAAAATTTAGCAACCGTTCGTTCGGGTGAATATGAAGGATTGGAAAAAAAGATCTCTGACCCAAATTGGAAACCAGATTTTGGACCTAATACATACAATAACAAAACAAACACCACAGGAGTTACTGCAATATCTGCTAGAGATTTTTTAATTGCTTACAATATCAATTTAAACTCTACTTCTACTAGACGTGCCAATGCCATTGCATTTGATATTCGAGAGGCTGGAAGAATTAAAAGAGAGGGAAATCCCATAACTGGAAAAAAAATACTAGACTCAAATGGGAATCCTTTGAGGATTCCTGGAAAATTAAAGGCAGTTAAAGGAATTGGTTGGTATATTGAAGAGTATGGAATTGCTCAAATTTCTTACAACCTTACAAACATTTCTATAACCTCAATGCATGTAGCTTTTGACGAAACTGTAAAAGCAGCTACAAAAAGAGGCATCAGAGTTACTGGATCAGAATTGGTAGGATTGGTACCTTTAAAAGCCATGCTAGCTGCAGCAGATTATTTTTTAACAAAACAACAACGTTCTTTAGGAATTAGCGAAACTGAAAAAATTAAAATTGCAGTTAAATCACTTGGTTTGGATGACTTGAAACCTTTCAATCCCCAAGAAAGGATTATTGAATATGTGATGAATACAGAGCATGAGAAAAAACTAGTTGATTTATCTGTTAAAGAATTTGCTGAAGAAACAGCATCAGAATCCATGGCTCCTGGAGGTGGCTCAATTGCTGCATATGTTGGTTCTTTAGGAGTTTCACTAGGAACTATGGTAGCAAATTTATCTGCTCATAAACCAGGATGGGATGATCGTTGGGAATTTTATTCTCAATGGGCAGAAAAAGGGCAGCAATATAAAAATGAATTACTTTTCTTGGTGGATGAAGATACACGATCGTTTAATAAAATCATTGAAGAATTTCGGATGCCAAAATCAAAAGAAATGGAAGTAAAATTAAGAAAAGAAGCGATTGAAAATGCGACAAAGTATGCAACAAGTATTCCTTTTAAAGTTATGGAAACAGCTCTAAAATCAATGGAAGTTATGATGACAATGGCAAAAGAAGGCCTTCAAAATTCTTTATCAGACGCTGGTGTAGGAATCTTATGCGCAAGAACCGCTGTGATTGGTGCTTATTTCAATGTTCGAATCAATGCAAAAGATATTAAGGACAAAAACTTCGCTGACAATATTCTCAAAGATGCTGAACACATCTATCAAAAAGCAATGTCCCTAGAACAAGAAATGATTACACTGATTGATTCGAAAATGTAATGGCATTAAAAATTTTACCTTACCAGAGTATTTTTTCAAAAGCATTCTATGAGCTCAACGTAGAATGGCTAGAAACCTATTTTTATGTCGAAGAATTTGACAAGGAAGTTTTGAGCAATCCAGAAAAATACATCATCAATCCAGGAGGACATATATTTTTCGCTCTAGAGAATAAAAAGGTATTGGGTACAGTGGCATTAATGCCGTATGATAAAAATTGTTTTGAGCTTACCAAAATGGCTGTTGATCCTAAAGAAAGAGGAAGGGGAATTGGACAACAAATGATCAAATATTGTATCAATTTTAGTAAAAAACAAGAGATCAATAAACTCATATTGTATTCAAATACAATTCTTGAAAATGCGATACACATCTACAGAAAATATGGGTTTAAAGAAATCCCCAAAGAAAAAAATAGTCCTTACAAACGAGGAAATATTAAAATGGAATTAATTCTGTGAAATATTGATGAAGAGTTAAAGAAAGCTCTCAATGGCTAGATCATAACTTTTCAAACCAAAACCTGTAATGACTCCCTTTGCGTTCGGTGCAATAAAACTATGGTGTCTGTAGTCCTCTCTAGCATATACATTGGAAATATGTACTTCTATTACGGGTGCTTCAATGGCTTTAACTGCGTCTCCAATTCCTACTGAGGTGTGAGTATAAGCTGCTGCATTGAGAATGATCCCATCATATGAAAACCCTACTTGATGAAGTCTGTCTATGATTTCTCCTTCTATATTGGATTGAAAATAAGAAAGATTAATCTTAGAATACTTTTTTTGCAAATTATTAAAATAGGTTTCAAAAGAATCAGAACCATAAATTTCAGGTTCTCTTTTTCCAAGGAGATTCAAGTTAGGGCCATTGATAATCATTAGTTTCATACCGCAAACATACAATTAATTTTGCATAAAAAAAGGGAGCTAGATAGCTCCCTTACAATAATTAAAAAATATTTTCTATAGTTGAAAAGCAATTCCTAAACCGATGTTAGAAATGTTATCACCATCGTTTGACATATTTGTGTAAGATAAGTTTAAAGATGTTTTTTCACCCAAAGAATACACTAAATTTGGTCTTAAATAAAAACCACCCTCAATATCTTCAGGAGACATTCCAATGGCATATCCAACATCTGTTCCAATTGAAACGTTGTCAGATAAACTATAATTTAAAACGGCAGATAAAGGAAGCCAAGCAAAATCATCTAGATCAGCTTCAATTCCTAGAATTTCAATTGTCTTTCCAAAATAGTTATGATAACTTGCGGACAGTCCTAATCTAAAGTCAGACTCAGATTCGAACATGTAAGTAGCATTAATATTCATTTGAAAAGAAGAAAGTTCTTCCATGTCCCCAGTTGGGATACCAACACCAGCACCTAAACTAAATTGGGCATTGGAAGTAACAGCACATAAAACGAATGTAAATAGTAATAAAAATTTTTTCATAATTTTTAATTTTAAATTAAATTTTTTACTTGTTATTTGCAATAAATATAATAAAATTTATTATTTGAAATGAATCTAATTTGAATAATTATTAAATATTATATTAACAATTTAAATTATTTTTAATTTTTTAGCTGATTTTTTGAATGAAATGGAAACAAGCAATCATTGAGTATCAACACTATCTAAAGATTGAAAGAGGTCTTTCGGAAAATACCATCCAGAATTATGTTAGTGATTTGAAAAAAATGACTTTTTTTTTGGAGGAGAATAAGTTTACTGACTCCCCTAAAACAATCGAACAAGAGGTCATTCAACAGTTTATTTATGAGATTTCAAAGAAATTAAGCTCAAGAAGTCAAGCAAGAATCATTTCTTCTTTGAAAAGTTTTTTTGAGTATTTAATCTTTGAGCAATTGAGGGACACAAATCCAACAGATTTAATTGAATCACCTAAAATTGGAAGAAAGCTTCCAGAAACACTTTCAGAACAGGAAATTAATCAACTAATCAATGCCATAGATCTTAGCACAGACGAAGGAGAAAGAAATAGAGCAATTTTAGAGATCATGTATAGTTGTGGTCTTCGAGTTAGCGAATTAATTCATTTAAAAATTTCTGATTTATTTTTCAATGAGGGTTTTATTAGAATCATTGGTAAAGGAAACAAAGAACGTTTTGTTCCCATTCATCAAAAAGCACAAAAATATATTTCAATCTATATCAAAGAGATTCGATCTCATGTAACGATTAAGAAATCACATGAGGATACCTTATTTTTGAGTAGAAGAGGAAAAAGTTTAAGCAGACAGATGATATTTATGCTGATCAAAACTTTGGCAGTGAACATAAATTTAAATAAAAAAATCAGTCCACATACTCTTCGACATTCTTTTGCTACTCATTTGCTTAAAAATGGCGCAGATCTCAGAGCAATTCAACAAATGCTCGGTCATGAAAGTATCACAACTACAGAAGTCTATGTACATTTAGACAATACTTTTCTGAAAAAAATTGTTGAAAAATACCATCCAAGAAGTTAGTCTAAAATTTATTTAGCAACGTTGACTGCTCTGGTTTCTCTAATGACAGTTACCTTTACTTGACCTGGATATGTCATATCATTTTGAATCTTTTGACTAATATTGAAAGACAATTCAGCGGCTTTTGAATCATTTACCTTTTCACTTTCTACCATCACTCTTAATTCTCTACCGGCTTGAATGGCAAAGGCCTTTTGAACTCCTTTAAATCCAAAAGCGATGTCCTCTAAATCTTTCAGTCTTTGAATATAAGAGTCTAATACTTGTCTTCTTGCACCAGGTCTTGCACCTGAAACAGCATCACAAACTTGTACAATTGGAGCGATTAAAGATTTCATTTCTATTTCATCATGGTGAGCTCCAATGGCATTACAAACATCTTTTTTCTCACCATATTTCTCAGCCCATTGCATTCCTAAAAGCGCATGAGGCAATTCACTCTCTGTATCTGGCACTTTACCTATATCATGAAGCAATCCAGCTCTTTTGGCTAATTTGGGATTGATCCCTAACTCAGAAGCCATGATGCCACAAAGATTTGCAACTTCTCTTGAGTGTTGTAATAAGTTTTGACCGTAAGAAGATCTGTATTTCATTCGACCAACTGTTTTGATCAATTCTGGATGCAATCCATGGATTCCTAAATCAATGACTGTACGTTTTCCAACTTCAATGATTTCTTGATTGATTTGCTTTTGTGTTTTAGCTACAACTTCCTCAATTCTTGCAGGATGAATCCTACCATCAGTAACCAACTTGTGCATTGATAATCTTGCAATTTCTCTTCTAATTGGATCAAAACATGAAAGGATGATAGCCTCTGGTGTATCATCAACAATAATTTCTACTCCTGTAACTGCTTCTAAAGCTCTGATATTTCTACCTTCTCTTCCAATGATTCTTCCTTTGACATCATCCGACTCTAGATTGAAAACTGAAACACAATTTTCGATTGATTGTTCCACCCCTACTCTTTGGATGGTATTTAAAAAAACCTTTCTTGCTTCTTGTTCTGCAGTAAGTTTTGCTTCTTCAAGAGTTTCTTGTATGAAACTTAACGCATCTGATTTGGCTTCATCTTTTAAAGAATTAACCAATTCTTTTTTTGCTTCATCAACAGAAAGACCAGAAATTTGTTCGAGTAGGTCTACATGTCTTTTGTGTAATTTTTGAACCTCCTCTTCCTTTTTCTCTAAAACCTCTCTTCGCTGATTAAAATCTTTTTCATTTTGCTCAAGAGACTTATTTAACC
>JAYPZA010000004.1:52938-108384 GCA_038136095.1 Flavobacterium sp.
ACCTTGTGGTTTTATCAAGTTCTGATTGTATTTGAGATTCTTTACTTCTAATCCTTTTTTCAATGTCAGAAACTTTCTTTTCTCTACTTAAAATTACCTTTTCATGCTCAGCTTTCAATTCAATAAATTTCTCTTTCGCTTGTAAAATTTTATCTTTTCTAAGAGCCTCTGATTGAACTTTAGCTTCTTTCAATAAAGCTCTCACCTCTTTTTCAGTTGCATTGAGTATTTTATTGGCTTTTGATTTATCTAAAATTCTTGCTAATAAAAGTCCCAGTAAAAATCCAATAAATCCTGCTAAAACTAAGTATACTATTTCATTCATATGTTAATTCTTTTAAAAAAAAACCTACACTAGAAGGGTTTATATAAACTCCATTATGACATGTTTAGGACTAACTAATCGATCAAGGATCCTCCTGACATAAAAATATCAATGTCTAAGGCTTGCTTTAACAATTAAGACTTATCCTTCATAATAGTTTCGTGTTGAGTTTATCAAACAAAATACCAGTGTAGGCAATGTAAAATTGTAATATAAAAAAGACCTTATTCTAGATGATCACTAACTAACTTTGAGAGTTCATTGATCTTATCCAATGCTTCTGTACTTGATTCTTGTTTATCTAAAGAGGAAATTTCTAATTTGGATGCAAATTGTAATGCACACATTGCTAGGACATCTTGCTTATCACTAACCGCATAATTATTCTCATACATACTGATTAGACGATTAATATTAGCGACTGCTTTTCGCATTCCTTCCTCTTCTTTTGTATTGTTAACGCTTAAGGGGTAGGTCCTTCCTGCAATTACTAAATTAATCTTTAATTTTTCCACGATAGTTATGAACTTAATTAATCATTCAATTGAACGACACATTTATCGATTTCTCGAATTAAAGCATTTATTTTAAGTTTTGTTTCTTTTCTACTATTGCCACTGCCTTCTATAGTTTTTGCAATCTTTAACAAGTTAAATTGTTTTTCTAACTCATCAATCAATTGCTCTTTTTCTAAAAGCTGATGATTTAATTTTGATGCATTTTGAAGCAACAATTCATTTTCTTTCAATAAAAAATCATAGTTTGAAAGTAGAGTATTTAACTTTTCCTCTAACAAATGAAGTGCTTCAATTGTATTGTTCATTGTGCTTTTTTCAAAAAAAACTATATATAATTACAAATTTAATATTCTGTTTTAAATTTACCAACTATTATCTATGGTAAATATAAAAATAAGTTCTTCTGTTAGATTTGAGTAGATTTGTTACTTTTGAAAAAAACATCTAGCGTTGAAAAATATTCTTTTTTTACCATTCTTGCTTTTTCATTTTTTGTTATTTGCTCAAGAAGATTACCCCACCAACTATTTCAGAAGCCCTCTTGACATTCCCCTCTCAGTATCAGGGACTTTTGGTGAATTAAGAAGCAATCATTTTCATGCAGGCATCGATCTTAAAACCAATAGAAGAACTGGATTGCCCGTTTATGCTACTGCCGAAGGATATGTTTCTAGAATCAAAGTTTCTGTTTGGGGTTATGGCAAAGTAATTTATATCAAACATCCCAATGGTTATTCAACAGTTTATGCTCATTTGAGCAAATTTGGTAAAGGGATTGAAGACTATGTGAAACGCATTCAATATTCTAAAAAGAGTTATGAAACTGGAAATATTTATCCCAAGGAAGGTGAAATATTAGTTGAAAAAGGACAAGTCATCGGTTATTCTGGGAGAACTGGTGGATTTGTTGCGCCTCACCTACACTATGAAATTAGAGACAAGCAAAATAAATCCATTATCAATCCTCTTTTGTTTGGTTTAAAAGTCAAAGATTCCATAGCACCAACTATCAAAAAGTTAATGGCTTACCCTATTGGATCCAATTCAAGAATCAACAGAACGAATAAAAATCAAATATTACCACTGAGAAAAGAGGCAAATAATGAATACATTACTAATAGAATTAGTGCATTTGGTAAAATTAGTTTTGGTGTCAATGTTTTTGATCGTTTAGGGAAAGAGTTAAATAAAAATGGTGTTTATAGCATAGAAATGTACGTCAATGGTAAAAGACATTATTATCATAAATTAGAAACTTTCTCATTTGCTGAAAGCAAGTATATCAACCTTTTGATTGATTATAATCATTATGCCAAACACAAAAGTAAAATTCAAAAAACATTCAAAGAGGAAAGCAATAAATTGAGTATTTATAAAGGTTTGGTGGATGATGGTGTCATAGAAATAAAAGAAGGGATGAACTACCTCGTGAAAGTTGTTATCAAAGATTTTAAAGGAAATACCTCCTCTATTAAGATTCCGATTGTTGGAATGAAAAGCAATTCCATAATCCAATCACAAATTGATACAACTGATTATAAAATTAACAAGTCTCAATTTCATAAGTTCACTCAAAATGGGATCAGCATTGCTTTTCCGAAGAACACGTTTTATAAGGATGTTTACTTGGATTTTACCACCAACGGAACATTGGCAAATATTCACAAACCAACCCTTCCTTTGGATAAAAGTTTTACCATTACATTTGATAGTACTTTGTACAGCAAATCGGATGTAGATCATATATATATTGCAAATATTAACAATGAAAAGTACCCTAGTTATCAAAAAACTAGAAAAAAAGAGGATAAAATTTTTACAACAACTAAAACTTTAGGTAAATATACTTTACTAATTGATAATCAATTACCTAAAATATATAGTTGTAATTTTAAAAATAACGATTGGATCTCTAATTATCGTTATTTGACCATTAAAATATCAGATTCACAATCAGGTATTAAATCTTATGATGGTTTTATTGATGATCAATGGATATTAATGGAATATGATGTAAAATTGAAAAAATTAACCTATGATTTTAATGATAAAAAGTTGGTAGGAAGCAAACATATCTTTAAACTTGTAGTTTCTGACAATGTTGGAAATACGAACATCTATGAATCTACGTTCTATAGAAAACAATGACAACGATTAAGTGAAAAAAATTGTATACATTTTTTTGTTACTCCCACAACTGGTATGGGCTCAAAAGACAACCATTATCAAAGGGTTTGTCAAAAATTCTCAAAATCAATCCATTGAAAACGTATCGGTTCAATATGATGATTTTGGAACAAGTACTGATAAGAGAGGGTATTATGAAATTCGTATCCCTATCAAAACATCGATAACTTTAGAGTTTAGTCATGTAGGATATAAAAGTCTAACAAAAGATTTTTATGCTAAAAAAAGAATTGTCATTCGTTTCTCCCCTATTTTAAAATCTGAAAACGAAATTTTAGATGAAGTTGTTATCAAAAATGAAATTAAAGAAGCACAAGGAATAACCACAATAAAAGCTGAAAAAATTAAAAGAATACCTGGTGCAAATTCAGGTATAGAAACGCTTCTAATGACCTTACCTGGCGTTAGCAATAACAATGAATTGAGTACACAATACAACGTTCGTGGTGGTAACTTTGATGAAAATCTTGTCTATGTTAATGGCATTGAAATTTACCGTCCTTTTCTAATTCGATCTGGGCAACAAGAGGGATTGAGCTTTGTCAATTCCTCCATGGTCCAAAATATCAATTTTTCTGCAGGAGGTTTTCAGGCTAAATATGGAGATAAACTTTCTTCTGTTTTAGATATTAGCTACAGAAAACCTACTGAATTTGGTGCTAAGATTGAAGCTAGTTTATTTGGAGGAAGCATAACTCTGGAGGATGTTTATTTAGAGAATAGACTAAGTGCCATCATCGGTTTAAGATATCGAGACAATAGTTTGTTTGTAAATTCCAAACAAATTGAAACGAATTTCAAACCTCGTTTTACCGACGTACAAAGTTTTGTTTCTTTTAAGCACAGTGAAAATCTTACATTTAACTTTTTAGGAAATTTTTCGCTGAATAATTATGATTATCAACCAGTAACTAGAAGAACACGCTTTGGAACAGTGACAGACCCTTTAGAATTGATTGTGTTTTACGACGGTCAAGAACAAGATACCTATTTAACAGCTTTTGGTGCATTGAGTGCTGATTATCAAGTGAATAATGACTTTAAGTTAACCACAACTGTTTCAGCTTTTAATACTCAAGAAGAAGAATATTTTGACATTGCAGCTTCTTATAACCTTGGGGAGGTAGATGCTAACATTGGTTCAGAATCTTTTGGAGATGTTACTTTTTCCGAGGGAATTGGTTCACAACTAAATCATTCTCGTAATGATTTGGATGCATTGATTACCAATGTTCAAATAAGAGGTAATTATAAAAAAAACGAACATCAAATAAATTTTGGAATTAAATATCAATCTGAAGACATTAAAGATCGAATTCGTGAATGGGAAGTAATTGATTCCGCTGGTTTTTCAATAAGACCTTTGAATGTAGGGTTTATCAATGATCAACCATACAACCCATATATTGGACCTATTGTTCCTTTTCAAAATATCAGAACACAAAACAACCTAACAATCAATAGATTTTCAGGATTTTTTCAATACAGTAAAAAAGGTTTTATTGGTGATCATAAAATATGGTTAAATGTTGGTGTTCGAGGACAATCATGGTCTGTAAAATCAAATCAAAATCCAACCGTGAATCAATTTATTGTAAGTCCAAGAGCTCAATTTGCAATAAAACCTGATTGGGAAAAAGACATTCTTTTTAGAATTTCCGGAGGTATCTATTCTCAACCTCCATTTTACAGAGAATTACGTGGTTTTGATGGTGCAATCAATCCCAATGTGAAAGCTCAAAATTCTGTTCATTTAGTAATCGGTAATGATTACAGCTTTACAATGTGGAATAGACCTTTTAAATTAACCACCGAATTTTATTTTAAAAATTTAACAAATGTCAATCCATACACTGTAGACAATGTTCGAATTCGTTACCAAGCCACTAATAATACAAAAGCTTATGCGACAGGCTTTGATGTTAGACTCAATGGAGAATTTGTTCCCGGAAATGAAAGTTGGGTAAGTTTAGGCTTTTTAAAAACAGAAGAAAATATTGACGAGAGAGGTTATATTGCAAGACCTACAGACCAACGCTTTAAGTTGGGTATTTTATTTCAAGACTACGTTCCTAATTTTCCAGATTTAAAAGCTTATTTAAATCTGGTGTATAACACTGGAGTACCTGGTGGTGCACCTGCTTATGCAGATACCTATAGTTTTCAAAATAGATTGAGAGACTATCGTAGGGCTGATTTGGGGATTTTATATGTATTTACAGATGTTAACAAAAGGTACTCTAAAGGATGGCTCAGCCAGTTTAAAGAGTTAACTGCAGGTATAGAACTTTTTAATATGTTTGATATTCAAAATTCAATTACCAACACTTGGGTTAGAGATGTTGCTACAAAAAATCAATTTGGAGTACCTAATTACTTATCTGGAAGAATATTAAACTTCAAATTAGGAATTAGCTTTTAAGAACCCAATGATACAATTTATTTCACGCAGTTAAAATTATAAAATTTGTGAGGCGTGTTCTTTTGTTTTTACTTTTGAAATTACTTGTTCGATTGTGCCATTTCCATCAATTACAAAAGTAGTTCTATGAATTCCATCGTATTCTTTTCCCATGAATTTCTTAGGCCCCCAAACACCAAAACCATTGATAACTTCATGATTTTCGTCGGCCAATAAAGGAAATGGTAAATCATATTTGGTAACAAAATTTTGTTGTCTTTTTTCTGAATCAGCACTCACACCAAGAATTTCATAGCCTTGAGATTGAAAAGCATGAAAATTATCTCGTAAATTACATGCTTCTGCTGTACATCCAGGGGTACTTGCTTTTGGATAAAAGAAAACAACTAATTTTTTACCTTTATAATCACTTAATTTTCTGACAATTCCTTGATGATCTTTAACTTCAAAATTCGGAGCTTTATCCCCAACGCTTAGTGTATTCATGACATGTATAATTTGATATCACAAAGATATCAAAAATTGCAAAACAGAAATTTAAAACTACTTTGTAACTTTGTTTGTTTAATAATTCATATACAGATGACTAAGACTGAAAAGATTGATTTTATCATTGAGACTCTTCAAAATATATATCCTGAAATTCCTATTCCTCTTGATCACAAAGATCCGTATACGTTGCTAATTGCTGTTTTATTATCAGCACAATGCACTGATGTTAGAGTGAATAAAATTACTCCCATACTATTTGCAAAAGCAGACAATCCATTTGATATGGTCAAAATGACACAAGAACAAATCAAAGAAATCATTAAACCTTGTGGGTTGTCTCCAATGAAATCCAAAGGAATCTATGGGTTGTCAAAAATTTTAATAGAAAAATATGAGGGTCAAGTTCCTAAATCCTTTGAAGGTTTGGAAGAACTCCCCGCAGTCGGACATAAAACTGCTAGTGTAGTGATGAGTCAGGCATTTGGCGTTCCTGCTTTTCCAATTGACACTCATATCCATCGTTTGATGTATCGTTGGAATTTATCCAACGGAAAAAGTGTTGTCCAAACTGAGAAAGATGCCAAAAGATTGTTTCCAAAAGAATTATGGAATGATCTTCACTTACAAATAATTTGGTATGGAAGAGAATATTCACCTGCCAGGGGCTGGAATCTAGAAAAGGATATCATAACAAGTAAAATAGGAAGAAAAACAATTATAAATCAATATCGAAAAATGCATAAAAAAAAGTCTTGACTCGTGTCAAGACTTTTTAGACTTAATTCAAATTCAATTCAATGTGATGGTTTGATTTGTTTTTTACAATCAACAATGATTTTGAAAAATTAATCAAAAATTGAACTGTTTCTTTTTTGGGTTCACTCTTGTGTTTAAAAGGTTTTTCAGAGTAAAGTTGCTTCATATGATTTATTTTTTCAATTGATTATATAAACCTAACGAAGCGAATTTTAATTTATTGCTAATTCACCAGAACTATTTTATTTTTTTCTATTATTTTTCTTAAATTGATCAATGCATAACGCATTCTGCCTAGAGCTGTATTGATGCTTACCCCAGTATTTTCACTTATTTCTTTGAAACTCATATCTCTATACATTCTCATTATTAGTACCTCCTTTTGCTCTTCTGGAAGTTCTTTCATAAGTTCTTTGACATCGGATAGAATTTGTTCTTTTATCAACTGTTTTTCAGCATTCAAAGAACCGTCACTTATTAGTGAAAAAATATTAAATTCATCAGTATTATTAAAAGCCTTCATTCTATTGGCTTTTCTAAAATGATCAATGATAAGGTTGTGGGATATTCTCATTACCCAGGGTAGAAATTTTCCTTCTTCATTATATTTCCCTCTTTTTAGTGTTCTAATTACTTTAATAAATGTGTCTTGAAAAATATCTTCTGAGATATCTTTATCATGCACTTTACTAAAAATAAAACTAAAAATACGTTGCTTGTGTTTTTTTATGAGAAGTTCAAGACTTTTTTCACAACCTTGTGTGTACTTTTTTACAAGTAAACTATCTTGAATAGAATTTGTAGACATAACTAAAACTTTTAATAGAAAATTGAGAAACTTTCTAGTGTTATTTTCTTTAAAAAAAATTAAAGTAGTTTTAGTTTATAGTCTTGTGTTTTTAGATATTGAAACAAATATATGAAATTATTTTATTGACGCATTCATTTTAACAAATTATAAGTGATTTTGATTCAAGAAATTTAAAAATGATTATTTTTACAAGATGCTTAAAAAACACATGGATAAAGATATTTCTGAAGTAAACCCTAAAGAAAATATTATTATCAAAGGGGCCGAACTACACAATTTAAAAAATATTGATGTTGTCATTCCTAGAAACAAATTGGTTGTTATTACAGGGTTGTCTGGTTCTGGTAAATCTTCTCTTGCTTTTGATACGTTGTATGCTGAAGGTCAAAGAAGATATGTAGAAAGTTTGTCTTCTTATGCTCGACAGTTTTTAGGAAAACTTCATAAACCGAAAGTTGATTATATCAAAGGGATCGCACCAGCGATTGCGATTGAACAAAAAGTGAATTCGACCAATCCACGTTCTACTGTTGGAACAACTACCGAGATTTACGACTATATTAAACTACTTTTTGCAAGAATTGGTAAAACCTATTCTCCTATTTCGAACAAAATCGTTAAAAAACATACGGTTACTGACGTAATCAATTTTATCAAGACCTATCAAGAAAATACTAAATTATTACTCCTCTGCCCTATTACAATCAATCCAGAGAGAGAGATCAATACTGTATTAAAAGTTTTGTCTCAGCAAGGTTATGCTCGTATTAAGTATGACAATAAAATTTACAGAATTGAAGAGGTTCCAGTTGAACATATCAAAACGAATCAATTCAAATTAGTGGTCGATAGAATTATCACCAAAAATGACAAAGATTTTTACAATCGTCTCGCTGATGCTATTCAAACTGCATTTTTTGAGGGTAATGGAAAATGCATTATTAAAAATTTAACTGATAATTCTTTCCAAGAGTTTAACAATAAGTTTGAATTGGATGGGATCACATTTCACGAGCCAAATACCCATTTTTTTAGTTTTAACAATCCATATGGAGCCTGTCCAACCTGTGAGGGTTATGGTAATATCATTGGAATCGATGAAAGCTTGGTAATACCCAACACAGGTCTATCTATTTATGATGATGCTATTTTCCCCTTCAAATCTGACTCTTACAAACATTATAAAGAAGCGTTAATAACTCATGCTTATCAATTTGATATCCCTATTCACAAACCGTGGTTTGAGTTAACAAAACAGCAAAAGGAATTGGTTTGGAATGGAAACAATCATTTTCATGGAATTCATCATTTTTTTACAACCCTTGAGGAAAAGAGTTATAAAATTCAAAATAGAGTAATGCTTTCTCGTTATCGAGGAAAAACAACTTGCACAGAATGCAATGGTAAAAGACTGAGAAAAGAGACTAATTATGTAAAAATAGATCATAAATCTATTTCTGATTTAGTAACACTACCTTTAGATGAATTAGCCGTGTTTTTCAAGAATTTAACACTCAATAAATATGAAGAAAAAATTGGAAAACGTTTGCTTACCGAAATCAATAATCGTTTGCAATTTTTACAAGATGTTGGACTTAACTACTTGACCCTTAACAGAGCTTCCAATTCACTCGCAGGTGGAGAAAGCCAACTTATCAATTTAGCAACATCTCTTGGAAGCAGTTTGGTTGGATCTATGTATATTTTAGATGAACCAAGCATCGGCCTCCATCCTAAGGATACGGAACGTTTGATTGGTGTTCTAAAAAATTTACGTGATTTAGGAAATACAGTGATTGTAGTAGAGCATGATGAGGATATGATGAAAGCAGCTGATTACATTATTGACATTGGACCAATGGCTGGTTCTTATGGCGGACAGGTAGTTGCCAAAGGAGATTATGATCAATTAATCAAGTCTGATTCTTTAACAGCGCAATACTTAAATAAAAAATTACTAATAGAAGTTCCTAAATATCGAAGAAACTCTAAAAACAATATTGAAATACTTGGGGCAAGAGAAAATAATTTACAAAACATAAATGTTTCTTTTCCATTGAATAGTTTGACGGTAATTACTGGAGTTTCAGGAAGTGGAAAAAGTACTTTGGTTAAAAAAATTTTATATCCAGCAATGCAGAAAAAATTGATAGGATATGGTGATAAAGCAGGTCAATTTTCTGAAATAAAAGGTGGGTTTGATCAAATCAACCATGTGGAATTTATTGATCAAAATCCTATTGGTAGATCTTCTAGGTCCAATCCTGTTACTTATATCAAAGCTTACGATGATATAAGGTCTTTGTTATCTTCTCAAAAAATTTCTAAAATTAGAAATTACAAACCCAAACATTTCTCTTTCAATGTGGAAGGTGGACGATGTGAAGTTTGTAAAGGAGAGGGAATTGTTACCATTGAAATGCAATTCATGGCTGATGTCCATTTGCAATGTGATAGTTGTCATGGAAAACGTTTTAAAAAAGAAATTCTGGAAGTTCAATTTGAAGGAAAAAATATAGACGATATTTTAAATTTTACAATTGATGATGCTGTTACATTCTTTTCAAAACACAAACAACTCAAAATTGCTAACAAGCTCAAACCTCTTCAAGATGTTGGATTAGGATATGTACAATTAGGACAATCATCTTCAACATTATCTGGTGGAGAAGCGCAAAGGATTAAACTAGCATCCTTTCTGGTCAAAGGATTCACAAAAAATAAAACCCTTTTTATTTTTGATGAACCTACAACAGGTCTTCATTTTCATGACATAAAAAAATTAATTACCTCATTTAATGCCTTGATTGAAAAAGGTCATTCAATAGTTGTGATCGAGCATAATATAGAATTGATAAAATGTGCAGACCATATCATAGATCTTGGCTTGGAGGGTGGAAAAAAAGGGGGGCAATTGATATTTCAAGGCAAACCCGAAGAATTGATCCATCATGAGAACTCACATACTGCCAAATATTTAAAAGAAAAAATATGATATATTAAAATTAAAAATCAGTAAAATTCTTTGAAACACAAAAAAACCCTTTCGTAATGAAAGGGTTTTGCTTTTTGGGTAGATGATGGGATTCGAACCCACGACCCTCGGTACCACAAACCGATGCTCTAACCAACTGAGCTACAACTACCAAGTCACTTTAAAATAAAAAAACAAATTGTTTAGTTACTCTTTTAAGCGGTTGCAAATATAATTTTTTTTTAAATCTACAGAAAGAAAATATCATATTAATTTATCTAATGATCTAACAGCAACATAGCGTTCAACAGTAAATCCTTCTGCATAATCAACACCAATTAAACGACCTAATTCTCTAGATCTATACTCAATACTATCAATGAAATTCTTTGTACTGATTGGCGTTTCTGTTTCTTTGCTTTTTGGGGAATAAAATTGTGAACTGTATGCCATAACAGCATCCTTTTTAATATTCATAAAACCAGAAACATCAACAACAAAATCAGGTGGGATGTTTTTCCATTGTATGTAATGATAAACCAATTTGGGTCTCCATTGTTTTTGTAATGTACCTTCAAATTCTGTTGTGATTTTTTGAAGTCCACTTAAAAAACAAGCATCAGAAACTAATTTACTTCCTTTTCCATGGTCTAAATGTCGATCATCAACAGCATTACACAAAACAATTTCTGGTTGGTATTTTCTGATATATTTAATGACTTTTAATTGATGCTCTTTATCATTTAAAAAAAAGCCATCAGCAAATTCTAGGTTTTCTCGAACTGAAACCCCTAAAATATGCGCTGCTTTTGTTGCTTCTTCTTTTCTTAATTCTTTTGAACCACGGGTACCGAGTTCTCCTTGAGTTAAATCAATAATTCCTACTTTCTTTCCTAAAGAAATCTCTTTAGCAATCGTCGCTGCTGCTCCTAATTCTACATCATCTGGGTGAGATCCAAAGGCTAAAATATCTAGTTTCATAAACCTTATCTTTTAGTATTTTCTATGGCTTGTTCCATGTCAGCAATCAAATCTTTTGGCTCCTCAATACCAACTGAAAAACGAATTAAACCATCTTTGATACCACGCTCAAGTCTTTCTTTCTCACTCAACAAAAAATGCGTTGTTTGCGCAGGACTAACGATGGTACTTTCCAATCCTGCCAAACTCATAGAGGGTTTGATCAATTTTAAGGCATTTTGAAATGCCATAGGATCAATTCCATCTTTTAGTTCAAATGACATCATCGCACCAAAACCGTGCATCTGTGAAGCTGCCAAATGATGTTGTGGATGGCTTTTTAAACCAGGATAGTATACACAATCAATGGCTGGATGTTGTTCTAAATATTCTGCGATTATTTGAGCATTTTTTGTTTGTTCTTTTACTCTTAAATTAAGTGTTTTTAAACTTCTTTCCAACATCCATACAGTAAAATCACTTAGATTTCCACCAAGATTGATTCCTGTCTTCCATATCTTTTCAATATGTTCCTTAGAGGCTGCAACAGCACCTGCTGATATATCGGAATGACCTCCCATGTATTTTGTTGCTGAATGAATTACTATATCAATTCCATAATCTGAAGGATTTTGATTGATTGGGGAAGCAAATGTATTATCAATCATTGTAATAAGACCGTTTTTCTTTGCCAATGATGAAATTGAACGAATGTCGGTAATTCCTAACAGTGGATTTGAGGGGGTTTCTATATACAACACCTTGGTATTTGATCTTATTAATGGTTTGAAATCTTCAAAATTATCAGATGCAGCATAAGAATATTCAATCCCATATTTTTCAAACTCATTGGCTATAAAATTATAAGTCCCCCCATAAATTACTTGTTGTATCACCACATGATCCCCTTTTTTCAAAAATGCAAGCATCGTTGTACTAATTGCAGCCATTCCTGAACTAAAAATCAACGCATCATCTGTGTGTTCTAAAGCGGCTATTTTTTTACACAAAGCTTCTTGATTGGGAGTATTAAAATACCTAGGGTATCGTTTGACATCAACTTGATCAAATGCATAAGAAGTAGACATGTACATTGGTGAAACTGCTCCTTTAAATTGTGTGTCTTTTACTTCACCAACATGAACACATACGGTATTGATACCTAAATTATCTGAATCTTTCATTGAGATTGAATTAGAATAACGAATTTACAAAAGAATCAACAAAAATGAATCCTAATTGTAGGGGATTTATATATCATCAATGCTTTGATGCTCCCAATGAATAATTTCAATATCTTCGTATCATGATTTCTGTAGCTATTTTAGGAAGTGGAAACCTTGCTTTCCACTTGATTAAAAATTTTTTAAAGATTGATGGAATTGATCTGAAACAAGTCTATTCCAGGAATTTAAAAGACGTAGAGATTTTCAAAAATGAGGTTGAAATCATCAATCACCTAGACTTACTAGAAGAAGCTGATGTAACCATTGTTTCTGTCAGTGATGACGCAATTGCAGAGGTGTCTGCTACCATTAAAAACTCTCTGGTAGTCCATACCTCAGGGAGTGTTGAAATGGACGCATTAAAAAATTTAACTAACAAAGGAGTGTTTTATCCTCTTCAGTCTTTCTCTAAAGAAAAAGAAATAGATTTTGATGGTGTTCCAATTTGCTTAGAAGCAGAACATAATCATGATCTAGTCATCCTCCAAAATTTAGCGACACTCTTGAAAGGAAAAACCTATCTGCTCAACTCAGATCAAAGGAAAAGAATTCATGTAGCAGCTGTCTTTGTGAATAATTTTACCAATCATATGTATGCAATGGCTCAAGATATTTGCAAGCAACATAAAGTACCTTTTAGTATTTTGTATCCTTTAATTTCTGAAACCTCTCAAAAAATTAAAAATTTAGACCCAATTGAGGCACAAACAGGTCCAGCTAAAAGAAATGATGAGCTAACTATTAAAAATCACTTAAATTTGTTAAATCAACATCAACAGGAACTTTATCTAAAAATAACACAATCAATTCAAGAATATGGAAATAAGTTATAAGCAACAGTTATCTGAAATCAACACTTTTATTTTTGATGTGGATGGTGTTTTAACGAATGGTAATATTACCATTATGCCAGACGGTCAATTGATTCGTCAGATGAATGTCAAAGATGGGTTTGCATTACGAACTGCTATAGATGCAGGATTTCGTATTTGTGTGATTAGTGGTGGAAAAAATGAAGGCGTAAGAACGAGACTCAATAATCTCGGTATTACGGATGTTTATTTGGGTGCCCATAACAAAACAGAATCATTTAATGAGCTGGTAGATTTGTATGATTTAAACCCTAAACATGTCTTGTATATGGGTGATGATGTTCCAGACTATTCTGTAATGAAATTAGTCGGATTTCCTTGTTGTCCCAATGATGCCGTTGAGGAAATTCAAAAGATTTCCAGATATATTTCAGATAAAAAAGGAGGAGAAGGCTGTGTTCGTGATGTTATTGAACAAATTCTTCGTGTTCAAGGAAAATGGAATTCTCACATCGAATAATTAAGTCATGCCCCTTAATAAAAAGTATTTCTTTTTACTGACAATCTATTTCTTCTCTTTCACAGGAATTTCACAAACAATTTTTGGCACATGGAATACCTATGATGAAGTCTCAAATGAGATCGAATCTGTTATTGAAATATATGAGAAAGATGGAAGAGCATTTGCTAAGATCGTAGATATTGTTGATTCAAAAAAAAGATCGGCTATTTGCGTCAATTGTTCTGGCAAACTTAAAAACCAACCCATACTTAATATGGATCTTCTTACAGGACTAAAGAAAAATGGTGAGGAGTGGTCTGGTGGTAAAATATTAGATCCAAAAAATGGGAAGTATTATAAATGCTACATCAAATTAATTGACAGAAACACTCTTAAACTCAGAGGGTATATTGGTCTTTCAGTTTTTGGGAGAACAACAATATGGAAAAGAGCTATCTATAGATAATTACAAAACAGTTGCTAAATTCGTCAAATCTTCTTCTTTAACATCGGAACAAAAGCAAAATCACCCAGTTCATATTTTTCAAATTCTTTCAGGGATTTTCGAATAAAAAGTGTCATAATTTGAGTTTTACTTCCCACAGGAATTAATAATTTTCCTTTCACTTTTAACTGAGCTAATAAGGTTTTTGGAACAAAGGGTGCCCCAGCAGTTACAATAATTTTATCAAATGGTGCTTTTTCCTTAAACCCCTTGTATCCATCTCCAAAAATAAATTGTTTTGGAAGGTATCCCAACTTAGGTAAAAACAAAGATGTTTTTTTGAACAATTCATGTTGTCTTTCAATGGTATACACTTCTGCACCCAATTCCAATAATACGGCTGTTTGATAACCAGAACCTGTTCCAATTTCTAATACTTTATCTCCTGACTGAATTTGAAGTGTTTGAGTTTGAAAAGCAACAGTATAGGGCTGTGATATCGTTTGATTGGCAGCTATCGGGAATGCTTTGTCTTGATAAGCATGATCTGAAAAGGAGGAATCAATGAATAAGTGTCTGGGAATTTTCTCAATCGCAGCTAATACATTTTCATCATTTATTCCCTTCTTAACAAGAATATTTGACAATTGTTTTCTCAGGCCTTGATGTTTGGAAGTGTCTTTCAATTTGAAATCTATAGAAAAGGCTAAAAGTAGAATAATTGATCTTAAATTCCTATAAAATTGTATCTTTGTTAAGCTTTAATTTTTCTTTATCTAAAAATTTAATTTTATGCTTAAAGCTGGAGTATTAGGTGCTGGACATCTAGGAAAAATTCACCTAAAACTGCTACAACAATCTGAAAAATATGAATTGGTAGGTTTTTATGATCCCTCCAAAGAAAATGCAAATAAAGTTAGTGATGAATTTGGTTATCGTGCTTTTAGCTCAGTTGAAGAATTAATTGATGCTGTAGATGTTGTAGACATCGTAACCCCCACTCTATCTCATTTTGAATGTGCTAAACAGGCCATTGATAAAGGTCGACATATATTTATCGAAAAACCTATTACAAATACCATTCAAGAAGCTGAAGCAATTAGAACTTTCGCAAGTCAAAAACACGTAAAGGGACAAGTTGGTCATGTAGAAAGATTCAATCCTGCTTTTATTGCTGTTAAAGATCGGATTGAAAATCCTATGTTTATTGAATGTCATCGATTGGCAGAATTCAATCCAAGAGGTACTGATGTTCCTGTTGTATTGGATTTAATGATACATGACATTGATATCATTTTAAGCGTAGTCTCGTCACCTGTAAAAAATATCCATGCAAGTGGGATCAGTGTCATTTCTAAAACTCCTGATATAGCCAATGCTAGAATTGAGTTTGAGAATGGATGTGTAGCAAATTTAACAGCCAGTAGAATATCGATGAAGAATATGAGAAAATCTAGATTTTTTCAAAAAGATGCGTACATTTCTGTTGATTTTTTAGAAAAAAAATCTGAGGTCGTTAGAATGAAAGATGTTCCTAAAGATCCAGATCAATTTGCCATGATACTACAAAATGCTGAAGGGGAACAAAAACAAATATATTTCGATAACCCCACCATTACTCCAAATAATGCGATCCTTGATGAATTAGAATCTTTTGCCCATGCGATAGAAAATAATTTAAAACCAATTGTTACCCTAGAACAGGGAACCAATGCTTTGAGGATTGCACAACAAATTATCAATTGTTTTTAATGAATTAATTCTCTTTAAATAAATTTAGAAAAGTTAACCAAATAAAGATATACTTATGAAAAATATAGCGGTAATTGGAGCGGGGACAATGGGAAATGGAATCGCCCATACATTTGCTCAATTTAATTACAATGTCCAGTTAATCGACATCTCAGAGATTTCTTTACAAAATGGAATTGCTACTATTTCAAGAAATTTAGATCGAATGATTTCGAAAGAAAAAATTTCGAAAGAAGAAAAAGAAAAAACATTAGCAAATATTACTACATACACTTCAATCAAAGAGGGAACTCAATATGCAAGCTTGGTTATTGAAGCTGCTACAGAAAATTTAGATTTAAAATTAAAGATATTTAAAGAGTTAGATGAGGTTTGTCCTGACGATACAATTCTAGCGACCAATACTTCTTCTATTTCAATCACTGAAATTGCGGCTGCAACCCAAAGACCAGATAAAGTGATTGGAATGCACTTTATGAACCCTGTACCTGTGATGAAATTAGTGGAGATAATTAGAGGGTATAATACGTCAAATGAAGTAACCAATTTTATTGTCAAACTCACTAAAATAATCAACAAAATTCCTGTAGAAGTTACTGATTATCCTGGTTTTGTTGCCAATAGAATTTTAATTCCTATGATCAATGAATCAATTGAAACTTTATACAACGGAGTGGCTGGAGTTCAAGAAATTGATACGGTAATGAAATTGGGTATGGCCCATCCGATGGGTCCCTTACAACTTGCTGATTTCATAGGTTTGGATGTGTGTCTATCCATTTTAGAAGTGATGTATAATGGATTTAAAAATCCTAAATATGCTCCTTGCCCATTACTTGTAAATATGGTAAAAGCTGGGAAATTAGGTGTCAAATCTGGTGAAGGATTTTATGATTATTCTGAAAGTAAAAAAGCTCAAAAAGTAGCTAAACAATTTGCATAGACTGGTTTTTTATATCATTCTTTTTCATTTTTCATTTGCGTTTGGGCAAGTAAAAAATAATGGTTTAATCACATTTAAAAAAGTAGGAATCCTTTACAATGAGGCCAAACAAAACAATTTTTTGTTTACTGATAGAGATTATAACTACAAAACAAACCTACTAAAATTTCAATTTTTTTATCAGCTAAATGACAACAATAATTGGAGGATGAATTTAGTAGCTCAACCTCAAATTCAGAGCATAAAACATCAACTTTTGAATGAATATTTCATTACCCCTGAGGATGTGAATTATGAATATTATCGAGAAAAATTTACACAAAAAAAGCACATTTCTCTATATGCATTTGAATTGGGTTTACAAGTAAGTAAATGGGTCTATAAAAATTTGTCATTTGAAGCAATGTTAGGATTAGGAGCAGGTTATATAGATGTGGAAACAGAAAGATTAGCTAGAGGTTTTACGTTTATTGAAAACATCTCTCTGGGGCTAGTTCACAGTTTAAATAACTCTGAAATCTATGTTGGAAGTAATTTTGGTCACATTTCAAATTTAAACATAAAACTACCCAATAGCGGTTATAACATATTGGGATTTGAAATAGGATATAGAATCTTCATTCAATAAAAAAAGGAACCCAAAAGATTCCTTTTTTTTAATAATTTAAAACATCTATTCGTTTTCTTCTTCTTCATCGTCTTTTTTAGCCTTATTCCAAACTTTCATTTCATCTTCAAAATCAATTCCTGATTTGACCATGATATTAACACCATCTGAAATTCCTAATACCAACTCCCTTTTTTCAAATTTATTTTCTTCAACTAAAACTTCTACATATGGCTTTTCAGTTTTTTTATCAAAACGCAATAAAGCTTCTTTGATACACAAAACACTGTCTTTTTTATCCAGAATAATGTCTGCGTTTGCACTGTAATTTGCTCTCACAAAATAAGTATCATCTAAGGTAATATTTGCTTTAATTTTAAATTGAACAGCACCACCTTCTTCTATTCCTTTAGGGGCAATAAAATTTAATTTTGCAGGAAATTTCTTTTCTTCAATCGCTCCAAGAGAAACATCAATATTTGTTCCCTTAACCAGCTTGCTAACCTCAGATTCGTCAACTTTACCTTCAAATATCATCTTACTCATGTCTGCGATAGAAGCGATTGTAGTACCCGCATTGAAATTATTACTTTGAATTACTTGATCCCCTTCTTTGACAGGAATTTCGAGAATGGTACCAGAAATCTGAGCTCTAATATCAGTGTTGGCAACACCTTCTCCTGAAGACCCACTTTTTATAATTTTATAATCATTTTCAGCGTTGATCAAATCTTGTTTAGCTTGATTAAAACTGAGCTCTACCTGTTCAAAATCTGAAGCTGCTAATACCCCTTTATCAAATAACTTTTTATTTCTGTCGTAAGAGATTTTTGCATTTTTTACTCTTAACTTGACATTATTTACTCTTCCTTTTGCACTAATTAAGGATTGTTCATTAGGAACAACTCTAACTGTGGCAATTAGATCTCCCTTAGACACATTTGCTCCTTCTAATAAATAGATCTTATTGATAATCCCTGTTATTTGAGGTTTGATTTCAATCTCCTCTAAAGGAATCACCTTTCCTGTTGCGACTGTTTTTTTAACAATGTTTGCTTTGAAAGCTTTTTCTGTTTTATAGGTAATAATGTTCTTTTTATTCTTTTTACCCAACCAAATTAGAACACCTGCAAATGCAATGACTAGTATTGATAAAATAATTTTTGCTCTTTTACTCATTTTAATATCTATATAAAGTTTGTTTATTTAATTTAAATTTTATTCATCTCTTAAAGCATCAATTGGTTTCACAACTGTTGCCATATACGCAGGGATAAGACCAATTAAAGTTCCTAAAAAAGTAAGGATCAAAAATGCGATCAAAACGATGGTGATATTCACTGTTGGATTTAATAAGCTTGGATCAGGTCCACTCCCCCAAAAAGTATCCATAAGATATAAAACCAATCCTCCAAAAATGATTCCTAGCATTCCTGCAATCGTTGTTAAGAATATTGACTCTAAAACAACTTGCTGTCTAATGCCAAAAGGTGTAGCACCGATGGCTCTTCTAATTCCTATTTCTTTCGTTCGTTCTTTTACGGTAATTAACAAGATGTTTCCTATAGCAAATACCCCCGCAATCAGCGTTGCAATTCCAACAAACCAAGTTAAAAACTGCATTCCTGTTAAAAAACCATTAAGCTTACCCATTTCAACTCCCATATTAAAACTTCCAAATGCTTTCTCATCTTCAGGATCTACATTGTGTAAATTTTTAAGGGTCAATTTAACATCTGATTCTAATTGCTCGATGTCATAACCATCAACAGCAGTAATCATCATCCAGTTTATTTTATTTGCTCTGTTGTATACTTGTTGAAAAGTAGTAAATGGAATGTAAGCTGCTTCTCCATCTATGTCAATATTTCCACTTTGATATACACCAACAACTTTGTAATTAATATTATTAATGATGATATATTCACCAATAGGAATTTCATTTTTATCAAAAAGTTGTTTGTATATTTCTTCTTCAATGACACAAACTTTAGATTTAAGTTTGATGTCATTTTCATTGATAAAACGCCCGTATATAAGGTCTTTCTTTTGAACTTTGTCTAATACTGGATAATCTCCATTGATATTGAACTGTCCAGATTTAAAACCTCTAATGATCATTGCATTTGTTTGGCTTCTAGGAGCTAAAAATTTTATCTCTGGGTATTCACTTTTTAAAACATCAACATCTTCTGTTGTCAATCGAACTCTTCTGTTTTTTTGAAATCCTTTGAAGGGTAATTCTGTTCTTTGTGCCCAAACAAACAAGCTATTTGTTGCAAAATCTCCAAAAATATTTTTGAAATTATTTTCTAAACCTCTAGAGGCTCCCAACAATGTCACTAGTAAGAATATACCCCAAAGAACACCAATGATAGTAATCCCAGTTCTCAGTTTGTTTTTACGAATCCCTCCGTAAATTTCTTGCCAAATATCTGAATCAAATAAAAATCTCATAATTAATCTGCTCTTAAGGCTACAATAGGTTTAATTTTCGAAGCTTTTTTTGCCGGAATATAACCAGCAATAAGCCCAGATAATAACAGTAATATGGTGGAGCCGATTACTAAACCAGTATCAACACTTGGATCTTTTATGAAATAATCTTCCAACCCTTCCCCTATTTGATCGAGAATAAAAATTCCTAAGGAAAGACCCACATAACCTGCAATAGAGGTAATTAAAACGGTTTCTTGAACAACCAATGCTACAATCGATGAAGGTTTTGCTCCAAGTGCTTTTCGTATCCCGAATTCTTTGGTTCTTTCCTTGATGGAAAATATCATAATATTACTGATACCAATAATTCCAGCAATTAAAGTTCCAGAACCTACAAGCCAGACAATTGCAAACAACGCAATCATTATGATTCCAACACCTTTATTGGCTTCTGCCATATTTCGAACAAATAAAGCACTTTGATCGTCAGGATGTATGTCTAATTTATTTTTTAAATCTCTTTCTAATTTATTTCCGAAAGAAATGGCCTCATCAAGACTTAAATCTGGATTGTATCCTAAATTAATTTGATTTAAATAGTCATTATTACCATACAATTTTTGAGCAGTAGTCACTGGAATGTAAGAGAGTCTCTCCTCGTTATCACCACCATCATCAGAAAAAACACCCACTACCTTGTAGGTACTCCCTTTCACGTTGACATATTTACCCAATGCAGATCTTTCACCAAAAAGGTCAGATTTTACCAGACGACCAATTACAATAACTTTTGAAGCTTGATTGATATCTAGTTGATTGATATATCTTCCTTCATCCATCTTTGTTTTTTCTAAAAACTGATGATCCGGATGAACAGCTCTAATGCTAAAATTATCTTGTTTGTTTTTGTAAGAGATATTAAAGTTCTTATAGATACGGGCTGTTAAAAATTGTATGTCTTTGTCATAAGTGTCTTTGACGTGATTGAAATCTTTATTTTTTAATTGAATTCTTCTCCCAGATTGAAGACCTCTGTAGGGTTTACTCGTTTTTGATACTCTCACAGAAATCATATTTGCTGCATCATCAACAAAAGAATCTGAAAATGTATTTTTAAGACCATTTACCACTCCAAATAGTAGGGTAAACAATAATATTGCAAAAGAAATTGTGAAACCAGAAAGCACAGAACGTAATTTGTTCTTGTTGATGCTTTGAAAAATTTCTCTCCAACGATCTAAATCAAACATTATGATACGGATTTGATAGGATTTCTCTGTTTATTTAGTGTATCACTAACGATAACACCGTCTTTTAATCGAACGATTCTTTTTGTTTGATCTGCAACTTCCTCTTCATGTGTGATCACAAAAACTGTCATCCCTTCATTATTAATTTCCTTTAATAAATCCATCACAGAATCTGTTGTCAAAGAATCCAATGCTCCGGTAGGTTCATCTGCTAGAATTACCTTAGGCTTCGTAACCAAAGCTCTCGCAATTGCTACACGTTGTTTTTGTCCTCCTGACAATTCGTTTGGCAAATGAGAGGCCCAATCTTTAAGTCCAACTTTGTCTAAGTATTCTAAAGCAATTTTTTGACGTTCCTTTCTCCCCATGCCTTTATAATAAAGTGGTAAAGCAACGTTCTCCAAAGCCGTTTTGTATGAAATAAGATTGAAAGATTGAAAAACAAATCCTAAAAATTTATTTCTCAATACAGCTGCTTTTTTTTCATTAAGGTTCTTTATTTCTTTTCCATTTAAAAAATAGTCTCCCTTATCATGAATGTCTAACAAACCAACAATGTTTAATAGAGTTGATTTTCCAGAACCCGAAGATCCCATTATTGATACAAATTCACCCTCTTTAATGTGTAAATCTATGCCTTTCAAAACATGCAAAGAATCTTTTCCAATTGGATAAGATTTGTGAAGATTATTAATTCGAATCATTTGAGTTCATTAATTTTTGATAAAAGTAGCTAAAGCCCCTTGTTGCACTTACTAATTTTATGTTAAAACAAATTCTAAAAATTAGATATTTTAAATACATAACATAAGACGTTTCGAATTTTAAATCGTTACATAAAAATTTAATTTTTAAGTTATATTTTTGTAACTCAGATGAATAAAATTTTAGACACCTTTCCTAAAAATAAAAAACTCATCCTATTTGATGGTGTATGTAATCTATGCAATGACGCTGTTAAAAAAGTGATTCAATATGATCGAAAAAATGTGTTTTTATTTGCTGCATTGCAATCTGAAATAGGTGAAAAAATCATTGAAGAATTAGGAATTGATACATCAAAAATAGACTCTATAATTTTATACATTCCAAAAGAAGCTTTTTATATCAAATCAACTGCTACTCTAAGGATCATGAAAGAATTTTCTGGGATATGGAAATTATCTCAAATCACTTTATTATTACCAACTTTATTTAATGATTTCATATATGACTTTGTTGCAAAAAACAGAACCAAATGGTTTGGAAAAAAAGAACAATGTATGATTCCAACTGAAGAATTGAAAGAGAAATTTCTTTAATTCAAAGTAATGTGTTGGGATTACTTTGATATAAACACAATGTTATTAATGATCAAAAACCAGTAAATCCGACTCAAAAAAGCCAATTTTTACTGTCCCCTCTAATTTTTGTTGAGACGATAATTTGAAAATGTATTGATCAGAAATTTCAATTGTAATTAAATAATGGTTCCCCTGATAGGCACTCTTCAAAATAGTTCCACTCGTATGATATTCAGCATCTTCGTTTACCATCAAATTTTGATGTCTAATCGCATAAACTTTATGTTTTTGAGGGGCGTAATTAAAAAATTTTAAATGATTGAAATTTAGTACATTAACCTTGCTAAATAACGATGCAATATAAAGACTGTTCGGTTTTTTATAAAGTGCTTCTATTGCTCCTTTTTGAATGATTTCTCCATCTTTTAACACAACGATTTCATCTGCAATATAAATGGCATCATCCATATCATGAGTTATAAAAAGCGTGGTAATATTTGTTTTTTTTAGGATTGTAAAAATTTCATCTCTTAATTGGAGTTTTAAAGAGCTGTCTAGATTACTAAAAGGCTCATCAAGTATTAAAATATTTGGTTTTTGAGCAAGGGCTCTAGCCAATGCAACTCGTTGTTGCTGGCCACCAGATAATTCATGTGGATAACGATTTTCAAATCCATCCAATGCTACCAGATTTAATAATTCTCTTATTCTTTCTTTACTATTTTCATGATTTGACAAACCATAAGCTAAATTTTTAAAAATCGTAAGATGAGGAAATAACGCATGATCCTGAAAAACCATTCCTATATGTCTTTTGTTTGGAGACAATAAAACCTTTTCATTCGTAAAAATTATTCCTTCAGAAATGATCGAACCCGTATCTGGAGACTCAAGACCAGCAATTAATCTCATTAAAGTAGTTTTTCCACTTCCACTCTCACCGACTACAGCAGTTGTTTTTCCTTTTTCAATCGAAAGCTCATCAATTTTCAATACAGGACTTCCTTTTGTATATGATTTTTGTAAATCTTTTATGTTTAATAGTATTCCCAAAGTGTAGTATTTGTTACTTTAAAATCAATTTATTCAGCAATAGTATTGGAATCATACCCGAAAGTATGATACAAAGTGATGGGATGGATGATTCTAATATCAACTCATCACTAGCATATTCATAGGCTTTTACCGCTAATGTATTTACATTATATGGTTTTAAAATCAGCGTTAATGGTAATTCTTTCATTATGTCTACAAAAACAAGGATAAAGGCACTTAGCATGCTTGTTTTTAACAAAGGATAATCAACCTTGAAGAAGGTACGAATTCTTCCTTTCCCTAATAATTGAGATGATTCTGAGAGTTGTTTACTAATTTTCAATTGACTTGCTTCTAATGGGTTAAAAGCGACAGCCATGAATCTTATGACGTAAGCATAGATAAGAATTAGTATGGTTCCGTTTAGCAAAAGTCCTAAGTTAAGATTGAATAATTCATTCGCTATTTTAATCATCCACTTGTCCATTGCAAGCGTAGGAATCATAACACCTATCGCAATAATAGCGCCTGGAATGGCATAGCCAATAATTGCGATTTTAGAACTTTTCTTTAACAAAGTTAATCTGTTCCATTGTGGAAAGTAAAGTATCAATAATGCGCAAAATAAAGTGATGAATCCTGTCATCATAGCAATTCCGATGCTTTCTAAGGCTATTGTGAAAAATGAAGCAGTGAATACATCAGAATAGGTTAAAAATCCCCACATTAAAAGTTGAATAGATGGAATGATAAAACCTAAACTAATGGGGATTAAAACAATACAACTTAACAAGACCAATCTTGGTTTGGAAACCTGAATCTTTGGTAAACGAACTTTTTCTACTGATTTATTTCTAAATGACTTATTACCACGTTGCCTTCTCTCTAGGTACATAAGTGCAAAAACTAACAGAAGTAATAATGACGATAGATAAATTGCTGTTGAGGGTTCGGCTAAAGAAAACCAGGATCTGAATATTCCAGTGGTAAAAGTTGATATTCCGTAATATTTCGCAGCACCGTAATCATTTAAAACTTCCATAACGACAAGAAATAACCCTCCAATAATAGCCGGTCTTGCCATTGGAATGACAATACGAAAGAAAGTTTTAAGTTCAGTAGCTCCGAGCAATTTAGAAGCTTCAATCAATCGATTTGATTGATATAAAAATACAGCACGGGTGCTTAGGTAGACATAAGGGAATAAAGAAATACTTAAAACAAAAATAAGTCCGTAAATATTCATGATATCTACTTTGAAATTGACAAGGCCTAAAACTTGAGAAAGTAAACCCCCATAATCAAATATTCCTGCATAAGCATAAGCAGTGATATAAGAAGGAATTGCTAAAGGAAGGATAAGCATCCATTCTAAGTACTTACTTTTTGGAATTTCATATCTACTAACAATCCAAGCTGATGAAACTCCTAAAATAGTCGTTAGAATTATACATCCCATACTTAAAATAATTGTATGTAAGCTATATTCTAGAAGAACATTTTCTACAAGATGACTCCAACTTTCTCCAGGACCATGAAATAACTTAAAAGCGATGGTAATGATTGGAATCGCTAATACAAAAATTAAAACTATGGTGTATACTGACCACCTGTTTATATCTCGTCTTATGTTATTTATTAGTAATGAAATGAAACTATGTATTTGAATTATGATTTTTTATTTCCAGCCAACAATATCAAATACCATTACCGCTTTTTTGTTATTGGTCCCTAAAGCAGTCAATGGTAAATTGTCTTCTTTGAAACTCCCCCATGATTTTAAAAGATCTGAAGGTTCAACGTTAGGGTTTACTGGATATTCAAAGTTGGCTGTTGCAAATACTTTTTGAGCTTTATCACTTGCTAAAAACTCAATAAATTTTATCGCATTTTCTTTGTTCGGTGCATACTTTGCAACACCAATACCGCTCACATTTATGTGAGCACCACGGTCATTTTGATTTGGAAAAAAAATTCCTACGCCTTCACCTGCCTTTACTTCTTCAGGTTTTTTTGAGTTGAGTAATTTTCCAATATAATAAGTATTGACTATTGCTAAATCACCTTCACCTGCAACCACTGCTTTTACTTGATCTCTATCATTACCTTTGGGAGATCGAGCCATATTTTTCACAAGTTTTTTTCCCCAATTTTTTGCTACATCTTCTCCACTATTTGCGATGATTGATGCCATTAACGATTGATTATAGATATTTCCAGAGGAACGAACAAGAATTTTATTTTTCCAACGATCACTCGCTAAATTTTCATACGTAGATAATTCTTCGGGATTGATTCGATCTTTTGCATAGGCAATAACACGAGCACGTTTGGTTAAACCAAACCACAAACCATTTTCGTCTTTTAAATGAGAGGGAATGATTGAGTCTAAAAAGCTTGATTTGACAGGTTGTAACAAACCACCATTCGAGGCTCTGACAAGTCTTCCTGCATCTACAGTTATCAAAGCATCTGCAGGAGATTCACTACCTTCTAACGTCATTTTTTGGATGAGTTCATCGGCACTCGCATTCACTACGTTAATGGTAATTCCTGTTTCTTTTTCAAATTGTGCAAAAAGCTCCTGATCACTTGGGTAGTGCCTATGTGTGTAGAGAGTTAACTCTTTGGAAATATTAGGATTTGATTTGTTATCATTTACTGGGTCTTTTTTTTCATTATTGCAAGCTGTAAAAAAACTAAAAGCTAAAACAAGGATGAGGAAATTTTTATTCATTTTAAGTATTTTGAAATTCAATTATTGTGGATGTCTGTAATTTTTAAAGAAACGGATTAGATAAAAGGTAATCAGTAAAATCTAAACGAATTAATTTCATTAAGTCGTCTTTTGACACCATCAATCTTTAATCAATGACAGCATCTTTGGACGATCAAAAGAAATGAAAAATTTAAATTATTTTTCTCGATTTTTTCTAGCCTGAATAAAACTTTGTACAAATTTCACCATAGCAAAAACAGTCGTTAAAATCATTACAAGTACTCTAAAAACAGCGAGGTTGTCTGCTCTATCAAAAGCTCCAATAAGTGGTTTTATCAAACCAAATAATATCACTAAGGTTAAAAGTACTGCTATGTGAGCAATCACTTTGTTTTCATTTTTAACTCCTGTAAAGCAAAGAAGAAGAATTACCCCAACTATTGTGGGAATTAAAGCGGTAACTGAGGGAGTATCTGAAGTTAAATATCCCCATAATGACAATACGATAAGACTGATAGCGTTTAATAGGCTTGCTGAATGAGCTCTCATGATTTGTGATTTTTTAAATATTGTTTACAAAGATACAGTTTTATATGGAATCGTTCTAAATAAATTAAATGAATTTAATTAAAAATATTAAGGTCTAAATAATATTTTACGCATCCTTAAATTATTTGGAGTTACCTCAAGATATTCATCTGATTTAATATATTCCATACACTCCTCTAATGAAAAATCAATTTTTGGAGCGATTTTAACACTATCATCATTCCCTGAGGAACGAATATTTGTCAACTTTTTACCTTTAATTAAATTGACTCCCATATCCTCTGACTTTGCATTTTCTCCAACAACTTGACCAATATAAATTTCTTGGTTTGGCTCTATAAAAAATCGACCTCGGTCTTGCAATCTATCAATGGCGTATGCAGTAGCTTTACCAGCAGCAGAAGAGACTATAGCTCCTTTGATTTCCTCAGAAAAATCTCCTTTATAGGGACCATATTCTGAAAATCTGTGATTGATAATTGCAGTTCCTGCAGTCGCGGTTAAAATTTTGTTTCTCAATCCAATCAAACCTCTAGATGGAATGGTAAATTCAAGATGTTGAAGATCTCCCTTGGGTTCCATCACTAATAAATCTCCTTTTCGTAAAGAAACCAAATTAATTGCTTTTGATGCGACTTCTTCAGGAACATCTATGGTCAAAATTTCATAAGGTTCTGATTTAACTCCATCAATTTCTTTAATAATCACTTGGGGTCTACCCACCTGTAATTCATACCCTTCTCTTCTCATGGTTTCAATTAAAACAGATAAGTGAAGAACTCCTCTTCCAAAAACATTGAATTTATCTTCAGTATCTGTTTCATCGACTCTCAATGCCAAATTTTTTTCCATTTCTTTAAACAATCGATCTCGTAAATGACGAGAAGTCACATATTTTCCTTCTTTTCCAAAGAAAGGTGAGTTATTGATTGTAAATAGCATACTCATTGTAGGTTGATCTACTTTAATTCTTGATAGCGCTTCTGGGTTTTCTAGATCAGCAATTGTATCTCCAATTTCAAAACCTTCTATTCCTGTGATAGCACAAATATCTCCGCTTCTGACTTTAGAGATTTTGGCCTTTCCCATTCCTTCAAAAACATGCAATTCTTTGATTCTAACTTTTTTTGTTGATCCATCAGCTTTGCAAAGTAGGTAATCTTTGTTTTCACATAAATCTCCTCTAAAAACACGGCCAATAGCAATTCTACCAGTAAATGAGGAATAATCTAGTGATGTAATTTGCATTTGAGGAGAACCTTCTCTGTAAGGAGCTTCTGGTATTGATGCAATGACAGCATCTAGTAAATCTATGATATTTTCTTTTGGTTGTTGCCAATCTGTACTCATCCAACCATTTTTTGCTGAGCCATAAATTGTTGTAAAATCCAATTGCTCTTCAGAAGCGTCTAAAGCAAACATTAAATCAAACACTTTCTCATGTACCAAATCTGGCGTACAGTTTTCTTTGTCTACCTTATTAACTACTACGATAGGAGTCAATCCTAATTCGAGTGCTTTTCCAAGTACAAAACGAGTTTGTGGCATTGGTCCTTCAAAAGCATCAACTAACAATAAAACTCCATCTGCCATCTTGAGAACTCTTTCTACTTCACCACCAAAATCAGCGTGACCAGGAGTATCGATTACATTAATTTTTACTCCTTGGTAGTTTACTGAGACATTCTTTGAAAGTATGGTGATTCCCCTTTCTCTTTCTAAATCATTGTTATCGAGTAATAAATCTTTTCTTTCTTTACGATCATCTAAAATTTTTGCTTGATCAATAATCTTGTCTACTAAAGTTGTTTTACCATGATCTACGTGAGCTATAATGGCAATATTTCTTATGGATTGCATACGAGGATTTTTTGAAGTTGCAAAAGTACTATTTTAGGAGTAGATATAAAGAATATCAATGATTAAATTATTTATCAATCATCTTCCCGAAAAGCACTCGGTAAAATTTCTGGAATGAGTTTAATCAATAGGGGTAAAAGTAATGCTCCTCCCGGTAACATAAAGATCGTGAAAGAAGGAATGGCTTTGCATATGTCTAAGAGTTGATTTTTTACCTTCTCTTTTTCTTCTTCTGAAAGAGTGGTATGTGTAGATTTTTTCAAAAGATAAATGGCTTCCTTACTCTGTTGAAGCTCTAAATGCAAGCGTTTTTTATTCTTTAGAAGTAATTCTTTTATTTCTTCTACTGAAGTCATGATAATTTTCTTCGAATTCTTTCTTCTTTAATCAAGTTTAGTTCTCGATTTGTTTGACCTGCGACAGAAGTATTTTCTTCTGCTCTACGGATCAAATAAGGCATGACATCTCTAACAGGACCAAAAGGGACGTATTTAGCAGTATTATAGCCTTCTTTAGCTAAATTAAAACTGATATGGTCACTCATTCCAAACAATTGTCCAAACCATAATCGTTTGTCGTTAGGCTTCAGATGATGTTTTTTCACCAAGTCCATGAGTAAATAAGAACTTTCTTCATTATGAGTTCCTGCAAAAAGCTCCATATTAGTATGATTCATCATGTATTTTATCGCTGTGTTAAAATTATCGTCAGTGGCTTTCTTATCAACACAAATTGGTGAGGGATAATTTAATTCCTTCGCTCTTTCTCTTTCTTTTTCCATATAAGCACCACGAACTATTTTTAATCCGATATGAAAGTTTTTTTGCAAAGCTTTTTCATGTAATTTTTTTAAATAATTCATTCGGTCATGGCGATACATTTGAAGAGTATTAAATACAATTGCATTATTCCGATTGAATTTTTCCATCAACTCCTCAATTAAATGATCTACTGCATCTTGTATCCAACTTTCTTCAGCATCTATCAAAACAGAGATTTCATAAGCTTTTGCCTTCTCGCAAATTTTATAAAATCGATTGACTACTGCAATCCATTCACTTTTTTCGTCATTGGTCAATTCTAATTTTGAAGATATTTTTTGATACAAAGCAAAACGACCAACTCCACTAGGTTTAAAAACTACAAAAGGAATTGCACTGATTTCTTTTGCAAACTCTATATTTTTCAGTGTTTTTTGAGTAACTAAATCAAATTGTTCTTCCGTTTCTTTCCCTTCTACTGAATAATCCAATACGGAATGAACACCATTTTCATACATTTTTTCGAGAGTTGGAATGCAATCTTCTTCTGTTACTCCACCACAAAAGTGATCAAAAACTGTAGAACGAATCAGTCCCTCAACAGGAAGATGGGCTTTTAAAGCAAAATTGGTAACCGCTGTACCAATCTTAACCATCGGTTCACTTTGGATGAGTTTAAACAAAAAGAAAGCTCTTTCCAGTTCAGAATCTGATTTTAAAGAAAATGCTATTTCTGTATTATTAAAGAGTTTCATTAAAAAATATTTATCAAACAAAGATAGTTAGCTAGCTTAGATTATTCAATATTTTGTTTTTAATTTGTATTCTTAATTACCAAGGGTATGAAATCTATCAAAGCGGATACTTATTCTGTTTATTTTAAGCAAGAAGGATACAACGAACTTAATGAATTGATCCAAAGAAAAAAATATTCTTCCATTTTTCTTTTAGTGGATGAAAATTCACTTGAACATTGCTATCCTAAGTTTTTCCCCTTATTGAAAGTTGATGATAAAATTGAAATTATAGAAATAAAATCCGGAGAAATTCATAAAAATATAGATACCTGTTTGAATGTATGGAATGAATTGACGAAACGAAATGCCGATAGAAAAAGTTTATTGATTTCTTTAGGTGGTGGAGTGATAACTGATCTCGGAGGTTTTGTAGCATCTACCTATAAAAGAGGAATTGATTTTGTTAATATTCCCACCACTTTACTAAGTATGGTAGATGCCTCCATTGGAGGGAAAACAGGTGTTGATTTGGGAGTTGTAAAAAATCAAATCGGAATGTTTGTAAATCCAGAACTTGTGATTGTTGATTCTCTCTATTTAACAACATTAGATGAACGTGAAAAACGTTCTGGAATGGCGGAAATTATGAAATATGGATTGATTTATGATCATAAAGTATTACATAAATTAAAAAACATTAATGACTTAAATATCAATGATTTAATTCATAGATCTATAGAAGTTAAAAATGAAATTGTTCTTCAAGATCCTAAAGAAAATAGCATGCGTAAAATTTTAAATTTTGGGCATACTCTAGGGCACGCAATAGAATCTTATTTTTTAGAGTCTGAGGAAAAAGATAACTTAACTCATGGAGAAGCAATTGCCATTGGAATGGTTTGTGAATCCTATCTATCAAACAAACTTTTACAATTTCCTAAAGAAAAAGTTACCGAGGTAAAGAATATCGTTAAAAGCATCTACAAAAAAGTAACGATTGAAACCAATGACTACCAGTACATTGTAAACTTGTTAAAACATGATAAGAAAAATACTGCAGGTCAGGTAAATTTTGTTCTGTTAAACGATTATGAGCAATATCAACTAGATTGCAATGTTTCTGAAAAACTAATTATTGAAAGTATCGAATTTTATAAATCTTGATACTAAGTTTTAATTAAAGAAGCATAGACTTTCTCATAGATGGGTAAAATAATTTCTAAAGAGAATTGCTTAGTATGCTCTTTTGCTCTTTTCTTAAAAAGTGACAATGTAGCATCATCTTTTAAAATTTCCAGTGCATTTTTAGCCATATCTTCAACATCTCCTAAATTACTTAAATATCCGGTAACACCATGAACATTAACTTCAGGTAAACCACCAGTATTTGTAGAGATTACAGCAGTTCTAGCTGCCATAGCCTCTAAAGCAGAAAGACCAAAACTTTCTCTCTCTGAAGGCAATATAAAAACATCCGTATAACATAGTATTTTTGCAATTTCATTACTATTCCCAAAAAATATTACTTGATCTGAAATGCCAAGTTTTTTCGATAATAATTCAGCTTTTCTTTTTTCTGGCCCCTCACCTACCATTAATAGTTTTGAGGGAATTTCTTTTTGAACACGGTGAAAAATTTTGATTACATCTTGAACTCGCTTTACTTTTCTGAAGTTTGAAATATGTGTTAAAATTCTTTGATGAGGTTGAGCTACCGCAATTCTTTGGCAATCATTCTTTGATTCAAGTTCATATTTTCTAGAATCAATAAAATTATGAACTATCTGAATGTCATTATTTATTGAAAATAATCGCATTGTATCCTGTTGTAGACTTTTTGATACAGAGGTAACATGATCAGAATTATTGATACTGAATTCTACAGCTGTCTTGTAACTAGGGTGACTTCCAACAAGGGTAATATCTGTACCGTGGAGAGTCGTTACTACCTTGACATCGATTCCTTTTTCATTGAGCATCTTTTTAGCCATAAAGGCTGCATAAGCATGAGGAATTGCATAATGTACATGTAAAATTTCAAGTTGATATTTCGTCACAACCTCAACTAATTTCGTTGACAATGCCAATTCATAAGGTTGGTATTGAAATAAAGGATACTCTTCCATTAAAACTTCATGAAAATGAAGATTATGAGATATGAAATCGAGACGAACTGGTAAATTATAAGTTATAAAATGAACTTCATGACCTTTTCCTGCCAATGCCATACCTAGTTCTGTGGCAATAACTCCACTTCCTCCAAAAGTAGGATAACAAACAATTCCTATTCGCATTTATCTGTGTATTTCAATCCATGTACAAAGATAACTCTTTAATAACTTGGAATATAAGTGAAAAATTACTCTATTTTAAACGTATCAGTAGAGTTGTTACGGAAATTAGTAATCTCCTAAGGTAACAGGGTTCTGTTCAAGAGCAATGGCCAATTGATCGTCGTTAGGAGCTTTTCCATGCCACGCATGAGTATGCATCATAAAATCAACACCATTTCCCATTTCTGTATATAACAATATACAGATAGGTTTTCCTTGTCCACATCTAGATTTTGCATCCTTTAATCCAGCATGAATAGAAGTAAGATCATTTCCTTTTTTGACTTCTAAAACTTCCCAACCAAAAGCCTCAAACTTTTGCTTGATACTTCCAATGGACAAAACCTCGTCAGTACTTCCATCTATTTGCTTGCCATTAACATCTATTGTAGCTATTAAATTATCTATTTTTTTTGCTGAAGCATACATTGCAGATTCCCATATTTGACCTTCTTGAAGTTCTCCGTCACCATGTAAAGAATAGACAATCTTATCATCATCATTCAATCTTTTAGCTTCGGCTGCTCCAATAGCTACTGACATTCCTTGACCCAGTGACCCTGAGGCAATTCGAATACCTGGAAGTCCTTCATGTGTTGTTGGATGTCCTTGTAAACGTGTATTGATTTTTCTAAATGTTGCCAATTCCTTGACTGGAAAAAAACCACTTCTAGCCAGAACGCTGTAAAAGACAGGAGAAATGTGACCATTCGACAAAAAGAAAAGATCCTCATCTTTTCCATCCATGGAAAATTCTGTTGAATATTCTAATACTTCTTGATATAGAATGGTAAAAAACTCTGCACAACCTAGAGATCCACCTGGATGACCAGAGTTAACTGCGTGTACCATTCTTAATATATCTCTACGTACTTGTTGTGTAAAATCTTCTAATTGTTGAATTGTTGCCATTGATTTCTTTTTGATGAACAAATGTAATTTTTTACAAGGCAATTCACAAGAATTATTTGAAACGAAATCAACAGGTTATTAACTATGTTTTTTGCTTTTTCTTTTTTGCTGCTGGAAACAAAATATTATTCAAAATGAGTCGATAGCCTGGAGAGTTTGGATGCAAATCCAATTCAGTTTTAGGATCTCCTACTCTATGGGTATAATCCTCTGGATCGTGACCACCATAAAATGTAAACATTCCTTTTCCTTTGGTTCCGTGAATATACCTTGCCTCTCTATTGGTTTTATTTTCTCCCATAACCAAAACATTTGATTTAATTGAATTTCGATCAAAAGAAGTGGTTTGTCCCATAAAACCTTTAACCAATTGCGTGTGGTTTTGAGTTAACATGGTAGGAATGGGATCCCATTTTGCTGAAAATTCTATTAAAGAAAAATAATCTGAAGTTTTTGGAATTTTTCTTTTACGAGTCATATCAATTGAAGAGAACTCATAAGTGGTTGGATTTCTTATCAAAGTGAAATTTTCAAAAGCAAAAGTATTATTAAAATTAATTTTTGATTGATAATTCAACTCCGAAGGATCACCATCAAACATTGACTCTGCAATATCAACTCCATCTGCTGATAATGCAATATCAAAGCTATCAGTTGCAGAACACATTGCAAACATAAAACCACCACCAACTACATAATCTCTAATTTTTTTACTGACAGCTAATTTCGCATTTGATACTTTGTCAAATCCCAATTCATTTGCTAATTTTTCAGCACGTAATTTCCCATCTACATACCAAGGAGCAGTTCTAAAAGATCCATAAAAACGTCCAAATTGACCCGTAAAATCCTCATGATGCAGATGCAACCATTCATACAATAACAATTGATCATTTAATACTTCCCGATCATAAACAATGTCAAAAGGAATTTCTGCATACGTTAATACCATCGTAACGGCATCATCCCACGGCATTTTATCTTTTGGAGAATATACAGCAATTTTAGGAGCTTTTTCCAAAGTGATGGCCTCTTGATTTTTTGAGGGTGAGGAAATGTCTTCTAAGATCAATTGAGCTTTGGCATCAGAGATAATTTGATAAGTAATACCACGAATACTACATTCATTTTCAATTAACACATTGTTTTCGATCAAAAATGCGCCTCCATCATAATTCAACAACCATTTTGACTTTAAGCCTGATTGTAAAGAAAAATATACGATACCATAAGCTTTTAAATGATTCTTTTGATTGTCATGACTCATTGGGATGTAAATGAATGAAGCCTCTAAAAATTGTGAAAAAAGCAAAAAGAAGAATGGGATGTATTTTTTCAAATTACGTCGTTTAAAAATGTTGATTTTAAAACCGATTCAATGTGCAATAAATGAATCAATACATTAATAATTAAAAGGGAACATCGTCGTCGTCGTCCATTCTAAAAGCATCTTTTGGTTCTATTCGAGTATCAGGAAATACATCTTGTGCTAAATTGCTATTCATACTTGATTGAAATTCACTACTAAACCCTTCTTCTAAATCAGAAAATTTCGCAAGGTGACCAGTAAATTTCAAACGTATGTTATCCAAACCTCCATTTCTGTGTTTCGCTACAATAAATTCTCCTTGCCCCTCACAAGGTGTATGATCATCATCATCCCATTCTGTCATCCCATAATATTCTGGACGAAAAATAAACGAAACGATGTCTGCATCTTGTTCAATTGCACCGGATTCACGTAAATCAGACAACAAAGGTCGTTTGCTTCCTCCTCTGGTCTCAACAGCTCTAGATAACTGAGATAAGGCAATTACGGGAACTTCTAATTCTTTAGCTAACGCTTTTAAATTTCTAGATATCATAGATATTTCTTGCTCACGATTTCCTCCTGATTTATTATTTCCAGTAGTCATCAATTGTAAATAATCGATGACAATGATTTTTACTTGGTGTTGAGACACCAAACGACGTGCTTTTGCACGCAAATCAAAAATTGATAATGATGGAGTATCATCAATAAATATTGGAGCATCAGATAGGCGTTTAACTTTCACATTCAACTGCTCCCATTCGTGAGGTTCCAAATTACCTTTCCGAAGTTTTTCTGAAGTCAAACCAGTTTCAGATGAAATCATACGAGTTATTAATTGAACTGAAGACATCTCTAACGAAAAAACAGCCACTGGATAATTAAAATCAATCGCCATGTTTTTAGCCATAGAAATTACAAAGGCCGTTTTACCCATACCAGGACGAGCTGCAATGATAATTAAATCGGAAGGCTGCCAACCAGAAGTAAGAGCATCTAATTTTGTAAAACCAGTAGCAAGACCACTCATCCCCTCTTTATTGGAAATTTCTTGAATTTTGTTTAATGCCTGTTTTACAAGGTCACTCGCTCCCTCAGAGCTCTTTTTTAAATTTCCTTGAGTGACTTCAAATAATTTGGCCTCAGCGTTGTCTAATAAATCAAAAACATCTGTAGTTTCATCGTATGCATTTTCAATGATGTCATTAGAAATGTTAATCAGCCTTCTTTGAATGTATTTTTGAAGAATAATTCTCGCATGAAATTCAATATGTGCAGATGAAGCAACTTTTTGAGTCAAACGAATCAAGTGAAAATCACCTCCAACCAAATCTAATTTTGCATTTTTTCTTAATGCATTTGAAACAGTCAATAAATCGATCGGTTGAGACTCTTGAAATAAATCGTAAATCACTCTGTAAATTTCTTGATGCTTCACTTCATAAAAAGCATCAGGATGAAGAATATCAATCACGTCATCAATCCCTTTTTTATCAATCATCATTGCTCCAAGTACAGCTTCTTCAAGGTCAATCGCCTGTGGGGGTATTTTCCCCTTTTCTAAGCTGATGATTCTACTTTTATCTTTTTTATTGGCAAAGGGTTGTGTTTTTTCCATGATAACAAATGTATATTTTTACACGGAAATGAAGATTCTAAAATTGGTATTTTTTTGTACACAAGATTTGTTAAACAAATTGTTATTATCCTGTTAACAAAGTTTCAAGTTGTAAAATAGTTGTGTACTTTTACTTCAATGAAAATTAACAACAGATTTTTTTTTCCAATTCTTTTTTTAGTGACATCAATCATTTTAATTGAATGGGCTAAAAATTATCCTTCATTCATTGAAAATTATTATTCTGGAGTCGTTTTTAAATACTGGAGTCGTGCAATGCAAGTTTTATTGGGTTGGATTCCTTTTTCAGTAGGTGATGTATTGCTTTTTTCAATCATTATTTATGGATTGAGATTTGTATACATTCTTTTTAAAACTAAATTCAAAGGGTTCAAACATAAGGTGGTCAAGATCACTTGTATTTTGTCGATAGTTTATTGTTGTTTTTATCTTTTTTGGGGGCTCAATTACTACAGAGAACCTCTTTCAAAAAGATTAGGCTATGAAAAATCAACTTATTCAAATGAACAACTAATTGATCTATCAACTTATTTGATTTCAATGTTAATCGAAGCCCATATTTGATTCACAAAATCAGATAGCTTACAAGTAACCATTCCATATTCCAACGAAAAAATATATTTACTTGCAAGAAATGGTTATGATCAACTATCATTAGATTTTCCAGAATTTTCCTACAAATTTGGCAAGGTTAAAAGTTCATTGATGAGTTTGATTCAATCCTATAATGGAGTCTCAGGTTATTTCAATCCTTTTACAGGTGAAGCTCAAGTAAACGATAAAATACCAAAGACAATCATGCCTACCACTACCTGTCATGAAATGGCCCATCAGATTGGTTTTGCTGCAGAAAATGAAGCAAATTTTATAGGATTTTTGGCTGCATTGTCGAACGAGGATCTTTATTTCAAATATGCAGCGTATCGAATGGCAACACGTTATGTTATTTTTGAATTGTATCATAGAGATCAAAAAATATATATTGAATTATACAACACCATCAACAAAGGAATCATTAAAGATTTTCAAGAATCATCAGAGTTTTGGAGAAAGTATAAAAATCCTTTCGAACCCATAATTAAAAAAGGTTATAACGCCTATTTGGAATCAAACAATCAAAAAGATGGAATCAAGTCGTACAATTATGTGGTTGACCTGTTAATTGGTTATTACAAAAAGACAGGTTATAAAAACAATTAGAGATTTTTAGAACGATATTCATTTTTAGACGTTGAAAATATAATTTGTTTAAGGTCGTAGGATTGATACTTTTTTAATGCTTTAAATTTCGGTACTTTTGTATTGATGAAACGAATCACAAGCCTTCAAAATCCACAAATAAAAAACATTCTTAAGCTTCAAGAAAAATCTCGTGAGAGAAAAAAACAAGAATTGTTTGTAATCGAGGGAAAAAGAGAAATCGAATTGGCTATAAAAGGAAATTATACCATCACTTCCCTATGGTTTTTGCCCTCAATTATTTCGGAAGAGTACTTATCAAAATTTGAAGAAATTGAACTGATTGAAATTTCAAAAGAAATATATCAAAAAATTGCCTATAGGGAATCGACAGAAGGAATCATAGCCATCGCCAATTCAAAAAAGAACGATTTAAACAACATTCTATTTGAAAAGCAAGATCCATTACTTTTAATCTTAGAGGGTATTGAAAAGCCTGGTAATATTGGTGCAATGTTACGAACGGCTGATGCGGCAGATGTCGATGCTGTGATTTTAGCGGATCCTAAAACAGATCTCTACAATCCAAATGTGATCAGATCAAGTATAGGTTGTTTGTTTACCAATCAAGTTGCGATAGCAAGTTCTGAAAAGATTCTTTCATTCTTGGAAGAAAAAGAGATAAACATTTATGCAGCAACACTTCAAAATTCAAATGTGTATACAGAAGAAAATTACACCTCCGGAACTGCATTGGTTGTTGGAAGTGAAAATAATGGGCTTACTGAAATTTGGAGAAAAAAAGCGACCAAGAATATCAATATTCCTATGAATGGAGAAATAGACTCAATGAATGTTTCGGTTGCAGCAGCAATATTAGTATTTGAAGCAAATAGACAAAGAAAATTTAATCAGAAAAAATGAAAATATTAGGTATAGATATCGGAGGTTCAGGAATAAAAGCAGCCATCGTAGATACAAAATCAGGAAAATTGATCTCTGATAGACACCGAATTCCTACTCCAAAACCTGCCACACCAAAAAATATATCAAAAGTGGTTAAAAGTATGATTGATCATTTCAATTGGGAAAGTGCAGTTGGGTGCAGTTTTCCAACTACCATTGTTAACGGTCAATGTATTCATTATGGGAATTTAAGTAGCAAATGGCTCGGTGTGAAGGTTGATGATTGTTTTGAAAAAAAATGCAAGCTGCCTTTCTATGTAAGTAACGACGCTGATCTAGCAGGAATTGCAGAGGTAAACTTAGGTGCTGGAAAAAAGCAAAAAGGGGTTGTATTGGTAATTACCATCGGAACAGGAATTGGATCAGGATTGTTTTACAACGGAAAACTAGTTCCAAATTTAGAGGTGGGTAAATTATTACATAAAGACGGACAAATTATTGAGTATTTTACTGCTGATTCAATAAGAAAAAAAGAAAATCTTTCTCTTGAACAATGGGCACTTCGTTTGAATGTATTATTGGAATACATAAAAACTGTATTTTCTCCTAATCTAGTCATTTTAGGGGGCGGTATCAGTAAAAAATACGATGAGTTTAAAAAATATTTAACCACCGATGTCAATGTAAAAATTTCAAAATTCAGAAATAATGCCGGTATTATTGGAGCTGCTATGTATGCATCAAAAAAATTAAAAAAATAACATGTTACCCTCTACTTTATTTTACATCATTATCACAATTTTAATTGTAAATTTTGTGTTCGATAAGATTCTTGATTATTTGAACTCAAAACATTTTAATGATGAAATACCAAAAGAATTATCTGATGTCTATTCCTCTGAAGAATACTATAAATCTCAATCTTATAAAAAAGTAAATAATCGATTTAGTACGATTTCTTCAGTATTTTCTATCCTATTGACGTTAAGCTTTTTCTTTTTGGACGGATTTTTTATTGTGGACAACTTTTCTAGAAATTATTCAAGCAATCCAATTGTAATTGCACTTATATTTTTTGGTATACTTATGATTGGTAGCGATATTTTAACAACTCCTTTTTCATATTACAAAACCTTCGTGATTGAAGAAAAATTTGGCTTCAATAAAAGCTCTAAAAAAACATTTTTTCTTGACAAACTAAAGAGTTTGGTAATGTCTGCTGTTTTGGGAGGATTGATTCTTTCAATTATTGTTTGGTTTTATCAGAAAACAGGAGATAAATTTTGGCTTTTTGCTTGGGGGTTGGTCACAATTTTTACAATTTTTATGAATATGTTTTATTCAAAACTAATTGTCCCTTTATTTAATAAACAAACACCTTTAGAAAATGGAGAATTAAAAAAAGCCATTACCAAATATGCAAATTCAGTTGGATTTAAATTAAATAACATCTTTGTAATCAATGGGTCTAAGCGTTCTACAAAAGCAAATGCCTATTTTTCTGGTTTTGGAAATCAAAAAAGAATCACCTTATATGACACACTTATCAATGACTTAGATACTGAGGAGATTGTTGCTGTTTTAGCTCATGAAGTAGGTCATTACAAAAAAAATCATATCATTTTTAATCTCATAAGCTCTATTGTAATTACTGGTTTGACTTTCTTTATTTTGTCATTATTTATTAAAACCCCTTTGTTATCAAAGGCTTTAGGAGTGTCTATACCAAGTTTTCATATTGGTTTGGTTGCTTTTGGAGTTTTGTACTCACCCATTTCAATGATTACTGGTTTGATTGTAAATTTAATGTCAAGAAAATTTGAGTTTCAAGCAGACAATTATGCAAAAACTACGTTTGCAAGCAAACCATTAATTAGTTCACTAAAAAAACTATCAAAAAATAGTTTGAGTAATTTAACTCCACACTCACTTTATGTGTTTTTTCATTACTCTCATCCTACTTTACTCCATAGAATTCAGAAATTAAAACAATAAACTGATTGTTAAAAAAAACTTGCCTAGACGCTTTTTTTATGGTACATTTCATTCATGTTGTGATGACCATAATAACTCACTAATCATGTATTCAAAGGGAAATTAAAACATTGGAATATAAAGCTACCATAGAAGAAGAAAACAAAGAGATCGCCAAGCGATATAAAAATCTTTTGAAAGAAACCTATCAAACCCTTTCAAGGTCTGATAAGTTAATGATTCGTAAGGCTTTTAATTTGTCTGTAGAGGCACACTCAAACCAAAGGAGGAAAAGTGGAGAACCTTATATTTTTCATCCCATTGCGGTGGCTAAAATTGTTGCCAATGAAATTGGATTGAGTGCAACTTCAATTGCAGCTGCTTTACTACATGATGTTGTTGAAGACACAAAATATTCAATCGATGATATTGAGCGTCTTTTTGGGGAAACTGTAGCAAGAATTGTAAGTGGTTTGACCAAGATTTCAAACTTAAAAAAAGATAAAGACTATTCCATACAAGCTGAGAATTTCAGAAAAATGTTACTCACCTTAAATGATGATGTTAGAGTCATTCTTATTAAGGTTGCAGATCGATTGCATAACATGCAAACCATGGATGCTATGCCTCCACATAAACAAGTAAAAATTGCATCTGAAACCTTATACATTTATGCCCCTCTTGCCCATCGACTAGGACTGTATAATATCAAAACTGAATTGGAGGATTTAGGATTAAAATATACGGAACCTGAGGTTTATAATGACATCGTTGATAAAATCAGTGAAAGTAGTGAAGATCAAAACAAATACATCAAATCATTTGCCAATATCATTAACAATGGTTTGACCAAAGAAAATTTCAAATATCAAATTAAAGGGCGTTTTAAATCCATTTATTCCATACGAAGAAAAATGCGGAAACAAAACGTTTCCTTTGATGAGGTCTATGATAAATTTGCGATTAGAATTATTTTTGAACCTACTTCAAAAGATGAAAAATTTGATGCATGGAAAATCTACTCAATAGTTACAGATTACTTCAAACCAAATCCATCAAGACTTCGTGATTGGATATCACAACCAAAATCTACCGGTTACGAAGCTTTACACATAACCGTTGTTGGACCACAGTCTAAATGGGTTGAAGTTCAAATTCGGTCCAACAGAATGGATGAAATTGCTGAAAAAGGATATGCAGCACATTTCAAATACAAACAAGGTGTGGAAAATGAAAATGGTTTGGATGGATGGTTAAATCGATTAAAAGAAGCCTTAGAAAATCAAAGCATCAATGCCGTTGATTTTGTTGAGGACTTCAAATTAAACCTCTATGCTAAAGAAATTTATGTTTTTACTCCAAATGGAGATTTAAAATCATTACCTAAAGGAGCTTCTGCATTGGATTTTGCTTTTTCTATACACACAGACATAGGGCTAAAATGCAGAGGGGTGAAAGTAAATGGAAAATTGGTTCCTTTAAGTTACGAACTCAACAGTGGTGATCAGATTGAAGTTTTAACATCCGTAAATAATAAACCCAACACTCGATGGTTAGATTTTGTAATCACAGCGAGAGCTAGAACCAAGATAAAAACAGCATTAAAAGAAGAGGAAAAAAAGATTGCTGAAGAGGGGAAAGCAATCCTTGCAAGAAAATTACGTCATCTAAAAATTAATTTTGATGAAAAATCCATCAATGAACTCGTTATATTTTTCAAACTTAGAACAAGTTTTGATTTATTTTTTAGAATTGGTAATGGTGCCATAGACAATACACAACTCAAAAATTTTGTAAGTCAAAGGAATAATAAAATCGTAAACTTTTTCAAAAAAAGGTTGACAAGAGCCCCCTCTAAAGAGTTAATTAACAAGGAAGAAATTACCTCAAAATATGATGGTTTGGTTTTTGGACAGGAGGAAGAAAAGTTAGATTATAAATATTCAAAATGTTGCAAACCAATACCTGGTGATGATGTTTTTGGGTTTCTTACAATCAATGATGGAATTAAAATCCACAAAAAAGACTGTCCGAACTCCATTTCATTGCAATCCAATTATGCATACCGAATTTTAAAAGCAAAATGGATTGATTCTACAAATCAGGAATATAAAGTCATTTTAAAGATAGGGGGGGTAGATAAAAGAGGAATGATCAATAACATCACAAAAATCATATCCAACAATATGGATGTATTCATTCATGGAATCAATATTTCTGGAAATGAAGGAGTATTTGATGGAAAATTATCAATCAGCGTTAAAAACAAAACTCAACTAAATAAATTAATTGAAAAAATAAAAAAAGTGGAAGGAGTTCAAAAAGTAGAACGTGTTAATACAATGTAAATAACCTTCTTACAAAACACTTCTTTATTTGAATAATAAGCTTAAATTTGTTTTTTTATAAAGTGATTATCACATGGTCTCAAAAAATAATCAAGAAGTCGTAAAAAAAGTATTTACTGCCTTTTTAGAAGAGAAGAAACACAGAAAAACTCCCGAAAGATATGCTATTCTTCAGGAGATTTATGATGTTGACGAGCATTTTGATATTGAATCTTTGTATATCAAAATGAAAAATAAAAACTACCGTGTCAGTAGAGCAACACTCTACAATACCATCGATTTATTATTGGATTGTGGCTTGGTAAGAAAGCATCAATTTGATGGTCAAACCATGGCACGTTACGAAAAAAGTTATTTTGACAAGCAGCATGATCATTTAATACTAACTGATTCTGGGGAGGTAAAAGAATTTTGCGACCCTAGAATTCAACTTATCAAAAAAACAATTGAAGAAGTTTTTGATATTGATATTCACAATCATTCGCTTTATTTCTACGGAACAAAAAAACAATCAAACAACTAACAAACGATTTTTAAAAATATGGCAGTAGATTTACTACTAGGACTGCAATGGGGAGACGAAGGTAAAGGAAAAATAGTTGATGTTTTAACTAAAAACTATGATATAATCGCTCGTTTTCAAGGGGGGCCTAACGCAGGACATACATTAATTTTTGATGGACACAAGCATGTCCTACACACCATACCTTCTGGAATTTTTCACGAAAAAGCTCTTAACGTTGTGGGTAATGGTGTCGTAATTGATCCTGTTATTTTTAAAAAGGAATTAGAAAATTTAGAAAAACATGATATTGATTATAAATCAAAACTGTTAATTTCTAGAAAAGCTCATTTGATATTACCAACTCATCGATTGTTGGATGCTGCCTCAGAAACTTCAAAGGGAAAAGCAAAAATTGGATCTACGCTAAAAGGAATTGGACCTACTTACATGGATAAGACAGGAAGAAATGGAATGAGGATAGGAGATTTAGAGATGAGTGACTGGAAAAATAAATATCAAAAATTAACTGAAAAGCATATTAAAATGCTTGATTTTTTTGATGTAGAAATTCAGTACGATTTAAAAGAATTGGAAGAGGAATTCATTGAGGGAGTTAATAAATTAAGAAACTTACAGTTTATTGATAGTGAAGAATTTTTAAACACAGCTATCAAAGAAAATAAGACAATCTTAGCAGAGGGGGCTCAAGGGTCTCTATTGGATATTGATTTTGGTACTTACCCATATGTAACTTCTTCAAATACGACTGCTGCTGGAGCTTGTACTGGTTTGGGAATTGCTCCAAATAAAATTTCTGACGTTTTTGGAATATTCAAAGCCTATACAACAAGAGTTGGTTCTGGTCCATTTCCAACAGAACTCTTTGATCAATACGGGAAAACAATGGCAAAAGTAGGTCATGAATTCGGAGCAACAACAGGAAGACCAAGAAGATGTGGATGGTTAGATTTAGTGGCTTTAAAATATGCTGTTAATGTCAATGGTGTGACTCAACTTATGATGATGAAAGGTGATGTTCTGTCTGGATTTGACACATTAAAAGTGTGTACTTCTTATAATTATAAAGGGAAAAAAGTTGATCATTTACCATACAACATAGAACCAGAAAATGTTAGTGTAAATTATACTGAATTTAAAGGTTGGGATGAAGATTTAACAAAAATGACTTCAGAAGATCAATTACCCCAAAACTTATTAGACTATGTTGCTTTTATCGAAAAAGAAACTGAAGTACCCATTAAAATAGTTTCAGTGGGTCCGGATAGAAAACAAACGATTCTTCGATAGTTTTTTATCTAAATATTAAGAAGCTCTTCTTTTTTATTTCATTATTTTAGTAAATAAAAACAGATCATAATCTTGAAAAAAAATCAGTTAATAATTCTAACTTTATTTATTTGTTCTGTTTGTTTTTCACAACAGAAAAAAATAAAATTTGATGCTGATATTCAATTTTCAGACGAAGAAAAGTATCCCGGTGCTACTGTTTTAATAGGAAACGTTACGATGACCCATGCAGGAGCTGTGTTAACTTCAAAAAAAGCTTTTTACTACAAGGAAACCAATTTTTTCAAAGCAATTAATGATGTCGTAATCAATCAAGGAGATACAATTAAACAGTATAGTGATTATGTAGATTATGATGCTAATTCAAAAAAAACAGTTTCTTGGGGGAATGTTGTTTTGAAAGATCCAACAATGACTTTGACAACAGATACATTATACTTTAACAGAGCAAGTCAGTTATTATATTATAAAGATCATGCAGTGATCAAGGATCAAAAAAATGTTTTAAAAAGTAAAAATGGAAACTATTACCTCGAAAAGAAAAAATTTACTGCAACCACTAAAGTAATTATTACCAATCCTGATGAAAAAATAGAATCAAACCATTTAGATTATTATACAGACTTGGGACATGCTTTTTTATATGGTCCATCCACCATTACCAATTTAAAAGATAACAACAAAATTTATTCAGAGAGAGGGTATTATAATACAAATACAGACATTTCTCATTTTGTTAAAAACGCGAAACTATATTTGGATGAACGTACCATCGAAGGAGACAGTTTGTATTATGACAAGCTCAGAGGATTTGCCTCTGCGACCAATAATATTAAAATTATTGATACCACAGAAAATTTCGTTGCCAAAGGAAATTATGCAGAATATTTTCAAAAGAAAGATTCAATTTTAATGGTTAGAAGAGCTGTAGCGATTTCTGTTGTAGAAAATGATTCTACATTCATTCATGGAGATACGCTGTTGGTAACAGGAAAAAAGGACCAAAGAATCATTCGTTCTTATTACAAAGTAAAAATCTTTAAACAAGATCTTCAAGGCAAGTGCGATTCTCTTCATACAGATCAATCAAGTGGAATCACTAAAATGTATGTAAATCCAGTCTTATGGTCTGAGAAAAGTCAAATTACTGGTGATAGCATTCATTTGCTAACTCATAAAAAAACTGAAAAGTTAGATTCTCTAAAGATACTTGGAAATTCATTTTTGATTCAAAAAGACTCCATAGATCCTGAAAATTTCAATCAAATTAAAGGTAGGAATATGTTTGGTAAATTTATTGATAACGAACTTAAGATTTTCTTAGTTAAAGGAAATGGTGAAGCTGTTAACTTTAACAGAAATGATGAGGGTGTCCTAGAAACAATTACCAAACAATATTGTAGCAATATAGAATTTGAGTTGACTAAAAGTGAAATCAACCAAATCAAATGTTTAAAAATGTCTGATGGAAAAACATACCCTCCATCAAAATACCCAGATATTGATAGAAGATTGAATGGATTTATTTGGAGGGAGTCTGAACAACCGAAAAATAAGGAGGATATTTTTTTAGATGAAATAATAGAACCCATAGATACAAAAACCAAAGAATCTAATAATTAAAATGAAAAGGTTTTGATACCTTATAACTTTTCGAAGAATGGAAATCAATGAAAGAGGCGTTTCTAAAATATCAAGCTCAAACTACTCAACAGCCTTTATCTATTGAGATAAAAAAGGCTAATGGGTGTTATATATACGATACTAAGAACAAAAAATACCTAGATTTTGTTGCTGGAGTTTCTGCAAATAGTCTTGGGCATCAACATCCTGAAGTAACTAAGGCTGTAAAAAATCAATTAGATCATTATGCTCACGTAATGGTTTATGGAGAATTCATCCAAAAATCACCATTAGAGTTATGTAAACTACTCTCAGAATCATTGCCTGAAAGTTATAGTGTCTATTTAACTAATTCGGGAACCGAAGCTTGTGAAGGAGCTTTAAAACTGGCAAAACGTTTTACAAAAAGATTTGAAATTATAGCTGCTCATCATTCCTATCATGGAAATACACAAGGTTCTATGAGTGTTTCTGGCGCAGAACAACAAAATAGAGCTTTTAGGCCTTTAATTCCCGGTACAAAATTCATTCAATACAATACCATTTCTGATTTGGAAAAAATTTCTGACAAAACAGCTGCAGTAATTCTTGAGACAATTCAGGGTGGTGCAGGTTTTATTACTCCAAAAAACGACTACCTAAAAAAAGTAAAGAAACGTTGTGAAGAAGTTGGGGCATTATTAATTTTAGATGAAATTCAGACAGGTATTGGACGAACAGGTAAATTTTGGGGATTCGAAAATTATGAAGTAACACCGGATATCATCATTACAGGAAAAGGTTTGGGTGGAGGAATGCCAATTGGAGCCTTCATTGCCAAAAAATATTTGATGGATTTATTAAAGCATAATCCTAGTTTAGGACATATCACAACTTTTGGCGGACACCCTGTTATTGCTGCTGCAGGATTAGCAACTATAAAAACCATTAATAATTCAACATTAATAGAAGATACTCTAACAAAAGAACAATGGTTACGAGATCAACTACAACATCCTGTCATTAAAGAAATAAGAGGAAAAGGGTTGATGCTAGCTGCTATTGTTGAAACCCCAGAACTGGCTGCAAAAATCATTCACAGATGTTTAGAAAAAGGATTGATCTTATTTTTCCTATTATTTGAAGGAAGAGCCATTAGAATTACTCCACCACTAACGATTACTAAAAAAGAAATAATTGAAGGTTGTAAAATTATTATAGACGTAATCAATGAGTTAACAACTAAATCAAATACCTAGTCTCTAATTATTGAGACCTTTGATAATCCTTTGCAAAACTCTCCTCATCTTTCAATAAAATCATAGTTTACACAAACAATTCGTGCATCAATAATACTATTAATAAGAGACTAAATGGCCTGGTAATGGTGGCTTTGTAGTCATCTTTTTTAATGGAGGAGCAAATTGAGTTAGTTTAATTCCTGACACGGCAACCTTGTATTCTTCAATGGTTGGAATTCGACCTAAAATAGCCGAAAGAACCACTACTGGTGTTGATGCTAACAAAGATTCTCCTTTTTTACGATCAGAATCTTTAACTACACGTCCTTGAAATAAACGTGTAGAGGTAGCCATAACAGTATCTCCTTTTTCAGCTTTCTCTTGATTCCCCATACACAAGTTACATCCTGGGCGTTCTAAATACAAAATATTATCATATGTAGTCCTAGCCTCTCCTTTCGGTTTGTTATCGTCGAATTCAAATCCTGAATATTTTTGAAGTAATTCCCAATCACCTTCTTGTTTGAGCTCTTCTATAATGTTGTAGGTTGGAGCAGTAACAACCAATGGTGCATTGAATTCTACCTTTCCATATTCTTCCTCTAAATTTCTGAGCATTTTGGAAACAATCTTGATATCACCTTTATGAACCATGCAAGATCCTACAAAACCTAAGTCTATATCTTTTGCACCTTCATAGTAAGATAATTCTCGAATGGTATCATGAGTGTAACGCTTAGAAACATCTTCATTATGAACGTCGGGGTCAGCAATCATTGGTTCATCAATAATATCTAAATCAACCACAAATTCAGCATAATATTTTGCATTTTCATCTGGAGTTAATGGTGGTTTTTCACCTGATTTGATTTGATCTATTCTTTTGTTTGCTAAATCAATTAGACCTTGAAGAACTTGCTTTTCATTATCCATCTTCTTGTCAATCATGATTTGAATCCTACTTTTTGCAATTTCAAGAGACTTTATCAAAGTATCATCTTGAGAAATACATATCGAGGCTTTTGCTTTCATTTCTGCTGTCCAATCTGTAAAAGTAAAAGCTTGATCGGAAGGTAATGTTCCTATATGTACCTCAATGATCCTTCCTTGGAATACATTTTCACCTCCAAATTCCTGAAGCATTTGAGATTGTGTTGCATGAACCACATCTCTAAAGTCCATATGATCCTTCATATTTCCTTTAAAAGTAACTTTTACTGATTCAGGTATGGGCATGGAAACCTCTCCAGTTGCTAAAGCAAGTGCTACCGTTCCTGAATCCGCTCCAAAAGCAACTCCTTTAGACATTCTTGTATGTGAATCTCCACCAATTATGATAGCCCAATCATCAACAGTGATGTCATTAAGAACTTTATGAATAACATCGGTCATTGGATGATACATCCCCTTAGGATCTCTACCTGTTATTAGACCAAAATCATTCATAAATTTCATCAATCTTGGAATATTTGCCTTGGACTTACTGTCCCAAACTGAAGCTGTATGACACCCAGACTGATATGCACCATCAACTATTGGTGAAATCACAGTTGCAGCCATCATTTCCAATTCTTGAGAAGTCATCAATCCAGTAGTGTCTTGTGAACCTACTATATTCACTTCTACACGAACATAAGACCCAGCATGTAATGTCTTTCCAGGGGTAGTTCCAACAGCATTTTTGTTGAATATTTTTTCAACAGCTGTAAGACCTTGTCCTTCAATAGAAACTTCTTTAGATGCAGCATATACTTGAGGAACATCTATCCCTAATACTCTTGCAGCAAAAGTTTGTAGTTTTTTACCAAAAACAACTGCATAAGAACCACCAGCTTTGATGAATTCCATTTTTTGTGGAGTCAGTGCAGCCGAAATGTCTTTTAATTCCTCTTTTCCGTTATAAAGCTTTTTCTCTTTTGTATTAATGGTCAGAACTGTTCCAGTATCAACTGAGTAAGTCTGTTCCAAAACAGGTTCTCCATCTTCATCTAATACTGTTTTACCCTCAGCATCTTTTTTCTTTACCCAATTTTTAAGATCAATTCCTATTCCGCCTGTAACTCCAACTGTTGTTAAAAAAATGGGAGAAATTCCGTTAGTTCCCGCTATGACAGGAGCAATATTAATAAATGGTACGTAAGGGCTCGATTCGATACCTGTCCATAAAGCCACATTATTCACTCCAGACATTCTGGAAGAACCTACTCCCATGGTCCCTTTTTCTGCAATCAACATGACACGTTTACCTGGATGTTTATCTTTCAATGCTAACAATTCTTGTTGCATGTCTTTGTTGTGTTCAAATATTGACTGACCATGTAATTCTCTATCAGAACGAGAGTGAGCATCTGCTCCTGGAGAAAGCAAATCTGTTGAAATATCACCAATTCCAGCAATATAGGTCACCACTTCAATTTCTTCTTCTACATCGGGTAATTTTGTAAAAAACTCAGCTTGTGCGTAACTTTCTATAATTTCTTTAGCAATCTCTGATCCATTATTGTATGCTTCTTCCAAACGCTGTACATCAGCATCGTACAAGAATACTTGTGTTTTCAAAACTTTTGAAGCTTCTTGAGCAATCGATTGATCTGAACCTAAAGCCAAGTCTAAAAGTACTTCTATTGAGGGGCCTCCTTTCATATGTGATAACTGTTCGAAAGCAAAGGCTGGAGATATTTCTTCAACAATAGATTCTTTAAGAATGATTTCTTTTAAGAATTTAGCCTTAACTCCTGCAGCACTTGTCGTTCCAGGTAGCGTATTGTATATAAAAAAGTCTAACGAATCTTTTCGGTACTGATTGTCAAGATCTTTAATTTGTAAAATTATTTCACTTAACAATGTCGAGTCATCAATTGGCTTTGGATGAAGACCTTGAGTTTTTCTTTCATTAATCTCTTTGATGTAATCCTGGTAAACGTTCATAAAAGAATCCTTTTGTTTAAAATGGGTATTCAGGTTTATTAAATTTCAAGTACTGAACTTATCAATTTTAATTGCCAAAATTCAGTGTTACAAAACTACAATTTTTAAAGAATATTTTAACTAAAAATAATCGATAGCTCTTATAAATATATAAATGAAATTGATCCTAATATTTATTAAGAATATTTCAATAAAAAATGATAAAAGATAAATTTCTTTGAAGAATTATTAAAAAAAGCAGACCAATAAGCCGGATTCTGTTTTCCTGAAAGGATTCTTATCATTTATCTAGTTCTAAAATTACTCTTAGAATCTATCTGCCTACCCCTTAGAATCGGGCGAGTTACCCTCAATCTCTAATGTACATGACATTTCACCACGAAGAGTTTGCCTGATTTCACTACAGCCGAACTGTACTTGCTTTCTGTTGCACTTGTCCTCGATTTACATCGGACGGATGTTATCCGCTTCGCTACTCTATGGTGTCCGGACTTTCCTCTTAATTTGAATCAAAAAAACCATCAAAACAATAAATACATCGTTTTAGTGAATTGAATTCAATTCAAACAAAGCGATAAGATAGGTCTGCTTTTAATTTTTCAAAAATACAATCTTTATTTTTACTTCTAAGGAAGAAGTATGACTTTAGAAAGATTGACTATGAAAACATATCTTTTACTTTTTCAAAAAATGATTTATCAGATTTTTTTGGCGAAGGAGCAAAATTATCATCATCGGTCATTTTTTCAAAAAACTGTCGTTGCTCTTTCGTTAATTCTTGAGGAGTCCATACATTGATATGGATTAAAAAATCACCAGAACCATAACGTTCAATACTAGGTAGTCCTTTCCCTTTTAATCTTAATATCTTTCCTGATTGTGTTCCTGGTTCAATTTTAATTTTAACTTTTCCAGTAACCGTGCTAATTTCTTTATTGGTTCCTAAAACTGCTTCTGAAAAATTGATGTACAAATCATAGTGAATATTTGTTCCTTCTCTTTTTAACGTATCGTGCTGAATTTCTTCAATGAGTACCAATAAATCTCCTGAGATTGAGTTATTTCCTGGAGCCTCATTTCCTTTTCCTCCAACTTTTAATTGAACACCTTCAGAAACACCAGCTGGTATTTGAATGGAAACAGTTTCATCTTTTACGATCAATCCTTGAGCATCTGATCCATTTGGTTTGCTAGAAATAATTTCACCAGACCCTTGACAGGTTCCACAAGTTGTGGCTGTTTGCATTCTTCCCAATATGGTGTTAGTAACTCGCATTTGCTGTCCAGTACCATTACAAGTAGGACAAGTCTTATAAGATACATTATCAGCTTTTACTTTTCTGCGAACTTTTACTTTTTTCTCAACACCTTTAGCAATTTCTTCTAGAGTTAGTTTAACACGAATACGCATATTACTACCCTTAACTCTTGCTCGTCGTTGACCTCCTCCACCAAAGCCGCCAAAGCCGCCACCAAAGATGTCTCCAAACTGACTAAAAATATCCTCCATATTCATACCACCGCCAAAGCCACCACCACCTTGAGCTCCCTCAAATGCAGCATGACCATATTGATCATATCTAGCTTTTTTATTTTGATCACTCAAAACCTCATATGCTTCGGCTGCATCTTTAAATTTTGCTTCTGCAGATGCATCTCCAGGGTTTTTATCTGGATGATATTTAATTGCCATTTTACGGTATGCCTTTTTGATTTCTGAGGCACTTGCCGATCTGCTAATTCCTAATATATCGTAATAATCTTGTTTTGCCATTTTTCTTCAATTATCAATTATTGCAATTGTTATTGTCTGGTTAATGAAACTTATTTATCGTTTCGTTATTGACCAATTACAACTTTGGGATAACGAATAATTTTATCCCCTAACTTGTATCCTTTTTCAACAGCATCAATTACTTTTCCTTTTAACTTCTCTGATGGTGCAGGAATTTGAGTAATCGCTTCATGAATTTCGGCATCAAAATCATCGCCTTGTTTTACGAGTAGCTCTGAGAGACCTTTTTGAGACAATGTGTTTTTAAACTTATCATTGATCAATTGCATCCCCTTTAACAACTCTTTGTCTTTAACTTTTTTAATTTCTTGTAGACCTCTGTCAAAATCGTCTAAAATTGGCAGTAAAGATGTCATTAATTCTTGACTGGCAGTTTTAAACAATTCAATTCGTTCCTTGGAAGTTCTTTTTTTATAGTTTTCAAACTCAGCAAACAATCTTAAATATTTATCTTTTTCTTGTTGTATCAATTCTTCTGGAGATAGTTCAACAGACTCAACTTCTTGATTTTCTGAATCTTGAGTTTCTTTTTCAGTATTTTTTAATTCTTCCTCGTTTGTATTTTCTTTATTACTCATTTTATTTTACAGTTAAAATGTTTACATTTTATAGTCAATAATTTTGCCAATAAAAAAATAGTGCCATATTGACACTATTTCTATAAAGTTTTGGGAATAACTTTTAGCTATCTATTCTTTCAATTTTAGCACCAATAGATTTTAATCTATTTTCAATGTCTTCATACCCTCTATCTATTTGTTCAATATTATTAATGATACTAACTCCTTTTGCAGATAAGGCAGCTATTAATAAAGATATTCCAGCTCTTATATCTGGAGAGGACATCTTAGTTGCTTTTAATTGAGATTGACGATTGTGACCAATTACCGTTGCTCTATGAGGATCGCACAAAATAACTTTGGCTCCCATATCTATTAATTTATCGACAAAAAATAATCGACTCTCAAACATCTTTTGATGAATTAAAACAGTTCCTTTTGCTTGTGTAGCAACAACCAATACGATACTGAGTAAATCAGGCGTAAAACCGGGCCAGGGTGCGTCTGAAACCGTTAATACTGAACCATCAATATAATTTTGAATTTCATAGTTATGTTGTGATGGAATAAATATATCATCTCCCTTTTTTTCTAGTTGAATTCCAAGTTTTCTAAAAACAGTCGGTATTTGTCCTAAATCCTTCCAACTGACATTTTTGATTGTAATTTCAGATTGTGTCATCGCCGCTAAACCAATCCAACTACCAATTTCAATCATATCAGGTAAAATTCTATGTGAACAACCTGATAAAGAGCTCACTCCTTCAATCACCAATAAATTAGATCCTACTCCGCTTATTTTTGCTCCCATAGACGTTAACATCTTACACAACTGTTGGATGTATGGTTCACAGGCTGCATTGTAAATTTTAGTGGTCCCTTTGGCAAGAACAGAAGCCATAACGATATTTGCTGTACCGGTTACAGAAGCTTCATCTAATAACATGTCTGTTCCTTGCAACCCATCTGGAGCTTCAACACCATAAAAATATTCTTCTTTGTTATATCTAAAACTGGCTCCAAGACGGATAAATCCCTCAAAATGAGTATCCAGTCTTCTTCTTCCAATTTTATCTCCACCTGGTCTTGGGATATAGCCTCTTCCAAAACGAGCTAATAAAGGGCCCACAATCATTATTGAGCCACGCAATGAACTTCCATCTCTTTTAAAATCTGAAGATTCTAAGTATTTTAAATTGATTTCATCTGCTTGAAAAGTATAGGAATTTCTACCCAATTTTTCAATTTTAACTCCAAGTTCGCCAAGAATAAAAATTAATTTATTGATGTCAATGATATCAGGTATGTTGTCTATTGAGACTTTTTCAGAAGTTAACAAAACGGCACATAAAATTTGCAATGCTTCATTCTTAGCTCCTTGAGGAGTAATTGTTCCATTTAATTTGTGACCACCTTCTATCTTAAACGAAGCCATAATTATCTTTTTCTATTTTTATGTTGGTAATTTTTACCTTTGTTTTTATGATTAGATCCTCCTTGACCTTGGGTATTTCTTTTTCTAAGAAGGTTTTTACTCTCCGACAACGCCTCTTCTGAATTACGAATATCAATCTTACCATTGGAGAGCTCATATAAATGAGAAAAAATGACATCATCCTTCACAGTGTCTTTATTCCAGTTTAAAAAGCATTTTTTCATATGATTTGCAATCGTAAAAATCAAAGCATCTTTCATTTCTCCATCCTCCCAAGTTAAAACAGTATCAATCATGATTTGAATGTTATTTCCATAAAAACGATACTTATTAGCCGATTTAGGGTAAGGTAGTGGCTCAGGTTTTTCTTGTAATTCTTCTTTTGAGGGTTTTTCATATGGAGAATCTGCATCCAATTGAAAATCAGACATGATGTATAATTGATCCCATAATTTATGCTTAAAATCTGGAACATCTCGTAAATGAGGTTGTAAGTTCCCCATCACATCTACAATGGCAAGAGCCATCTCATTTCTTTCTTCTTTGGTTTTTAGAGAAATACAATGGTTCACTAATTTTTGAATGTGTCTACCATATTCTGGAATGATAAGACGAGTTCTTTCTGCATTGTATTCTAAATCGTAATTTGTCATAAATTAAAATGTCTATTCTTTTGTATGCTGCAAATTAAGTATTTATTTTTGGTTTGACTCAACAATTTGTCAACCAATAACCTTCAATTTCGCAAATTGAAGTAAAAGTTTCTTTTTTCCTACGGTTCCAAACTGTATTTCAGCTTTCATATTGGCACCTGTCCCCTCTAAACTTAAAACCTCTCCATGACCAAAACGATTATGTTCAACAATATTTCCAGGGACTATTTTATCATTAAACAAATTTACTTTCGGCGTTGACGTTGAAATTTTTTTTAAGTTTTTTGGCGGATTGAAAACAGATTTATTTTTAGATTTTTCCATTCTTTTATTTCTTTGAATGGGTTTCTGGAAACGAATGTTTTTTGGTGCATCATCAAAAATATTTTGATCAAGAAACTTATGAACTGAAGGTTCTAATTTTTTTGGAGTGATATAATCTAAATACTGA